>CAVHJF010000013.1:0-37986 GCA_963636275.1 Acutalibacteraceae bacterium | reverse complement strand
GGAGAATCAAGATAAGGAGGAGGTGAAATAATGTTCTTCGAATATCCTAAACTTCTTTGGCTGCTGGTCGTTCCGGGACTTCTGCTGGCTCATTACATCTATATTGAGCTGTCAGGAAGACGACCGCATCTGCGTGTGTCTGACATAAAATTCTGGAAATCAGGCGGTCACAGCATAATGGAGATTATAAGGCATCTTCCTGTGCTGCTAAGGCTTGTGGCCCTGACAATGGTGATAATCGCTATCGCGAGACCTCGCTCATCATCCCAGATGGAGAAGATTGATACTGAAGGTATTGACATAGTGATGGCTATGGACGTGTCAACCAGTATGTTGGCGAGAGATTTCGACCCGGACCGTATAAGTGCGGCCAAAGACATTGCCATTGAATTCATTTCCCAGAGACCTTCTGACCGTATGGGTATTGTGGTCTTTGCGGGCGAGAGTTATACCCAGTGCCCTCTTACGACTGACAGGGCTACGCTGATCAATCTGATGAAAGAGATTGAGACCGGACTTATAGAGGACGGTACCGCCATAGGAAACGGCCTGGCTACTGCGGTGGCGAGGATGCAGGGCTCGGATGCCAAGAGCCGCGTGATTATTCTTCTCACTGACGGTGTGAACAACAGCGGTGAGATAACTCCGCAGACAGCTGCCGATATTGCAAAGACTTATGGCATAAGGGTTTATACAATCGGTGTCGGAGCCAACGGCACAGCGCCATATCCGGTGATGACGCCGTGGGGAGTGCAGATGCAGAATGTTGAAGTCGAGATTGACGAAGATTTGCTGAAAAACATTGCAGAGACTACAGGTGGACGTTATTTCCGTGCTACAGACAACACGAAACTCTCGGAAATATATAGCGAAATCAACAAGATGGAGAAAGCGCGTACCACCATCGACAGCTTCCCTGTTTACAAGGAATTGTTCGTCGGCTTTGCGCTTGTTGCGCTTGCTTGTCTGTTGTTGGAGATGGTTTTGAGGCTGTTCGTTATACGCAGACTTCCTTAAAGGAGAATTAGATATGATATATTTTGCTCAGGCTCAATATTTATTGCTTTTGTTTCTCGTACCGGTATTTCCGATACTGTACGGGCTTATGCTGCATCTGAGAAAACGTCGTCTCAAGAAGTTCGGCGACGAGGCTCTCGTGAAAGAACTGATGCCGTCATATTCAAAGACAAAAGGTTGGTTCCGCATTGTGCTGTTCTCATTGGCGTTCGCCTTCTTTGTCATAGGATTGTCAAGGCCTCAGATAGGAGCCAAACTTAAAGAACATCAGAGCCGTGGCGCCGAGGTTATGATTGCGCTGGACGTGTCCAACTCGATGTTGGCAAGGGATTATTCCCCGAACCGTCTGGAGCGTGCCAAACTTGCGATTTCTCGCATAGTCGATAAACTGGACGGTGACAGGATCGGGCTTGTCCTGTTTGCAGGAACTTCTTTCGTGCAGCTCCCGATAACGACGGATTATGTCTCCGCCAAGATGTTCCTAAACAATATCTCTACGGAGTCTGTTCCGGTGCAGGGTACTGCAATGGGAGATGCTATCAACACCTGCATCAAGAGTTTCAGCGCGCAAAGCGAGAAAAGCAGAGCAATCGTGCTGATAACAGACGGAGAAAATCACGAAGATGACCCTGTTGAGGCGGCAAAACAGGCTGCTGATATGGGTATTCTCGTTTATACGATAGGCGTAGGTTCAGCCCAGGGACAGCCGATTCCTGTAAAAGACGGGCTGCTGAAGGATTCGCAGGGAAACATCGTCGTAACGAAACTGGACGAGGCTACGCTCAAGGAAGTCGCATCGGCGGGAAAAGGCGCTTATGTGCACGCAGGCAATGATGAATTCGGACTCAATCCGGTGATTAACGATATCAAGAAACTGGATGCTGAAGAGTTTAAATCCATAGTGTTTGAAGAATACGATGAGCAGTATATGTATTTCTTTGCGATAGCATTGTTCCTGTTCGTCGTGGAAATGTTGATCGGGGAACGGAAAATATTCCGTAAATTGTTTGACAAGAGGTAGATATGAAATATTTGAAGCATATATCACTGATGATTGCGGCAGTTCTTGCCTGTTCGTTGTCGGCGTCAGCCCAAGTGGACAAGAAGGATGTGCGTGCCGGCAACCGCAAGTTCGGAAAGGGGGAGTGGAAGGAAGCCGATATATCGTATAGAAAGGCGCTTGTGAAGGATTCTCTTTCCGTTGCGGCCAATTATAATCTAGCAAATACGCTATATCGTCAGCAGAGTTTTGATGAAGCGGGGAAAATGCTGGAAAGGATCAAGGATATCGCGCCTGCCGGTGCCAATGCTTCTGATTATTATTACAATACAGGAGACGTAGCGGTGGCGCAGAAGAATTGGCAGGCCGCTGTGGATGCTTTTAAGGAGGCTTTGTTGAGGAATCCTGGAGATATGGATGCGAAAGAGAATTACGTTTATGCCAAGAAGATGCTGGAAAATCAGCAGAATCAACAGAACGGCGGAGGCGGAGATTCTCAGAATCAGGACAATAACCAGGATAACAATCAGGACCAGAATCAGGGCGACAACAAGAACGACAATCAGAATAATGATCAGAACAAAGATCAGAATCAGGATAACAACAATCAGAACAATCAGGGCCAGAATCAGCAGAATCAGGGCAATGACGGTCAGGGTCAGCAGCCTGTGAAAATATCTCCGCAACAGGCTCAGCAGATGTTGAAGGCAATTCAGGCCAAAGAGAAAGAGACCCAGGACAAGGTCAACAAGGAGAAGGCTGATGCTCTGAAATCAAGGCAGAAAGATAAGAATTGGTAAGACGTCATAGAACAAGGATATATATGGTATCGTTTATAAAGAGATGGGTGTTGTCGTCAGCATTGATGTTAGCGGGAGTATTGGCATTTGCGCAGAACCGCATCAAGGTTGACGCTCCCAATATGGTGAGTGCGGATGAACAGTTCAATGTTACGTTCATAATTGAAGGCGACGAGCGGCCAAGCAGTTTCAGCTGGGAGGTCGGCTCGGACTTTTCGTTGGTATGGGGCCCTCAGAAAGGGGAATCCACAAGCATAAGCATCATCAACGGCAAACGAACCAAGTCATCTCAATATACATTCACGTATATCGTATCTCCTAAAGCGACCGGACATTTCGAACTGGCCGCGGCATCTGCGAAGATTAAAGGCGAAACCGTATATTCTTCAACATTCCCGATAGAAGTCCTTGCGGGAAGCTCAAGTTCATCGTCTCAGTCATCGTCATCTTCTTCACAGTCAGGCAGTTCATCTTCATCATCAAGAAACTCTACATCCAACGTTTCTTCAGATGACATATTCCTGAGATTCTCGCTGAGCAAGACCTCGGCAGTCATAGGTGAGCCATTGACAGCGGAACTTAAACTGTATCAGAGAGTTGACATAGCAGGATTCGAAGGCGCAAGATTCCCGTCTTTCAACGGATTCTGGAGTCAGGAAACGGCTGCTCCGAACAATATAGATTTCCATAGGGAGGAAGTGAACGGACAACTGTACAATGCGGCGCTTCTCCGTCGTTATGTGCTTATTCCTCAGCAGGCTGGAGATTTGACCATCGACCCTGCGGAATTGTCCTGCCTAGTAAATATCAGGACCGCGTCAAGATCGACAAACAGCATCTTCGACAGCTTCTTCGATACCGGCACGACAACAGTCCGCAAGCGTCTTACAACCCCGGCTGTGCACGTCAAGGTCAAGAATCTTCCTGCAGGAGCTCCTGCTTCATTCGGAGGCGGTGTGGGCAACTTCAAGATTTCCGCAAGATTGAGCAACGACAAACTGAAGACTCACGAGGCAACATCCCTTATCGTTACAGTGTCAGGCCGCGGCAATGTCTCATTGCTGGAACCTCCTGCAGTGAAATTCCCTGCTGACCTGGAAGTTTATGATACGAAGTCTTCCGAGAATACGGACAAATCCACCGGCGGTACTTCCGGGAGCAAGACTTTTGAATATCCGTTCATACCGAGAAGTTATGGAGAGTTCACAATCGAGCCGATAGAGTATTCATATTACGATATCAGTACCGGAAAATATCAGACGGTGACAACCGAACCTCTGGTGTTCGATGTCGAGAAGGGAACAGCCTCTGAATCATCTGAAGCACAATCGTCCGGATTGACCGTGACAGACAGGAAGGACGTGAAGAATCTTGGTGAGGATATACGTTTCATAAGTGCAAAAGCACCGTCGTACAAATTCCGTAATACGTTCTTTGCCGGTTCGTTGTCTTATTGGGCGACAGTGCTGATTATCAGCTTATTGGCTTTCTGCGTGTGGTATGCTTTGAGGGGAATGGCAGCCAGAAAGGCAGATGTGGTCGGCAGCAGAAACCGCAAGGCGACCAAGATGGCGCTGGGGCGTCTCCGTCTTGCTGAGGACTATCTGAAAAAGAATCTGTATTCCGCATTCTATGAGGAATTGCATAAGGCCTTGCTGGGTTACGTGGCCGACAAATTGAATATAAGCGTGGAGAACCTCAATAAGGAAAACATCTCCGAGCAGCTTTTGCAAAGAGAAGTGCCTCAGGAACTTGTGGACCTGTATGTTTCTCTGATTGACGCGTGCGAATTCGCAAGATATTCTCCGGATGCCGGAAATGAAGCTATGACAAGCCATTACAATGATGCTGTCAAGGCTATTTCATCAATAGATTCTGCAATGAAATCTCGTGTAAAAAGCAATAAGGCCTCCGGGGCGGCTCTGCTTATAGCCCTGCTTCTGATGTTGCCAAGTGTTTCAAGGGCAGAGGATTCCTACTTGGATTCCTTGTGGCAGAAAGGTGTCGAGTCATATTCTCAGGGACGTTGGGATGAAAGTGTTAATGCCTGGCAGTCAATCAGTCAGGTGGGAGTAGTGTCACCGGAACTGTATTACAATCTGGGTAATGCCTACTACAAGTCAGGAGACTGTGCACGTGCGGTTCTCAATTATGAGCGTGCCCTGAAAGTCGATCCGTCATACTCCGACGCAAGATACAATCTTGAATTTGCCAATGCGCAGTTGAGGGACAAGATAGATTCTGTGCCTGAATTTGTCCTTAAGAACTGGATGCGTAAACTGTCCTATCTGTTGAGCTCAAATACTTGGGCGGTACTGTCACTAGTTCTGTTTGCCTTGGCGTTGGCATTGCTTCTGATGTTCCTCAGAGGTGCTTCGACGGTGATGAGACGTACCGGATTTTACGGGGCGATTGTGATATTCCTGCTTTCAGTGAATGCTTTGGGAATGTCGCTATGGCAGAAATCAATGTTCCAGACACGCGACGAGGCAATTGTTATGGCCCCTGTGTCATCTGTCAAGAGTTCGCCTTCCGCTGAATCGTCAAAGGATCTGTTCGTGCTGCACGAAGGTACCAAAGTGACTATCACCGACGGTCTAGGCGACTGGTGCAACATTGAATTGTCAGACGGAAGACAGGGTTGGATTAAGAAAAGTGAAATAGAAGTCATATAGTGATGCAGAAGAATTCTGACCGGAAATTACTGTTCAAGGCCGTCGCAGTGTTGCTTCTGCTTTGCTCCGCATTGCAGAATCTGTGCGCTGAATCTTCAGATGACGAGTTCCGTTTTGCATTTGTCACTGATACGCACATTGCGGTGAATACCACATCCATAGCGGATTTGAGTGCTTGTCTGGCGGATATCAACAGGTATGACTCGTTGGATTTCGTCATATTCGGAGGAGACCTGACGGACTTCGGAACTGACGAGGAAATCGGCATCGCCAAAAGTATGCTGGATACGTTGCGGCTTCCGTATTATGTCGTCCAGGGCAATCACGATGCGAATTGGTCGGAGAGCGGATGCAATACATTTCTCAAGGTGTTCGGTTACGAACGGTTCTCGTTCAAGCATAAAGGTTGGAGATTCATAGGCTGCAACAGCGGTCCGGATATGAGAATGGCTCCCGGCTTAGTCCCTAAAGAAACGATGGACTGGCTGCAGTCACTTGAAAATGAAGGAAGATGCATATTCATTAACCACTATCCGATGGACTCGTCCGTGCTCAACTATTTTGATGTGACAAGGCAGCTGAAACGCCTTGGAGTGCAATTCGAAATAGGCGGTCACTGGCACAAGAATGTGGCTATGGATTATCAGGGCGTTCCGGGAGTGTTGTGCCGTTCATCGTTGTCGGCAGGCAAAGTTCCCGGCTATACCGTAGTCAGAGTTTCGGACAGTAAGATAATATTCTCGGAGAGACGTATTTATGGAGATACCGCAGTGGAGTTCGCTCCGTGGTGGTCGTATGAGTTCCCGGGTGCGGACATAATTGACAATGAGGTTTATGACGAGGACGGGTTGCCGGAAGGGTATCCTTGGATGCGGTATGATGTCAATGCTCGATATCCGCAGGTGAAAGAAACGTGGAAACGGACGTTTGAGGCCAACATTGCGGCAGGTTTTGCCGTAAAAGGTGACAGGGCGTTCTTCCCGTTGGCGTCCGGAGTGATGAAATGTATTTCCTTAAAGGACGGTCACGAGATATGGTCAAAAGATTTCGGCGCAAAGATATATTCCACCCCGGCAGTCTCGGGAAATACTCTCGTGTTCGGCTGTACGGACGGCAACATATACGCGCTAAAAACGTCAGACGGCAGCGTGAAATGGTCATACCACACCTCAAAGTCGGTTCTTGCCTCTCCGCTGATAATGGACGGAGTTGTATATATCGGCGGATCGGACAATGCTTTCAGAGCGTTGAACCTTAAAGACGGCACAGCCTTGTGGACCTATTCCGGAGTTGAAGGACACGTGATATCGACTCCTTATTGTGACAGCGAACGAGTTGTGTTCGGCAGTTGGGGAAGGAAATTGTATTCATTGAATCCTCGCACCGGTAGAGAGCAGTGGGTATGGACAGTCAACAAAGGCTCCAGAATGTATTCTCCAGCGCATTGTGTGCCGGTTTATGCTTCAGGTCGCATCTTTGTGGCAGTGCCTGACAGGAAAATCTATGCAATCGATGCCAAAACCGGAAAAGAAGTGCTCCACGTTGACGGAGGCAGGGATGCCTTGTGTGTCAGCGAAGACGGCGGAACGGTGTATTCCAAAGTGATGCACGGACGAGTTTATGCGTTCCCGTCAGATGTAGCGTGCACGTCATCGGACAAGTCGTTGCCTTCATCAGATAAAACCTGGGAGGTGTGCGACAGTCTGGGATATGATATCGGAACATCTGCTTTGACAGAGATTGAAGGAATGTTGCTTATACCTTCAGATAAAGGCAATATCGTGGCGTTCGACTCTTCCGACGGGCATTTCCTGTGGGCTCACAAGGTCTCGCTGGCGTTGGTCAATCCGTTGAAAACAGTTAACTTGAAAGGTCGTGTGGGAATCCTTGCCTCCACAATGGACGGAGCAGTCGTACTGTTGGATACCGGGCGCAAAAAATAGGATAACAAGCATAATTGAATATAAAACAATAACCGAGTTATGAATTTCTTGAGAACAACGGCAGCAATCGGCGTATTGGCCACAGCTGTTCTGAATATTACAGGTTTGAATGCTGCAGAACTTCCTGATTGGCAGGACCCAGGAATTGTCGAATCCAACAGACTGCCGATGAGGGCGACTTTCGTTACTGAACAGCAGAAAACATTGTCGCTTAACGGAATATGGAAATTTAACTTCTGCCAGTCAGTGGCTGACCGCGTTGACGGGTTCCAGAATGTCGCCTTTGACGATTCTGCTTGGGGAAATATCCCCGTTCCCGGCCTTTGGGAATTCAGCGGATACTGTGATCCGTTGTATCTGAATATAGGCTATGCGTGGCGTGGACATTTCAAGAACAACCCACCGTATGTGCCTGAGGAGCATAACTATGTGGGTCAATATAGACAGACTTTCGATATTCCTGCAGATTGGAAAGGCAAGCAGATCTGCCTTTGCATAGGTGCTGCTACTTCAAATGTGCGAGTATGGGTGAACGGCAAAGAAGTAGGTTATAGCGAAGACAGCAAGCTGGATGCTCGTTTCGACATTTCCGCGTACGTCAAGGCCGGCAAAAACAGCATAGCTCTGGAAATTTTCAGGTGGTGTGACGGCTCATACTTGGAAGATCAGGATTTCTGGCGTTTCGCAGGCATATCACGGGATGTCTATGTATATACCAGAGAGAAGAAGAGAATCGAGGATATCAATGTCTCCGGAGATATGTCGGGTAACGCAAAGCTTTCAGTGACTGTTACTTCCGGTATATCGTCCGTTGCATACGAGATTCTTGACAGGTATGGAAAAGTGGTCGCTTCCGAGTCGATTCCGGTCAACGCGAAGTCTGAAAAGACCGCAGAAGGCAACATTCTCCTGCAGTGTGAACCGAAAGTGTCAAACCCGGAGTTGTGGACAGCGGAAACTCCTAATCTATATACGCTTAAGGTTTCTGCATCCGATAAGAAGAGTCTGGTTGAGAGTGCTTCGGTACGTTTCGGATTCAGGACTGTTGAAATCAAGAATGCACAACTTCTGGTCAACGGAAAGCCGATATTGATAAAAGGCACGGACAGGCACGAAATGAATCCTCATACCGGATATGTTGTCACCAAGGACGATATGATTCGTGATATCAGGATAATGAAAGAGTTGAATATCAATGCTGTAAGAACATCTCATTATCCTAATGACCCATTGTGGTACTCATTGTGCGACGAGTACGGACTGTATGTTGTCGATGAGGCGAATGTCGAGTCTCACGGAATGGGCTACGGAGATGCTTCACTGGCGCATAGGGAAGACTATTTCCAGGCGCATCTCATCCGCAACAAACGTATGATATTCAGGGACTTCAACCATCCGTCCATAATCATCTGGAGTATGGGAAATGAAGCCGGCAACGGAGAGAATTTCGAGAAAGTATATGATTGGATAAAGTCATACGACAGCACCCGCCCTGTGCAGTACGAACGTGCAGTGCTTAACTACAACACGGATATTTTCTGTCCTATGTATGAATCTCCTGCCGGATGTGAAAAGTATCTCCAGTCCAATCCGACCAGGCCTCTCATCCAGTGCGAATACTCTCACGCGATGGGTAATTCCAACGGTAACTTCAAGGAATACTGGGATCTGGTCCGCAAATATCCGTCATATCAGGGCGGCTTCATCTGGGATTTCGTGGACCAGGCATTGTACAAGAAAGTTGATCCGGAGAAGTACGGTACCGACCATATCTACATTTATGGTGGTGACAGCAATGATTATGACGCATCCGACGGCTCATTCAACTGCAACGGATTCATTGCGGCGGACCGCAGCTGGCATCCTCAGGCGTACGAGATCAAATATCAGCACAGGTCAATCCTGACGTCGGCTGACCCTATATCTCCTTCATTGATGGGTGATGAAAATCACAATGCCGAGGAATTGAACGTTGTCGTATATAACGAGAATTTCTTTATTGATCTCTCGCGTTACAGAATGACCTGGACAGTCGAATGTGGTGGCGTTGAGGTGCTTTCAGGAGTGCTGGAGAATGTTGATGTCGCGCCGGGCAAGACAGCTGCAATCGGTCTCGGCATAACAGGTGAGGATATTCTGGCGGCAGTCTTGAAATCCTTTGCGAATCCGGAATCCTCCAAGGTTAATTATTCGGACGGTCTTGACTCCGATATCTATCTGAATGTCAATTGGCAGCTCAAGCGCGCGGACGGTTTGCTTCCGGCCGGATACCAGGTCGCTTATGACCAGATTGCTCTGTATGAAGCACCTGCAGCTGCTTATGTCAATGGCTCGGCATCAGTCGATAACGGCCTGATTATGTCAGAGAATGCTTCTGAATTAAGATTCTCAGGAAGATTCGTGTATGACAAGTCAGATGAAATCGACAGGATTTCCACTTGGAGCCTGTCATTTGACAAATCAACCGGTTGGCTCGCAAGTTATGAAATAGCAGGTGTTGAGACATTGAAAGAACCTGCAATGCCGTCATTCGGAAGAGCACCGGTGGAAAATGACCTGGGCGCGCGTCTTCACGAGAAGATGAAGATGTGGAGATATCCGGAGTTCAAATTGTCTTCATTACGTACTGCGAAAAATGGAGATGGATATGTGGTTGAGGCTGTATATCGGCCATTTGAAAACTTCGGATTCGTGACTTTGATATATCAGATTTACTCTGACGGCTCAATCAAGGTGGTTGAAAAGATGAATGACTCAGGCAATCTTGCAGCTGCGCCTGACCTGTTCCGTTTCGGAATGAAATTGGCGATGCCGGGAGACTTCTCGACACTCGATTTCTACGGCCGCGGTCCGTGGGACAACTATTGTGACAGGAAATCTTCAGCGATTGTCGGACATTATGTCCAGAAAGTTCAAGACCAATATTGGTACGGCTATGTACGCACTCAGGAATCCGGCACAAAATCGGATATGAGATGGATGAGAGTGCTCAATGAAGCGGGGCTTGGATTGGAGATTTCTTCGGATGTGCTCTTCAGCGGGTCGGCATTGCCGTTCAGTCAGAAAGATATGGACAGTGCCCTGGATGCTCCTGTAACGCGTCCGAATCCGACAAACAAACAGGCCGGAAGGGCTACGCATTCGCTTGAACTGCGCTCGAAAGCTTTCGATAATTCACGCGCCGAAGGGACAACATACGTCAATTTTGACCTGAAGGAAATGGGCGTGGGCGGAATCGACTCTTGGGGACAGAAACCGTTGGACGAGTATATGGTGCACCCGGCCGAGTACGAATTCGGATTTGTGCTCCGTCCTGTCAAGAGGTAATCCAGGTCGCCGTTATATTCCCATAGCGTATCTGAAATGCCAGAGAATAATGCCGGCGGTCACTGAGATGTTCAGTGAATGTTTGGTGCCGAATTGCGGAATCTCGATGACATCATCAGATTCATCTACGACAGCTTGTTGTACGCCTTCAACTTCATTCCCGAAGATGAGGGCGTACTTCTTTCCCTTTTCGGGGACGAACTTGTCCAGAGATATTGAATCGACAGCCTGCTCGATGCTCAATATGGTATATCCTTCATTGTGAAGACGTTTGACCAATGCCAAAGTGTCCTCGGCATATTCCCATTCGACACTGAATTCGGCTCCGAGAGCTGATTTGTGGATTTCGGCGGACGGAGGTGTCGCGCAGATGCCGCAAAGCCAGATTTTGTCGGCTTTGAAAGAATCACCGCTGCGGAATACCGACCCTACGTTGTGCGCGCTCCTTATATTGTCCAGGATAATCGATATGCCGGAATCCGGCAGTTTTTTGTATTCGTCCGCGGAAACTCTGCCAAGTTCGATATTCAGTAATTTTCTGTTCTTCATCAGTTATTGGTGATTTTACAATGTGTGCCGAAAATTCAAGCATCTTCTTACAAATTTAAGGCAAAAAATAGATTATAAATGCTATATTTGCCAAAACTGAACCTATCCTTATAACATAGCGGAAGGAAAAAATTAGACAGTATGAAACAGGATTTGCAAATTTTTGATCTTATCAAGAGAGAGAAAGAGAGACAGTCTCAAGGACTTGAACTGATTGCATCAGAGAACTATGTGACAGACCAGGTGCTGGAGGCGATGGGGTCTGTATGCACAAACAAGTATGCAGAGGGCTATCCGGGAAAGAGATATTATGGCGGGTGCGAGGTCGTTGATCAGATCGAACAGCTTGCAATAGACAGACTGTGCCAGATCTATGATGCGGAGTATGCAAATGTGCAGCCGCATTCAGGAGCGCAGGCAAATCTAGCCGTTGAAATGGCGGTGCTCAAGCCTGGCGATACATTTATGGGACTTGATTTGTCTCAGGGTGGTCATCTTACGCACGGCTCTCCTGTGAATGCGTCAGGAATTCTCTATAAGGCAGTTGCTTACGGACTTGATCCGGAGACTGGACTCATTGATTATGACAAGATGGAGTCTCTCGCAAGGGAGTGTCATCCGAAGTTGATAATCGGAGGTGCATCGGCTTATTCCCGCGAGTGGGATTACGAGCGTATGCGCAAGATTGCGGATGAGGTCGGAGCAATTCTCTGGATTGATATGGCGCACACTGCAGGTCTTATCGCTGCAGGTCTGCTCAAGAATCCTGTCAAATACGCGCATATTGTAACCTCGACAACTCATAAGACATTGAGAGGCCCGCGTGGCGGCGTTATTCTGCTTGGCAAGGATTTCGATGACCCTCAGGGCAGGACTACACCGAAAGGCGAGGTTAAGAAAATGTCTCAGATCCTGAATTCAAGCGTGTTCCCAGGTATTCAGGGCGGCCCGCTCGAGCACGTGATTGCTGCCAAGGCTGTCGCATTCTATGAAGCGATGCAGCCTGAGTATGTTGAATATCAGAAGCAAGTCGTTGCGAATGCGCAGGCTATGTGCGCAAAATTCATATCAAAGGGTTATAAAGTGGTGTCAGGCGGGACAGACAATCACTTGATGCTCATAGATTTGCGTACAAGATTCCCTGAAGTTACAGGCCGCGTTGCAGAGTCTGAGCTTGTAAAGGCAGACATCACTGTCAACAAGAATATGGTTCCGTTTGATTCCAGATCTCCGTTCCAGACTTCAGGCGTGCGTATCGGTACTCCGGCAGTCACCACGAGAGGCTTCGTTGAGAAGGATATGGAGAATATCGTGGAACTGATAGATACAGTTCTTTCATCCGCATCTGCACATCTTGACGCAATCACTGCGAAAGGAGAACTTACCGAGTCTCAGAAGGCTTCACTTGAGGAACACAATGTTGTCCTCGAAGAAGTGAAGAGGAAAGTCCACATGATGACCGGCGGCAGACCGCTGAACAGATATTAGAATCTGTCTTGAAATAATTCCAAAGCAGATTATTAGAATTCTTCTTTGATATTGTACTTGTTCCTCTCGGAAGCGTTGCGTGATATCATCTCGCAAATGAATCCCGAGAGGAATAGCATTACACCCAGGATTACAGCGAGAAGAGCAAGGTAGAACAGCGGCTGGTCCGTAACAGGTCTGAAGTGCATTCCGCCTGCCTGGTGCACGAGCTTGGTGACTATCAATATGATAGTGAGAATGAAGCCCGCAAGAAACATCAGAATTCCGGTAAATCCGAAGAAGTGCATAGGCTTCTTGCTGAAAGTGCTGAGAAACCAAAGTGACAGCAGGTCGAGAAATCCGTTGACGAACCGTTCCATTCCGAATTTGCTCTTGCCGTATTTTCTTTTCTGATGGTGCACCGGCTTTTCTGTGATTCTCTCGAATCCGGCATTCTTTGCAAGATACGGTATGTACCTGTGCATTTCACCGTAAACCTCTATATTCTTGATTACCTCGTTTTTGTAAGCTTTCAACCCGCAATTCATATCGTGCAGGCGTATCCCGGTAATCCATCTTGCCGTGGCGTTGTACAGTTTTGACGGCAGATTTTTAGTCAGCTTGTTATCCTGACGGTGCTGCTTCCATCCGGAAACGACATCCCAATCCTCTTCCGTTACCATCCTGAACATCTCGGGGATCTCTTCCGGTGAATCCTGCAGGTCAGCGTCCATCGTGACTACAACCTTTCCGTTAGCGGCCTTGAAACCGTGGTAGAGAGCTGCCGATTTGCCGTAATTTCTTCTGAAGCGTATGCCGTGAATGGTCGGGTCAGTCTTTGCAAGTCGTTGCACTGTATCCCACGAACCGTCCTTGCTTCCGTCATCCACCATCAGAATTTCGTATTTCCAGCCTTTTCCGTCAATTGTCCTGTGAATCCAGGATACGAGTTCAGGCAAAGATTCGTTCTCATTGAGGAACGGAATTATGATTGTGAGGTCCAGAGGGTATTCCATTGTGCTGAGTCTTTATTATTGTTCGTCTGCGATGTCCCCGAATTCGTCTTTTGGAAGGATTGTGTTGGCGAATATCCTGGAGGCTAACGTGCCGTAGAGAAAACAGTATCCCAACGTCACGAAGAATGAAATCTGAGGAAGATGGCTGACCGTCCTGTCTAATATAACTCTGTCGCTGTCACTGAGTTGCGATATTGAACCATAGCTCTGCAGAGTGGTGTCAATTATCGACTGCATATCTTCCGAACTGATGAACGTGAGATTGAGAAGATTTATTCCGGCGACGATGAGAGCTGACGTCAATGCTGTAATCACTCCGAAACGGAATATGACCGGCACGGTGACACCTTTGAATTTTGAGCTGAAATTCATCATGAAGTATCTCAACAGCGCCAGACATCCGACAAACTTTACCAGCCACAAGACTGTGCTTATTATCACTGAAAGTACGGCCAAACCTTTACCGCCTGTCAGCAACTTGGGAAGCATTGTGTTGGCAAAAATGAATATGCCTGTGAACAATCCGAGGAGAAGTCCGGCCTTAGCCGCTTCGTTCCAAAGCAATCGTCTTTCAATAGTCTCTTTCATCGCAGTCTCATTTGTGCGCAAAGATACGAAAAAATGCTTACCTTTGCATTCTTGACTAATAATATGGCTAATCAAGTTCAAGTACTTGGTTTGTAAATACTGGTTAGTCCAATTCAATTATTAATTATTGTGTTATGATTAACATTACATTTCCTGACGGTAGCGTCAGGGCCTTCGAGAAAGGCGTTACAGGCTATCAGATTGCAGAAAGTATCAGCCCGAGGCTGGCAGCCGATGTTCTGGCTGTGTCAGTGAAAGCGGAAAGCGATACATCTGTCGGAAAAGGTACGACAATCGGACTGGATACCCCAATAGAGGAAAACAGTTCAGTCAGATTGCTCAAGTGGGATGATGAAGACGGCAAGCGTGTGTTCTGGCACTCTTCTGCCCATCTTATGGCCCAGGCCCTTGAAGCATTGTTCCCGGGTGTCAAGTTCGGCATCGGACCTGCTGTCGAGAGCGGATTCTACTATGACATTGATTTGGGTGACAGGGTTTTGACTGATGCGGATCTTCCAAAGATAGAGAAGAAGATGCTCGAACTTGCCCATTCGAAAGAGGCTTTCGAGTGCTCTCACGTTTCCAAGTCTGAGGCTGTGGATTACTTCACCAAGAAAGGTGACGAGTACAAACTCGAGCTTATCAGCGAACTGGAAGACGGAAAGATCACATTCTACAAGAACGGAGATTTCACCGACCTTTGCCGTGGACCTCACCTCAGAAATACAGAAATGATTAAGGCTGTGAAACTTACAGCCATCGCAGGTGCATATTGGAGAGGCGATGAGAAACGTCCTCAGCTTACCCGAGTATATGGTATAACATTCCCTAAGAAGTCACTTCTCGACGAATATCTTGTGCTTCTCGAAGAGGCCAAGAAGAGGGACCACAGAAAACTCGGCAAGGAGATGGAGCTGTTCACATTCTCTTCACGCGTCGGGCTCGGACTGCCTTTGTGGCTGCCTAGAGGTGCTGTGATGAGACTCCAGCTTGAGAATTTCCTCCGCAAGAAACTTGATGAATACGGTTATCTGCCGGTAGTTACACCTCATATCGGAAGCAAACAGCTTTATGTTACTTCCGGTCACTATGCAAAATACGGAAAAGACTCGTTCCAGCCGATTCATACTCCGCAGGAAGGTGAGGAATATATGCTCAAACCTATGAACTGCCCTCATCACTGCGAGATTTATCGTTCAGAACCTAGATCTTATAAGGATCTTCCTCTCCGTTTCTCAGAGTTCGGCACCGTATATCGTTATGAGCAGAGCGGTGAGCTCCACGGTTTGACCAGAGTCCGTTGCTTCACTCAGGATGACGCGCATCTTTTTGTCCGTCCTGACCAGCTCAAGGAAGAGTTCGAGAAGGTTATCGACCTGATTCTCTATGTGTTCGGCACATTCAACTTCAAGAACTTCACGGCTCAGGTTTCATTGAGAGATCCTAACCATAAGGAGAAATATATCGGAACAGACGAAAATTGGGATCGTGCTGAGCAGGGAATCATAGATGCTGCGGCAGAGAAAGGTCTCAAGACTGTCGTTGAATATGGTGAGGCTGCATTCTACGGACCTAAACTTGACTTTATGGTCAAGGATGCGCTCGGCAGAAAATGGCAGCTCGGTACAGTTCAGGTTGACTACAACCTCCCTGAGCGTTTCCAGTTGGAATACACGGACAAAGATGGCTCGAAGAAGCGTCCGGTTATGATTCACAGGGCACCTTTCGGATCAATCGAAAGATTCACCGCCGTATTGCTTGAGCACACTGCAGGACATCTTCCTCTCTGGCTTGCTCCTGATCAGGTGAAAGTGCTGCCAGTCAGTGAAAAGTACACCGAATATGCAGAAAAAGTTTGTGATTTGATGAAAAAATCCGATATTCGCGCTTCAATGGACGATCGCAACGAGACATTGGGTAAGAGAATCCGTGAGATATCATTGCTCCGTGTGCCTGTGCTTGTGATTGTCGGCGAAAAAGAGGCTGCAGAAAACACAGTCTCCGTTCGTTGTGAAGGAGCAGACAAAGGCTCGATGCCTGTTGAGGATTTCATCGCCAAACTTAAAGTGGCGTCGGAATCCCGCAGTACTGAGTTATAGTCAGCAATTATTTATAAATTAACTATTAGGGAGGGCAAATCTATCGCAACGCCTTTTAAACCTCACTTCGGTGGCCCCAGGCCATCAGGTACAAGACCTGCAGGAGCACCAAAGCCGGCAGGCCCAAGACCCGCAGGAGCACGTATGGCTCCTCCGAGACACAAAGATGAGAATGAACTGAATATCAATGATGAAATCAGAGCTGCTCAGGTTCGTCTTGTGGGTGACAATATAGCAGAGCCGGGTGTTTACCCGATTGCTCAGGCATTGAAGATGGCTGACGAGTTGGAGCTCGACCTCGTTGAGATCAGCGCAAAGGCCGATCCTCCTGTGTGCAAGATTCTGGATTATCAGAAATACCTTTACCAGCAGAAGAAGAAGGCGAAGGAGATGAAACAGAATTCCACCAAGATAGTTATCAAGGAAATTCGCTTCGGCCCGAACACTGACGAGCACGATTTCCAGTTCAAGTTGAAGCACGCGCAGGAGTTCCTCAACGAAGGATCAAAGGTCAAAGCCTCAGTATTCTTCAGAGGTCGTTCCATTCAGTTCGCTGACCAGGGAGAGAAACTTCTTCTGCGTTTCGCAGTAGAACTTGAGGAGTATGGACGTGCCGAGCATATGCCGCAGCTTGAGGGTAAGCGAATGATAATGATGATTGCTCCGATAAAGAAGAAATAAATGATTCTGTAGGGGTGTGAGCCCCTGCAGAGTTGTAAAATAAATTATTAAAACTTTTGTAAAATGGCAAAGCTTAAAACCAACTCCGGTGCCAAAAAGCGTTTCGCGCTTACCGGAACGGGAAAAATCAAGAGAAAACACGCTTATCACAGCCACATTCTCACCAAGAAGACCAAGAAGCAGAAAAGAAATCTTGATCACTTCACACTCGTTAACCACGTTGATGAGAGAAGAGTAAAAGAGCTTCTGGTATTGTAATCATTTAAAGTCAAACTTGGAATGCAGTCATAAAGAATCGCGATGACGATCACTGTATCCAAAAAAAGTAAAATTTATGCCAAGATCAGTAAATTCAGTAGCCTCTAGGGCTCGCCGCAAGAAGATTCTTAAGAAGACCCGCGGTTACTTCCTGTCAAGGAAAAATGTTTGGACGGTAGCAAAGAACACCTATGAGAAAGGTCTTACCTACGCTTACCGTGACCGTAAAGCTAAGAAACGTGAGTTCCGTGCACTTTGGATTCAGAGAATCAATGCTGCCGCACGTCAGTACGGTATTTCATACTCCCAGTTCATGGGCAAATTGGCAAAGCAGAACGTCGGTCTTAACCGCAAAGTGCTTGCAGACCTTGCTATGAATAATCCTAAAGCTTTCGAAGCTATAGTAAATAAGGTAAAATAGTTGCTGAATGGGGCTGAAGGATCTATACCATAACAAGTGGGCGCGGATGGCCTTTTGGTCTATCCTCTATTTGATATGGGTGATCTGGCTGGGAAACTATTGGTGGCTTTTAGGTCTTGTCGTCATTTTCGACCACCATATCACCAGAAAGGTGAAATGGCTGTTTTGGAAAAAAGACTACAAGGAAGGTGAAAAGAGAAACGTGTTTCTTGATTGGCTCGATGCCATCATCTTTGCGGTTGTTTTTGTAACCTTCATCAATATCTTCTTCTTCCAGGCGTTCAAGATTCCTTCATCTTCGATGGAAAGTTCACTTCTTACGGGGGATCATCTTTTCGTAAGCAAGTTGACGTTCGGTCCGAGATTGCCCGAGACTCCTCTCACAATCCCTTTTACGCACAACGTCATTTTCGGGAAAGAGTCGTACTCGACTGTGCTCCACAATGATTATCGCAGACTTAAGGGGTTCAGAAATGTTGAAAGAGGCGATTATGTCGTATTCGGTTTCCCTGACGGGGATACAGTCCTGACAAAAGCACCGGCTGACGATTACTATACAGTCTGCCGTTTTTACGGAAAAGATTATGCTGTGAAAGCATACGGGCCTGTGAAGGTTCGTCCGTCAGACAAAAAAGACCATTATGTCAAGAGATGTGTAGCGATACACGGTGATACTCTTTCGGTCGTTGATGGTCAAGTCTATATCAATTCCGTGGCTCAGGAAGTGTGGCCGGGTGTTCAGACTACTTACACCGTCGTGACTGACGGCTCCAGAATCAATTCCAAACTGTTGGAAAAGATTGGTCTGAATATCTCAGAACTGCAATATGACGAAACATTGCCCGGTTATCCGCAGATGCCGTTGACAGCGTCTATGCTTGATGCAGTCAAGTCTTGTGCAAATGTGGCCAGCATAGAGGAGCAGGTGGATGTTTATCCTCCGGATTACCCCGATTCATATCTTATGCTGTTCCCTTACACCGAGAAGTTCAGATGGACTCGTGACAACTACGGTCCGATATGGATTCCGGAAGCGGGCATGACAGTAAAATTGAACTCCGACAATATGCCTCTTTACGAGCGTTTGATAAGAGTTTATGAGAAGAATGATTTGAAGGTGTCAGACGGCAAGATATTCATCAACGGTGTTGAGACCGACGAATATACTTTCAAACAGGACTATTACTTCATGATGGGCGATAATCGTCATAATTCATTGGATTCCAGATATTGGGGATTTGTCCCGGAGGATCACATAGTCGGAAGGCCGGCTTTGATCTGGCTCTCTACGGATGCCAACAGGAAGTTCCCGTTCAACATCAGGTGGAACCGATTCCTTAAACTGGTGTAAGTTTTGGATTTCCCAAAAAATTATACGATATTTGCGGTCCGTGTGGACTATTTAGAGAAAATTAAAAAGTAAAAATAATATGGCAAAGGTTTGTCAAGTAACAGGAAGAAAGAGAATGATCGGTAACAATGTTGCCCACTCTAAGCTTCGCACAAAGAGAGCGTTCTCTTTGAACCTCAAGAACAAGAAGTTCTGGCTTGAGTCAGAGCAGAGGTTTGTCACCCTCAAGGTGACCTGCAAGGGTATCAGACACATTGAAAAGAACGGCTTGGAAAGCGTTCTCAGAGATGCCCAGAAGAAAGGATATATTAACCTTGTTTAATTCTAGATAAAATGGCAAAGAAAGCTAAAGGAAACAGGGTGCAGGTCATCCTGGAGTGCACAGAGCAGAAAGAGAGCGGTGTACCTGGAATGTCAAGATACATTACCACAAAGAACAAGAAGAACACAACAGAGCGTCTTGAGCGTAGGAAATACAATCCATACCTTCACAAGGTGACTCTTCATCGTGAGATTAAATAATAAGGAGAACGGTTTATGGCAAAGAAAGCAGTCGCAACCTTCGCAGCCAAAGCAGGTGCTAGAAGCATTGTTAAGTGCATCCGTATGGACAAGTCTCCAAAGACTGGCGCTTATGTCTTTGTAGAGCAGTTCGTAGATGCTGGCAAAGAGAAAGACTTCTTCGACAAGAAGTAAGAGAATTTGAACATATTTCGAGCAGGCACGGTGTTGACGCATCGTGCCTCTTTTTTGTATTTTGCGCGTGTTTTGATTATCTTTGTTCGTTAATCCGATAGCTGTTTTATGGGAATTTTCGATAAGGGAGTAAAAAAGACAAATGAAGGCTTTTTCAAGAAGCTTTCCAGGGCTATTGTAGGTAAGTCCAAAGTTGACGACAAGGTCCTGGATGCTATCGAGGAGGCCTTGATTTCGTCAGATATGGGAGTTGATACGACCCTGGATATAATCGACAATCTTGAGGAGCGTGTCGAGAAGGATAAGTATATGTCGATGACGGAGCTCGTGGAAATCCTCCGCGAAGAAATTGCAAAACTTCTCGATGTCAACTCTGAGAGTGAAACCTCATCAGATGTCATACCGTTCGATTTCTCCAAGAAGCCTTACGTGATTCTTGTCGTAGGCGTTAACGGTGTGGGCAAGACCACTACAATCGGAAAGTTGGCCGCGAAATTGAAAGCGCAGGGCAAGAACGTCGTGTTAGGTGCTGCGGATACTTTCCGTGCCGCTGCGGTCGAGCAGCTTCAGATTTGGGCTGACAGGGCAGGCGTTTCCATTGTAAAGCAGGAAATGGGTTCAGACCCGGCTTCAGTCGCATTCGACACCGTAAGTTCCGCAGTCGCAAAGCAGGCGGACGTTGTCTTGATTGATACTGCTGGCCGTCTGCACAACAGGGTGAACCTGATGAATGAGCTTACGAAAATCCGTAATGTCATACGTAAAGTGATACCTGATGCACCTCACGAGGTGATGCTGGTTCTGGATGGCTCTACCGGCCAGAATGCTTACCAGCAGGCGCAGGAGTTTTCAAAGGCTACAGATGTGACTTCACTTGCGATTACAAAACTTGACGGTTCCGCGAAAGGCGGAGTGGTCGTCGGGATAGTTTCCAAGTTGCAAGTCCCTATAAAATTCATAGGAATAGGCGAGGGGATTGATGACCTGAAGGTGTTTGACAAAAAGGAATTCGTCTCGTCTCTCTTTAATCCGGAAGATGTTGACAAATAGCAGTTTATCGGCGGAATGACGCCAAACTGCATTGAACATGGAATATTAAAAAATTGATGATATGAAACTTTCTTATAGCTGGCTCAGCGATTATCTTAAATCCGATCTTACCCCGCAGCAGATAGCAGATGCTATGACATCCATCGGTATTGAGGTGGATTCGGTTTCGGAAGAGGAGGAAATTCCCGGCGGACTTGCCGGAGTAGTCGTGGCTGAGGTCGTCGAGTGCGAATCTCATCCGAATTCCGACCATCTTCACATAACCAAGGTTAATGACGGTACAGGTGAACTGCTGACTGTGGTTTGCGGTGCCCCTAACGTTGCTGCCGGCCAGAAAGTGCTTTTCGCAAGATTGGGCGCTGTGCTTCCGGGCGATTTCAAAATCAAGAAATCAAAAATCCGTGGAGTTGAATCATTCGGTATGATCTGCGCGGAAGATGAGCTTGGCATAGGAAATGACCACGCCGGTATCAAGGTTCTTCCTGCAGATGCTGTCGTAGGAACATCGGCCAAGGATTATCTTCATTTGAAGTCTGATGCTGTCATTGAGTATGAGATTACTGCGAACAGGGTTGATGCGGCGTCTCATATCGGCGTAGCAAGAGACCTGTACGCTTATATGCGTCTCAACAATATACCTTGCACATTCTCATATCCTGATGTTTCTTCATTCAAGGAAGGTGAAGGCAATGGTGCCATACCTATTGAGGTTCAGGATTTTGAAGGCGCTCCTGAGTACGAGGGAATAACGGTGCGTGACGTGGAAGTCGGCCCGTCTCCTGAATGGCTTCAGAAGAAGTTGATGTCCATAGGCCTGCGTCCGATAAACAATATCGTGGATGTGTCCAACTTCGTGCTTTTCGAGTTGGGACAGCCTATGCACACCTTTGATGCTGACCAGATTGCGGGAGGCAAGGTGATTGTCAGAAGGGCTGGTGAGGGAGAGAAACTCGTGACTCTTGACGGAGTTGAGCGCACTCTTCATTCCACAGATATGGTCATCGCCAATGAGAACGGCCCTATGTGTATAGCCGGCGTTTTCGGCGGTGAAAAGTCAGGAGTATCTGATTCCACGAAGAATGTTTTCATAGAAAGCGCATATTTTGACCCGCATTCCATCAGGAAGACTGCCAAGACTCAGGGCCTTCAGACAGATGCGTCATTCAGATATGAGAGGGGTGCTGACCCTGGAATAATTCCGTTCGCTGCAAAGAGAGCTGCCCTGCTCATCCTTGAAGTCGCAGGCGGACATATTGACGGCAAGACACAGGTATCATACCCGGAACCTATTGAACGTAAGGTGATTGACCTGAATTATGACAGGATTGAGGCATTCATCGGAAAGAAAATAGGTCACGATGTCATAGAGAATATCCTGACCTATTTGAATTACGAATTTGTAGAAAAGAATGCAGAGGGTGCAAAGGTTGCAGCTCCGACATATATGATAGATGTATATCGCGAGTGCGATGTTGTCGAGGAGATACTCAGAATCTACAGCTATAACAATATTGAGATTCCTCATACTATGAGGATGTCTATCGGCACTACACCTGACCCGGATCCGGAGGCAACCAGAAACTATATTTCAAACTTCCTGGTAGCGGACGGATTTGTGGAGACAATGAACAATTCACTGACCAAGAGCGCATACTACGAGGGTTTGAAGACCTTCCCTGCGGAGAACTGCGTGAAGATTGTGAATCCGCTCAGCTCCGACCTCAATGTTATGAGACAGACGCTGATTCTCAACGGTCTTGAGGTTATTGCATACAACGCAAACAGGCAGATCAACACTCTCCGTACTTTCGAGTATGGCTCAGTATATAGACAACTTCCAGGAACCGACGGCAGGACTCTCGATTCTTACGAGGAGCATCAGTGCTTTGCAATGTTCCTGTCAGGCCCTAATGCGAAATCTTGGAGACTCGGTGAGCAGAAAGGAAGCTATTTCCAGCTGAAAGGATACTTCGAACAGCTCTGCAGCCGTTATGCAATTGATTTGTATTCAATGGAAACTGAAGCCGCTCCGGAGGATATTTTCTCGGAGGGTATAGTTTACAGACTGCCTGGCACTCACGAGGTGTTCGCCACAATGGGAACAGTTTCTCCTGCATTGGCAAAGAAGTTTGATGTACGTCAGCCGGTGTTCGCAGTGGAAATCGTCTGGCCTGTGCTGCTGAAACTTATTTCAAGAGTGAAAGTCAAGTTTCAGGAGATGCCTAAGTTCCCTGAAGTAAGAAGAGACCTTGCCCTCCTCGTGGACGAGTCTGTTTCTTATGCGGAACTTTCAAAGGCTGCGCACAAGTCTGTGAAGAAAATTCTCAAGCAGGTTACCCTGTTCGATGTATATAGAGGCGACAAGATTCCTGCGGGCAAGAAACAGTATGCGCTGAACTTTGTGCTTCAGGACCCTGAGAAGACATTGACAGACAATGAGGTGGAGAAAGCAGTCGAAAGGCTTCTCGCTACCTTCCAGAATTCATTCGGTGCAGTCTTGAGGTAATGCGCGGGATTCGTAGAATATTGCTCATTGCGGTTATGCTGGTTGTCGCAGTCTCCTGCGGAACTAGAAGCCGGGTCATACCTGCACATAAATTCGCGAAGATTTATGCGAAGATGCTTGTGGCTGATCAATGGGTGGTAAACGAATCCGGAAGAATGCGTGTAGCTGATACCAGTCTGTTCTATGTCCCGATTCTGGAAGAGTTCGGATACACAGAGAAGGATTACCTGAAGAGTGTGGAGTATTATATGCACGACCCGGAGTCATTCGGTAAGATTTTCAAGGAGACGAAAGCCATTCTTCAGGCAAGAATTGATGAACTGACTGCTGATGAGCGGGCGAAGATGCGTGCTGACAGCATACGTCAGGCGATAGAGAATTCTGCATTCCGTCGTGCCCCTATATTCAGGGATATGGATAAGGATTCCGTCCGAATCGATACTGTGTCAATCAGTTTGGATACTAACGGCATCTTGGTTTGGGAAAGAATACTTCCCGATACCATTTACAAAGGGCCTGCGTATGTGCTGAAATCTTATCTTGATTCTCTGGCTGCGGTGTCCGATTCGTTGAAAAATGCGTCGCAGGATACGGTGGTGGCACAGAAAGAAATAAAAAAGGAAGTGAAGAAGTCGCCTTCCAGAAGCGGAATGAAAAAGACTGACGCGGAGAAGGTAAGGATTGAAAATGCAGTGTTGCCTTCTTTGCCTAAAAAATTGAAATAGAGCGGATGAAAAGATTTGCAGCGAAATATATCTATACCAATGTGGATTCTGAACCGATACGGAATGGTTTCGTGGAGGTGACGGATGACGGTGAAGTCGTGTCTGTAGGCACTGTGTCCGATGTTTCGGCGGAGGAGAATTTCTATGACGGTGCCATTGTCCCGGGCTTTGTCAATACGCATTGCCACCTCGAATTGTCCTATCTTAAGGGCAAATTCCGCAAAGGTACAGGGATGGCTGGTTTCATTGACCAGATAAATGCGATGCGCGATACTTCTTCGATGGAGGAGAAAAAAGCGGATATCGCATATTGGATGGATACGATGTGGCGCAGGGGAGTGTCGGCGATGGCTGATATCAGCAACTGCAGCGACACATTCGAATGTAAATCGAAGTCGCCGATGTACACGAGGACGTTCCTCGAAGTGTTCGGAACCGAGCCTGAAGATTGTCAGCAGGTGATAGACAATGTGCTTGAACTTCAGAAAGTTGCAGAAGGTTTCGGCTTGGATGCCGCTCCTACACCTCACGCTTGCTATACGATGAGTCCCGAACTTGTGACAGCGGTTTCCAGAGAAGGATTGAAGTCCGGTTATCTGTCTTATCACAGCGAAGAGACTCAGGAAGAGGAAGATATGCTGATATCCGGCTCCGGTGCTATGTGGGATAACCGAAAGGCTGCCGGAATGAGTGTGCCTCCTGTTACTGGAAAGTCATCGCTTTTGTATTTTATTGACAGACTGAAGGATGTGCATCCTGCACCTTTCAAGGAACATATACTTCTCGTCCACGAATGTTGTATGACAGAGGAGGGACTGAAAGCCATTGGTGAAGTCATGGAGAATGCTTACGTGGCACTCTGCCCTTGCTCTAATATATTTATACATAACGCGTTGCCTCCTGTGGAGATAATGCGTGACTCGACAGCGAAACTTACCGTAGGTACAGATTCGTTGTCAAGCAATGACGATTTGGATATCGTTAGAGAATTGTTCTGCCTTCAGGAGAATTTCCCTGACATACCGCTTGCGGAGATGCTTGTGTGGTCTTCACGCAACGGTGCGGATTTCCTTGGAAAAGAGGAACTTGGAAGGCTGAGCGAAGGCGCGCGACCGGGGATTGTGCTGATTGATCATCTGGCGGAAGACGGCAGGCTGACTACGGCAAGCAAGTCAACCAGATTGGTATAAGTTGAGGTCATTATGCTCAGGGAAAAACTGGTATTCGGACCTATTTTCAGCAGGAGATTGGGTGCTTCGCTCGGTATAAATCTCTTGCCGGAGAACGGGAAACTATGTAATTTTGATTGCATATATTGCGAATGCGGATGGAATAAGGACGGGAGGAATGACAAACGGCTGCCTCTTCCTGAAGAGCTCAGAAGCGAATTGGAAGCTAAACTGAAATCTTGTCTGGAAGAAGGTACGAGCATAGATTCCATAACATTTTCCGGGGATGGGGAGCCTACGATAAATCCTCATTTCGCCGAGATGATAGATATAACATTAGAACTTAGAGACCGATATTTTCCTGAATCAGTCGTGTCTGTATTGTCCAATGCGACTAAAATATGCAGAGAGGATGTCCGGAATGCGCTGATGAAGGTTGACAACCCGATTTTGAAGTTGGATGCGGCGACAGATGAATTTGCTGAAAGAATAAATAATCCGGCCTGTGATTATTCTGTGGATGAGATTGTCGCTGATATGAAGGCATTTGAAGGAAACTTTATCCTTCAAACTATGTTCTTGAAAACCAAGGATTTCAATACGGCTGCACCGGAAAACTTGGAGCCTTGGATGAATATTGTGAGGGAGCTTCGGCCTCGTGAGATTATGGTAT
The DNA here is from genome assembly GCA_963636275.1 of Acutalibacteraceae bacterium. GTDB lineage: Bacteria > Bacteroidota > Bacteroidia > Bacteroidales > UBA932 > Cryptobacteroides. Next base: position 11,975 of record CAVHJF010000013.1, on the reverse strand, counting down.
ATACAGTCGCGCGCGAGACACCGGAAGCCGGATTGGAAAAGTTCTCGGAGCAGGAAATGCGTGAAGCTGTGATGCCGCTGATAAATGAAGGATTCAACATACAGATTAAAGGATAAAAATTATTGAATATGAAAGATTTATATTTGAATTATGGCTACAATCTGGATAATGAAGCTATTGCCAGGAGTCTGGAACTCATAGCTTCAAACCTGGACAATGTGGCTTCAGAGCAGGTTATCAAGAAGTGCTTCTCGCTGATGGACCTGACCTCTCTGCATAACAACGACAGTGTTGCCTCCATATCCAAACTTATGGAGAAGGTCAATACATACAGAGATGTTTATCCTGATTATCCGCTTCCTGCTTCGGTATGCGTATATCCTAATTTTGCCAAGGTAGTGAAAGAATGCCGCAAGGATGAGGCGCTTCACGTCACGGCTGTCGCAGGATGCTTCCCTACATCTCAGAGTTTCATCGAGGTTAAGATCAAGGAATGTGAGATGGCTGTTGAGGCTGGTGCGGATGAGATAGATATAGTATTGGCACTCAATGCGTTTATGGCTGGCGATTATGAGACTGCCGCTGCGGAAATCCGTGCTTGCAGAAAGGCAGTTGATGAAGCCGGCGAAAGAGTCGGACGCAAGATTGTGCTCAAAGTTATCATCGAGAGCGGAGTGCTGGCTGTGCCTGAGTTGATAGCTGATGCTTCATTCCTCGCTATGGAATGCGGTGCTGATTTCATCAAGACCTCAACTGGCAAAGTGGATGTGAATGCGACACCTACCGCCGCATATATTATGTGCGAGTGCATCAAGAAATTCTACGAGAAGACAGGGCGCAAGGTCGGATTCAAGGCTGCCGGAGGAGTTTCAACGGTTATGGATGCAGTATGCTATTACTCAATAGTTTCAGCAGTGCTTGGAAACGAATGGCTTAACTCAAGTCTGTTCCGCTTCGGCGTGAGCCGTCTTGCAAACAGTCTGATGTCGGCTGTAGAGCAGAAAACCGTAGCATTCTTCTAATAGCACGGACTTCACAGATAAACGAAAAAGGGATGACTGAAATGACAGTCGTCCCTTTTATGTATGTCGTGTATGATACTAATCTGACTGGTGCATGTCCGTCAGCCGAGAAACTCGCATTCCCGTGCTCCTGCACAGATTATGTGCGTTTCATCAAGCCCCAATCGTCAAACGTTGAATACACGTTAAATGCTGATTACCAGGCAGTTTTCCGGAATACACTCTGAACTATTTGGCCCTGTTAACGAGATATTCTCTGAGTTCTGACCACTTATAATATGGGCCGGAGAATGGCTTGAGCGCTGGAATTAGCGTTTCTTCTTCATTGCGTAGCATCTTCACCAGCACATCAGCATTCTTCTTGCTGCGGTAGAAAATCATCTGGAAATTCGAACCCATAGGAATCCGGTCATAAGTTGTCCAGCCGTGAGAATCAGCTTCGTCCATAGGATAGCGGATATTCTGACCTTCTACTCCGACAAGTCCGAGGAACGGCAGGAGTCCGGTATCGTGACCGAACCTCAAGTCCGCGCTCCTTTCGCTGTCATCTGACAAAGCCGCGTCTGCTTTGCTAATAAAATCCTTAAGCAGTCCTTTGGCCGCATCGCAGCTGACATCACCACCTTCAAGAGAATTTCCGAATTCGCCATAGAATTTGTTGCTGCGGACAATACATTGCTCTGCAAGCTCTTCCGGTGAGATATATTTGAACAGATCAATCCCGAGATAATCGAGATCTCCGCAAATTGAACCTGTGAGGAATACAGATCTAAGCAGGCTCTGCCCATCGACAAGTTTCTCCGCCTGCTCTTTGTCTGTGAAGATAGTCTCAAAGAATTTGTCGTAATGGCATATTTCTTTTCTTTTGGCTTCCTCATATTCGCCGGTCTGTTTGAATAACTCTTTGCTGTCCAAGTTCTTGGCTATGTATTCATAATACTTCTGCCCGGTGACGAATGAGAATTCGAGCTCCGGATTCTCGTCTTTGAGCTCAGAGGTGAAGTTTGCCATACTGATAAGGCATCTCGGAACAGTGCTTGAAACACAATCTACCTCGAGTCGGTCATCATTCTTGAATACATCAGGGAATCTCTCATACATTCTCTCCGCAATCCCACGATGCTCTCTTGCACCCAAAGGGGAAAGCTGGCCTTCCATTCCGACGTGTTCTTTCACCACAGTCATGAAATCGCGGTACAGATTCTCTCCCTGCGCGGTCAATATGCCGGCCTCTTTTGCCAGTTTGAGGTATTTCTCTCCGCTCTTGAAAAATCTGTCGGAGGTGTGGTATCTGGAGCCGTGCCGTCCGTAGTGGGAAATGTAGAATGGTTTGTATCCTTTTGGAGCAGGTGTGTCTTTGAGATTTCCGTAGTGATATGGGTGATATACACCGGCGGCTATGTCCTTGCTGTCAGCAACTCTTTCTGTGACACTCTGAGCTATCAGGTTTCCACCCAATATGGTCAGCAATGCCAATGAGGTCAGTACTTTGTTTAGTGTTTTCATCTTTTTTGCTGTAAAAATTATACGAACAAAGGTACGGAATCGCCGATGCAATGTCAACAGAGGCCGAAAAATATATTAAAGCGTGTTCATTTTCTGAAAACGGATAGCTGTCGATAAATTTGCCGCTGTAACCATAAAAACTTGCAGTATGAAGAAATTATTTTCCTTTCTGGCCACCTTCGCAGTCTTGGCTGCCGGGTGCTCTAAAAATGGATTGGACAGTCCCGACAGGGAGGATGAATCCGAAACTTCTACAGTAGCCCACGAAATGATTGTGCTCGGGAAAAAGCTGGATGACCCGTATTCCGTGTCCAACATAACTAAGGCGCTGTCCAGTCTGTATCCGACTAAAGCGGGCCGCGTGGATGTGACCCCGACGGACATATATGTGAGATTCTTGCCGAAAACTGAGGACGAGTATCAGGAACTCGTGGGACGTGGATACGAACTGATGGACCATCCTCTTGATTATCAGATTATAAAGGATGGTGATTATTATCACGACCCTGAGGTGTCTGAGGAGGAAATCACGTGGCAATATGCAGTTCTTCCCCACGGGACAGAACTGCCCGGGGATATTGAGTATGAGATTCTGGATGACTGCTACATTCCTGATCCGAGTGCGGATACCAAGGCCGAGGACGGTATCGATTGGGCGGAAGTGGAGCGTGAGGCATTTCGCCAGACCGGCAACGAAGATCTGTTGTCGGAAGGTCAGGGGCTTTCTATGACAAAAGGCGAGTCCGGCTCTCCGGCCGGCAGGATTACAATCATTGACGATAAGTTCAACGGGGGACAGCCTTTCGGCGTTTCCGGCGTGAAGGTGATATGCAATGTCTTCGTGAAATTCGGTTCGGCTTATACGGACAGAGACGGATACTATTCAATATCCAAGAAGTTCACTTCAAAACCAAGATACAGACTGCGTTTCAAGAATAAGGAGGGCTTCTCGATAGGTCTCAATCTGGTGCTTATATCTGCGTCCACATCAGCATTGGGTAAAGGTTCGGCTTCGGGAATGGATGTGACCATTACTCAGGACTCTGACCGCAAACTGTGGTGCAGAAGTGTTGTGAACAATGCGGCTTACGACTATATCAAGAGATGCGGCTCGGATGATATGGATATTAAACGTCCGTCTAAGACGTTGAGAATATGGATATTGCAGAAACAGACCGCCAGCAGCGCGGTTATGATGAGGCAGGGTGCCTTTATTGACGGAACGCTTATCCGCAGTTTCCTGGGCGAGTATGCGGCGCTGATAAAACTGTTCCTTCCGGATATAACGTTGGGCGTACAAGGCAAGAGCGAGTATTCTACGCTGTACTCTGAAACTTGTCACGAACTTGCTCACGCAAGTCATTTTGCCCAAGTAGGTAAGACGTATTGGGACAAATACATAGAGCATATCATTTCATCGTATCTTTCATCCGGAGGTGAGACGTATGGCGACGGTAAAGAATCGAATGCGGGATATTGTGAGGTAGTCGAAATGTGGGGCTACTTTATGCAGAATTCGATGTATCACGACAGGTATGGCGGCACTATGCCTTCTGCGGGAATGACTAACTGGTTTCATCCTCAGATATTCCGGTATCTGGAAGAGCGCGGCATCACTAAATCGCAACTTTTTGCGGCATTGCAGTCCGATGTCACTTCCAAGGAATTGTTGAAGAATAAACTGCTTGAGCTTTATCCGGACAAGGCCGTAATAATCAGGCAAGTCTTTACCAGGTATTCGGACAGCAGTACGAAAAGTGAAGAATAACGTATGCGAATATATTGCAGAATAGCCGCAGTTGTCCTGTCTCTGATGATCTTGGTGCCGGCCTCGGCGCAAAAGGCTTCTGTGTCCACTGATTTGATAGGTTATGTGAATTTTGTGGCGATGAATCTGGAAGTGTCAGTGCCGGTTGCAAGACATTGGACCCTCAATGCGGCGGCGCGTTACAGCCCTTTTGAATTTGATCTTGGCGAAGGTCGGGAGAATGCGAGAAATAAGCAGCAGACATATTCGGCAGGAGCTCGCTGGTGGCCGTGGAACGTGTATTCCGGCTGGTGGGTGTCCGGCAAGATGCAGTATCAGGAATACAACTCCGGAGGATTCATATCGGATGTGACTTACGAGGGCGACAGAGTTGGCGCAGGGGTGTCCGGAGGCTATTCCTATATGATAGGAAAGCATTTCAATGTGGATTTCGGATTGGGCTTGTGGGGAGGCTGGGATAAGTTCGCCAAGTACTCCTGCCCTGTCTGTGGGTTGACTGATGATTCCGGCTCTAAATTCTTTGTCTTGCCGACGGATGTGATAATAGCGCTGAGTTATGTTTTTTGAGCATCTTGGAAATATCGGGTGTCGAGTTGTCCCTATTCTTCTGGCTGTCCTCCAGCTTTTAATCACCTGCCCGAGCTGTTCGGTCAAGGAGGATAGGGATGCGTGCCCGTGCAGATTGGAACTTGAATTTTCAGGAGAAGATGCTGCGAGATGCAGAGACGGCATAATTTTGACTCTCCGAGGTGTCTCAGGTGCGGCGGATGGCTTTGTACTCAGGGATACATTGGTGGATGAAATGGCGGAAGACTGTGTCGTATGGTCTGCGGATGTGCCCAAAGGTCAGATTGTTATAGCCGCAGTATGGCCTGATGACATATGTCTGGAGCAAGATATACGTACAGGGAAGATGGTGAATATCCAGGCGGGAAAAGATTCTCCGATGTTGTGGTCCTGCTGTAAAGAGGTTTCTCTGGAAAAGGAAAGTTCCCGTCAGGCTATGACTTTGGCAAAGAACTTTTGCCATCTTGCTCTGCGTGTTGAGGATACGTCGGGGGCACCGTTCCCGTTCCGTATGGAGGTTCGCGGCAATGTCTGCGGATATAATCTTGACGGGACTTTGCAAAGCGGAAAGTTCGTGGCGGAGTTGAAGTATCTGAGCGATGTGGATGGAAATGCAACAGCAGGTGCGGTTGCAGATGCCTTATCGTCCAGCAGAAATATCGGAATCGAGGCTTACATCAATCTGCCGAGGCAGAAAGACAATTCTCTTTGCCTGGACATCATCTCGGAAGATGATAAAGTGCGGACCTTTGCCTTGGGTAATTATATAGAGGATAGCGGTTACGACTGGTCATCAGAGAATCTGAAGGACATTACGATGACGATAGACTATGCGCGAACCTCCATTGGCTTTCATATCGGCGCGTGGGAGAGATACGAGCATTTTGAAGTGGTGATTTGAGGTTGTGATCAGAACTGCTGATTTGCAATCGCGATTCGAGGTGGTGATTCAGCAATTGTGACTTACTGGTTGTATGGACTTATGTGAAATGGTGCGAGGTGGCTTGAAGTGGTGCGAGGCGGTGAAAGAGGAGATGGGAGAAGGGATGAGCCAAGAGGTGAGGCGAATTCTTATGGAAGTTGTTTTTCTGCCGATTCGTTTGGTAATTAAAATAACAATTCGTAAATTTGTAGTCCTCAAAGTTGCGCGGGTGGCGAAATGGTAGACGCGCTAGTTTCAGGAGCTAGTGTCAATTGCGACGTGTGAGTTCGACTCTCATCTCGCGCACGATAAAAGGGATGAGCGAATTTTTTCTCTCATCCTTTTTTTGTGTGTGTCGGGCATGACACTAACCTAGCTGGTTCAAGTCCAGCCGCAGGTATTTAGGATCAGGCGTAAAACCGGCTCACGTGCAAAACTCTGTGTTTAGGGCTCAGGAGTAAGGAGCGCTCTTTTCGATATCGCGTAATAGACAGAGTTTTGAAACGGATTCTTAATTATGAACTGAAATCATAGACGAATATGAAAATTACATATCTTGATGCTGCGACAATGGGGGATTCTTCATTGGCTGAAATAGAAAAGTTGGGCGAATTGGTCTGCTGGCCGAATTCTACAGCGGAAGAGGCGCTTGGACGTGTCGGTGATACTGATGTCCTGATTGTGAATAAAGTTCGTGTGACTGAGGCCCTGCTGGACGCGGCTCCGAATCTCAAGCTTGTCTGCGAGGCGGCGACAGGTGTCAACAACATAGATCTGGCTGCCTGTGAAAAGCGTGGTGTCATTGTGAGAAATGTGGCCGGATATTCAACGGAATCTGTTGTCCAGGAGACATTTATGCACATCCTTTCACTGATGGGCAACGGACCGTATTATGATGACTTCGTGAAAACCGGAAAGTATTCCGGGTGCGGGTTGTTTACAGACCTTAGCCGTCCGTTCATAGAGATGTGCGGCAAACGTATAGGAATAATCGGAATGGGAACGATTGGCAGCAGAGTGGCTGATGTCGCATCTGCTTTCGGTATGGAAGTGGTGTATTATTCCACATCCGGAACAAATCATTGCGACAAATATCCGAGCATAGCTCTTGATGAACTGATGCGGACTTCTGACGTCATTTCAATCCACGCGCCGTATAATTCAAAAACAGCCGGTCTCATTGGTGAAGAACAACTTCATCTGATGAAACCGACCGCTATAATTGTAAATATGGGCCGTGGCGGCATTGTTGACGAAAACTCTCTTGCCAAGGCTATCGATGAAAACCTTATCGGAGGCGCCGCACTTGATGTGTTCGAGAATGAGCCTCTTCCTGCCGATAATCCTCTGCTTCATACAAGGCATCCGGAAAAACTGAGATTCACGCCTCACACTGCCTGGGCAAGCCTTGAAGCCAGAGCGCGTCTGATTTCCAGAATTGCAGAGAATATCGCCAAAGGTTGGGAGTGATTACTCCCACTCGATGGTTGCAGGCGGTTTGGACGAGATGTCATAGACGACTCTGTTGACCCCCTTGACCTTGTTTATGATGCTGTCGCTCACTTTGGCGAGGAAATCATAAGGGAAATGGAACCAGTCGGCTGTCATCGCGTCGGTTGATACGACAGCGCGCAGAGCCACCGGATTCTCGTATGTCCTTTCGTCTCCCATAACGCCCACGCTCTTGACAGGAAGCAGAATGACTCCTGCCTGCCAGATGGCGTCGTAGAGATTCGTCGCCATTATGCGAGGATCTGAAGCGGAAGGAAATCCCATTCCTGTGCAGTCGTAGTTGCGCAGACCTTTGATGAAGATGTCATCTGCCTCACGCAGCACGCGGAGCTTCTCCTCTGTGATATCTCCGATTATGCGGATTGCGAGGGATGGTCCCGGGAAAGGATGTCTGCCCACCAATTCCTCTTTGATGCCCAATGAACGGCCGACTCTGCGGACCTCATCCTTGAAAAGCATCTTAAGCGGCTCGACAATCTTGAGATTCATCTTCTCAGGAAGGCCTCCGACATTGTGATGAGATTTGATTTTGGAGGCGATGCCCGGAATGCCGGCAGACTCGATGACATCAGGGTAGATTGTGCCCTGGGCAAGCCATTTGGCATTTTCAATAGTAGCCGCGTATTTGTCGAACGTCTCGATGAACAATCTTCCGATTACTTTTCTTTTGGCTTCCGGCTCAGTGATACCTGCAAGCGCGGAGATGAACTCCTTGGAAGCGTCAGCGCCGATGACATTCAGTCCCATATCCTGGTATGACGCCATCACGTCCTCGAACTCATTCTTGCGCAGGAGACCATTGTTGACAAAAATACATGTGAGATTGTGTCCGATCGCCTTGTTCAGCAGCACTGCCGCTACAGTGGAGTCAACTCCTCCGCTGAGACCGAGAATGACCTTGTCATTACCGAGTTTGGCCCGGAGTTCTTCTATTGTTGTATCAATGAATGACGCCGGTGTCCACTCTCCCTTGCATCCGCAGATGTCAAAAGCGAAGTTGGACAGCATCTTGGAGCCTTCGACTGAATGGAAAACCTCAGGATGGAACTGCACGGCGTATGTCTGCTCGCTCTTGAAATGGAAAGCCGCATTCACGACGTCTGCAGTCGAGGCGATGACCTCGGCATCGGCAGGCAACTGTGAAATGGTATCCCCGTGAGACATCCATACCTGAGAATGTGCTGACACGCCTTTGAAGAGAGGAGAGTCGGCATTTACAATGTCCAGCATAGCCCTTCCGTATTCACGAGCAATGGAGCCTTCAACCTTTCCACCGAACTTGGCGGCCAGATATTGAGCTCCATAGCATATTCCTAGAAGAGGCAACTTGCCTTTGATGTTTTTCAAGTCGATTTGCGGTGCGTTTTCGTCTCTGACAGAACAAGGGCTTCCTGAAATGATAACACCTTTGATTGAAGGATCAAGTTCAGGCATCTTGCTGTAAGGGTAGATTTCGCAGTAAACATTCAGTTCCCTGAGTCGGCGGCCAATCAGCTGGGTCACCTGAGAACCGGCATCGAGAATGATGATTTTTTCGGTCATATTGCGAAGCAGTTTTGAGATATTCCGATGCAAAAATAATATAAAAAGTTCATTAAAACCGAAGAAATGCGTAATTTTGCAATTCTGTATCAGAGTGTGATATAATAGAAAGCCGTTGATGGCTAAATTACAAGAATAAATTATGGACGTTAGGAACATTGCGATTATCGCACACGTCGACCACGGAAAGACTACTCTCGTGGACCGAATGATTTACCAGGCAAATCTGGTCAGACAACCTGAAAATCTCGGTGAACTGATTCTCGACAATAATGACATTGAAAGGGAAAGAGGTATCACCATTCTCGCGAAAAATGTATCTGTTGTATATAAAGGAGTTAAAATCAATATCATAGATACTCCGGGCCATAGTGATTTCGGCGGTGAGGTCGAGAGAGTCCTGAATATGGCGGACGGTGTTCTGCTTCTCGTGGATGCGTTTGAAGGCTGTATGCCTCAGACCCGTTTCGTGCTGCAGAAAGCGTTGAGTATGGGCAAGAAGCCGATAGTCGTCGTCAATAAAGTTGACAAACCTAATTGTCGTCCTGACGAAGTGCAGGAAGAAGTGTTCGACCTGATGTTCGCGCTTAATGCGAATGAGGATCAGCTTGATTTTCGTACAATTTTCGGAAGTGCAAAGCAGGGCTGGATGGCCAATGACTGGAAAAATCCTACCGACAATATCACTCCGCTTCTGGATGCGATTCTTGAGGCAGTACCTGCTCCGGCTCAGAACGAGGGAACTCCGCAGATGCTTATTTCATCATTGGAATATTCTCCGTACGTCGGACGTATCGCTGTCGGCCGTGTGACCAGAGGAAAACTTGTCACAGGTATGAACGTCAGCCTTTGCAAGAGATATGACAGAATCGAGAAGAGCAAGATCAAGCAACTGCTTGTATTTGACGGACTTGGAAAGAAAGAAGTGCCTGAGGTTCAGTGTGGAGATATATGCGCGGTAGTCGGTATCGACGGATTTGAAATCGGAGATACCATTGCCGATTTCGAGAGTCCTGAGGCATTGCCGCCAATCTCAATCGACGAGCCTACGATGAGTATGCTCTTCACCATCAACAACTCTCCATTCTTCGGAAAAGACGGCAAGTTCGTAACTTCTAGGCATATCAAGGACCGTTTGGACAAGGAACTTGAGAAGAACCTTGCATTGCGCGTGAAACCGGGCCTTAATGCGGATTCATTCGTTGTGTTCGGCCGTGGTGTGCTGCATCTTTCAGTGCTTATCGAGGAAATGAGACGTGAGGGATTTGAGTTGCAGGTGGGTCAGCCTAAGGTTCTTGACAAGACAATTAACGGACAGCGTTGCGAGCCTATCGAGGAACTCAGCATCGAGGTGCCTGAGCAGTTTGTCGGCGCCGCTATCGAAATTTCAACAAGGCGTAAGGCTGCTCTCGTGCACATGGAACCGCGCGGAGACAGGACGCTTCTCGAATTCGAGATTCCTACCCGCGGACTTATGGGATTGAGAAGCAACCTTCTCACGGCATCCCAGGGTGAGGCAGTCGTTGCGCACAGATTCAAAGATTATCAGCCATATAAGGGAGAGATTGAGCACAGAATGAACGGCTCTCTTGTTTCACTTGAGACCGGCGAAGCGATCGCTTACTCGATGAACAAGCTTCTCGACAGAGGTAAATTCTTTGTCGAGCCGGGTGAGGAAATCTATATGGGCGAGGTAGTAGGTGAGCATACGAGGGATAGAGACCTCAATGTGAACATCTGCAAGACCAAGAAACTGACCAACGTCCGCGCTGCCGGAAGTGACGACAAGATCGTGCTTCCTCCGGCAATCAAGATGTCATTGGAAGAAATGCTGGAATACATCAATGAAGATGAGTTAGTGGAGGTTACGCCTCATCATCTGAGAATCCGCAAGGCTCTGCTCGACCCTACTGAGAGGAAAAGAAAAAGCGGTGACGCTGATTGATATTCCAAAAGTTTTTCTTACCTTTGCAACCCCTCATCTGTTTATAGGAGAATGACAGACGAATTTATCATACCTTTGAATGGATTGAAGCCAGGGAAAACGTGTTTTTCGTGGCGTGTTGGGGTGGAGTTCTTCAGAAAATTCGAGAACGCTGACATTGTCGATGCTGACTTGAATGTCGAGGTTGAGGTCGAGAAGTCCGGGACATATATCGGAATTGATTGCGATATTGACGGGACTTTAACCGTGCCTTGTGACAGGTGTATGGATGATGTGGTGATGCCTGTTTCGACGGTGGCGAAGCTGAGCGTGAAGTTCGGTCCGGAACCGGTTGTGACTGATGAAGTTGCGGTCAGTGATGAGAGGGAGATAGTTTATCTTTCTGAGGATGAGGCCGATATGGATTTGAGCCAGACGATATATGATTTTTCATATTTGGCTCTGCCGATGCAGCGGATTCACAAAGACGGGGAATGCAATCCGGAGGCGATGAGATATCTCAACGGAGAGGCTTCTGAAGATTTGGATGCAGACAACAGTTCTGATAAAGATACATACAATCCTTTTGCAGTGCTCAAAGGGTTGAATTTGGATAAATGATAGAGCACAGGAAGTGAATAAAATTTTAAAAGTTATATAACAATGGCACATCCGAAACACAAACTTTCAAAGCAAAGAAGGGACAAGAGAAGAACACACGACTTCGCTGCTGTTCCAACTCTCGCTACTTGCCCTAATTGCGGTGCTACAGTAATGTATCACAGAGTATGTCCTGAGTGTGGCTTCTACAGAGGCCGTCAGATTATTGAGAAGAAAGTCGCTGAGTAGGCTTTCGCTCATAATGGCCCTGTAGTTCAACGGATAGAACGGAAGTTTCCTAAACTTTAAATACAGGTTCGATTCCTGTCGGGGCTACGTCAATAGAAAAAGAGGATGATTGATTTTATCAGTCATCCTCTTCTTGTGTATCTCACCTTCAGGCGGTTGTGTGGCAACGTCGGCCTCCCGAACACTGCAAGCTCCTGACCGTTCCGAAAGTCATTTCATTTATGGTGTTACTATAGGCCTGAGGGTGATGCGGTCGCTTGTTTTATCTGCACAGCCATCTGTTTCCGCTTTGTTTTTATCATCGTTGGCGTGATCCACTTGTACAGATAAAACTGATATATAATCGCCGTTCGGTGTAGAAAG
>CAVHJF010000012.1:0-56982 GCA_963636275.1 Acutalibacteraceae bacterium | reverse complement strand
GATGAACAGGCAGGAGTGTTTATGATGAAACTGACGTCAGAAGCCGTAGCGGCAATAGATGTAGCCCTGACTGCGGAGCAGAGGGAAATGAGTGGAGCTTATGGCGTGGCGAATCCGTTCCTCGTCACGAGACTCGGGCGCACACCACTGAACCTCGCTCACCGCGAGGAGACGCGGCAGCATCATATAGTGCAGATGATTCTCCGTCACGATGAACTCCGTCCATAGCTCGCACTCCACGCCCTTTACAAGATGCTGATTCTCCGGAGCTATGCCGTCAGTGGGATTGAAGTCATAGACGTCCGGGAATGGAAGATAATAGCCTATTGAAGGAGGTTCGATGTCTGGCATATCGGACTGGATGTAGTCGAGATAGCAGTGAGACGTCGGAGCCATCACTACCTCCATACCCTTTGAGACTGCTTTTATGCCTCCGGAAGTGCCTCTCCACGACATTACAGTCGCTCCCGGCGCGAGGTCGCCCTCGATGATTTCATCCCAGCCTATGAGTTTCTTTCCTCTCTTGGCAAGCATATTCTGCACTCTGTGTGTCAGATAGTTCTGGAGATAGTTCTCCGCCTTCCACTCTCCATCGTCCTCAAATCCCAATTCCTTGATCTTAGCCTGACAATACGTGCATTCCTCCCATCTGGTCTTCAGGCACTCGTCCCCACCGATATGAAAATACTCTCCCGGGAAAATCTCGCACAGTTCACCTAGAACATCGTCAATGAACTCGTAGCTGCTTTCCTTCCCCGCACAGAGAATCTCCGGATAGACACCGATTTTATTCCTGAGCTGATACGGGCCGCCGGTGCAGCCGAGATAAGGATAGGCGACGAGGGCGGACTCGATGTGGGAAGGCAAGCATATCTCAGGTACTACCGTAATCGCGAGAGAATCGGCATAGCGGACAATCTCGCGCATATCATCCTGCGTATAGTAGCCGCCATATCTCCCGCCACGATAAAGCCCTTTCACGTGCGACGTCATTATCCCGTTGCGGAACGCCCCTTCTTCGGTCAAGCGGGGATATTTCTTGATTTCAGCCCTCCATCCGGCATCGTTGGTGAGATGCCAATGAAATCGGTTCATCTTGTAGAAGGACATCACGCGCAGGAAATTCTTGACACTCTCAACGGTGAAGAAATGCCGAGAACAGTCAAGTCCCGCTCCCCTGTAGGAAAACCTCGGAGCATCCTCAATCACCGCACAGGGTATCAGAAAGCCCCCGTCAGGACTCCCGACCTTCAACTCCTCCCCGCAACGGACAAGCACGGCATCCGTCACTGCCGCGTGTTCCGACCCCGGAGCAAAATGTCTGTTACGCCCCTCGGGAGACAATGCTTTCCGTATCCCCGTGCCGTAAATTCCAGGAGGAAGAAGCTGCTGAAGAGTGCGTATCGCGTAGAAAGTCCCTGAATATGAAGAGGAAAAGACTTCAATGGAACGATTTTCCACCACTATTCTGTATGATTCCTCAGCGAGAGACGAATCAGTCCCGAAAATAATCTTATTTTTTCCCTGTTTTGACGATATAGCCCTGAGATTCGCGGCGAAACCATCCACAGCGGCCGCCTCCTTAGCGTCCTGCAGGTGACAGATAACCTCAGCCCCTTCCGCATCGAATGTTCCCTTGCCGATCACCACGGACTCGGGATAAGGAATAATGGGTAAAGTGCTGGAAGATCGGGTCAACGTCACTGTCGTGCCTTTTTTCGTCTGAATTTCAATAACTCCTCCGCCGAGTGACTTCCACTGCGGAGTGTGGCCTTCCCCGTCGGAAATGATGAGTCTTCCTTCCGGAATGCCGGTCTGGATACGGCAAATGCCACCCCTCTCACTGTACACTTTCACCTCGGCGGTGCTCCCTCCCCTACGGACAGCCGAAATGAGGAATGCGCCACGCGCACGCATATTTCTGAAAGAGACATCAGGCCAGGAGGACGGACAACCGTTGAAAACACGGATGCGGTCACCCCAGTCCTGCATATAGAGTTCCTCAAGCGAGCACATCGCCGAGAACGGGGTCTCAATGACCGGGCCAGACTCGTTGTAGAGCGTATTCGGACGCACCCAGCCGGAGAGGAACTTCTGTAGAAGAGCCAGCGCTGCATCACCGTCGCCACGTGAGGCGAGCATAGCCGCCTTGACTGTGAGGGAGTAGCCGGTGTTGCCCTGCCACCTATCAACAGAGAGGTTCATCATCTCCGCCTCACGTGGATTGTCCCAGGAAAGAAGATGGTAGGGATAAATCATAAACAGATGCGACCAGTGGCGGTGTGTAGTGTCGAGAAACTCGAATCTGTCGCTGACCTTGAACCCGGTCTTCCTGTCATAGCGGAAAGAGGTCAGCTTAGCGAGAAAGTCCTTCCATTGTGGAAGCATAGGATCGTTGAGACCGTATTTCCCGTCTATCTCTATGAGTGTCTGAAGCCCCCAGCGCAGGTTCGCGAGGTCATAGTTCGAATTCGTCCCGATTTCGCCGAGTTCTCCCTCGCCATACTCCGGAGACGCGGTGGAAGGGAGAGAATATGTCCCGTCCGGGTTTACCGTGCGCAGGCGGAAGAATATGTTGACCGCCGACTTCAGCAACGGGAACAGCCGGGTCTTCATCTGTCGGTCGTCACCGTAGGCCTCGCACATCTGCCAGAAGTAAAGTAGCGTCCAGGTGAGGTTGCCCACCTCGTACTGATTGCAACTGACGAGAGCGGGATCGAGCGGGCAGAGAAAGTCGTAGCTGGAAGCTCGCGGCAGCACGCGGCACTCTGTCCAATCCTCCTGTCCGGGGATGTCAGTGACATTGCGGGTGAGGTTATCGCGATTCTTCCAGAATGCGTCCCAGAGTGGCTGCTCAAGGAAACCGAGGTTAGCCTTGGTAAGCCAGCTGTAGGTCAGCTGGATGTTGAGATTCATCCAGATTGCCGGCCAAGGAGTGTCGCTGGTCGGCCACACGCCCTGAAGATCGACGACCGGCTTGCCCGGCCGCGCGGTGGAGGCGAACTTGTAGTACTGGAACCAGTAGAAAGACTCTATGTGTTTATCGGGAAAAGTCAGGAAGGCAGCGTTGCGGTAGAACCCGTGCCACCACTCCCTGTGGGAACTCTCCAAAGAAGCTGAAGACTTGGAACAGGCCTTTCGGAGCAGAGATTTCGCCTCGGAGAGAGCCTTGGCGGCAGTGCTCTCCCGAGAGACAGTGGCGATGATGCGGCTAGTATTCCCTTCACGGACCTGCTTCCAGCCCACCACATAGCAGCTGACAATCCGGGTGAAGGTCGTGTCGCTCGCAAGCTGCTGAACCAGAAAGTGGCAGTCGCCATCGTCAACCCGGTAAGGGTCGGGATTGGATTTGCCGTCGGAGTCGAGGTAGCCCGCCGGCGCGCTGTCAGGGTTGAACACACAGCGGGGGCTCACTGCCTGCTGAGGGACAAAATCCCAGCCAAAATCCTTTTCATCCCCATCCGCACTGGTCTCGAACACGATGCAGTCCATCAGAGAATGGACATAGGTTCTGAACTTCAGTTCGCCACGGTCGGTCTTCAGGCAGCCCGAGGTCTCCGCATCGTAAATCGATAGTCTCATCTTCTCGTCCCGAACCTTACCCACGGTCGAGAACGTGAAATAGCCGATTGGCAGACGGGCGGAGTTAGTGAGACTGAACGGCTGACGGGCCTCCGTCACATCGCTGCGACCGACATTGAGCCGATAGACGCTGTCAGTGAGTTTGTAGAGGTTCGTACCCAGCAGTCCGTTGCCCATAAGAGCTCCGGCATAGTAGCCGTCCGAACGTCCCCAATGCCGTTTATGGCCGCCGCCAGCAGGGAACACTGGATCTGGGGTGATATTGTTATCCCAAAACATATCGCACTGCCCTAGAAAAGCCGGATAGTCAATGCCTTCTACTGATTCAGAAGGCTTCCAACTGGAGATTTCCTCCGAAAACGACGGCACTGGCAGCAGAAATGCTGTCAGCGTCGCCAATAATGCCGTTGCCAAAGTTTTTGCCATAGACAATCGAAGTATCAAAAAGTTATGCAGTCTGCGGCACTATCTCTGTGCACCGTAATTCGCGTATTCGGATTTCATCACGAACGCGCCGGTCGACGTGTCGAATGACTGGAAAGGATTGGTGAACGAGATCACCGTATTGACCGATAAACTTACGCCGCTTATCATTCCGCCTGTCCAGTCTTTTCCATCTGAAGCGAATAGTGACGCCACCTGCGGATAGTCGTGCCAGTTCTTTTCCCGACTGCAGACAGTTTTTGCTGCTTCAAGTGTCATTCCTTTGACACGCAGCATACAGATCAACCTCTGAGTTGCTTTGTCGGCATCTTTAGCGGCCGGAGCGGTCGTGAAGGAAAGATTGTTTTTCATCGAGATGGCCGTGGCAGAACTGAAAGTAAGGTATCCTCTAGCAAACCACACGTTACCATTCCCTGAATCTACATTATAGAAAGTGTTGTTTTCGAATACCACTGCCCCTAGTGCGGCGCCTTTCTCATAAGGAGCATTGATGAAGTGGAACTCCCTGCCGTCCTCGTAGGTACCTGCAGCGCCGTCGCTCCACACCACATTGTTTTTGATTGTGACGTCGCCCAACGAAACACCGGCCACATCGTGAGTACCGAACAATGATACATTGTCGGCCTGGACGAGGATGTCGGAATTGACGACTGTTATGCTTTCAATAGTCTTGGTGTCAGCCTTTCTCGTCGAAAAATCACGGTTAACGTTTATCCGGCAGTCATCGAATATCACATCACCGAGCGCATTTCCGTCAATCACGTCACGTGTGGCGTCCTCGTTTGTAATCTCAACATTCTTGAATGCGAGCACATAGTGGGACAGTTCTTCTGATGTTCCCTGATAGAAAGTTCCTCCGTGTGCCACGGTAACGGCTCCCCTATAGTCATCGCTGTTCCCGACAATGATTACTGACGAATAGTAGTTGCTCCAACTGATTGTGAGACCGCCTCCGTTCTCCAGAAAATAAACTCCGCCTTTACCGTCTGTGTTGGATGAAGAGTTGCCGGTCAATGTCGCCCCACTCGTCGAGATGAGTTTCGCCTCGCCGTAATCCGCCTTGTTGAAAGTCTTGCCTCCAATCTCAAGGTCGTAGCCTGCCTGCCAGATTTCATAAGGGGTCATCTTGTGATTCTCAAGCGTGCCAAGGTCGATGAGTTTTCCGGCCTTCGTGGTAAAAGAGCCGCCCGACTTCGACCTGAAGAGAACATTGCCAGAATCGTCATAAGCAGTGATGATGAAACCGCCGGACAGCGTGATGCCAGGTGCGAGTGCTATGTAGCCAGTTCCCGCAGCAGAAACATAAGACTTGGCTACAGTCTGATGGGGAATGCTTTCCCAGTTAATCAAGGTTGTGCTTCCATCCGAAAACTTTCCGCGAAGCGTTCCGATGACGCCATCATTATTGCAACCGGTGAACTCCACATAGGACACGTCTGAAGTCTTGACCTGAAACTTGAGAAGCGTCAGCATATTCTTAAAGACCAGTTTTCCATCGCTGCAGGCAGCGAATGCCGCGTGAGGAATCCTGCCTGCGGCAATCTCCGAGAAATCATTCGGATTAGACGAACTCTTCAGGTTCGTATAGACATAAGGACCGCTGGCATCTTTAAAATCGAAGTAGTTGAATGTATTCTTGTCACTGGCATAGGCGTAATAAATCTCAGCTTCAGCTGATAGTGCGGAAGCCGTGAAAGTCGCCGAACCGTCCTCATTTATGTTTTCGGCAGTAAGAGTAATGCGCTGGGTAGTCGTTCCGTCACTGACCGCGATAAAATCACCCGCTGTGAACGAAACCTTTGCTTTTTTAGTCGACTCATCAAACTCAATGGCGACTTTAGTATCTGCCGACGATGTCCGGTCAGCGCCGGGAACAGTCTCTCCGGTGCTCTGGACATAGGCGGTGAAAGTTACGCCTTCTTTCGGGTCCGGCACATTCTCGGGCTTCGTGTCATCCGCGATTTCTTTCGCGCAGGCAGCGGACAAAAGAGCCGCAGCCACAATCATCATATATCTTGAATTCTTTTTCATGGGAAAATGGTTTTAACTGTTATCCCACTCGAAATCTTCGTAGTCATAAAAGTCGTTGCTCGCATCGCCCATAGACGCTGCAAAGCCCAATTCCACGCACAGCTCCTCAACGAGAATGTCAGGCGCGATGTAGTTTTCTTTTTTCATAATCATCTGGTTATTAGTATTTGTGTCACATTATTTTAAGACTGACTCATTTGTCGAACACAGGATCGTCCGCAATCACCACTGTCACCTCCCGGACTGCAGTAGTATGCCCCTGATAGTTGTCGTTCACACCATAGAACACGGCCTTGTAGGTGCCTGGCTTGTCGTAGGTGTATTCATAGTCAGAAATCGGATTCATCATATTCTTGATCTGAACTCCCGTGTCCTTCTGCACCGTGTTGAGCGGCATAGGCTGGGATATGCACCAGACATCAAGTTCATAGCTGAGGAAAGTCGCATTTGTCCCCTCGAAGTAAATTGCATAGCGGGAATCGTCGAAGTGCGCTGTCGCAATCGATGTAGTGTCGCCTCGCCTGACCGGATTCTTTCCGAGGTACGGCTCATCCTGTTCGTTCATCACGATAATGTCGAACGGTACGTCATTGAGCTTAGTAGTCACGCTGTTGTCACCGTCGAATGCCATCTGGATGTCACCGTTTATCTGGTAAGAGCGCTGATTTCTCGTGAGGTTATAGGTTTTCGGATGCCAATGGAAGGCTATTGAGAAATTGTCCTTATAATCCCCAAGATCATAGTCGGCTTTTGTGGTGAACTGGCTGTCTCCTTCAATATCTGAATACTTCAAGTCCGTCCATCCCTCAAGACCGCCCTCAATCATCTGGCGTATGGCCGCCCTGTCGGCATCTCCGTCGGACTCCGTAAGGATACGCTCCTGGCTATTGGAGATATAGACATCGAGTCCACCTTTCTCCCCCCAGAGCCCGGTATATTCAAGGTTCATCTTTACGGAGTTCACATCCTCCATAGGAACGGAGGTGCGGTCGCGGTGACGGTACTCGTGTCCCGTTTCTCCGCTGTAGAACACCATATAGTCTGCATCGCCCGAGAACTTGAAATGGATGGGCTTCCCCGGCCTATAGATATTGCCACTGTCTAGACTGACCTCAAATTCCACCGGGACTATTATGTTCTGCTGGCTGCAGGCCGTCGCTATGACGGCCGCCGCGAGCGTTAAAATATGCTTTACCTTCATAAGTCTTACCATAAGGAGTTCTGTTTCAATTCTGTGTTGACCGCCAGTTCCAGAGAAGGAATCGGGAGGTAGTTGTTCCTTTCGCTCAGCCTGCCATAGAGAATCAGGTAATTCTTGGCAGTGGATGTATTCCACTGGCTTGTTCCGACCAAAGCTGCGACCTCGCCCATCGACTGGAGATAGGTTCCCCAGCGAAGCAGGTCGAACTTGCGCAGGCCCTCGAAACAGAGTTCACGTGCCCGCTCGTTGCGGATGAACTGCTGGAACTTCTCGTAGGTAGCGTATTTCGAGTAAGGCTCAGTGGCAACCCCAGCCCGCTCACGAATCGGGAGAACAGTGTTGTAGAGTTCCTCCGTAGGCGCTCCGTTGTACTCGTTAACGGCTTCCGCCCACATCAGCAGGACATCCGAGTAGCGCAACAGGGGAACATTGATTCCGCACCAGATGCACTTGAAGTTCTTGCGCCCTTCGTACTGTACTTCTCGACGGAACTTGCCACAGTAGCGGCTGCCCGGGTAATAGGTGTCGTCCTGATTTGTGGAGTTCCTGTCCTTGACTGCGGCTCCGGACGAGTAGTACGGAGTCTTGTCTATTCCGGCAATGAGCTTGCGTGTGTCGGATGGGTCGCCGCCGTACGGATAGAGCCAGCTCTCCTCCCCAGTTCCGTTGTAATGGTAGGACGGGAGATTCCACTCTTGACGTTTGTCTGTGATGACCGACAGGTTCTTCTCAAGTTTTGTGCGGTCGTCGTCCATATAGAGATTCCACAATTTTATCGTGTTGCTGAACAGACCGTATGCGAAGTTCGTGTTCATCTCGGAATAGTTCGTGCCTGCGTTGGAACTGCGGAGACCGTTGAGCTCGCCCCAGCGGCTGTTGCCGTAGTAGTCCGGAGATGAACGGTCGCCAAGGAAGTCCGCCTCCCACATAGACTCGTGATACTCAGTGTCATACTTGTCCCCTATCATATTGATGAACACCTGGCTGTAGTCCGGATTCAACTGATGCAGACCGCTGTCGATGACCATTTTGGCATAATCGGCGGCCTTGCCGAAATATTCGTGCTTCTGCGCCTGGGTCGTACCGCTCACGGCCTCTCCCGCCATATAGAGATAGATCCTAGCGAGTATGCCTTCGACGGTGGTCTTGGTGACATCGGACGGGGCATAGGTGAGATCATCGGTGATGTTCTCGAGGCAGTCTTCCATTTCCGAAACCACGAACTGGAGCACTTCCAGCTGCGGCGTCGCCGCGCATTTCACCTCATTGTACGAATTTGTCGATTTGAGACGGAGAGGCACATTGACCCAGTTCTGCGCGAGGATGAAGTAGTAGTATGCGCGGAGGAATCTCGCCTGAGCCGTCATCTTTCCCTCCGGGTCGAAGTCCGTGCCCTCGATGTTCTCAAGAAAGGCATTGGCATTGCGGACTCCCTTGTAGAGCCAGGTCCAGGTCTGATAGACATCGTCCGAGTTGGCGTCTAACTCAAAGCAGGCGCCCTTCATAGATGCGTTGGTGGATGACATATACTGAACAATGTCGCTGTTGTAGTTCAGATCAAGGATAAGGTTGCATCCATAGAGCTGCCAGCTGTTCAGTACGCCATAGACACCGTTGAGAGCCAGCTGTGCCTGAGACGAGGAGGTGTAGAAAGTGTCCTCCGTGATGATGTTCGGCTTCACTTCCAGAAGGTCGCAGCCTCCAAGAAGCAGTACGGCCGAAAATCCGGCAATTATATTCTTTATTCTTTTCATAATATGTATCCTCCTTAGAATGTGAGTGAGATGCCGCCCGTGATTGTCCTCGCACGCGGATAGGCTGACCAGTCAAATCCAGGCGTGAGCACTGAATTTCTCGTGGAAACCTCCGGGTCAGGTCCGGAATAGTTGGTGAAAGTGAGCAGGTTCTCGCCTGTGAGGTACACCCTGAGAGACTCAATCTTCACTTTCTTGAGCAGCTTGTTCGGAATCGAGTAGCCGAGAGTGAGGGTCTTCAGACGCAGGAATGAGCCGTCCTCCACGACACGGGAAGAGTAGTAGTCCATTCCCCTCGCGCCGGAACGTGGAACATCGCTCTGCGGATTGCGGTCGAGTGACCAGGCTTTGCGCATAGAGCCGAACTGGTTGAGCTGGCTTCCGTCGTAATTCTCGAACACCAGACGGTTCGCATTGAGGATGTCGTTGCCGTAGCTCCAGTTGAAGAATATGCTCAGGTCGAAACCGTAGAAATTGAAGCTGTTGTTCCAACCTCCGGTATGCAGCGGCTGTCCCACTCCTATGACCGTCCTGTCAGCATCGTTGATTACACCGTCGCCGTTAACATCCTCATATTTAGGATCGCCCGGCTTGACCGAACTTCTGGTCATACTCTCGAGATAAGGGATTCCCTCCTTAAGGAGAGTGCCGTTGGTGAACTCGTCGTATTTATAGGTCCCGAGATATCGGTAGCCGTACATCAGACCGGTAGGCATCCCGACCTTGGTAACGTACGGAGTCTGGGACGAGTAGCGGTCGTTCCAGCTGACGGAGGAGACGAGCGTAGTCTGGTTCATCGAAAGTCCTGTCACCGTGTTGTTGTTCATACCGAAATTGAAAGTCGACGTCCAGACGAAGTTCTCCTTCCGCACAGGGACTACGTTCAGCGAGAGCTCGAGTCCGCGGTTGCGGATGGATCCGACATTGATCATCGCGGTCTCATATCCGGAAGAAGACGGCATAGTCGCCTGAAGCAGCAGGTCACGGGTGTTCTTCTGGTAGAGGTCCACAGTGAGGGAGATTCTGTTGTCGAAGAACGCGAGGTCGAGACCGAGGTCCATCTGCACTGTTGTTTCCCAACGCAGTCCCTCGTTCGGCATATTGTATCGGAAATATCCTGAAACCGTCTGGCCGTCACGGACATAGTCCTGATTGTTGTTGTTTCCCGGAAGTGAGATAAAACGGGTGTAGTAGTCGTAAGGAGTCGATGTCCTGTTGTTTCCGGTCTCGCCCCAAGAGAAGCGGAGTTTTCCGTTGTTCCACCATTTCAGGCCCTTCATAAATTCCTCGCCGGTGAATGTCCACGCGACGCTGGCAGAAGGAAAGAATCCCCAACGGTTATCTTTAGGGAACTTCGACGAGCCGTCAGCACGGAACGATGCGGTCACATAATATTTGTGCTTGTAGTTGTAGTTCAGTCTGGTAAGGCCGGAAGCGAGCATCCACTGCCATTTGTAAGGCTCTATAGCTTGATACTCTCCGGTATTCATACCTTCGAGGCCGAGCTGCTCTGACTGAATCTGATGCGCCCCGACACCCTGATGGGTCGTGGTCTCGCCCTGGAAGGTAACGCCGACAAGAGCCTGGAAATTGTGATCCAGTCCGAAAGTCCTGTCGAAAGTGAGAGTGTTCTCATTCAGCCAGGTCTGGGTTTCGTCCCAAAGAATCTGCGCGTTCGGGCCATAGCCGAGAGGGGATGCGGGATGACCAGTCATCGTGTTAGAGCCGTTGAACTCCTCGTTGCGGTTCTTTGCCAGAGTGTAGCCTCCGGAAATGCGGAGCTTGAGCCCCTTGATCATCTCATAGTTTAGAGCCACGCCTCCATTAAGGTAGTCCTTGATGATCTTGCGGTACTGGTTGCGCACGTTTGCCGCCGGGTTGAAACGGAAAGCATCCGGGTTGGAAATCTCCTCGTCCACAAGCTCGTTGACGAAAGCATCGTTGATCGGACCGAAACGCAGAGGACGTATAGGGCGGAAACCCCACACCGAGTAGAGCAGGTACGAAGACGCAGTGGTCGCCTGAGACGAAGATGAAGGCTGCGTACCGTCTGTTGTGGCGCGAGAGAAACTGCCTATGACGTCTAGGCTCACCTTTTCGCCGAAATTCTGCGTGAAGTTCACCTTGCCGGAGTACCTCTTGAAAGCGGAACCTATAAGGATACCGTTCTGGTCGAGGGCGCTGAAACTGATGTTATAAAGATTGTCTGCCTTGGCGCTTCCACCGCTGACCGAGATATTATAGTTCTGCGAGAAAGAAGTCCTGTAAACCTGATCCTGCCAATCGACATAGGGCTGGCTGGCGTAGTCCTCCAGCGAATAGAAGTCGGAGTCATACGCCCCTGAACTGTCATAGCCCGTAAAATAACCGGAATGTGTACCGTTCGTACCCAGGCAGTATTCATCATCGAGACGGACAAATTCATAGCCGTTGAGCAGATCCACCTTGTTGGCGATCTTGCCACCTGACCACGATGCCGAGAAGTTGATTTTCGGTTTTCCCTGCGAACCTCGCTTTGTGGTGATGACTATGACTCCGTTCGCGCCTCTCGCTCCGTAAATCGCTGAAGCCGAAGCGTCCTTGAGGACATCGACGCTCTCGATATCTGCAGGGCTTATGGAGGAGGCGTACGAGCTCTCGGTCGGGAAGCCGTCAATCACATAAAGCGGGGCGGAAGACTGGGTGAGGGAGTTGTTGCCTCGGATCACAATATTCGCTTCCGAACCCACCTGTCCGTCGGACGTGGTGACTACCACTCCGGCTACTCGTCCGGCAAGAGCCTGGTCGAAGTTCATCGGAGTTGATTTGACGATTTCGTCCATATTGACCTTACCCACAGATCCGGTGAGGTCGCGCCGAGCCACTGAACCATAACCGACGCTCACCACCTCGGAGGAGGCGAGGGTTTCGAAAGACTCCACCATCTTGAAGTCAATCTTGCTTCGTCCTGAGACATTCTCGATGATGTCGGCATAGCCCAGACAGGAAACAACAAGCTTGGCATCAGATGCGACGGAGATAGTGTAGGTACCGTCAGAGCCGGTCATAGTCCCGTTGGACATCTTCCCTTCCTGATATACCGTAGCCCCTGGAAGCGGTCCGGACGCATCCGAAACCGTTCCTTTCACGGTCACTTTCTTCTCCTGTCCCCAAAGGAGGACAGGAAGGAGAAGTGCAAAGGCAATAAATAAGAACTTTCTGATTTTCATATCTTTTTGAAGCCACTTTAAGTGGTACTCTTTTAAAATGGAATCCGGTACTCATTTCAGTTACCGCATACACTTTTGCTGTCGGAAATACGCTGTTAACGCTGTGCGCCAACCTCCGAAAAAGATGCTTTCTTCACAAATGTTCCAGTCGTGACGTCCGCAGACTCGAACGGCTCTTCGATGGACTCGATTGAGTTCCCGTTCAGCTTCATACCGAGAGTTGTTCCTTCCGACGTACCATAGAAGTAGGACTTCGTCTTTCCCCGGTAGAACTTCGTATAAGGATACCAGGACCAGTTTCCACTGGTGTTGATTGTCGAGAGTTCCCTGTCTTCACCCATGGTGGAGAGAACAAGAAGCCTGCTCTCGCCCGAAGTGCCCTTGTCTACCGGAGCCGACTGATAGATCAGATTGTTCTTTATGGTGAGGTCGCCTGTCACCTTGTTCACTGTCACCACTCCTATGTTGTTGTTGACCTCGTCTCCGATGACATTGTACAGAGTGTTGTTCTCTACATCCACAGAAGCGAACTCAATTCCAGAGGCATAGCGTTCATCGATGAAATGGAACTGGCGGGCTTCGGCATTGCTCCAGACGACATTGTTCTTCGCTGTAAATGAGCCAAGAGTGTAGCCGGAGCCATTCCATGTCTGAATGATGGCGCGGCCACGGCCGTCCTTGTCGTTCATCACGAGGATGTCGCAGTCCACGATTGTCATATCTTCAAGCGTCTGCTCCTCTTTCTGCCGCCAGAGCAAATCTTCGTTGAGTCCGAGATAACAGTTGTCAAGCACCACGCGGCCGAGAGCGGAGGTTGCAACGCTCATAATCCTGCGGGAGAGGTCTTCATTAGTAATGGAAACATTCTTGAATGCGATGACGTGATGGGTGGCGGTCTCGGTGTCGCCAAGATAATAGTCAGCTCCGCTGATTATACGCACTGAAGAACGGACATCCGGGTTGTTGCCGATGAACATGACAGAGCCCTTGATTATGGCTTTATTCACTGTCACTTCCCCTTCAGTGGATATGAAATAAATTCCGGCCTCGGTGACTGCAGTGCTTTCTTTCACAAGAGTTGCGCCTCCGTAAACAGACTTGTTATAGACCACTCCGCCGATCTTGATATCCTGTCCGCATTCCCACGCCTCATAAAGATCACTGTAGGAAGTGGTTGAAGCCTCGCAACTTGCGAGCGGACCGTCAGCGGCAGTATTGCTCGGAACGACATAGAGCGTGTATGAAGTTTCTGCGGAAAGTTCCTCGAAAGTCAGATTATAGTTGTCGCCTCCTTCAGTTCCTGAACTTATGACCTCGACGCGGGACGGTGCAGTCTCGGATGTCTTGCGGAAAATATAGTGCCAGGTGCTTGTGTTTTCAAGAGTTACACCGAATGTGAGCGTCGAAGCAGTGGCACCGACAACCTTTATTCCGGCCGCCGGATCATCCACCGTTGCGGAACCGTCCAGATAGACCGAGATTTTGGCTATCGCAACGTGTCCTGACCCCGAAATTGCAGTTATTGAGACGTCTTTGCGGGAGTCGGCGATGGTCGCCTTTGTATCCGCTGCGGTTTCCGACGGAGCCTGTACGGTGAGTATGGACTCGCTCAACCAAGCTTCCCACCCGTTCGGGCGTGAAGTGACTGTGGCTGCAACAACGCCTTTCTGCTCTATGCTGAAAGTCTTTTTCTCTCCGCGCTTGAAAGTAACATCCCCGTCCGGAGCACCGCTGATTTTGAAGAGGAAGCCTCCGACGACAGGAGCGGTGTAGCTCTCTCCGTTCTTGAGTGTGAGGATGAGGGCTTCGTCTGTGTATTCAACATTGGCGAAATATGAGTCTGACTCACCGCCTTCCGCCACTGCCTTCACTGCCTTGCCGTTCTCGTCAAGCACTTCCGTCCAACTCTTGCCACCATCGTAGCTTACAGTCCAGTTGCCTGCGGTGTTGACGCTGAATTTCGGGGTAACCCCGTTCTGGCCGCGCCCTATGACTTTCTCATCGGATGCCGAGAGGATGTACTGCGGTCCGTTGCCGTCCTGATAGTCTGCCATCCAGTAGCCGTCTTCATCGATTGACAGCAGCGGCGCCTTGCCCATACCTTCCGTACCCTGGTTGAGTTTGAGTTCAGTCCCGTCCGATAGAGTGATGGTGTAGACTCCGTCCTTCTCCTCGACTTTATTGATGGTCTTTCCCTCTGCGATGGCCTGAAGTGCGGCCACATTCTCGTTCAGCGCTGCGGTCACGCTCTCAAGGGCGGTCACACGCGCATCAATCTCGTCTATCCGCTTCTCAAGGTCGGCGGTGTCGCTGCAGGCGGAAACCGCAACGACGGCGGCAAATGTCGCCACTATTGTTCTTATCTTTTTCATATCTATGCCTTTTATAATTCTTAACGCTATAATTTTCTGACGCTTATCCAATCGATGTCAAACTGTCCCGGCAACTGGGAATCGTTCACTGCCGTTCCCGGGAAACTACCTCCTATCGCTATATCTATCAAGAGGTTGTAGGTCTGCTCCATAAAAGTGTAGTTCAGAAGGTAGTATTCCTTCTCCCTGTCGTTGAGCTGTGAATATGCCGGATCGTCGACGGAATGCTGTATATTATTGTACCTGAAGACCTCAACTCCATTTACGAAATAGACAACAGCTTCTTCTGTCAGTTCCACGGAGAAAGTGTTGAACACTCCGGCAGTCATCCACGAACCCTTGCCTGCATTCGCCTGATCCTGACGGCTTGAGGTAGTGTTGATGGTATATGGATTGTGGCAGGTGTGCTCGGTACGCGTTCCGAAATTGGCTTTCTCCACGACATCAATTTCACCCCACTGATAGCCCTTTTCCGGAGTCATCCAGACTGCGAACCACACGCCTTCCGCCATCTCGGTGAACCTTGCGCTGCAGTCCACCCTGAACGGAGGGTCAAAGGAGAACTTCTGCCTGCCGTGGATTGCTCCCGTACGATAGGAGTCTCCGCTCTTCTCTGCCATAAGGGAGAGCACGCCATCCTTGACGAAAGACTGAGCGGGGTCAGCCTCCTGATAACGATCCCAGTCGGAGCGGACAGAACCGGCCTGATAACGGGACCAGTAGCGGTAATCTATATCATCTCCGACGAAATCGTCGCGGAAAAGCAACTTCGGGTCGTAGCTGAACTTGAAAGTATATGGAACTGCCGAACCGTTCTCGGTGTATGCGAGAAGCTGCAGTTCATAGTCGCCCGCTTCTCCGTTCTCCGGAGCGGTGACGGTGAGTTTGTCGCTCTCAAGTTTGGCGCTCCAGCCATCCGGAACAGATGTCCAGGTGGCACCGTCTATTCCGGAGAGCTGCTTCACAGGGAACACGACATCCTTTCCGGCGTAGGCGTACGCCCCGTCATAGTAGTAGTCGAGTTCGATTGTCTGGCTCTTGCGTACCGGGATTGAAAGAGTGTCTCCTGTCACCATCTCTATGTCGAGGCAACCGGTCTTCTCGTTGAACGAAACCTTACTGAAGAATGAATACGAGGACGGTACCATAGACTTTCCGTCTTTCGCGCTGATAGGATCGCCCGCATCATTCTGAATGCGGGTCCAAGTCTGGCCGCCGTCCGTGGACACGATCCAGAACCCGTATTTGTCAACCGAGATGCGCGGAGTGTAACCGTCTTCGCTACCCGGTTTGTCCGCATCTTCGACCTTGGTGAAATGCTCACCTCCGTCGACTGAAACAGCCCAGTCTCCGTTGCGGTCAACGCCTATAATCGGCGCGGAGCCCTCGAGCTTGTCTCCATAAACGATGCTTACGACTGTGCCGTCGGAGAAAGAAAGATCATAACCGGTCTCATTCCCCTCTCCATCAACTTTCGCCTTATAATCTCCGATCAGCAAGTTCTTGCGATACAAGGCATTAACGGTCGTAATGTTGTCGTTAACCTTGGTGACTGCATCTTCAAGCGCCGCAAGCCTGTCGTCCAATTTATCGAGTCTGTTCTCGAGATTAGATGCCGAGCAGGAGGACAGAGCCATAATGCCCGCCAGAACAAATGCCGACAATGTTTTGTTGTCAATCATAACAATGGATTATTATCTTTTATCATATTTACCGTCAAGGACATCGCGCACGGCCTGAAGGTAGCCGAAGCCGTCGCGGCGGTCCGGAAGGATGTAACTTCCCTCGACATATTCGTTCCAGGCGTTGATCATCAGGAATTTCGGCTGCGTGTCAGCGTGGTCGTCGGCCCATTCCTTCGCAGTCTGGAGGAAGGATGCGAAAGCCTCGGTGGTGTGATTGTAACAAGTCACCTTCTCCGCGCCCTCGTCAAGGAAACGCGGGGTGCTGTCCCAGCCCACCGAAACGGTCGGGAACACTGGCAGACCATATTCTTTCGCCCAGTCTTCGCGGAGTTTTATGGAGTTCATCCCGTGCTTTATGTAGTCGGTATCAAATCCGCCCATATTATAGAAGGAAAATGACTTGACGCCGAAGACTTCCATCTGTTTCTTGATGTGGGCGGTCTCGGCGACGCTTCTCTTCCAGTTGCCGCCACACTGCTGGAGATGAAGGTCAGGAAAACCAGCCTTCTTCACTTCGTCGCGGAAATATGCCATAGCCTTGCCAGCCTCTTCCATAGAACCGAAACCTTCAGTGAAGAGATTGAGATCCCAGATGCCGAAAACCGGACAACCGTCGATCTTGACATAGTTCGGGCGATGGAAATACTGGCTTATAACTCTCTGTACTATCACTTTCCACTGTGCCCAGTCAATGCGCGGGTCGAAGGTGAGAGTCTTGGTGTCGGTGTTGATGTAGGGATTCCACATATTCGTAACCTCGTGGTTCGCGTACATTATGTAGAAATTCATCTTCTCATTTGACGGAGCCTTGAGGAACCCGTCGTCAAGAGCCTCTTCGAGGTAGGGATAGTTGTGAAACCAATACCAGTCGTAGATGAAAGTGTTCACACCGTATTCGAGGGCGGTGTTTATCCATTTCTCGACAACTACGGGATCGTTGTCCAAATCGCCTTTCCACAGCGGTTCGCGCGGCTGGTAGTGACCCGGGAAGCGCGGAGTCCCCTTGTTGATGATTTCCCATTCTCCTTGTCCTCCCGGCCATATCAGTGCGTGTGCGAGGGAGTCATCGTGGCAAGACGGCCAGATGTAGGCACAGACATAGTAGTCCGGGGTCTTGGCTTCGCGCCCGCAGGAGATGAGAGCGGATGCGGCTGCAAAAATTGCAAAAAACTGCTTTTTAATCTGCATTTAGTGTTATTATTATATACCTATTATAAATTTTGACACTTTGGGGTCAAAAATCACATCTTTTACATAACTTCGTACAAGGCTTCGTGAAAATAGGGGCGTTTACGCAAACGCAACTATTCATTTGGCAAAAAGAAGTAGGACAGATGCTTTCGCGGCGTACCTTTTTCTCCGTTACTTTAACAAATTTACGCAAAAATAGACAAAGTAGGAGCAGATAACGCCCACTATCAAATTGGATTTTTGACACTGAGACAGGCTTCCTATTCCATAATGAAACAAGCGCGGAATCATACAGCGTCAAGAAGACAACACGATAACGAGATAACACTATAATAAAAACTATAATAAATTAAGACAACACAAGATGATTCAGAACGGACAGAGGCACGCGAGCCGGTTCTTCCTACTTTCGCTGGAGACAATCGCAAAAGAGAGCGAGAATCTGATTTCGACCATAGGCTATCAGGAGGTGGCTCCGAGACAGGACTACCCGGTGAGCGAAATTCCGAGACGCTACAGTTTCGCCCTCGAGAACGGGAGAAATCTCGCCGAGTTTCAACTGGTTTACATCACGGCTGGCACGGGCGTATTCAACGACCGCAGCGGAAGCCGTGTAGTAACTCCCGGGACGCTTTTCCTGCTGCGGCCTGGCTATTGGCACTCCTACAGGCCGAACCGGGACACGGGATGGACGGAGTATTACATCGGGTTCAACGGTCCGGTATTCAGGGAGGCGACGGACAGGTTGTTTCATGGGAAGAAAGGGCCGCTGGAAATCGGTATGTCAGCCACACTCGTTGACCTTTTCGAGCAGGCTCTGTTCTACGCCGAGCGGCAATGCGGGCAGACGATGAGTATGCTCGAGACGATTGTGATGCATATGCTCGCGCTGATAAACTACAACATAGAGACCAGGAACAGGACGGACGACAAGACGGCTCAAGCAATCAACGCCGTGAAACAACATATGGCGAATCATCTTTCGGAACAGATTGATATGCAAGCTCTTGCCAAAAGCCTCGGAATGAGCTACACTTGGCTGAGGCGGATTTTCCGGAAGAACACGGGGATGCCGCCGGCGCAATATCTCCAGCAGCTCCGCATTCATTCGTCGATGTATTTCCTGCGCAACAGCACGCTCTCGGTGAAGAATATCGCGCTCGACTGCGGCTTCAGCACTTCGGAGTACTACTGCACCGTGTTTCAGGAGACTGTAGGGATGAGTCCGGGGACATATCGCAGCACCCACGTCATTCAGGATGAGGAAGCCGTCGAAAGCGGGAATGCGAGTGAATAAACCGGGACTGCAGGGCTGACGGGGAGATTTTTATTCTCGACTTCCCGAAAATAATGCGTATCTTTGCGAGCATAAGAGGAAAAAAGTCGGTTACAGACTGAAAGTTCATTGACTCAGAATTACAAGTTACAGGGATAAACAAGCATAGAAATGCAGAATTATCCGTAACGGAATATTCAGAAAGTTACAAACTGACAGTACCGTTTTTGTGGCAAATTGCGTGAAATTTTTGCGACTCCGTTGTTACCCGGAGGCGAAAAGAGGGGCCAAAATACCACTTATTTAATTGAGAGATAGAGATTTATGCCAGAGAGCAACTTTATAGACTACGTGAAAATATTTTGCGCTTCCGGACACGGAGGTGCGGGGTCAGTACATCTTCATAGGGCGAAATATGTACCTAAAGGAGGTCCGGACGGCGGTGATGGAGGTCGCGGAGGCCATATCATCCTGAAAGCCAATCCGCAGTTCTGGACACTGATTCATTTGAAATACAAGAAGTTCATCAAGGCCGAGAACGGAGAACACGGCGGAGCCGCATTGTGCAAAGGAAAACAAGGCCAGGACGTGATTCTTGACGTTCCAGTCGGCACTGTCGTAAAGAATGGAGAGACTGGAGAAGTACTCTTCGATATGATGGAACCCGGAGAAGAGAAAGTTCTCTGCAAGGGCGGACGCGGAGGTCTAGGCAACAATTATTTCAAGACTGCCACACAGCAGACTCCACGATATGCACAACCTGGCGAAGACGGAGAGGAAGGATGGTTCATTCTGGAGTTGAAAGTTCTCGCGGACGTTGGTCTCGTAGGATTCCCTAATGCAGGAAAATCCACATTGCTCGCCGCCATTACTTCAGCTAAACCGAAAATCGCAAATTACGCATTCACCACGCTCGAGCCGAATCTCGGAATAGTCAGATACCACGATGACAAGTCATTCGTAATGGCTGACATCCCGGGCATCATTGAGGGCGCACACGAGGGTAAAGGCATCGGTCTGAGATTTCTCAGGCATATCGAGAGAAATTCCGTACTCCTGTTTATGGTCTCAGCAGAGGAAGAAAGCATCAGCAAAGGTTACAGGATTCTTCTCAACGAATTGAAGATGTACAACCCGGAACTGCTCGACAAAGACAGGGTTCTTGCGGTTACCAAATGCGACATACTCGACGAGAAAACTGAAAAGAAGATAAAAAGGACATTACCAAAGGACATTCCTTATGTGCTGATTTCTTCCGTCACGGGCGAAGGACTTGGCGAATTGAAGGACGCTCTTTGGGACGCTTTGAACGAATAATATGCAAATTCACTTCTGGGACATATTGCACGGATGGGATCAGACAGCAACTCTGATGCTCAACCACTTTCACTCTCCGGCTTCGGACCAGTTCATGATCTTCATGTCCGACAAGGCGGTATGGTTTCCCCTTTATGCCCTGATAGCGTACTTTCTGATACGGAGGCTTGGGGTAAAAAAGGGATTGATTGCCATCCTGTGTATGGGGCTCACACTTGTACTTTGTGACCAGACTTCAACGCTTCTGAAATACTCAGTTGCCCGTCTGCGCCCCTGCTACAGTTCACAGATGATTCTAGGAGGCCTGCACGTCCTTGAAAACAGAGGCAATTTCTTCGGATTTTTCTCAGCGCACGCGGCAAACGCTTTCGGATTCGCAATGTGTTCGTCATTGCTCTTCAGATATGACAAGCAACGCAAATACACAATTTTCATCATAGGAATATTCTTCTGGGCGACTGTACTGTCATTAAGCCGCATCTTCGTCGGAAAGCATTACCTGGGAGATATTTGTGTAGGCGCAATCATCGGCAGTATCTATGGCGCTCTCATCGCGCTCACTGCCAAATGGTTCTTCTCCAGAGTCATCGACAAGATTCACCGCACTCCGGAGGCCGCCTGAGCCTACAACGCAGGTATCGCCTTTTCCATCTGGATTCCACGGGATCCTTTGACCAGAATCGTATATCCGGACAAAGGCTTAGATTCAAGCGCGGAAGCAAGCTCGGATGAAGTCGGATACAAATGAAATCTGGAATCAGACGCGGACTCGTCCAAGGCCTTTTTGAATTCCTCCCCTACGAGGCAGATGAGTTTATTGTCAGATTCAAGCAGCATCTTGACGATGGCCTTATGCTCGGCGACAGAGCCTTCCCCCAATTCGCGCATATCCCCCAACAGCACCGCCTTCGGCTTGGCATTTATGCTTGAGAAGTTGGCCAGAGCGGCCTTCATACTGGACGGGTTGGCATTATAGGCATCAACAATTAGCACATTGTGTTCAGTCTTGACCATCTGCGAACGGCTGTTTGAAGGCACATACGAAGCAATTTGTGAAATCGCCTCAGTCTCCCCTACTCCGAAGAATTTTCCTATGCAGATTGCCGCAAGGACATTGGATGCGTTATAAGATCCTATAATCTTGGTTTCCACCACATTACCATCTGAAAGTCTTATTCTGAGATATGGCTTTTCGTCTGTTGTTTCCAGAACAGCACCGTTATCCGTAACAAGGCCGTAAGGCACGATGGACAGGCCGGAACGTTCCTCGCACATTTCGCAAAGCACCTCGTCATCCTCGTTCACAAAAACAGCCTTGCCGTGCTCATTCACATAATCGTACAGCTTGCCTTTAGCCTTCTTCACGCCGTCATAACTGCCGAAGCCGAGCAAATGCGCCTTGCCGACATTTGTGATTATGCCATAATCAGGCTCACTGACCTTTACCAGTTTCTCGATGTCGTCAGGATGGCTCGCCCCCATCTCGATTATTGCAAGCTGCGTTTCAGGCGTAATTTTGAGCAAAGACAACGGAACACCAATGTCATTATTCAGATTGCCTTCGGTCGCGGTCACATTGAATTCCGCAGAAAGCACCGTACGGATCAGTTCTTTTGTTGTGGTTTTCCCGTTCGTTCCGGTAATTCCGATGACTGTCAAATGCTTACCTTCACCCAGAACATTTTCTCTATGATAACGTGCGAGCGACTGCAGCGTAGCCAGCGTATCCTTAACAGGCACTACACGGCTTCTGCCGCTCTCATCCATATACTCAGGGCATTTCGCACAAACCGGAGCATCATCATTGACTACCGCGTATGCCGCACCTGCGGCCAAAGCCTTCTCCGCATATTCGTTTCCGTCAAAATTCTCACCCCTCAAAGCAAAAAACAACTCTCCGCCCTTGATGGCACGGCTATCCGTCGTTACCGCTCCACAACCGCAAAAGATTGAATATAACTCACTGATTTCCATAATCACTTACAAAAAAGACCTCTTTAATTTACGATTATTTGACTCCGGTGCTTCCAAATCCGCCCGCTCCCCTATCCGTATCGTCAAGGACCTCAACTTCTTCCCAGACAACCTGCTCGTGCTTTGCAACAACAAGTTGCGCGATACGTTCAGCAGGCTCGATTACGAAAGGCTTGTCTGAAAGATTGACAAGCAGGACTTTAATCTCTCCGCGATAATCAGCGTCAATCGTTCCCGGAGAATTGAGGACTGTTACTCCGTGCTTCATTGCCAATCCGCTCCTCGGACGCACTTGACATTCATAACCTGCAGGCAATGCCATATACAGGCCTGTAGGCACAAGAGTCCGCTGAAGCGGCGCCAACGTAATCGGTTCATCTATGTTTGCTCGAATATCCATCCCGGCAGAAAGAGGTGTCGCATAGGACGGGGACGGATTTGAAGATTTGTTTACAATCTTGACGTTCATGTATTCCTTAGAAAATGTTTGAATTTCGCAGTCCAAAGATAGAAATAATTCGCCTATAAATGCAAAAAGACGGAAATCAAAATCGATCTCCGTCTTTCGTGCTCCCTTAGGGGCTCGAACCCTAGACCCCGGCATTAAGAGTGCTGTGCTCTACCAACTGAGCTAAGGAAGCAATATTTCTGTGATCCGTTCGGGGCTCGAACCCGAGACCCCAACATTAAAAGTGTTGTGCTCTACCAACTGAGCTAACGAATCTCTCCATTCTCCCGTCACAAACAATACTTTTAATATCGCCCGAAATGAAAGTTTCATTCATTTCCCGAACGGGATTGCAAATATAGGGACAAAATCTGAACTTGCAAACTTTTTAGCGCCTTTTTTCGCAAAAATCTCAAGTAAATTGTTTTACCCCACCAACATCAGATTGCCAGACGGAATCCGAATGTAGATTTAACGTTGCAGGCAGGAATCTTGGACCTGTTGGAAATCCTGCAGGCATCCCATTTTGATGCGGCACTTCCGCCCCTCATCATACGGAGTTCCCCGGAAGTCTTGAAACAAGGATCCGTCTGTGCAGCCTCAGTATAGGCATACTGACTGTCCTGACACCATTCCCACGCATTGCCGGACATATCGTATATACCAAGCTCGTTAGGCTGGAACTGTTTCACTTTCATCACTTCGGACGAAGCAGATTTTATATATGCGGCAACCTGACTTACGTACATTGAACCTGCAAATGTGTTGTTACGTGATGAATTTCCTCCCCTTGCAGCGAATTCCCATTCAGCCTCAGTAGGAAGCCTGAATTTCCTTCCGGTAAGGTCATTGAGTTTCAGTATGAATGACTGGCAGTCATACCAGGACACGTTCACTACAGGCTTGTCGAGTTCTTTCTCGCTGTTCTTGTACGGAAGTTTTCCCATTACAGCAAGCCACTGTCCTGCAGTAACTTCAGTCTGGCCTATTTCAAAGCCCTTGAGAGTCACCGCGTGTACCGGCTTCTCGTCATCATCTGACATCTTTGTCATATCGCCCGTAGCGCCCATATCGAATGTTCCTCCGGCGACGCCTATCATACGGAATGCCACTCCTGCAACATTGATTGTCTCGTTTGACGCCACCTCTTCACGCGGATAGTTCCTGTCGATGAAAGCCGCGACAACATTCTCCGGGATGGCAGTTTCCGTGTTTACTGCAACCCTGAATGTAAGTCCTGGCTTGCGCATATAGTTGCTTTCACCAGCACGCGATTTAGGCGTCCTTACAGTGCGGAGTTCAGTTTTCTCTGCACAGAGCGGATCGATTGCCAGCGAATCGCCGAGAGATTCAGAATAAGAATCCGCACACCATTCGGAATATGCGGCATCACACTGTATCTGTCCGGAAGTCATCGCGTATTCAAGCTGGGCCTCCGTAGGAAGAGAAAACGGTATGCCGCTGGCTTTGGAGAGTTTAGTCACAAATTTGACGCAGTCGTCATAGGATACCATATCTGCCGGAGCTGAAGGGTTCTTGACGGAACCGGTTTCACTGCCCATTACTCTCTGCCAAAGAGCTTGGCTTACAGGCTGCGAAGAAATAGAAAATCCGTGCAGAACAACCTGGTGCACAACTGCATTAGCAAGCTTTGTCCCGGCCGGGGTCTTGCCCATAGTGAATGTTCCGCCGCTGACATTGAGCATCTGCATTGACACTTCTCCGACTTTGACTTCAGCAGGAACCTCAACTCCTGCCGCGCTTTGCACTGCGTTTCCGGCACAAGACGTCATCAACGCTATTGCGGCAATGAATGACAACAAACTGTACTTTTTCATATTCAATAAATTTTATATACCATTTTCAAGCCTTCAAAGGTAATCAATTTTATTTGACTACACTCTGAAGAATCGCAGCAAAAAAAATTCCCGAACCGCCGCAATCGGGATTCGGGAAATTCAGCTCACCACTTGGCCTTCAAGAAAGCGCTATCAGATATTCGGAGTATCCCAAACCTTTGTGGCTGAGCAGTTAATCATTACAGACTGTCCGCCGCAACCCATACGGAACTGGCCTTCCTCCAGACGCCATTTGCCGTCGCTTCCGACGAATGCAAGCTCATAGGCAGGAACTTCCAGGCGCACGACTTTGCTTTCGCCAGGCTGCAGCTCAACTTTTGTAAACTGACGCAGACGTTTCACGTCAGGAACGATGCTTGCGACTAAATCACTGGAATAAAGCAGTACGGACTCTTTTCCGGTTCTGTCGCCGGTATTCTTGACTGTAACTTCGAATACGAGATTGTCGTCAGCGCTGAACGAATCAGAAACAGGAGATACCATCTTGAGATCGCTGTATTCATACGTCGTATAGCTCAAACCTGCTCCGAATGGCCACTGTATATCCATCACAGCGTCATAGTTGTACATACCAAACATAGTCTGCACATTCTCGCTGACCTTATAGTCGTATGTGTGGAGAGAATTCACGTGCTTGTTGTATGTAAACGGCAGTTTTCCGCTGAAATTCTCCTTTCCGGACATCAATGCGGCCAATGCGTCTCCACCATAATTACCAGGCAGCATAACGTCTATGACGGCTTTTGACAACGGTTCAATATCCTTGATGATTCTCGGACGGCCTTCATTCAAAACAAGGATGACAGGTTTTCCGGTTCCGGCCAAAGCTCTCACTAGAAGCGACTGATTCTTGGAGATGTTAAGGTCGTCGATGTTGCCCGGAGTCTCGCAGTAGCTGTTTTCTCCGATGCAAGCGACAATGACGTCCACATTGGATGCTGCGCGTACTGCTGCCTGTATGCCTGAAGCATCTTCTGCCTTCCAGTCTCCGCCAGGGAGATATGTTACACCTGGAACGTATTTCACATTTGATGCACCGAATGTGGCGCTCAGGCCCTCATAAATAGTGTTGAATTCAGATGCATAATTGTCGGCGTCGCCCTGCCAAGTGTAAGACCAGCCTCCGTTCAAAGCCCTCATTGAATTGGCATTAGGACCTGTCACGAGTATTTTTGTACCGTTCTTGAGAGGCAGAATGTCGTTGTCATTCTTCAGCAGAACCATAGACTCCACTGTTGACTTATATGCTGCATCCTGGAATTCCTTGCAGGCGAACTTGTCATAACCTTCAACATCCCATACAGGGTTCTCGAAAAGTCCCAAGCGAGCCTTGAGACGCAGCACACGACGCACAGCATCGTCTATTCTTGACATCGGAATCAGATTCTCCTTGACCGCTGCGATAATGTCGAGACAAACCTCAGGATTGTAAGGGTCCATAATCATATCAATACCTGCATTGATACCTGCCGCCACTGCATTCTTTCGGTCCGCAACAATATGTTCACGAGTAAAAAGGTTGTTGATGTCGGCCCAGTCGGTAACAATCAGACCGTCCCAATTCAACTGCTCCTTAGCCCATTCCGTAAGATATTCGTGGCTGGAATGTACAGGCACACCGTTGATGGACGCAGAGTTTGCCATAATCGTCAACGCTCCGGCTTCAAGACACTCTTTGAACGGTCGGAAATATTTCTCTCTCAAATCGTTAGGTGCAATATATGCAGGAGTTCTGTCCTGTCCTGAAGCTGTGGCACCATAAGCGAGGTAATGCTTGATGCTTACCGCAACGTGTTCATTATCAATATGGTTAGGGTCATCACCCTGAGCGGCTACAGTTTCAGCTTTCGCCATTTCAGACTGTACGAAAGGATCTTCGCCCCAACTTTCCCATACTCTCGGCCAGCAGGAATTTCGGCTCAAGTCCATTACAGGAGAGAATACCCAAGGGACCATTGCAGCACGGCTTTCGTACGCTATGACCTTACCCAGCATAGAAGCGTAGGAACGGTCAAATGTAGCCGCGATATTCACTTCCTGCGGATAGAAAGTCGCATCCGTCAGGTAGGTAGCACCGTGAATCATATCCAGTCCATATACCATTGGGATACCCAATTCCTTCATCGTGACATCCTGGACGAGTTTGATCTGCTCGGCAGTCAACTTTCTGTCCAGACTCTTGGAGCCGAATACGTTCAGGAATGAACCGATTTTGTACTGGCGTACCAGAGAGCCCACTTTTGCGGTATCTACAAGTCCGTTTGTCGTGAATGTCTCGGCAGTAAGCTGAACCAGCTGTCCGGCCTTTTCCTCGAGAGTCATATTCTTCAAGATTCCGTCAACCTTGCTCTCGATTTCCTTATCATAAGGTATGGCAGGTTTGACGCTGTTGTTGCAACACGACAATGCTGATGCTCCGGTCAGAGCCAGCAAAGTCATAAATTTCGCAAGATTCATAATGCGCATATCAGGATTAATATGGTTAATAGTTGTCGTCAAATTTATAAAATAAATGTCTAACTTCGCTGTTTTGAAACTACAGTTCTGCATTGTATGCAGAGAAATTGACATAATAATATCATAATGATGGAACAGATACCCGGACAGAAATTCACGGTAAGCCACGAGGCGCCGTTGCTCAAATATCTGTATGAAATATTTCCCGGCCAGAGTAAAACCGGCGTAAAGGCATACCTCACCAACGGACAGGTTGTCCTCAACGGAAAGAAAGTCACCGCTTTTGACCAGCCTCTGTGGACTGGCGACCAACTCATAATTCTCCCGAAGAAACTTTCAATCTACAATGAACTCAAGCACGCTGCCCGCGTGGATGTGCAGGAATACGGAGTCGAGATTCTCTTTGAGGATGACTATATAATAGTAGTGAACAAGCGCAGCGGACTGCCTGTAGTGGGTACAGGAAAATCTGCAGGGCGTGCCGTGGATATGGACAAGAAAGGCGCAAAAGCGAGCCTTATGAGCCAGAAGAAAGAGAATACGGTCTATTCCTTATTGTGTGATTATGTAAGGACCAAAGTTCGTGCGGAGCGCAAGAGCACCAGCGAGTGGGTGCCGTGGAAGCCGTCTCACGTGTACATTGTCCATAGACTCGACAGGGACACATCCGGAGTTCTGGTGTTTGCCAAAACCGAAAAAATCCAGAGAATCTTTCAAGACAACTGGGATACTATGGTCAAGGAAAGAGGCTATATAGGCATCGTGGAGGGCGTTCCTTCACGTCCGGAGGGCCGAATTGACACCTGGCTCAAGGAGAATCCGAAGTCGATGAAGATGGTTTCTTCACATCAACCGGAAACCGACCAGCATCAGCGCGCTCCAAGAAACGGGAAGCAGTCGTCTGATTGGCTTGAGGCTATCACGGATTATAGGGTTTTGCAGAATAATGTTCATCCTAGAAGCCTGTCAAAGCGCAAAAAAGACGAGGTCTCCGGTGCCGAACCTAAAGTTTATACAGCAGTGGAGTTCAGTCTTGAAACCGGAAGAAAAAATCAGATCCGCGTACATTCTGCAACAGAATTGGGATGTCCTATCGCAGGAGACCGGAAATACGGCGCAAAGACGAATCCTGCCGGAAGGCTTGCATTGCACGCCGATACTCTTGCATTCATCCACCCCGTCACCGGTAAGGTTATGACGTTCAGCGCAATGCCTCCAAAGGAGTTTGGCATTGAGTCTGAAGCAGAAAGAGTGAATGAATCAGAATAATGTCGACGCAGCCACTGCACGACAGGTCTCAAACGACAGTGACTCAACACAGCAGCGACGTCGCTCAAGTTGAGCACTGACAATTTCGTTGCTGTCATAGCGCGAAATGCGGTAATACAAAAACAGACAATAGGGTGAACATATATAAAGTGAACAAAGGTCATTTAATCATAACTTGCTTAGTGTCAGCCATATTGGCGACAGTATTCCTTCCATCGTGTAAAGAACACAACAAAGGGAACGCATCTGAAACTGCCGAAAACGACACTGTCTATCCATTGGGATTCTGCACAGATTCCTTCAATCTGTCAGAGGGAGTCCTCAAAAACGGAGAAATATTCACTGGCCTCCTGGGACGGCTGGGGATGTCGCCAAAGCAGGCAATGGAACTCGCGACTGCAAGCGATTCTGTTTTCGACCCGAGAAAAATGAGGGCAGGAAATGCCTGGCAAGCATATTACAGCGTGAAAGATTCCACCGAACAGGTGCTTGAGTATATTGTTTATAATGAGAGCCGTACAAGCGTGACCGTGTTCAAGTGTCAGGAGCCGATGTCGGCGTGGAAATTCACGAAACCTGTCGAATATCGCAAGAAATTTTCGGACATCACCATTTCTTCTTCGCTCTGGAATGATATGCGGAAAGCCGGAGTTCCTACAATGCTTATTCTGCATTTGGAGGACATATATGCCTGGACCGTGGATTTCTTCTCACTTCAGCCGGGCGACCGCTTCAGCGTGAATTATGTGGAATCCGTATGCGATGGTGAGATAATCGACATTGACACAGTCTATTACGCAGAATTTGCTCACAACGGAAAATGCTTTCCCGCAATACGTTTCGACCAGGGCGACGGCGGCAATCTTTATTGGAATGAGAAGGGTGAAAGTATGAAAAAGGCCTTTCTCAAGGCACCGCTCAAATTTTCACGCATAAGTTCCGGATTCAGTTATCACAGGAAGCACCCTGTTACGGGAAAAGTCAGGGCGCACACCGGAGTTGACTATGCTGCACCTTCAGGCACGCCTGTAATGAGTATCGGAGACGGAACCGTCATCAGCAAAGGCTGGGGCGGCGGAGGCGGTAACACTGTCAAGATTCGTCACAATTCAGTATATACGACCGCATACCTTCATTTATCCAGATATGCGGCCGGCCTTAAAGTCGGAGACAGAGTCAGACAAGGTGACGTTATCGGATATGTAGGCTCCACCGGAGTTTCCACCGGACCGCACCTTGATTTCAGGGTATGGAAAAACGGGACACCTATCAATCCTCTGACTATGGAATCCCCTAGTGCAGAACCGATTCGCAAAGAAAATCTGCAAGCGCTTGACTCAACCTACAGAGTCCAGTCAGCGCTTCTGCATTCATATTGCGAAACAAATTCTGCCGAGTCTGAGAAAACCGACAGTCTCGGTAATTTGTAATTTTTCAAAAGATTTTTCATAACATTCCCAAAAGATGTAATTTTGCGGTCTTAAATCGTGAGGAATATGTTGGACTGGCTTGTGGAGCTATTTACTGAGCAGACTTATATACAGGCAATATTGGTACTTTCGCTGATATGCGCCGTGGGATTGCTTTGCAACAATATCAAATTCAAAGGTGTTACCTTGGGTGTGACATTCGTGTTCTTTGCAGGAATTCTCGCAGGCCATTTCGGACTGCTGATTGACCCGCAGATGCTTGCTTTCGCCCAGAATTTCGGACTGATATTGTTTGTCTATGCCCTGGGTATGCAGGTGGGTCCGTCTTTCTTCCCGTCATTGAAAAAAGGTGGAATACGACTCAACATTCTCGCATTCGCTGTTCTTGTCATCGGTACGGGGATGGCAGTTGCCGTCAGCCTGGTGACAGACATATCTCTGCCGATTTCTTTGGGACTGCTTACGGGTGCGGCCACCAACACGCCTATGCTCGGTGCCGCGCAACAATCTCTCCTTCAGATACATCCGGATGACCTTGCCACATCAAACCAGATGGCGATGGCCTGCGCAGTCGGATATCCTTTCGGCGTCATCGGTGTCATAGCGAGCGTGATTATCCTCAAACTCATATTCCAGAAAGATTCCGGAAAACGCAAGGACAATCACGAGAATGAAACTTTCATCACGGAATTCCGCATAAGCAACCCGGCCATATACGGCAAGACCATAAAGGAGATAATGAAAGACGTATCAATCCGTCTTGTCGTTTCGAGAGTCTGGAAATTCAAGGGTAAAGATGCCGCGGACAGTATCAGACGCGGACAAGTCATTATCCCGACTGGAGATACGGTGC
Organism: Acutalibacteraceae bacterium; assembly: GCA_963636275.1. Taxonomy (GTDB): domain Bacteria; phylum Bacteroidota; class Bacteroidia; order Bacteroidales; family UBA932; genus Cryptobacteroides. Next base: position 26,630 of record CAVHJF010000012.1, on the reverse strand, counting down.
TGGAGAAGGGTGAACACGTCCTTGTCCTTTCCAAGGAATGGGAGGTTGGCGCCGCAGAAAAGCTCTTCGGAGAGACTGTCAATAAGGATTGGAACAACGGGGACATTGACTGGAACCATCTGGACGGCACATTGGTATCGCGCCACGTTTTCGTCACCAAGCCGAATCTGAACGGCACAAAACTGGGTGACCTTCATCTCCGCAACGCGTTCGGCGTGAATATAACCAGGGTGAACCGAGCAGGTATAGATATTCTTCCGTCCGGCGGACTGAGATTGCAGCTTGGTGACAAACTGACGGTTGTCGGCCAGGAGAACGCAATTAGCAATATGGCGGAAGTACTTGGTAATCAGGCTAAAGAATTACGAAATCCGAACTTGTTTTCAATGTTTTTCGGACTTATTCTCGGCTTGATCTTGGGATGTATTCCTATTGCCATACCGGGAATGAGCGTACCGATCAGACTCGGAATTGCCGGCGGACCAATCATTGTCGGAATTCTTATGGGGGCTTATGGTTCACGTCTGCATTTCACGACATACACGACTCACAGCGCAAACTTGATGTTGCGACAGCTCGGGTTGACAATTTACCTTGCCGGTTTGGGTCTGAGCGCAGGACCCGGCTTCTTTGAAACCGTGTTCCAGCCTTCCGGACTTGTTTGGATTGCAGTCAGCATCCTGCTCACAATAGTTCCGGTGCTGCTTGTCGGATATGTTGCCTCACGTTTCTGCAAAACCAGCTACGCATCGAATGTCGGTATGTTGTGCGGTGCTATGGCCAATCCTATTGCGCTGAATTATGCGCTCAGCACTGTTGACGATGATGCCCCGTCAGTTGCCTACGCGACCGTATATCCTGTGGAAATGTTCCTGCGTGTCATCTCCGCGCAGATGATAATCCTGCTGTGCTGCTGAGGACTTTCTCGAGTTCCTGACTGTCATATTTCTATATTGAACCACGCAGAGACCTTCTCCATCACTTCCGGAGCTAAGGTTTCCTCTATCATGCTATACTCAGCGAAACACTCAGCTGTGCAGTGTTGAGACATCTTCCACGTCCTCTATGTTCTACAATTGCCGTTTACGGAGTCGGTCAAATGGAAGTATTGAGACATCTTCCACGTCCTCCGTGTTCCACCCACCATGAATAAACGGTTGAATATCTTAGTTTTGTACCGTAGTGGCATTTTTTTAACTGTACTAGCCAATTTGTTGGACAGTACGATTCCGTTTGGAATTTACGGATAGTCGCAAAGACAAGAAACCACGATATTTAGAGTATCGAAACAAAACGATTTATATATGATAAGAAAATTTATCCTGATCTCAGTCTTGTCTCTGCTTTCTTCGCTGACTTGGGGTCAACGCACTAATGTGCGGGAAGAAATCCTTGCAGTCCCCAGTAAAGCCTATGGAACCGACTATCCTTACCCGACTGAGACACCGGCACTGACGCCGGTCCCAAAAGGGTACAAGCCATTCTACATCAGCCACTATGGAAGACACGGCTCACGCTATTTCTGGGCTCCGAATCTTTACAAGGACATCGACAGCCTCTTGACCGAAGCTCATAGAAAAGGCGCTCTTAACGCTGATGGCGAGGCTCTGTTTTCCAGTTACGAGAAGTTATACCCTCAGTTAAGGAACGGCTGGGGCGAACTGACACCACTGGGATACGAACAGCACGTCCGCATAGCGCGAACGATGTACGCGGAATTTCCTCAGGTTTTCAAAAAAGGCGGACGCGTTGAAGCCGTCTCATCTCTTGAGAAGCGTTGCATCGTCAGCATGGCCGCTTTCTGCCAGGCTTTGGCAGGATGCGACGGAGAGCTGGACATCTTCCAAAAAGCATCAAGGGAAACACTTCCTGCCGTCGTGCCTGACAGCAGAGAGAATCCGTATCTTCGCAAATTCCCGACAGAAGACTTCCCTATCGATCGGGAACTGCTGAAAAAACGTGCAGCAAGCGATGGTGCCAGACAAAACGTCCTTGTGGACAAGTATTTCAATGACATATCGCTGATTGGATGGGATTCCCAAAAAGTCAACTCTATGCTTAACACATTCTATACATCACTGCCGAACATAGACTGTGAGGGACTGATGGGCTCACCATATACACCGGAAGAACTCTACGATAACTGGGTCTCATCTAACACGTGGGCTTATGTCACTTTCTGGACACGTCGCTATATGGTTATCCCTATTCTTGAGGATATACTGGAGAAGGCTGAGTCAGTGATCGAGGGGCATAGCGATAAGGTGGCGGATCTCCGTTTCGGTCACGATTCATATCTCGGTCCGCTCACCGTCCTGCTAGGTTTGGATGGAGCTTCTGAAGTCCCCGAGAATCCGGCAGGCATAGAGAACGTCTACCAGAATTTCCGCACAGGAATGGCCGGGAATATTCAACTTATATTCTACCGGAACAAGAGAAACCCGGAAGACATCCTCGTCAAGGCTTTGCTTTGCGGTGAGGAAGTGACTCTCCCGCTACCCCGCGACCGGCACCCCTACTATAGATGGAGCGATTTTGCCGAATATTACCGCAGCGTTTGTCTGCCTCTAAAACAAAATACAGAGAAATGAGATTGAAGAGAACATTGATACTGGCGGCAATGGCTGCCGGACTCCTTCTGCCTCAGATGGCGGAAGCGACTAAGTTCGTGGAATTGCGGATAGTGGACAAAGACTACCTGATGGTTCATTTCAAGGACGGAGAGGTCATCTATCGCGAGGATGTCTCCAGGCCCGACGCCTATATCGGGCACGAGAGCGAAGCCGTCTACTCCCGCTACCCGGATATGCCGCGTCACATCGACACGCTCCTCGTCTACGGAGCGCCGCTGGAAGTAAATCTCGCGGCTGATGCGTCCCTCTGGCGTGTCAAGTCCCAGGACGATCCGTCTTTCACTGAAGGTAGCGCCGTCCAAGCCTGGCGCAAGTCCAAGCCTTTCGGCGTCACGAATGCTAAGGACGGACTGAGGAGCAAGCCAGACCATTGGATCTTCCTGAAGATGCCTCAGCCGATGCGGCAAGGCTGTTCCTATGTAGTAGAATTCCCGGAAGGGCTCGGAGCCGATGTCACCTCGGCACAAATCTGCTACGACATCTGGAACTCCCCTTCGGAATCCATCCACGTGAACATCGTCGGCTACAGTCCTCGAGAAAAAACTATGGGGGCCGACCTGTACCTGTGGCTTGGCGACGGCGGAGAGAGGGATTACTGCTCTTTCGAGGGGAAAAAGGTATATCTCTACGATGTAGCTGCGGGCAGCGCGCAAGAAGCCGGAGAAGTAAAGTTCTGGAAGGCGCGCTCCGAATCTGCGCTGGAGCAGACCGGGGAAGATCTGACAGGATCTGATGTCTGGAATATTGATTTCCGCGCACCGGCTCCGGGACGCTACAGGCTTGTCGTTGAAGACGTGGGGTGCAGTATGGACTTCGATGTGGACGAGAAGATCTACTATGAGCCATACCGTTATGCGCTGCGTGGTTATTATTATATGCGTGTGGGTGAACCTATTGACCCGAATGTAAGTCCGGTGCCGCGCCAGCCCCGTTTCATTCCGGGTGTGGACCCTGCCGGCCTGAAAATCTACCTGACCGACCTGCAGCCTTGGCATCCCGAGTGGAGAAAAATGGGCGGGGACACCTGGGACGAGCCACATTTCAAGAGCCCCGAGTCCTCCGGCTTCTGGGCGCACAGGCTTCCTGGTAATCCTACAAACGAACTGGCCGTCGGCGGCCATTCGGATGCCTACGACTGGGACCGTCACCTCGCGCACGTGAGCAACATTTACGACCATCTCCTGCCGTATTTCCTGACTGATGGACGCCTGGGAGAGGATAATCTGGGCATCCGGGAAAGCGGCAACGGCATTCCGGACATTCTCGACGAGGTGAGGAACGAAGTGGACTTTTTCCTGAGTATCCGTACTCCGGACGGGGGTTATTCACAAGGAGTCACCAACCCTTCGGATGACTGGACAGTTATGTTTCAGGCCGGTGCCACCGCCATTGCCGCCTGGGCCAACGCTGCCAATGCCGCGATGCTCTCGGATGCGTTCCGCATCCAATCCTGCGACAGCCTGCGGCAATATTACGCTGACAAGGCGATCGAGGCTTTCCGCTATGCGGAGAGTCTTAAGAAGCAGATGTTGGACGAGAGCCAGTTCCTCGGAGATGTCTCGATGCGGGGCCGCGACTTCAGGCAGATGGCGGCAGCGTTCCTGTACAACAGCACCGGTGACAGGAAGTGGGAGCGGATTCTCGCTAAAGAAAGCATAGTCCGCAACGGCAAAACCCCTCTATATGTCAAGGGCAGTTTCTTCAGGCAGAATGGCCAGACATCTTACTGCCAGCTTTGGGGCACGCTTGCATATCTGCTCTGCCCGCGCGAGCGGCATTACCCAACTCTGTACGCCGATATGCTCTCCAGCGTACAGGCTCAGGCCGAAGATGAACATATCAGCAAGAGTTCGCAACGGCCTTCCCGTCGTGCCTCGAACGGTTCTGGAAACATCACGAACCAGTCAGTGCAACTCGTACTTATAGCCCACGCCCTCAGCGACGATGAGGCTGTCAAGGCGGACCTGGAAAAGGGGCTTTATCTGGAGGCCGGCTGGGGTCTGGGCCGCAACCCGTCGAACACGGTCGAGATGACCGGGCTTGGCCAGCGCCATTTCACCGACATCTATTCGACAGGCCACAACGACGGGGTTCCGGGCACTCATCCGGGACAGACTCCTTTCAGCGGCATCGGCACTTGGAGTCGAGGTGACGGAGGTGACGCAAGCATTCTGCTGAACCGCCTGTATCCGGCGTGGAGCGAAGGGAACTGGCCTCGAGAGGAAACTTTCTTCAACCAGCGCTATATGTGGTCCAACGCCGAATTCACTCCGCGCGAGACTATGCGCGGCAAGTTCGCCCTGCTGGCTTATCTCTACGGAATCCGGAAATAGAACTGTCTAAGTGACGTGTTGCACCTCACTTAGTAAGGAGTTTAAAAGCCATATTTGAACTCTACTATTATCCGGATTACGCTCATCACGATAACTTTACATTAGCATTGGAATACATAACTATCTTGACACTTTTGGCTGCAACACTTTGTCTGGTGCCCGGTACGATAGCAGCCAGCAAGGAGCAGTGGAATGAATGGATAACTCTAATCCAGAAGTTATCGCTCAAATATCTGGGAATACCGACCATCTATGGGCTTGACCACAATCACGGGGTCACGTACGCTCAAGGTGGCACACTGTTCCCGCAGCCGATCAACTTGGGAGCATCATTCAATCCTGATCTGGCGGAGACGATGGCGCGCATAACGGCGTATGAAAGCCGTGCGACTGACTTATCAACACCAATGATATGCCGCACTATCCTCGAACATAGTGCGGCATTTATTCCGGTGTAATAAAGGAGATTTCACACAGACCGGCCACCTTGCCGTCCAAAGTCCAAGCACTCTGGAAAATCAAGTTAATCGATACACGTTCGCAAATTAGCTACAATGTATTCAGAGCGAGTTCCGATACGGTAGTTCGCCCCCCATATTCCCATACCTGAACTGATGTAATATTCTGTATTTCCTTTCTTAAGATAGCCGAAAGACTTCTCATACATAGTCCGTGTCAACCAGGAAATGGGCCATACTTGACCGTAATGAGTATGCCCTGAAAACTGAAAATCAACACCCGCAATCTCTGCTTCTTCAAGGTGATATGGCTGATGATCAAGCAGTATCGTATAATTCTCAGGGACTGTATATTCCATCAGTTGCCGCAATGAAAGCCGATGTCCATTTGTCCTGTCGTCACGGCCGATTATGTTGATGCCGTCAACGATTGCAACGCTGTCCCGCAGCAATGTAATTCCTGCATCCTCATAGAACTTTTGAGCCTTAGGTTCACCGCTATAATACTCGTGATTGCCGAGGCAGGCATAGACAGGAGCCTCAAATCTGCGAAATTCCTCTGCCATATTTTCTTCCAGAAGAGGCCGCGTGCTGATGTCGATTATATCTCCGCCTATCAATATCAGGTCAGGGTGTTCGGAATTGATAATGTCCACCCAACGTGAAAATTCTTTGCGACGGTTATGATACCCCAAGTGCAAATCGCTCAGCAATATGATTTTCTTGTCGTTCTTGGAGACATTGCTGACAGTCTTGTTTGTTGACAAGAACAGTTCTTGTCTGTATTTATTCCGATAGTGACAATTGCCATACGACAAGAGTGCAGTCATAAAGAATACAATGCCAACCGACGTGAAAGCGCTGTCGTGCAACAAGGATTTTGGAATCAGATGCAGGCAAACGAGTATGTCAAGCAACAGAAAAAGCAGTGCAAGATAAAGTAAGACAATGATTTGCGAGTTACCAACCTTATAAACCGCCGTTGCCGCGCCAAGCGGCAGACGCTCAATCACGCCGGTAAATCCAGCAAACATCATCAGCATCGCTGCTCCGAATGCCCCTGAAACAATCCATTTCCATAAGGTAGGCAAAGGCAATAGATGCCAAATGTGCCACAACACATAGCCCATACCAAGGACAGGAAGCACGAGGAAACCTAATAACCAGACTATCCGCATAATGTTTTCAAAAATTTCTTTGCAAATATAGAGGTTACAGGTTATTCTTCCATTACCTTAATTCCGGACATTTCCTACCTGTGCTGGCTATTTGCGGCACGAAGGTCGGCAAGAGAGACATTCTCGTTGCGGTAACGGGCGTCGGGGTTCAGCTCGCCTCTGGCAAGAAGCGGGTCGTCATCAACCTTTGCAAATTGGATTGCCTTCTGAGGACAGTTCTGGATGCAGGCGAAGCAGAATTCGCAGTCGCCGGATGTCTTGACAGAATTGCCGTCCAACGTGTAATTACCTGACGGACACATATCTACGCAGACCCCACATTGAACACAAGCGTCAGTTATGACAAAATATTTCTCGCTGCGTTTAAGGAATCCGACTTCAGGATCGATGCCGGTGTATGCGATGAAGCCGTTGTGCTGCATACGCTCTTGCTCCGTGACCGACTCTACCCAATGTTTTCTTTCGCTTAGTTCAGACTTGATTCTTGTCAGATTCTCGGGAATATGTTTGTCAATTTTCCTCTGCTCGTTCATGTCAAAATTAGGCAACCAGTTATCTACCATTAAGATAGTAGCAATATAATCGAATGGTTTGCCGGCTTTTTTCGACACATCATCCCAGATTTCGGCAGCATTGCTCCTCCGGTTTCCATAAGTAAGAACCGCGAATTTGTAATCGGCTTTCAGATTGGCCTTCCGGATGAAACGTCTGACCATATTAGGCGGCATATGACCGTAAATCGGATAAACAAGGCCTATCTCATCGGCCTCGAAATCAAGCTTTTCCGACTTAATCAACTGCGGAATGCTGAGGAGTTCAGTATTCTCGTCCGCAAGCTGTCTTGCGATGTAAAGGCTGTTGCCGGTTCCTGTAAAATAGAAGATTATGCGTTTTGTCTTCTTGCCTGAGCAGGATGTCAGACTCGGGACTCCGACCGCAGTGGCCGCCAGTCCCATTGCGACTGTTCCGAACATTGATTTCAACGCTGTGCGTCTTGTAATTTTTTTATCTCCGATCATAGCCGTAAAGTTATAATGTCAAAGTGTTTGGCGGCGTCGACACGTCCGCTTGTGAGTTTCCGAACTCAGATGCAAAGATACACCGATTTCATCTTGCGATTGTACCGGATTCCGGCTTAACTTCGCCTGTGCAGGCGAGAAAAAAAACGACCACTGAGGCAGCAATGACAGTTGTAATTAACTTTTTCATATTCAATATCTTCTACTCATTATAGATTCTGCCTGAAAAATTCCGTCAGTTTGGCTACCGCCTGATTGACATACTCCGGCACATAGTAGGTCTTGATATGTGTAGCTCCGGGGATGAGGAACAACTCCTTATTCTGCGTACCGGTCGCACGGCTATAGCACTGCTCAGTCATATAAAACGTGTCGGCGATGCTCCCGGCAATCATCAGAAGCGGCTGATTGATGAGGTACATATTCGCGCTGGCATCGAACGCCATCAAGTCCACGAGGCTGCTCTTGGTATAGCGGAAAGACGAATTAGGATGGGCGTGGCTCTGAAGGTAATAGGTATAACCTTCTCGGTAGAGATCGAACGGCAATTTAGCCGCCAGCTCCGGAGTCACACCGCTCATATCGCCAACGTATTCCGGGTCAGCACCTTCAGCTTCTTTCTGACGAGCCGCACACGCATCGGCAAGACGTTCCTGAACATCATTAATTTGCGAATCGAGGAAACCGTTGCGGCGTACCAGGCCCGTATTGAACATACTGAGCGTGGCGACAGCCTTGAAACGCTTGTCGGTCTGCGCCGCAGCCAAAGTGTAGCCACCGCCGCCGCAGATGCCCAGGATTCCGATTCTGTTTGCATCCACACCCGGATACTGCGATAGAATGTCTGCTGCTCTGCGAATATCTTCAATCCTGTTTGCGGGTTTGTCCGTATTGCGAGGTTCTCCCTCACTTGCGCCTTGATATGCCGCATCGAAAGCGAGACAGATATACCCTGCCTCCGCAAGCCTCTGACTGTACAGTCCGGCGACCTGCTCTTTCACTCCCCCATTAGGATGTGCGACCACAATGGCCGGATAAGTTTTTGAGTCGTCATATCCTGCCGGCGTATAGACGTTGGCGGAAATCTTCAAGCCGTTAAGGTCGTATGTAATAGGAGTGATGTTTACCTTCCCCTGAACATTTTCGGTAATCGCTCCGTCATAGACCAATCCCCAAGGATTGCTGTTGTGACTTTTGAAATTTGACATATCTGCCACGCCAAAAACTTTGTTCTCTTTCATTGTTTCCTGCGCGTTTAATGTGCCTGACACGGCTATGGCCGCAAACAGCACAGAGGTAAGTATCTTATTCATATTCAATAAATTTTCTGCAAAAATAGATACAGCCTTTTCGTTTACTCTTACCGGAATTCCGGTAAAAAATACCGCTAATGTGGAATTTATGGTTTTTGCAGAAATATGTATAATGCTATCCGTAATTTATCAGCTGCCACTGTCTGCAAAACGACGGAGACACCCTCAAAAAATGTATAGAAACTAAAGAATACCTTGACAAGGGAGCGGCCTCGAATATAGAGTTTTTATTGGCGGCTAAGACCGTCTGCATCCGGAAGTTTCACCTATCAATATCATCATAGCCTTCCGTGGCGACTCCGCGCTCAAATTCCGGTTCGAGAAGATAGAGTTTGTTCTCGTCAATTTCCTGAAACGGGCAAAACAGTTCATAGGCGGTCATCTCCTCCACCTGTTCCTGCACCCGTCGCGGGAGTTCCGGAAAAAGATTGAGTCCGGTGCGGTGTTCGACTAAATTGACGGAGCAGGAATAGTCGTAAAGATTTTTGAGTTCCGACGGATATGACGGGATTATGAATGCGATGGAAGTGAATCCCAGCGGCATAAGCCCCTTGGAATTCTCTTTTTTGCAAACGGCTGCGAAATAAGCGGCCGGGATGCGGCTGTCCTGCGCGGAATAGATGGGGCCAACAACGATGTTCGTGTTTCCGTAAGGCTTTCGCCAGGCCCAGCGGTAACATTCGTCTATAACCTGGGCCAGATTATTTTCCACCGGAAGACTCTCCCCTTTCCTTGCGAACCGGAGGAATTTATATTTGTCTGTGGACGTGCTGGCGAGATCGAGATTCCAACATATCCAGTTCGGAAATATGCGGGAGGTATCTATGCTTGCGACGCAGTTGTCCACGACAAGACTGTCCTCCCGTGTCCACGCGGACGGTTCAGGAGTACCCCAGAACGGGATGTAGCTGCGTAGTCGTTTGGGGACCTTCGCCGATATGACGGACTCCTTGATCCGATAGTCCCGCCCTTCCGGAATCTGCGCAACGCATTGCAGGTGGAATCCCGCAAGAGCTGTAAGAGCGAAAAAAACTGTATATGTGATTTTGAGTTGACTTGTCATATAAAGTGAAAACTTCAAGAAATAGTCTGCATCATCTTTTTCATACTTCTATAAGACCCGCCATAGACACGGAAGTAAAATTCCCATCCGCACACTTTTAATGCCGACCTTTGAAATGACGCAAACATCGGGACAAGCCTTGTTCAAAGAGGATTATCCCGACGTCAAATAATATATCTGATTTTTCTGCTATTTTCCGAACAGCCAGCTGAGGCGCTCGGTTGTGTAGGACTGCTCGCATGTGGTCTGGTGCGACCACTGCTCCGATGCCGGCACTATCGTCCAGATGGCATTTCCACCGGCAGCATTGATGCTCGTGCAGAAAGTCTCGACATCCTTGTAAGCATCCTTCATAACCTCATCCGTTTCACTCATCACGGCGCAGACACGCATTGACTTGTAATTCTCAGCGAGAGCAGTTCCAGGTTTTCCCGCAACAGCCATTATTCCGGTGAATTTCTCAGGATAAGTATTTGACAAAGACCACGTTCCCGTGCCGCCCATAGAACCGCCGAGGACATATACTCCGTCGCAAGACGATTCATATTCTCCGATAAGATTTGCGAGAGGCGCATTCATCTTCGCTCCCCAGCTACCGGATGACGGGCATTGAGGCACAACGAATATGCTAGGAATCGAGTTGTCGGCCAGATACTTGGCGATAACGCTTACTGCAGGCTCCTTCATCTGAGTCTCATTGTCATCACCCTTTGACGAACCTCCGTGGAGATACATCACCAGAATCGGCTTTGTGACATTGTCTGTCGCGATATTTTTCTTCCTATACTGCAACGTACCGCTCACATATTTTCCGAATTCATCAGTATCCGAATCAGTATCGCTTTCGACAGCATAATTGTTCATCTCAGAATAAGGAATGCCCCGTGCAATACGGAAACCAGCCTTAGGTTTGTAGTTCGATGTCGGAATCTTGGTCCTGAAAGAAACACGCAGTCCGAAAGCGCTGCTCTGCCAATGTCCTCCGCGCAAAACGTGGGTGGAGACTTTCGTCCCGGCATATAGATATTCCTTGTCAGCGTCCGAAGGTCCTTTGGGATTGACCTGATCCGCGTCCACATACGGTCCGTACCAGTCATAGCACCACTCGAACGCATTTCCGGACATATCATATATTCCAAGTTCGTTGGCGATTTTCAGTCCGACCTTGTTCACGTGGGTCAGACCATCTTCCTTGAACCATCCAGCCTCGTTGATATTGTTGCTGCCACTGAAACGGAAGTCTTTGCTTTTCACGCCTCCTCTTGCGGCGAATTCCCATTCCGCCTCTGTCGGCAGACGCCAGTCACCGCCAGTCAAGGAATTGAGTTTTTCAATGAAACTGTTGGCGTCATCCCAGCTGACTCCGTCCATTGCCCTGTCGTCATCCTCACCATATTCCGCGGCAGACCAGCAAGGCTCGAGAGTTCCCATAACTTCTTTCCAAAGTCCCTGAGTGACTTCATATCTCGATATTTCAAAATCTGACAATGTCACATTGTGAAGCGGAAGTTCGTCCGGACGCGGATCGTTGTTGTCCTGCGCATCCGACTCCGCCTTTGTTGCCACATCATCCAGTCCGGAAGTTGTCTGTCCCATAATGAAAGTTCCGCCGTCCACCTTCACCATCATTGCTTCGACACGCTCCTTCAGCGTCAACTCCACCGGAGTATTGTCTTCTCCATTGCCGTCTTCTCCGTTGGTATCATTTCCGCCAGTCGGCTGTTCTTCTTTTGAGGAGCAGCCTGACACGGCAAGTATCAGAACCAAGGTACTCCAAAATAATCTACTTGCTTTCATTTCTTCTTGACTTTGAAATCTGTGTGGATTTTGAAATTTGTTGTTTAGGGCCTTGTGATTTAGGTTGTGAAAGTCTGCGCATCATATCACGCTCAATCTCGTAAACTCTGGATATCTGCTTCTGAGTGAGAAATGTGCTGTAAATGCTGTAGTACTTTTTGCGCAGGTCAAGTATCTTCTGGCTGCGTTCGAAACGCTTCTGCATCTCCTCCTCGCTCGGATTGTCCGGTTGCTGCTTCTCGGAACGAGGTCCCAGTTCCCACAGTTCTTTCTGGAAATTGCAATAAGTTTCTTTGAATTTGTCGCTTGTAGCCTTGTCGAAAGCCAGCGTTTCAGAGATATGTTCGGCCTGTTTTACTGCCAGGTCCTCACGGCTGATCCTGTTGGAACGAGGCTGCGCGGACAGAGATATTGACATAAATACGGCTATAGCCGTAAATACAAGGTTTCTGATTATTGTTTTCATTGATTTCTAATAATTTACATTGATAAAAGTATCCTCATAATATATTTCGGAGAGGAATGACCGGTCTGCATCATCGAGGCGTTCGAACGCCTGCTGGACATCCGCGAATGAATCCGTCCTGGATGTCTTCAGATGTATGGCGAATACCACGAGAAAGGCCAGTGACGCAGCTGCGGCAAGTGTAATGCTGACCGCGCGCAGTCTGTGGCTATGATTGCTTTCGCATCCCGTAGCCGAAATGACATTGCGTTCAATGTCGTCAAACACCCCTTCCGGAGTCTTGTATGGCATCCGTTTGCCGATGCCCGGCATATTGAAATTATTATCCATTGTATTCTTTCAGATAGTTTGAGACCTTAACTTTGGCATTGTGCCAGTTTGCTTTCGCCCCGTCGGGAGACGTGTCCGTAATTTCCGCTATTTCGCTGAAATCCAGTTCGTCATAATAACGGAGGTTGAATGTCAGCATCTGTTTCTTCGGGAGCGAACGGATCGCTTTCTGGAGAGTGACCGCCTCGATGTCCGTGAAATCAACGTACTCGTCTGCAAGCATTGACATAGCCTCGGGACTATTCTCTATATCCACTTCCGGGTGCCGTTTTTCGACGATTCGCAAAGCCTCGTTGGTAGCTATCCTGTAGAGCCAAGCCGTAAACGAACGGCTGCGGTCATACTGTTCAAGCGAGCGGAAAACCCTGATGAATGTCTCCTGAGTGGCATCCTGCGCATCCTCGCTGTTCACAGTGATTCGTCGGATGTGCCAATAGATGGGCTCCTTGTACTCTTTCAGGAGCATACGGAAGCCCGCCTGGAGATTCCACACGAGCAGTCTCAATATTTTTTTCTCATTCATCCGTCAATATATAAACTGTCTTCTTTCCCCGCACCGTCCTGACAAGAGGGTCATTTTTGTCCAAGGTAAAGGAGTCCAACTCGGCCTCGGCGAACTTGCTGTCAAGTCCGGTGAATCCGCAGTATTTGCTGACTGAAAGATAGCCATTCTTCTTGATATATGCCATCGCCATCAGCTTTCGCTCCGGACGCGAAGTCTTGTTTACCGAGGTGGTACGTTCCACCCTGATTGTCCGGTAAGACGGGACGACCGCCGTTGCATAGCATCTGTGACGCAATCCCGCACCGCCGCGACGATTTGGACGGCGTGCTTCCGACGATGTTGAAACCGAAAGCATAAGGAGCGCAGCCATCGCTGCCGAAAGTAATCCTGTTCTCATAATTCCAATGTCTTTAGTTATTGTCTTCTGAGACGTCTCGCTATATATACCCTGCAAAATTGTCAAAGTAAAATCTGGTATCGACTCTTTTACGAAAAATCATATCTTTGCACTGCCACGCTTTCCGGGGACGCAAATATCCTGATACGGTCGGACAATACGGAATTCCGGTAATTTTATCCGGATTGCCGGTAAAAGAATTTCTCCGCGTATGGGTAAATTTGCGTTGTGATTTCAAGCAGTTACGATAAGACAAGAGGTTAAATATGAAAGATTTTTATTTCAATACAGTACAGGAGTTCAATGACTTTTACGGCATTGAGACGCTCAATCCGCTTGTGAGCATTATACATAATGACCTTGGACACGAGGTTACTGAAGGAATCTACCACTATGGCCTTTATTTACTGTTCCTGAAGGAAAACAAAGGATGCAAGCTTTCGTACGGCCTGACGGAATATGACTTCGACGAGATGACTGTGACCAGTTTCGCTCCCGGGCAAAGCGTCAAGGTGGAGCGCAATCCGGAAGTAAAGTATCCTAAATCGACAGGGCTGGTGTTCCATCCGGACTTGCTTGCCCGCACCACACTGGGCAGGAACATAGACAAATATGAGTTTTTCGACTACACCTCCGACGAGGCCCTGCACCTTTCCGCAAGTGAAATAGAGATATACCGAGGAATTCTGGATCAGATTGACCAGGAACTTCACCGGAGCATTGACAAACATTCGCGTGAGCTCATTGTCAGCAACATAGAACTGCTTTTGAACTACTGTCTGCGATTCTACGACAGGCAATTCATCACCAGGGAGGAAATCAACCATTCTGTGGTTAGGAAATTCTCATCACTGCTGGATGCATACTTAGCAGAAAATGCTGAAAATGAGGGACTTCCTACCGTAGCTTATTTTGCGGACAAATGCTGCTACTCGACAAAGTATTTCGGTGAACTGGTAAAGACTGAGACCGGACGCACCGCCAGAGATTTCATAAATGACAAGATTCTCGCTTCCGCCAAAAAGCTTCTTGTCGACGAGACGATAAGCATCGCACGGGTAAGCCAGAGGCTCGGCTTCGAGTACCCACAGCATTTCGTACGCTTCTTCAAGGCGCACACCGGCACGACCCCGTCGGAATATCGCAAGACATCGTAAAATCCAGGCGACCGACAGCATCTGCACTGCGTTGAAATCCGCAAGGAAACGGATATGCTAAAGCCTGAAAATATGCTCCGCAGAGTGGTCTCTAAACTGAGAAGATGTTTTGAAGTGACGGGAGATAATGGTAAAAACTGAAAAATAGAAATTAGATGAAAAATATGGTTAGCATTTCACACTCAGCTTTTCTGCGCTTCGCAGTTTCTGGATTTCACTCATTTATCGGAAAAGGACTCCTTATAATAATATCATTTGCTATGTCAGTAAATATTTCAGCCCAGAGTCTGTCAGGGCGTCAACTTCACCTTGCCACTTGTGCCGCTCTTGAGGCGCAAGGCGACCTTGTCAGATTGGAACCGGCTGTCCGTGCCGCATTGGATGCCGGCGTGACGGTCAACGAACTCAAGGAAGCATTCTCGCAGTTGTACGCATACACCGGTTTCCCGCGCTCTTTGAATGCGCTCGGTGTGTTGTCAAAGGTTCTTGAGAACGGCAATGAGGCCTGGAATGAAGGGAAGCCGTGGACTCGCCCGGCAGTTTGGGACAATGCCGACGCAGCTCTGAAGCTTGGAACTGAAGTGCAGACGAAATTGAGCGGACGCCCATTTGACTACACATTCTGTCCGCAGGACGACTTCTATCTGAAATCACATCTTTTCGGTGACATATTCGCCGGAGACCAGCTTACGTCTGCAGACAGGGAGATTGTCACAGTAGCGGCATTGTCGGCTCTCAAAGGTGTTTCGTCTCAACTCGCATCGCATAAGGCCGCAGCTGTACGTATGGGCAATACGCAGGAACAGATTGACGAGTTATGCAGATTCTTGAGCGACAACGGATTGAGCCAGTGCGACTCAGCGGCTGATGCTGTCGCCGGAGATTGGAAACAAGGTAATCCGAATACAGGCTATGCCCAATATTTCACCGGAAACTCTTACCTTAATGCCGTCGTTCCCGCAAATCTGTCTTCCTCAGCGGAAAGTGCTCTGCCTCTTTCAAACGTAACATTCGAGCCGGGCTGCCGCAACAACTGGCATATCCATCACGGGGCACGACAGATTCTGATATGCGTCAGCGGACGCGGTTGGTATCAGGAATGGGGAAAACCTGCCATTGCATTGAAAGCAGGCGATGTAGTTGACATTCCTGAGGGCGTAAAGCACTGGCACGGAGCGCAGAAAGACTCCTGGTTCCAGCATCTCGCCACCCACGTAAAAGTCGAGAACTCCTGCCCAGGTTCCCAGCCTAGCGAATGGCTCGAACCCGTCAGCGACGAAGAGTATGATAAACTGTGAATCTTCAGCAGAATCCATATAATTCCGCGATATTCGCGGGTGCGGTCTATCTTTCCACCCAGTTTCTCACTGAATAGGAAACAATAGCTACACAACAGAAGGGAAGGACTTAAATATTGTCAGAAGTGAAATAAGTTCGTCTTTCAGACCATGACGCACGAAATTCTTCATCTCACCTTCAGTAAGTTCCCCCAAACCGCTGATCAAACTCTTTTCTGAGATATCCTGGACACTTTCGATGCATTTGTCAAGATATTCTTCAATGGACATTCCCATTCGTGATTCTACGATTTCCTTATTGATGGATGTCCGTTCTTTTAGGAAGAACCAACAGTCGAATACGTCTCGGCCAGTGATTTCGGTCCGGTCCAGGAGTGCGCATAGTTTGTGGGCGAACATATCTTCCTTTATCATGACACGCATCTGGATGCCGAGATAGTTACGAATCTCATAGTGATTGTTGTATTGTCGATTGGAAATTTCAATCTTGAGTTTCCTCTCACCGATACCATAATCAAGCACAATAATGATTCCATAGTGCTTGATGGCTTCGTCGTGAATTTTGCCGTATTTCAAGACAATCTTCCGAGCACGGTCATAAACTTCAGCCTCTTTATCGACATCAAGCAGGTTGAAGTCCAGATCCGTTGAGAAGCGCGGTAAATTGTGAAAGAACATGGTGGCTGTCCCGCCTTTGAAAGCCAGCACGGAAGAGAGCAGCGCATCCGAGAAGATATCCTTCAGCAGTTGCAGCATGAGGAATTTATGTTTGTTCGTATCCATTATCCGAGGATTTTTGCAACCCGTTGCTCTAACGTTTTGCTATTATAGATTGGAAGAAGAGAACGTACCTTCAACTTGTCCAATGAAGAAGGATTGTCAAAATAATAATTGCTGTTCAGGTACAGAATATCTAGAAAAGCCCTTTCCGGAGATGCTATATTGATATTGCCTTCGCTGATGATACCTGTCGTATCAATCAGGATTTCACCCTTGATTTTACGGTATCGGTACACCTTCCCGTCAATATCAACTTCCCTGCTCAGATTTCCCACGGAGGTAATCTCATCGCTGTACTGAAAAACAACTCCAGCCCGCTGCAGTACATATTCCAGCGAGATATAGGACGGTGTATAGAGAAGACAGGCAAGTTCTTTCTCATCATACCCCTGTTTTGCATAGATTCCTTTCCGTGGATTGAGGATTTCGCCCTTTCTTACATATCCGATCATTCTGTTCTTCACTGTATCCCGACCTAGCCCCTGGCCATAGGCTACAGCAATTCCCTGCATAGTGAAAACGCTTGCTTTATCCTTGTAAAGATCCAAAAGAAGTTGATTTCGTAAACTCATAGTGCCGCTATATGCTACTTTTAGTTCACGAAAATACTAAACAATGTCGAAAAAAACAAATAAAGCAACTGACTTGGAAAGATAACGACAGGATTCAGACGATGAAATTGACTCCGAATTTGCTTCGATACTCTTTCGGAGTCATACCTACTTCACGGAGAAACATCGCAGAGAAATAAGCATTGTCGCCTATGTTGATGTGATAGGCTATCTCCTTGACACTCAATGAAGATTCAGCCAACAAGCGGCAAGCCTCCTGGATACGTAAGCCGAGGATATATCGTGCCGGCGAAATGCCCGTGTACTCGCGGAATTTCTTCCTGAACCACGAATAGCTCATCCCCACCTGCTTTGACACTTCTTCAAGGCTGATGTCGTCACAGAAACTACCCCTCATCAAAGACTTTGCTTCATTGATTTTGGTGACAACATAGTCCTGGGCGACTGTTCTGTTTGATTCATAATATACAGCTACGCCAAACAGCATATTCACGACACCCGCGAGATACTGCTGGTAGGATGTCTTTTCTTGCTGGGCTACTTGTATTGCCATATTGTATAAATTGGCTATATCCTCCCGTACGCCCACCTTATATATAGACTTCTGCAAGAATCCCTGCCTGTTTCGTTCTTCTATGACCGAGCCTCTGAACCCGATCCAATATTCTTCCCATCCGGTTTCGCGGTCAGGGAAATAACTGTGCCATTGTCCCGGACGCAAAAGAATCATTTCTCCACAGTTTATAGGTATTTCTTCATCCCCATAATTATTATAGAGCACTCCCCTTCCCGAGTGAATATAAAGCAGCTGCCAGCTGTCCATGATTCGGCCTTTCTTCACGTCAAAATAGAATCCCTCAGGATGTTTTTCCGCCGGAGGGTAACTTTCGTAGCCCTTTTCTATCGTTTGAGTACCGACAGTATTCACCACGATTCCCCAATCTTCATCTTTTCTTGCGCTGACAAGATATTTAATGCTCTGGTTATTTTCCATAATGGAACTCCGGTTTATAATTAATGTTAATTTGCCCCTTGGGGTCGCTTCGCTCCGAACTCTGCATTTTGTCCACGAAAACACCTGTTTTTCCGGACAAACGTTGTCGTTTTTGCATTTTGTCCACGAAAAGTGCCGTTTTTCCGGACAAAAGTTATTGTTTTTTGTCCACCAAAAGTGTTTTTCAAAAACTCTTTTCGGTTGTTCGCTTCTAAATTTGACTTAAACTGTTCGATCATTTTCTCGCTCCTCCGGAGCGAACCGAAGTTTAAATTAAATTCTCACGCTCTCGAAGTTAGCAGGAATTTCAACAAAATCAAAAAACTCAATTATTAAAACATAACGACATCGAAAAAGCTCCTCCGATTCCCTTAATTTGCAAATAGAAAGCTGACACATATCAACTTCATTGACACAGAACCACATAAAAGCAAAACTAATTTCTGCAAATGGCATCCATCGCGATAGACCTCGGTGCGACAAGCGGTCGCGTTGTATTGGGACATTATACGGGCAAAAGCATTGAAACGCTTGAAATTCACCGCTTTTCAAATCATATAATAAAATTGAAAGGCAGATGTTACTGGGATCTCTGGGCACTATGGCGAGAGATTCTGGAGGGATTGCGCAAAGCGGCATTGACCGCAGAAGAATCAGGGACAAAAATCGAAACAATCGGCGTGGATACTTGGGGAGTGGACTTCGTCCTCCTTGGTAAAGACGGACACATTCTTTCGCAGCCCCGGTCATATCGGGATCCATATACCGCAGACATTCCTTCTGAATTCTTCAATCATATTCCCCGCGAGGCCCTATACAGCAAAACCGGAATCCAGATAATGGATTTCAACTCTGTTTTCCAACTTTTCGCATTGAATAAAGAGAACAATTCAGCATTCAGGGCTGCATCAGGCCTGCTCTTCATCCCGGATGCGATTTCATATCTGCTTTCCGGCAATAAGGTCTGCGAATATACCATTCTTTCTACATCGGCACTTATCAACCCTGACACTCACGACTTTGATGAAGATGTACTTAGAGAAGCCGGAGTCAGCCGCGAACTGTTCAGTCGTATTGTTATGCCGGGTGAGATTATCGGAGAAATCACAGAGGGAGTCGCTGCGGAAACAGGGCTGGACCGCAATGTAAAAGTAATAGCTGTAGCCGGACACGATACAGCCTCCGCGGTTGCAGCTGTACCTGCTGACAATGAAGACTTTGCATATTTGAGTTCCGGAACTTGGTCTCTGATGGGAGTAGAAACGCCACATCCGATAGTGACCGATGAATCATTTGAAATGAATTTCACGAATGAAGGCGGCGCAGAGGGAAATATCCGTTTTCTGAAAAATATTACTGGAATGTGGCTTCTGGAAAGGTGTCGCGCAAATTGGAAGAAAGAAGGTCGAGAATATGATTACCCGGCGATTGTAGCGATGCTTGAAAATATCGATTTCAGGAGTCTCATTGACCCGGATGACCCTTCGTTTGCAAATCCGGATGATATGCCGGACGCAATACGGGCATACTGCTCTGCACATTCAGAAGCTATCCCGGAAACCGACGCGGATGTAGTACGATGTATTTTCACTTCGCTTGCGCTGAAATACCGTATGGTACTCTCGCGGCTCAAGAAGCTGTCCGGCAAGAACATACAAAGACTTCACGTCATCGGAGGAGGTTCCCGTAATGGAGCGCTCAATCAGATGATAGCTGATTCGCTCGGAATGGAGGTCGTGGCCGGTCCTGCTGAAGCTACAACTGAGGGAAATCTTATGGCACAGTTTGTCGCTCTCGGTCTTGCGCCTACAATATCGTCTATGCGAACCGCTCTTGCCGCCAACCCGGCACTTCAGCACTATTATCCTCAGAACAACGGAATATGGGACGAGGCGTATAAGAAATACACAGAACTATTTTAAAAATATAACACTAAACATATATGAAACAGGAACTCATAGAAAAAGCATACGCTATCGCGAAAGAACGCTATGCGGAAATAGGCATTGACACGGAAAAGGTCCTCAAGCAAATGGAGGATTTTCATCTCAGTATGCACTGCTGGCAGGCAGATGACGTGAAAGGATTTGAAGTACAGGCTGGTGCGTTAACCGGCGGTATTCAGGCGACAGGCAATTTCCCGGGTGCCGCTCGCAATATAGATGAACTCCGCGCAGACATTCTCAAGGCAAAAAGTCTCATCCCGGGCACGCACAGACTCAACCTGCACGAGATTTATGGAGATTTCAAGGGGAAAGTTGTGGACCGCGACGAGGTCACTCCCGATTATTTCCAAAGCTGGATTGAATGGGGACGTGAAAACAATACTCTTCTCGACTTCAATTCCACATCGTTCTCTCATCCCAAGAGCGGCAATCTGTCACTCGCCAATCCGGACAAAGGCATAAGAGATTTCTGGATTGAACACACTAAACGATGCAGGGACATTGCAAATGAAATAGGAAAGGCCCAGGGCGACCCTTGCATAATGAACATCTGGGTACACGACGGATGCAAGGATGTTTCTGTAAATCATTATCTTTACCGCAGTTTGCTTAAAGAGTCGCTTGACGAGATTTTTGCAGAGAAGAAGGATAATATGAAGGACTGCATCGAGGGCAAAGTCTTCGGCATCGGGCTGGAAAGTTTCACCGTGGGGTCACACGATTTCTACACAGCATACGCCGCAAAGAACGGGAAGATTCCAACCATCGACACTGGACATTATCATCCTACAGAAAGCACTGCAGACAAAGTTTCAGCACTGCTCTGCTTTGTTCCGGAGTTGATGCTCCACGTAAGCCGCCCTATCCGCTGGGACTCCGACCACGTCACGATTATGGATGACAACACCGCCGAACTTTTCGCTGAGATTGTCCGTGCAGGTGCTCTAGACCGTGTACATTATGGACTCGACTACTTCGACGGTGCAATGAACAGGGTCGGCGCATACGTTATCGGTTCACGTGCCGCCCAGAAATCTATGCTGCGCGCCCTGCTCGAGCCTAAGGCTCAGATCTCCGGATACGAACTGGAAGATCGCCATTTCGAGGTCCTCGCACTTGCTGAAGAGTGCAAAGCACTGCCTTGGAATGCGGTTTATGACGAATACTGCCTTCGTTCCAATGTCCCTGTAGGCTCGGAATTCATCGAAGAAGTCCAGAGATATGAGCGCGAGGTGACCTCCAAAAGGTAAGCGACGAGAGGATTCATTTCAAAACACTTTCTGACAAATGGAAATTATAATCGGATTACTCATTATAGCGGTTGGAAGTTTCTGCCAATCAAGCTCTTATGTCCCGATAAAGAAAGTCAGGGAATGGAGTTGGGAAAATTTCTGGCTTACTCAGGGCATATTCGCCTGGATAGTATTCCCGCTGCTCGGAGCATTCCTCGCTGTCCCGGACGGCAGCAGCCTCGTGGAGATTCTCGGTTCAGATCCTGCGGCCGCACTTAAGGCGATGTTCTATGGAGCGCTTTGGGGAGTTGGAGGATTGACATTCGGGCTCAGCATGCGATATCTCGGAGTTGCGCTCGGACAGTCCATCTCGCTTGGTCTGTGCGCAGCTGTGGGCACACTGCTTCCGGCAATTTTCGCACGCGAGGATCTCTTCCACGGCAACGGACTAATCCTGTTTGTCGGTGTTTGCCTTACAATAGCCGGCATCTCAGTAATCGGATACGCCGGAGCTCTCCGTTCCAGCGGGATGAATAAAGAGGAGCAGACGAAAGCAGTGCAGGAATTCGCACTCACCAAGGGGCTTCTCATCGCGGTACTTGCAGGAGTGATGTCCGCTTGCTTCAGTCTCGGACTGGATGCCGGCAAGACTCTGCAGACAGAAGG
The DNA here is from genome assembly GCA_963636275.1 of Acutalibacteraceae bacterium. Classification (GTDB taxonomy): domain Bacteria; phylum Bacteroidota; class Bacteroidia; order Bacteroidales; family UBA932; genus Cryptobacteroides. The sequence continues at coordinate 4,493 of CAVHJF010000012.1, read as the reverse complement.
GATGAAGCCATTGTTCGCAACCCTTCCGGCCACTCTGATGGTAACCCTCGGAGGATTCTTCACGAATGCAGCATATTGCCTCTACAAGAATTGGCGGAACAAAACCTTCTCTGATTATGCCAAGACTGAGGTTCTCGGACACAATATCCTCTTCTGCGCGCTTGCAGGACTCTTGTGGTACAGCCAATTCTTCAGTCTGGGAGTCGGCAAATCATTCTTCGCCCCTGATAGCATAGCGATGAAGTTCTCCTGGTGCATACTGATGGCCCTCAACGTTCTCTTCTCCAACATTTGGGGCATAGCGCTCAAGGAATGGAGAGGAAGCGGGCGCAAAACAGGAGTGGTGCTCTCGTGCGGTCTCCTCCTGCTGGTATTCTCGTTGATTTTCCCGAATCTGTTTTGAGAAGCCGAGCAAATACGACCCTAAATAGTTGATAGTCATTTATTTAACATTTACACAGAAGAACAAAAGAACTCAATGATGTCATAAGAAACAGTTCACTACCCTTTCAGGCTCTCGACAGATTCCGAAATTGAAAGTTAAATGTAATGAACGCAACGTGAGGAATCGGGAAGTATATCTTCCACCAAAAAATCAGCAGCAGTCACAACTTGAGAAACAAAATCATATAGCAATGAAATCAATACTTGACAATCATCCGGCCTTGCGCCGTGAAATAGAAAAAGTCGCCGAAGTTGCCGGATACCTTTGGGAAAAAGGTTGGGCCGAGCGGAACGGCGGAAACATAGTTGTAAATGTCACCGAACACATCGACAGCGAAATCAAATCTATGCCTGCAATCGCTCCTGCAATGCCGATGGCACAGAGACTTCCTAACCTTGCAGGCTGCTGGTTCTTCTGCAAAGGAACAAACAGAAGGATGAGAGACCTTGCGAGATGGCCGATGGAAAACGGATCGATAATCCGAATCTGCCCAGACGGCGAGCACTACGAAATCGTAGCCGACACCCCAGTTAAACCTACATCCGAGCTCGCGTCCCACCTCGCCATTCACTCCCTGATGATCAGCAGAGGCAACGGATACAAAGCCTCGCTCCATACTCATCCGATTGAGCTAGTGGCACTTACGCACCACAGACCATTCCTTGAAAAGGATGTTCTCACTCACCTTCTATGGTCAATGATTCCGGAAACAAGGGCATTTTGTCCGAAAGGACTCGGGATCATCCCTTATGAAATGCCGTCGAGTTCCGCTCTAGCGGATGCTACTGTTGCGCAACTCGATGAATACGACGTAGTGATGTGGGAAAAGCACGGTGTATGCGCAGTGGGCCCTGAAATCGGTGAGGCATTTGACCAGGTTGACGTCCTCAACAAAGCAGCCCTCATCTACGAGGCCAGCCGCAATATGGGTTTCATCCCGGAAGGAATGTCTGACGCCCAAATGGACGAACTCAAAGAAGCCTTCGGGCTGTAGAGGTGGACTTTCACGTTTTCTGTCGAGTACTGTGTCGGCAACGGTAGTATTTTTTGCAAGGTCTAATACAAACATCCGAATGCCCAGAGGGGGATTTTGCGGAATAATGGAGATTCGATATCGTCAGCGGCAATATAGGCGTTTTCTTTGCCTTTGATCTGGTCATAGCCCTTGTCCGCACCGCCGACCTCAATGATGATGTCCCCGTCAATCTTGAAGTCTCCGGTCTTGAGACCGCCGTATTCAACTTTATGACCAGACGAAATCATCTGGTTACAGAAAAAAGTCTCGCGGACTGTTCCTATTTCCGGAGTTCGGTCAGACAGGACATAAAGCAGGTTCGGGTTATCCAACAGAATCTTGTCAGGCTTCTGCAAGTCAGAGATTGTGTCAAGATTCTGGAACAGGCGACATATCAGTTTCGACTCTTCCAGATTCTTGAGATACTTCAAAACAGTAGGCCTTTCCATTGAAGTCGCACGGGCAAGTTTTGAAATGTCCATTTCGTATGGAACCAGCTGTGCCAGAATGTGAAGCAGGGCCTTAAGTTTGCGCGTATTGCCGATATCAACATTTCTATATGCCGGCAACTCATTGTCAATGATATAATTCACCACATTCTCAACTTGAACGGGATATGTCCGTCTATTCTCGAAATAAAACGGATAGCAACCTCCCTGCAAATACTGTTTGAAAGCCTCTACAGGCAGACACTTATCCTTGACTACCGCGCAATACTCATCCGGAAAGGCCAGCAAATCTCCCAGAGAAACGGCTTCAATCACAACATTACGGTCAAAATGTAGAAACTCCCTGAATGACAGTTCCGGCATGGAATACTGTATCATCCTTCTGGAAAGATCCGCGTCCCCGTCATTCAACTGTAGCAGAGACGAGCCGCTGAGGACAATCTTCAGATTCCTATGCGTGTCATATATTTCTTTTATCTCTCGACTCCATCCTCTGTATTTGTGAACCTCATCTATAAAGAGATGCCGACCTCCCATCATCACGAAACTATCCGCTGTTTCAAGCAGAGTATGCGTGGAAAAATAGGAAGAATCGGCGCTGCAATACAGCACCTGTCTATCCCCGACGCGATAGTTTTTCTTTATGTATTGCTGCATTATGGTCGATTTTCCGACACCTTTAGCCCCTTTTATGATGAGCAGTCTTGATGACCAGTCTATTTTCGTCATCATGCTTCTGACCAATGACATTGACACCGCTGAAATCTCCGCATTGTGCCTCTTAAACAGTTTTTCCATTATTTTGAGAATTTTTCACTTACGCAAATATAACTGTATTTCATAAAATACACAAACGAATTAAAAACGTATTTTACAAAATACAAAATACGTATTTTGTCGAATACATAAATATACCTTAAATGTATTCTATAAAATACAAGTTGATAAGTCCTGATAAGATTATGCAAAAGTTGAGAATGGTGAGGCGGTCGTTTTGAACAAATACGCCAAACAGCATGGCTATCACGTTTTATCATTCTAGAAACCACCGCATACATCTCGGACATTATCCTCAAATACTGAACTAATAACTAATCCATTGTGCTAAAAACCATAGCTTTCGAATGTCCTAGCTCTAGCCGTCATACAAGCCCCTATCACGCCCGCATTTTGTTTCAAGGAAGCGCTCAGAAAAGCAACCCGTTGACTTACTAGCTTGAGTGAGTGTTTTCTCGTAGAAAGTTCTATGGCCTTTATGAAAGCAGTATCGATATTCGAGAACAATCCTCCGATAACAATAGCTTCAGGATTAAAAATATTGATTAGCATCGCCATCGCTTTTCCTAGTTCATAGGCAACCTTATCCATTTCCTCCCAAGCGAGAGGATCTTCCTTTTCCACCGCCTGAATAATGTCGCCTATTGTGAGTTCTTTGCCCTCCTTGAGAATTCCGGACAACAATGACTCCTCTCCAGCTTTGAGCCGTTCAGTTATTCTTCTATGCAATGCCATTCCCGAGACTTCAGTCTCAAGGCAACCCTTCTTTCCACAATGGCAAAGAATATTATTGTCATAAATCGGAATATGCCCGAGTTCTCCCGAATAGCCATCCATTCCATAATATATTTTTCCGTATATTATAATACCAAGTCCCAATCCCCAGCTAAGGTTTACGTACAACATATTCTGGTACTTCTGATTAACTCCGGAGACATATTCTCCCAGCGCCATCGATTTCGTATCATTCTCCAAATAAACCTTCTTTCCGAAACGTTCTGCGAGCAGATTTGAAAGGGAAGCACCCTGCATCTCCTCAAAATTAAATACAGACGCGCTTGTACCCGCTGTAGCATTTACTCGGCCTGACAAGTTGAAGCAGAGCCCCAATATCTTGTTGCTATCAATATCCACCCTTGTTTCAATAAAGTCTTCCACCTTGTGGCACACAAATTCCAAGCATTCATGCGTATTTGAGAACCGGAAAGCTCTGTCGATTTCAACCGAAATCAAGTCTCCGCACAGATTAATCAATCCTATTGACAGTTCGAAAGTCTTGACATCCACTCCGAGAAAATATCCGGAATCAGGGTTTACTCCATATCGTATTGCTTGCCTACCTTTTGAATGTTTTTGGACCTTACCCAAAACAGACACACGCCCTTCTTCCTGCATAACGGAGATATATTTACCGATTGTAGTAACACTATATCCTGTCAGTTCCGCAAGATCCGAGAGTAAGAAACTACCATGATTCAAAGCATAGTTGAATGTCTGTCTAATGATATCCCGCTGTATAATCCTGAATCCCGCTTCTTCTTTTGACTGTTTGTTCATGTCACAAAATATTTTTTTTCTAAAACTTCAATTAACAATTATCAGTCGCAAATATATGAAATAATTATGCAATATCTTTCATAATTATGTAACATTATTTTTCATAATTATACAATTATCCATTTAATTATAAACTCTTTAAATATTTTCTGATATTCTATACTGAATTGATTTTCTTAACCTTATCCAAATTTCAACAAGATTATGTTAATCTCAATTAAAAAATATATTATTTTAATTAAATATATCT
>CAVHJF010000011.1:0-67951 GCA_963636275.1 Acutalibacteraceae bacterium | reverse complement strand
CGGTGTAGCTCAGGGGTAGAGCGCATCCTTGGTAAGGATGAGGTCATGAGTTCAATTCCCATCACCGGCTCTACATTTGTTTATACACGACAATATCATATTAAAGCATAATATTATGGCAAAAGAAACATTCGTAAGAACAAAGCCGCATGTCAACATCGGTACAATTGGCCACGTTGACCACGGTAAGACTACCTTGACAGCAGCCATTTCAAAGGTGCTCGTTGAGAAAGGCTTCACAAAGTCTGACGAAGTTAGATCTTTCGATCAGATTGATAATGCTCCTGAGGAGAAAGAGCGTGGTATCACCATCAACTCTTCACACATCGAGTATGAAACAGAGAATCGTCACTATGCACACGTTGACTGCCCGGGCCACGCTGACTATGTAAAGAACATGGTTACTGGTGCCGCTCAGATGGATGGTGCTATTCTCGTAGTTGCTGCTACTGACGGTCCTATGCCTCAGACACGTGAGCACATCCTTCTCGCTCGTCAGGTGAACGTTCCTAAGATTGTTGTTTTCTTGAACAAGGTTGACCTCGTTGACGATCCTGAGATGCTCGACCTCGTTGAGATGGAGACAAGAGACCTTCTTAAGTTCTACGGTTTCGATGAGGACTGCCCTATCATCCGTGGCTCAGCTCTTGGTGCACTTAACGGTGATCCACAGTGGGTTGAGAAAGTTATGGAACTTATGAACGCTGTTGACACATACATTCCTATCCCAGTTCGTGAGAACGAGAAACCATTCTTGATGCCTATTGAGGATATCTTCTCAATCACAGGTCGTGGTACTGTTGTTACAGGTCGTATCGAGACAGGTACTATCCACGTTAACGACCCAGTAGAGCTCGTAGGTTTCGGTGACGCTCCTAGATCAACAACCGTTACAGGTGTTGAGATGTTCCGCAAACTCCTCGATCAGGGTGAGGCTGGTGACAACGTAGGTCTTCTTCTCCGTGGTATCGACAAGAAAGATGTCAAGAGAGGTGAAGTTGTTGCAAAACCTGGTTCAATCACTCCTCATACAGATTTCAAAGCACAGATTTACGTGCTTAAGAAAGAGGAAGGTGGCCGTCACACTCCATTCCACAACCACTATCGTCCACAGTTCTTCATCCGTACACTCGATGTTACCGGTGAGATCACTCTTCCAGAGGGAACTGAGATGGTTATGCCTGGCGATAACGTTGAAATCACTGTTAAACTCATCACTCCAGTTGCTCTTAACGAAGGTCTTCGTTTCGCAATCCGTGAGGGTGGCCGTACAGTAGGTGCCGGACAGGTTACAAAGATTGTTGACTAATCAGTCAAGATAAATCAGGTGCAGGTTCAATGCCTGCACCATTTTACAGGGGCATAGTATAAGGGCTAGTATAGTGGTCTCCAAAACCATTGATGGGAGTTCGAATCTCTCTGCCCCTGCTAATATCAAAGGTTACGATTTGGTAATGTTTAACAGACGCTGCGCAAGCTTCCAAAATGCAGTGTCCATTAAAAGAAAAGATGAGAAAGTTCATTAACTATCTGAAAGGGTCTTACGTTGAGCTCACCCAGAAGGTGACTTGGCCGACTTGGGCAAAGTTGCAGAGTTCTGCATTGCTCGTTATGGTCGCTACTGTCATCATCGCGGCTGTGCTTTTCGTGATTGACTACATTTTCCAGTATCTGATGACAGTTATCTACACATTGTAATATTACCATGGGCGAGAAAAAATGGTACGTCCTTAGGACTGCAGGAAGCAAAGAGAAGAAGGTCAAGGAGTATCTCGATAAAGAAATTGAAAGAAGTTCAGAACTGCAGAAAGAGATTTCTCAGGTTCTCGTACCTCTTGAGAAGAAATATACCGTTAAGAATGGAAAGAGAGTCGCTACTGAAAAGATTCTCTATCCTGGTTATGTGTTTATCGAGGCCGAGCTTGGCAAGGATTCTGATTATCTTATCCGCAGTCACGTCATACCGGGTTTGGCTGGATTTTTAGCCGAGAAGGCTGAGGGTTCCAGCAATCAGGCAGAGAAGGTTGCCGTTCCGCTTCACCCTGATGAGGTCAAGAGACTTCTTGGTCAGCAGGATGAGCAGACAGAGGCTCCGGTTGCTACTGAGGTTGATTACCAGGTTGGCGATTCAGTCAAGATTACTGACGGCCCATTCAATGGCTTCGACGGAACAGTCGATGAGATTGCAGTTGATAGAAGCAAAATCAAAGTAATAGTTATGATCTTCGGCAGAAAGACTCTGCTCGAACTCAACTTTAATCAAGTAACTAAAGAATAATAAGTTATGGCAAAAGAAGTAACTGGATTCATTAAACTCCAGATTAAAGGTGGAGCTGCGAATCCTGCGCCTCCTGTAGGACCGGCTCTCGGTTCGAAAGGACTTAACATCATGGACTTCTGTAAGCAGTTCAATGCAGCCACTCAGGCTTCTGCAGGAAAAGTGCTTCCGGTAGTGATTACCGTTTTTTCAGATAAGTCTTTCACATTTGTTGTAAAACAGCCACCTGTAGCTATCTCTCTTAAAGAGGCCGCTAAAATCCAGAAAGGATCAGGCGAACCTAACAGACAGAAAGTTGCCAGCGTTACCTGGGATCAGATTAAGACAATCGCCGAAGGTAAGATGGCAGATATGAACGCTTTCACGCTTAAGTCTGCTATGAAGATGGTTGCTGGAACAGCAAGAAGTATGGGTATCAAAGTCGCTGGTACATTCCCGGCTGACGTTAAATAATCTACACACGAGATGAGCAAGGTTACTAAAAATATGAAGGCTGCATTGGCAAAGTATGATTCGTCAAAGCAGTACGAGCTTTCAGAAGCGTGTGGACTTCTTAAGGAGATTACCTATACAAAATTCGATTCTTCTGTAGAGCTTATAGCAAATTTGGGTGTTGACCCACGTAAGGCTAACCAGATGATCCGTGGCGTGGTTTCACTTCCTCACGGAACAGGTAAAGTCACAAGAGTTCTCGTTCTTTGTACTCCTGACAAGGAGAATGAGGCAAAAGAGGCTGGCGCTGACTATGTTGGTCTTGACGAGTATATCGAGAAGATTAAAGGCGGTTGGACTGATGTTGACGTCATCATCTGTACTCCTTCAGTTATGGCTAAAGTCGGTATCATCGGTCGTATCCTCGGCCCTAGAGGACTTATGCCAAACCCTAAGACTGGTACAGTTACAATGGCAGTAGGCAACGCAGTCAAGGAAGTAAAAGCAGGTAAGATTGATTTCAAGGTTGACAAGACCGGTATCATCCACACTGCAATCGGTAAAGCTTCCTTTACTCCTGAGCAGATCTACGACAACGCAAAGGTTGTCATGTCTGCAATCCTCAAACTGAAACCTCAGACTCTCAAAGGTACATACCTCAAGAGTGCTGCAATCTGCACCACTATGAGTCCGGGTATTAAACTTGACATTAAAGCATTCAGTGCTGAATAATAAATATTCAATGTTATGAGAAAAGAATTAAAAGCCCAGATAATTGAATCTATCTCAGCACAGATCAAAGAGACTCCTAATTTCTATATTACAGATATTTCAGGTCTCAATGCTGAAGATACAACTAAGCTCCGTCGTGCTTGCTTCGAGGCAAACATCAAGCTTACTGTTGTCAAGAACACATTGTTCCATCACGTTCTGAACGAGATTAACGATCCTGAGATGAATCAGCTCGTTGCTACATTGGAAGGCAATACAGCTATCATGTACACTGAGGTCGCTAACGCTCCTGCAAAACTTATCAAGAAATTCCAGAAAGACGGTTTCGAGAAACCGGCACTGAAAGGAGCTTATGTTCAGGAATGTGCTTTTGTTGGTGCAGACAAACTTGACGAGCTTGCAGCTATCAAGTCCAAGGAAGAACTCATCGGCGACGTTATCGGTCTCCTTCAGTCTCCTGCCCGCAACGTTATCTCAGCTCTCGAATCAGCTGGTGGAAAGCTTGCAGGAATTGTCAAGACACTTTCAGAAAAAGAAGAGAAATAATATTAACTATTTAAATTATAATTTATTATGGCAGACGTAAAAGCACTTGCAGAAGAGTTGGTAAACCTTTCTGTAAAAGACGTTCAGGAACTTGCAAAGGTTCTTAAAGAGGAATATGGTATCGAACCAGCAGCTGCAGCAGTTGCAGTAGCAGGTCCTGCAGCAGCAGCTGAGGCAGGTCCAGCAGAGCAGACAGAGTTCGATGTTATCCTCAAATCAGCAGGTGACGCTAAACTTAACGTTATCAAAGCTGTTAAGGATCTCCTCAGCCTCGGTCTTAAAGAGGCAAAAGAGCTCGTTGACAAGGCTCCAGGTGCAACTTTGAAAGAGAAAGTATCTAAGGCAGAAGCAGAGCAGATCAAATCTACTCTTGAAGAGGCTGGTGCAGAAGTTGAAGTTAAATAACTTCGCTTCTCCCCTAGATGGGAACGAATTCGGGTTTAGAGTCGAAATTAGGCTCTAAACCTTTTTGTCGTATTTAAGTTTTTCTCATTTCAAAGGCAGTATATGTCAAATAAGACTACCAAAAAACGAATAAATTTCGCCACATCAAAAATCCTTGACTATCCGGATCTGCTTGAGGTGCAGCTGAAATCATTCAAGGATTTCTTCCAGCTTGACACCACCCCTGAAAACAGAAAAAACGAAGGTCTTTACCAGGTATTCCAGGAAATTTTCCCTATCGAAGATACCAGGAACAATTATAAGCTCGAGTTCATCGACTATTTCATTGATCCGCCAAAGTATTCGATTGAAGAATGCCTTGAAAGAGGTCTTACGTATAATGTTCCGCTCAAGGCTAAGTTGCGTCTTTCTTGCAGCGACCCTGAGCACGAGGATTTTGATACGAAGGTACAGGATGTATATCTTGGCGATATCCCTTACATGACGCCTGCCGGAACGTTTGTTATCAATGGTTCTGAGCGTATCATCGTTTCTCAGTTGCACAGGTCTCCTGGCGTATTCTTCGACCAGACCCTTCACGCAAACGGAACAAAACTGTATTCTGCCCGTATCATTCCTTTCAAAGGTTCGTGGATAGAGTTTGCAACTGACATCAACAATGTGATGTATGCGTACATCGACAGGAAGAAGAAGTTGCCTGTAACCACATTGCTTCGTGCAATCGGGTTCGATGCAGACAAGGATATCATCAATATTTTCAGCCTGGCTGACGAGATCGATGCGACATCGAAAAATCTCAAGGCGAACGAGGGCAGAAAACTTGCTGCCAAAGTGCTTAAGACTTGGAATGAAGACTTCGTGGATGAGGATACCGGAGAGGTTATTCCTATCGAGCGTACAGAGCCTGTCGTAGAGAGAGGCGAAGTGCTTACAGAAGAAGTCATCAGCAAGCTTATTGACGCTGAAGTCAAGACAGTCCTTCTGCAGAAAGATGAGGCTAGTGATAATGAGTATGCCATCATCTTCAATACTTTGCAGAAAGATCCGACAAATACGGAGAAAGAAGCAGTCAACTATATCTACAAGCAGTTGCGTAATTCAGAACCACCTGATGAGGCAACCGCAAGGGATGTCATTGACAAGTTGTTCTTCTCTGAAAAGAGATACGATTTGGGAACAGTGGGTCGTTACCGTCTTAACAAGAAGCTCGGTCTTTCTACTGATCCTGAACTTCGCGTTCTCACAAATCAGGATATTACTGAGATTATCAAATATCTCATCCAGCTTATCAATTCGAAAGCCTCAGTGGATGATATCGACCATTTGAGCAACAGACGTGTCCGCACGGTAGGTGAGCAGCTTGCAAACCAGTTTAGCGTAGGTCTGTCAAGAATGGCGAGAACAATCCGTGAAAGAATGAACGTAAGGGACAGCGAGCAGTTCATCCCTGTTGACCTCATCAACTCCAAGACATTGTCTTCAGTTGTAAACTCTTTCTTCGGTACGAGCCAGCTTTCTCAGTTCATGGACCAGACCAACCCTCTTGCAGAGGTGACACACAAACGTCGTCTTTCAGCGTTGGGCCCAGGAGGTCTTTCACGAGACAGAGCAGGTTTCGAGGTTCGAGACGTTCACTATACCCATTACGGAAGGCTTTGTCCTATCGAGTCTCCTGAGGGACCTAACATCGGTCTTATCTCATCTCTCTGCGTTTATGCTAAGATTGATGACCTCGGATTCATCGAGACCCCTTACCGAAAGGTTGAGAACGGTAAGGTCGATTTGAGCGACAAGGGCTGGAAATTCCTCAGCGCTGAAGAGGAAGAGTCAAAACTCGTTTCTCTTGCAAATGTCAAGATGGAGGACGACGGTACTATCGAGGAAGATAGAATCCAGTGTCGTCTTGAAGCCGATTTCCCTGTGGTTTCCAAGGAGGAAGTTGACTATATGGACGTTGCTCCTAACCAGATGGCATCAGTCGCTGCATCACTTATCCCATTCCTCGAGCACGATGACGCTCACCGTGCATTGATGGGCGCGAACATGATGCGTCAGGCAGTTCCGCTTCTCAAACCGCAGTCTCCTATCGTAGGTACCGGTCTTGAGGAAAGAGTCTGCATCGACTCCAGGACTCAGGTTATTGCCGAGAGGTCCGGTGAAGTCGTTTACGTGGACGCAAATGAAATTCACGTGAAATATGACAGGACTGAGGACGAGAAGTTTGTAAGCTTCACTTCCGACATTACTGTTTATCATCTTCCTATATATAGAAGAACCAACCAGAGCACGACTATCTGTCTCAAACCTATCGTAAGAAAGGGTGACAGAGTTGAAGCCGGTCAGGTGATGACAGAGGGCTATGCAACCCAGAACGGTGAGTTGGCTCTCGGCCGCAACTTGATGGTTGCCTTCATGCCTTGGAAGGGATACAACTATGAGGATGCTATCGTGCTTTCTGAGAAGATGGTAAGATGGGATATCCTCACATCAGTTCACGTTGACGAGTATATTACAGAGGTCCGCGAGACTAAGCGCGGTATGGAGGAACTCACCTCCGATATCCCTAATGTCAGCGAAGATGCCACAAGAAATCTCGACGACAACGGTATCGTCAGAATCGGTGCTCATATCGAGCCGGGCGACATTATGGTCGGTAAGATTACTCCTAAGGGAGAGAGCGATCCTTCACCTGAAGAGAAATTGTTGCGTGCGATTTTCGGTGACAAGGCCGGTGACGTAAAGGATGCTTCTCTGAAAGCAAACCCTTCACTGAGCGGTACTGTAATCAAGACTGCGCTTTATTCAAAAGTTGCCAAGGAAGGTAACCGCAAGGGCTTTAAGGCAGAGCAGAAAGCGAAGACTGACAGCATAGAGGAGGACTTCAGAAAGAAAGTCGAGTCTCTGTATGCAAGATTCTTCGACAAGTTGGTTGCTCTCGCAGAAGGCAAGAAGAGTGTAGGCATCAGCGACCTGTACGGTGTTGAGATTGTACCGAAAGGAAATGTCATCACTGCAGAGCAGCTCCGCTCCATCGATTTCGAGAATGTCAATTCCAACAGATGGACTGAGGATGACCATACCAATATGATGATCCGTGACCTCATCAACAACTACTGCATTTCTTACAAAGAGGCTGCAGCAGCTAACAAGAGGGCTCAGGATAAGGTCAAGATTGGTGATGAACTCTCCAACGGCGTTATGCAGCTTGCAAAAGTTTATATCGCAAAGAAGAGAAAGATCACTGTCGGTGACAAGATGGCCGGTCGTCACGGTAACAAGGGTATTGTAGCCAAGATTGTAAGGGAGGAAGATATGCCGTTCCTTGAGGATGGTTCTCCTGTAGATATCGTGCTTAACCCTCTCGGTGTGCCTTCACGTATGAACTTGGGTCAGATTTACGAGACTGTTCTCGGATGGGCCGGCGCAAGATTGGGCGTCAAGTTCAGTACTCCTATTTTCGACGGTGCAAGCATCGACGAGATCTGCGAATACACAGACAAGGCAGGCCTTCCTAAGTTCGGCAGAACTCATCTTCGCGATGGCGGTACAGGCGACTGGTTTGATCAGTATGCTACTGTCGGTGTCATCTATATGATCAAGCTCGGTCATATGGTCGATGACAAGATGCACGCCAGATCAATAGGTCCATATTCTCTCATCACTCAGCAGCCTCTCGGTGGTAAGGCACAGTTCGGAGGTCAGCGATTCGGAGAGATGGAGGTTTGGGCGCTCGAAGCATTCGGAGCCGCAAATGCACTTCAGGAAATCCTTACAGTCAAGTCTGATGACGTGACCGGAAGATCCAAGACTTACGAGGCCATCGTCAAAGGTGAGCCGATGCCGACTCCAGGCATCCCAGAGTCTCTGAATGTGCTCCTGCACGAGCTTAGAGGTCTCGGACTTAAAGTGACCCTTGAATAATTACAATCAATTGAATTGATACAACATGCCTATTTTCAATAACAAAGATAACAAGGTAAGGAGTAACTTCCAGAGAATCAGCATCTCGCTGGCTTCTCCGGAAGATATTATCGCGAGATCACACGGTGAAGTTCTGAAGCCTGAGACTGTCAACTACAGGACATACAAGCCTGAGCGTGACGGACTTTTCTGCGAGAAGATATTCGGACCTACAAAGGATTACGAATGCTATTGCGGAAAGTACAAGAGAATCAGATATCGCGGAATCGTCTGTGACCGTTGCGGTGTTGAAGTGACAGAGAAGAAAGTCCGCAGGGAGAGAATGGGTCATATCACCCTGACTGTTCCTGTAGCTCACATCTGGTATTTCAAGTCAGCTCCTAACAAGATTTCGGCTGTTCTCGGCATTCCTGCCAAGAAGCTTGAGTCTGTAATCTATTATGAGAAGTACATAGTTATCAAGCCGGGTCTGAGCGAAAGACCTAAGATGGACCTCCTTTCTGAGGATGAATATCTTGCTGAGCTCGACAAATTCCCTGGTAATGAGAATCTTCCGGATGACGATCCGTCAAAGTTCATCGCAAAGATGGGCGCGGAAGGTATCTATGACCTGCTCAAAGAAATAGATATCAATGCACTTGCAAACCGTCTGAGAGAGGAAATGCAGACAGTGACATCTCAGCAGAAGAAGGCTGAACTTCTTAAGCAGTTGAGCATTGTCAAGTGGTTTGAGGAGTCAAACGGTGTGAACCGTCCGGAGTGGATGATTATGAAGGTCATCCCTGTCATTCCGCCGGATCTCCGTCCTCTTGTTCCACTCGATGGTGGAAGGTTTGCGACTTCAGATTTGAACGATCTCTACAGAAGGGTCATCATCAGAAACAACCGTCTCAAGAGACTTATCGAAATCAAGGCTCCGGAAGTCATTCTCCGTAATGAGAAACGTATGCTTCAGGAGGCTGTTGACTCTCTCTTTGACAACTCAAAGAAGTCCAGCGCAGTAAAGAGTGAATCCAACAGAGCACTCAAGTCTTTGTCAGACAGCCTTAAAGGTAAGCAGGGACGTTTCCGTCAGAACCTCCTCGGTAAACGTGTGGACTATTCTGCGCGTTCAGTTATCGTCGTTGGTCCTGAGCTTCAGATGCACGAGTGCGGTCTTCCTAAATTTATGGCCGCTGAGCTTTACAAACCGTTCATCATCAGGAAACTGATCGAGAGAGGTGTTGTGAAGACAGTCAAGTCAGCAAAGAAGATTGTCGACAGAAAGGACCCGGTTATCTGGGATATCCTCGAGAACGTGATGAAAGGTCATCCGGTATTCCTTAACCGTGCACCTACACTTCACAGACTCGGTATTCAGGCTTTCCAGCCTAGAATGATTGAGGGTAAGGCCATTCAGCTTCATCCGTTGGCTTGTACGGCGTTCAATGCCGACTTCGACGGTGACCAGATGGCAGTTCACCTTCCGTTGAGCAATGCGGCTGTAATGGAGGCTCAGCTCCTTATGCTCGGTTCTCAGAACATTCTGAACCCTGCGAACGGAACTCCTATTACCGTCCCTTCTCAGGATATGGTGCTTGGTCTGTATTATATTACCAAGATCAAACCTGGCGCAAAAGGACAGGGTATGTCTTTCTACGGTCCGGAGGAAGTTATCGTGGCTCTCAACGAGAAAGCGATTGAACTTCACGCAGAGATCAACGTAAGACTGCCTAAGGACAAGCAGAACCCTGATGCAGGTACGCAGATGGTCAAGACTACTGCCGGCCGTATCATCGTCAACCAGTATGTCCCTGAGGAAGTTCCTTATGTGAACGAGGTCCTCGGAAAGAAATCTCTCCGTAAGATCATTACAGAAGTCATAAAGAATACCGGTGTATCCAGAACTGCTCATTTCCTTGATGATATCAAGAATCTCGGTTATGACCGTGCGTTCCGTGCCGGAATTTCATTCAACCTTGGTGATGTCCTCATCCCTGCTGAGAAATATGACCTTATCAATGAAGGTTATGCTCAGGTGGAAGACATCAAGAACAACTACGCTATGGGTTTCATCACGAACAACGAGCGTTACAACAAGGTTATTGACCTTTGGACATCTATCGACAACAAACTTACCGATATCGTAGGAAAGCAGATTTCCGCAGACCAGGCAGGTTTCAACCCAGTCTATATGATGTTGGATTCAGGAGCCCGTGGTTCAACACAGCAGATCAAACAGTTGTGCGGTATGCGAGGACTTATGGCAAAACCTCAGAAATCTGGTGCTGCAGGAGCCGAGATTATCGAGAATCCTATCGTATCTAACTTGAAAGAGGGTATGACAGTGCTCGAGTACTTCATCTCAACTCACGGTGCGCGTAAAGGTCTTGCCGATACCGCCCTCAAGACTGCGGATGCAGGTTACTTGACCCGTCGTCTCGTGGATGTTTCTCACGATGTCATCATCAATGAGGAGGATTGCGGAACTTTGCGTGGTCTTATCGCTACAGCAATCAAGAATAAAGACGAGGTTGTCGAGTCACTCGGCGAGAGAATTCTCGGACGTACTTCCGTTCACGATATTTTCAACCCTATTACTGGTGAGCTTATCATCAAGGCAGGTGAGGAAATCCGTGAAGCGACTGCAAATCTTATTGATTCTCTCCCTATCGAGCAGGTTGAAATCCGTTCAGTGCTCACTTGCGAGTCACGCAAAGGTGTCTGCGCCAAGTGTTACGGACGTAACCTTGCAACCAGCAGAATGGTCGAGAAAGGTGAGGTTGTCGGCGTAATCGCTGCACAGTCTATCGGTGAGCCTGGTACTCAGTTGACCCTGCGTACATTCCACGTCGGTGGTACTGCATCAAGTACGGCTGCTGATTCTTCAATCGAGTCTAAATACAACGGTAAACTTGTATTCGACGAGCTCAGAACTCTCCAGAGAATTGCAGATGACGGAACAGCACAAGATGTTGTTGTCAGCCGAATGACTGAGTTGAAGATCATTGACGAGAATACAGGCATTACCTTCTCCAACTATGACGTTCCTTACGGATCTGTATTGTATAAGAAAGACGGTGATACTGTTGCCAAGGGAGACCTTATCTGCGAATGGGATCCATACAACGCGATTACAATCGTAGAAACCTCAGGTAAAGTCCGTTTCGACAATATGATCGACGGTGTAACCTATCGTGAAGAGTCTGCGGATGAGTATTCAAACAACAAGGACAAAGTCATCATCGAGTCCCGTGACAAGACAAAGAACCCTTCAATTCTTATTCTTGGCGAGAACGGTGAGGTCCTCAAGCAGTACAACTTGCCTGTAGGTGCGCATATCCCGGTAAGCGACGGTTCATCTGTCAAAGTCGGCGATATCATAATGAAGATACCTCGTGCTATCGGTAAGTCTAACGATATTACCGGAGGTCTGCCTCGAGTAACAGAACTCTTCGAAGCCAGAACTCCATCAAATCCTGCAACTATTTCCGAGCTTAACGGAGAGGTTCGTATGGGTAGAATAACAAGAGGTAACCGTGAGATTTTCGTCAAGAACAAGTCCGGAATCGAGAAGAAATACCTCGTGCCGCTTTCTAAGCAGATTCTGGTTCAGGAGAGCGACTATGTGAAAGCCGGTTCACGTCTTTCTGACGGTGGTGTTTCTCCTACAGATATCCTCAATGTGCTCGGTCCTGTAAAGGCTCAGGAGTATATTGTGAATGAGGTTCAGGCTGTCTATCGTCTCCAGGGTGTGAAGATCAATGACAAGCACTTCGAGATTATCGTTAGACAGATGATGAGAAAGGTACAGATCACTTCTTCAGGTGACACTGACTTCCTGCCTCAGGAGCTTGTTGACAAGTGGAGATTTATGGATACCAATGACTCCATCTATGGCAAGTACTTTGTCCAGGATGCGGGTGATTCTCAGAGGTTCAGAGCCGGTGACATCGTTGCCGCAAGGGACCTCAAGAATGAGAATGACTCTCTCGCAAGACAGGGCTTGAAACTGATGGCATTCAGAGAGGCTCGTCCTGCTACTGCAAGTCAGGTTATCCAGGGTATCACCAGAGCTGCACTCAAGACTGACAGCTTCATATCAGCTGCATCATTCCAGGAGACTACCAAGGTCCTCAGCGAAGCCGCTATCCGTGCTCGTGTGGATGACCTCGAGGGGCTTAAGGAGAATGTCATCTGCGGACATCTTATTCCGGCCGGTACAGGTCAGAAAGAGTTCCAGGATATTGTTGTCAGCAGCAAGGAGGACTATGTAAAAGAAATGAACGAGCTTTAACAGCGTTCGTTGATATATTGAAAAGGTGGGCAAAAGTCGAAAGACTGATTGCCCACCTTTTTTGCAATAGAGAGTTAAGTAATGATGAAAAAATAAGTTGGTAAAGTTTTGTAAAGGATTTTTGTAGATAAATTTGTTTGTGAAGAAGGAGCGTACCGGGGTACGTGACTGATGAACAAATGAATTTAGGACAAAAAGACCGGCAAAAGTACCAAGTTATTTTTTAGGAATTACTAAGTATAATACCGGCTGTAAATAATGATGGAATAAAAATTCGGAGTCCCCAAGCATAAATGGAAGAAGGTGACTAATCAGTCCTTCGACATTTTAGTCACCCTCTCGCGGTATCTATACGATATTAAACTCCTTATCTCTCGATTGTCGCCTCTCTGTCAGGTCCGAGAGAGATGATTTTGATAGGAACTTTGAGATAGTCTTCCATAAACTTTATGTACTCCTTGAAAGTCTCCGGAAGTTCGCTCTCCTTGCGCATTCCTGTCAAGTCCTGATTCCATCCCTTGAACTCCGTATAAACAGGAGTTATAGAGGCTTCAGTGTCGAACGGGAACTGTGCTGTCTCCTTGCCGTCGATGACGTACGATGTGCAGACCTTGATTGTCTCGAAACTGTCGAGGCAGTCTGACTTCATCATAATCAGGTCGGTAACGCCGTTGAGCATAACTGTATATTTGAGCGCTACAAGGTCGAGCCAGCCGCATCTGCGCGGACGTCCGGTAACAGCACCGAACTCGTGTCCGATCTGACGGATTTTCTCGCCTGTCTCATCGAAAAGCTCAGTAGGGAACGGTCCGCTTCCTACGCGGGTGCAATATGCCTTGAAAATGCCATATACGTGGCCTACCTTTGAAGGAGCTACTCCAAGACCTGTGCATACGCCGCCGATTGTAGTGGATGATGATGTTACGAAAGGATATGAACCGTAGTCAACATCCAGCAGAGAGCCCTGCGCACCTTCTGCCAGCATAGGTTTCTCGTCCAGCCAATCGTTTACAAAGTATTCGCAGTCAATGAGTTTGAACTTCTTAAGGAAGTCTATGGCGCTCAACCATTCAGCCTCATCCTTCTCAGCATCACATTCGAAATTCAGACTCTTGAGGATTTCCAGATGTCTTGCCTTGAGCTTCTCGAATTTCGCCTTGAAATCCGGTGTGAGGATATCTCCTACGCGAAGACCGTGTCTGCTGATTTTGTCAGTGTATGTAGGTCCGATGCCCTTGAGCGTCGAGCCGATTTTTCCTTTTCCTGCTACAGCCTCGTAAGCGGCATCAAGAAGTCTGTGAGTAGGCAGAATCAGGTGGGCTTTCTTGGAAATGACAATCTTGGATTCAGGGTTGATTTTCATTTTCACGATATTCCCGCACTCTTCCCTGAATGTGATAGGATCAAGTACTACACCGCTTCCTATTATGTTCATGGAGCCCTCTCTGAAGATACCTGAAGGGATGCTTCTCACAACGAAGTTATGTCCTTCGAACTGGAGAGAATGTCCGGCATTCGGACCTCCCTGGAATCTTGCAACAGCAGGATATCTTCCTGCGAGTACGTCCACAATTTTACCTTTGCCCTCGTCTCCCCATTGAAGTCCGAGAACTACATCAAGTTTCATATAGTCAAAAATTTTACTGTTCTAAAAATGTAAGGTGATGTCAGCCGAACATCAGAATGGCAGGTCATCAGTTCCCTGATAATCAGGAGCTGCCTGAGGTGCTGCGACAGGCTGTGCCGGAGCTGTGTTGCGAGGTGCGAATCCCGCGGGCTCGGCAGACGGTGCCTGCTGATATGATGGCTGAGAAGGATATCCTCCCTGCTGATAAGGGGCCGCAGCTGTGTTTGCAGGATTGTCGCTCTTGCGGCCGAGAAGCTGTATTGCGTCCGCAATTATCTCGGTGCGATCTTTCTTGACACCAGTCTGGTCGGTCCAGGATCTTGTCCGGAGATGTCCTTCAACATATATCTGCGAACCTCTCCTGATATATTTTTCAGCGAGGTCAGCCAAGCCTCTCCAGGCGACTATATTGTGCCAGTCTGTGTTTTCTCTTGTTTCGCCGTTTCTGTCTCTGTATCTTTCAGATGTGGCGAGCGTGAATTGTGCGACTTTAGGGTTACCGGTGCTCTGAGGCGCCGGATTATTCTCAAGGTAACGGACTTCCGGATCTCTTCCCACGTTACCGATCAGCATTACTTTATTAAGTGACATATCAATATGTGTTTTAACTTCTAAAGATAGCAATTTTTATCCGTTCTATATAGAAACGGATGAAGAATTACTTTGCGGCCATCACCTGTTCCATAGCATTCAAATCAGGGGTGTATCCGGTTAATTTGGAATATCCTGTAAGGGCCTGATACAGAAGCCATTTGCGCCCTGTGACATATTGCGCTCCTCCGGCATTGAGATTCTCCAGGGCTGCCGGTCCGAATGAAGGAGTCTTGTAGTTGGCTTCCAGAATCACCTTCCCGGGACGTGGCCATTGGTATCTGTCTTCCCCCTCAAAATCTTCAACACTCAGATTGTCAATCTCATCCAATTTCATAGGGAGAGTGT
Source organism: Acutalibacteraceae bacterium (assembly GCA_963636275.1). Lineage (GTDB taxonomy): Bacteria > Bacteroidota > Bacteroidia > Bacteroidales > UBA932 > Cryptobacteroides. The sequence goes on along the minus strand of CAVHJF010000011.1, from coordinate 52,795 downwards.
AGATGACTAGGTCACATTCTCTCACGGCTGCGCGGAAATCTGACAACTCATCCACAATGAAGTTATACTCAGGCATTTCGTCCGCAATCTTCTGTGCTTTCTCCCTGCTGCGGTTCATCAATGCAGTGTCGAATCCGAGTTCTGCCGCCGCTACCGCCGCCGCTCTGCCTGCACCTCCGCATCCCACTATAAGCGCCTGAGGCTTGCGTGAGAACAGCATTGTGAGCGCCTGCCTCGTGTATTGATGAATCTTGATGTAAGCGGTGTCTCCGTATTTCTCATAGAACTGCCGGATGATGCCCGGAATATAAGCTTCAGCAAGGCTTAAGATTATGCCCGTGAAATCGGAATTGTCGGCCATCAGACCTTCGGGAGTCTTCACGATGATATTGGCCGCGCCTATTTTCTTGCAGTAGGATGTATATGAATCGGCTCTGGCGAATGCGTTTTCCTTGAATGGTGAGGTGACGTTTATGCCCTTGTACCTGTCCTCGAATGCTTTCCAGGATGTTCCGAAATCGGCACCTTCTATAAGATCGTATTGATATTTGCCGTTGTATCCGGCATTGAATAATGCAGGTGAGAGTGACTTGGAGATTGGATCTCCTATTAACCCGAAGTAATTCATTAGATTTCGATTATGAATGCCGCTGTCTTACGGCTTCAAACATAAGGATGGCTGCGGAGACGGAGACATTGAGCGAATCCATCTGTCCGAGCATAGGAATTTTAACGTGCGCATCGGCGTGCATTCTCCAGAATGGAGTCAGCCCGTCGGACTCTGTGCCCATAACAAGCGCGGTGCCGTGTTTCATATCGGTGTCGTAATACCATTCCGAATCTTGTAACTGCGCAGTGTATATTTTTATGTTATTGTCATTCAACCATTTCAAGGCCTCTCCCGAGGTAGCGGTAACGACTTGGCAAGTGAATATTGCGCCCAGGCTGGCCCGGATAAGATTAGGATTGTACAGGTCCGTGAGCGGATCGCAGATTACCACCGCGTCCACATCTGCCGCATCTGCAGTACGGAGAATGGCTCCGAGGTTTCCCGGCTTCTCGACCGATTCCAGCACCATCACCAGCGGATTTTCCCTCAGCTTGATGTCGCTCAAAGTCTTGTCCGTGAGCTCCACCTCCGCAATCAGGCCTTCAGTGCCGCCCCTGTATGCGACTTTCTCATACAGCGCCTTAGGAAGATGTATCAGCGTGATGTTGTCTCCGCACAACTTGGCGATGTCCTGCTCTTCCTTTTCGGATATGATGTCCGGGCAGGAGAACAATGTACTGACCTTATGGCCGGATTCAAGGCAATGCCGGATTTCCCGTTTGCCTTCCACTATAAAAAGAGCGTTCTCGCGCCTTGTCCGGGATTTTTCCCCGAGCGCGAGAAGCATCTTTATCTTGGGATTCTGTGCAGAAGTGATAGTTTCTGTACGCATTGCTTATGTCAGATGACTATTGTTCCTGCTCTTTGTTATCCTCTTTTTTCGCAATCTTCTCTGGCCTCATCTGAGGGAAGAAAAGTACGTCCTGGATAGTTGTCTGGCCGGTCATCAGCATTGTGAGACGGTCAATACCCATTCCAAGTCCTGATGTAGGAGGCATACCGTATTCGAGCGCGCGCAGGAAGTCGTAGTCGATGAACATAGCTTCATCGTCACCGTTGCTCTTCAGTCTTGCCTGCTCCTCGAAACGCTCTCTCTGGTCGATAGGGTCGTTAAGCTCGGAGTAAGCGTTTGCAAGCTCGTGACCGCATACAAACAACTCGAAACGCTCTGTGAGTGTCGGGTCGTTTCTGTGCCTCTTGGTCAGAGGAGACATTTCTACAGGGTAATCCGTTATGAATGTAGGCTGTACGAAATGCTTTTCGCAGTATTCGCCGAAGATGGCGTCAATCAGTTTGCCGACTCCCATAGAAGGCTCGAATTCCACATTGAGCTTCTTGCAGGTCTCGCGGAGCTGGTCAACATCCATGCCTTTCACGTCAACGCCTGTGTATTCCTTGATGGCATCGAGAATACCGATTTTTCTGTAAGGTGCCTTGAAATCAATTTCCTGGCCCTCGTTCATCACAGTAGTCTTTCCGTAGAGTGTTACGGCAATCTTCTCGAGGAGTTTCTCGATGAAATCCATCATCCAGATGTAGTCCTTGTAGGCTACATAGATTTCCATACAGGTGAATTCCGGGTTGTGGGTCTTGTCCATTCCCTCGTTGCGGAAATCCTTGGCGAACTCATACACGCCGTCATATCCGCCGACAATCAGTCTCTTCAAGTAAAGCTCGTTGGCGATTCGCAGATAGAGAGGAATGTCGAGTGCGTTGTGGTGTGTGATGAACGGCCTTGCGGTCGCACCGCCCGGAATTGACTGGAGAATAGGAGTTTCCACCTCAAGACAGCCGGCATTGTTGAAGTATTCGCGCATTGTGGCGATAATCTTGGCTCTCTTGATGAATGTGTCCTTGACCTGAGGATTAACGATAAGGTCAACATATCTCTGTCTGTATCTCAGCTCGGGGTCCGTGAACGCATCGTGCACCTTGCCGTCCGCTTCCTTGACAATCGGGAGCACCTTCAGCGATTTGCTGAGCAAGGTGAGCTCTTTAGCGTGAACGGTAAGCTGTCCTGTCTGCGTGTGGAATGCGAAGCCTTTGATGCCGACAACGTCACCGATATCAAGGAGTTTCTTGAATACGGTATTGTACATTGTCTTGTCCTCGCCAGGGCAAATCTCATCGCGTTTCACATATACCTGAATCCTGCCTGTCGCATCCTGGAGCTCCATAAATGAAGCTGCGCCCATAATTCTGCGGGACATAATTCTTCCGGCTATGCAAACGTCCTGGAAATTGCCTTTCTCAGGACTGTATTCTTCTTCAATACCTTTTGCGGTAGCGTTTACGGGATATAGCGGTGCCGGATACGGCTCGATTCCAAGTTCTCTGAGTTTGTCGAGGGACTCTCTTCTGATGAGCTCCTGTTCGCTCAATTCCAAATTTGCCATATATAGATATTTTTATTGTTTTCGTCAGATTCGCGTATCTACAAAAGTAGCACTTTTAATTCTAAAATTGAAATAAATGCCCTACCTTTGTGTTCTATGCCGAAAGAACGAGAATGGAGATTAAAAGATCCGGCGGACCCGGAGAAAGTCGCACAGCTCTCAGCTGAGCTGGGCATTGACCCTGTACTTGCGTCGTTGTTGGTGACAAGGGGAGTGCAGACTTTTGAAGAAGCCCGTTCTTTCTTCAGGCCAAATCTTGATGCCCTTCACGATCCTTTCCTTATGAAGGATATGTCCAACGCAGTCGAGCGTCTGGAAAAGGCAATATCAAAGAACGAAAAAATACTTGTTTATGGCGATTACGATGTGGACGGTACCACTGCTGTCGCCCTTGTGTTCTCGTTCATCAGGAGGCTGACTTCGTTTGTGGATTTCTATATCCCTGACAGATATGACGAGGGCTACGGCGTTTCCCAAAAGGGTATTGACTGGGCCGCGGAAAACGGATTCAGTCTGATAATCACTTTGGACTGCGGCATCAAGGCTATTGACAAGGTGGCTTATGCGAAATCCAAAGGCATAGACGTGATAATTTGTGATCATCATCTGCCGGAACAAGAACTGCCTCAAGCTGTTGCTGTGCTTGATCCGAAGCGTGAAGACTGCAATTATCCTTTCGATGACCTCTCCGGATGCGGAGTCGGCTTCAAGCTGGTTCAGGCATTTTCCCAACGCAACGGAATCCCGTTCGAAACTCTGGTGCCTCTGCTTGACCTACTGGTAGTGAGCATCGCTTCCGATCTCGTGACAGTAATCGGCGAAAACAGGATTCTTGCGCATTTCGGACTCAAGCGTCTGAATGAGCAGCCGCGTATGGGATTGCAGGCGATGATAAATCTCGCCAATCTTGAGCCGGGGCATATCACCATTGACGATATAGTGTTCAAAATCGGTCCGCGTATCAATGCTGCCGGAAGAATGGAGTCAGGCCGTCTTGCCGTCCAGCTTCTGACAGCCGAAGACGCTCCTACCGCGATGTCTGTCGGCACTAAAATCAATGACAACAACAACGAACGCAAGAATATTGACCGCGAGATTACAAAAGAGGCCTTGGAAATGGTCCAGAAAGGCACTTGTTGCACATCAAACAATGCCGTCATCGTTTACGGGCCTGATTGGAACAAAGGTGTGGTGGGAATCGTCGCGTCACGTCTTGTGGAGGCGTTCTATAAACCGGCATTCGTGCTCACCCGCTCGAACGGTTTTGTGACAGGGTCTGCACGCAGCGTAAGGGGATTTGATTTGTACGATGCCATAAGCAGTTGCGCTGATTTGCTGGAGAATTACGGCGGGCATATCTATGCGGCGGGACTGACGATGAAGGAGGAAAATCTGCCGGAATTCACCGCGCGTATTGACAAATACGTCAGCACTCATATAACTGCCGAGATGGCGACGCCGGTCGTAGATGTGGATTCTGAAATCAATTTTTCGCAGATAACTCCGAAATTTTTCCGTGTGCTCAAGCAGTTCCAGCCGTTCGGCCCGGGAAACGGTTCTCCGGTGTTCCTGACGAAGAATGTGTATGACGACGGCAATGGAAGAAAAGTGGGTCCGGGCGGTCAGCATCTCAAACTTGAACTTATCCAGGAGTCTCAGCCTTACCATCAGATTGCGGCAATCGCGTTCAATATGGCTGACTCATTCGAGCATATCCGTAACGGCAACCCTGTTGACGTATGCTACAGCATCGTCGAGAATTATTACAGGGGCAATTCGACTATCCAGTTGCGTATCAAGGATATACGGGAACGCGAGGATATTATCTAGTACGGCTTTTAGTTCATTAGCGGTTGTCCGATCTTGTCTGTTTAGTCTTTGATTCATCTGGTCCAGTTTCGTTGATTTCTTCTTGCCAGCCTTAGTTGTTCTGTCAATATCTTACAGAGCTTCCAAGTTGCATCGGCCGTGCCGCTTTTATTTGCTTGACTTCAGCCGCGAAACTGCACCGATAATCTCCTCTGCTACAGAGCTGTAACTTTTTCCGTCAAGGTCTAAGGAGATGTGTGAGGTCTGTTCATACACGCTTGCGCGGTTGTTCATCAATTCCGTGATTCTTCTGCGCAATGCGTCTTCGTCCGGATGCTCGCCAAGTATCGGCCTGTCGCCGGGCCAGTTGGTCAGATTATAAACCAAGGTCTCCATCCCGGCCTTAAGATATATGCAAAGCGTTTTCTCGTGAATCAATGTCGCGGACTCAGGCGTGGTCAAGGCACCGCCTCCGAGAGAGAGAATCATCGGAGTCTCCTCGTCAGCATGCTCCTTTAGCACTTGTGACAATGCCTTCGCCTCAATTCTGCGGAATACGGCTTCTCCGTGTTCGGAAAAAATCTGCCTGATGCTTCTGCCTTGCTGAGTTTCAATCAGTTGGTCAAGGTCAATGAGTGCCCAGCCTGTTATCTTCTGAAGTTCTCTTCCGATGCAGGACTTGCCGCAGCCCATAAAACCGGTCAATGATATTATCATAGGTCGAACAGATTCGGCTCGTTGTCGTCAGCGTTTTCGGAATCCGATTCGCCTATATCTCCGCGGACATCTTCATCTGTTCCGGGCTCCCTGTACATGGACTCCGGATTGAACTCTACGTCATCTGGAATATCCTCAGGTCCGAGCGAGATCACTTCACCTGCCTTAACCCCTTCTTCATCGTCCTCCGGCTTATGCAGAGGCTCGATGAATTCAACTGTCTTGACATCGTAGCGGTGGCATCTGTTACCCCTTGCCGCGATACCTTTCTTGGCTATGAATTCTTCCGCATCGAACTTCTCAGGCTCTCTGTTCTCCTGTCTTCCGGTGAATGTCACCATAAACTGAGGATGCTTGTCCGAACTGAAATCCACAAGGTAGTTTCCTTTCCCTTCCGGTATGAAAGGCGCCGGGTTATTGTCGCTCAGCGGGAATGAGAACCTCTTGATATAGAATACTCTGGCGCTGCCGTCGAAGTACAGGGCAGCGTAAGTCTTGTTCTCATCATATTTCTCTATCTTGAGCAGTTCTCCCTGGTATCTGTTGCTCAAGTCGTAGGACGTCGTGTAATACGTGCCGTTCTTGAAGATGGCTATGATCTTCTCGTCTCCGCTGAACTGTCCGAGATATTCACCTCTTCCGTCTTCATTGAGCCTGAGCACGTCAGTATCGAACCAGATGTCCTTGCCTCCGATGGTCGAGATGCCCTTGGATTTCTGTGTGATACGGCGTATCGCATTCTTGGTCACGACATTACCTCTTGACAGTTTGCCCTTGATGGCAAGCGTCGAGAAGTCATATTCCATATTGAGATTCTTCAGTCGTGGCCTTGGCACGAATGTTATCTTGACAGTCTCCGCCTCACCGTTGTGGTTGACTGAGAACCATACGATTTTGGAACCCGGTTTGCCCTGGGTGATGTCGTATTCCTTGTCGCGGGTGATGCTGGTGATTGCGAACCTCTTGGCGTAGTAGAGGTCAGTCTTGCCGTCACGGTAAATCACGTTGTAGATGGTACGCTCGTCGCCGCGGTTGAATACTCCTACATACAGCAGGTCTTTGCCGAAGAAATCCTTTTCGACAACTTTCTTGATCCAGTAGCGTCCTTCCTTGTTTATGACAACGACCTCGGACATGTCCGAACAGTCGCAGATGTACTCGCCTTCATCCTTCTTCAGCCCTATGCCCACAAAACCCTCTGAGAGGTTAGCATAGAGTTTCGCATTGTTGCTTACAACCTTGGTTGCAGTAATTGTCTCGAAGCCGGTGATTTCGGTTTTACGAGGGAAATCTTTGCCGTATTTCGCCTTGAGGTTCTTGAAGAACTTGATGGTGAAATCGGTAATGTGTTCGATATTGTCCTTGACAACGGCAAGTTCTTTTTCGATGTCAAGTATCTTCTGGTCAATTACTTTCGTATCGAACTTGGAAATCTTGCGTACCGGCTTCTCTACAAGTTTCAGGATGTCGTCCATCGTGATTTTGCGAAGAAGCTGCCCCTCGAATTCCCTCATTTTTGCGAAAATGTCGTTGACCTGGTCATCCCAACTCTTCTGATCTTCCTCGAGCAGTTTATATACCCTGTTCTCGAAGAATATCTTCTCGAGAGAGGTGTAATGCCAGTTGTCTTCGAGTTCTTTCTGCTTGATTTCCAATTGCTTGCGAAGTAAATCGCGGGTGTGTTCCGTGTCGTATATGAGGATGTCCTCCACGCTCAGGAACTGTGGCTTGTTGTCCTTGATGACGCAGGCGTTCGGAGCGATGGTAGTCTCGCAGTCCGTGAACGCGTAGAGTGCGTCAATGGTCTTGTCCGGGGATACGTCATTAGGAAGATGTATGAGCAAATCGGCTGTAGCCGTCGTCATATCCTCGATTTTCTTGATTTTGATCTTCCCCTTATCCTTTGCCTTCAAGATGGAATCCACAAGAATATGTGTAGTCTTTCCGTATGGTATCTCTTTGATAGCCAACGTGTTCTTGTCGATTTTCTCAATCTTGGCACGTACCTTGACAGTTCCGCCCCTCTTGCCCTTCATATATTTCGAGCAGTCTGCAAGTCCTCCGGTAGGGAAGTCCGGCAGAAGTTCGAATTCTTTGCCTTCGAGGTAGGCTATGGAAGCGTCAATCAGCTCATTGAAGTTGTGCGGAAGAATCTTGGATGCCATACCGACAGCGATTCCCTCAGTGCCTTGAGCAAGGAGCAGAGGAAAACGTACCGGCAGCTCGACAGGCTCCTGATTCCTGCCGTCGTATGATGTCATCCATTCGGTAATCTTCGGATCGAATATCACCTCCTTGGCGAATTTGCTGAGTCGGGCCTCGATGTATCGTCCTGCCGCATTCGGGTCTCCCGTGAGGATGTTACCCCAGTTTCCCTGACAGTCAATGGCATAGCCTTTCTGTCCGAGCTGTACAAGTGCGCCGAGAATGGATGCGTCACCGTGCGGATGATAGTGCATAGCCTCACCCACGATGCCCGCAACCTTGCTGTATGCGCCGGTGTCGTGCTCGTACATAGCGTGCAACACCCTGCGCTGTACCGGTTTAAGACCGTCAACGATATTCGGAACGGCTCTCTGGAGTATGACGTACGAAGAGTAGTCCAAGAACCAGTCCTTGAACATTCCGGACAACTTGTACTTTTTGCTGTCGTCTCCGAGCAATTTCTCGTATTTGTCTGACGGGGCTGCTGCAGAGTCGTCTATCGGCTCCTCATTAAGTTCCTCATCATTCTCCAGCTCGTCCTGAGACAGCTCGTCGTCATCATATTCCTTCATACCTTCCGTTTCCTTTTTTCAATTATTCCTCGTAACCGAATTTTCTGAGTTCGCGTTTGTTCTCACGCCATCCCTCATCCACTTTCACGAATACGGATAGGAACACCTTTTTCTGGAAAAAGTCTTCCATTTCGATTCGTGCCTTTGTTCCCGTGCGCTTCAATGCGCTGCCGCCTTTTCCGATGATGATACCTTTCTGTGAATCTCTCATCACATAGATCACGGCGCTGATTTCGTATCTGTCCTCGCCTTCCTTGAATTGTTCTATCTCGACTTCACAGCAGTAAGGGATTTCCTGCGAATAGTTCTCGAGAATCTGCTCTCTGATGATTTCGGAAGCGAAGAATCTCAAGTTCTTGTCCGTGAACGCGTCTTTGTCGAACCACGCCGGTGAGACAGGAAGCTTGGAAATCACCGCATTAAGTACGCTGTCGAGATTGAATTTCTCCTTTGCGGAAACAGGGATTATCAATGCGTTCGGGATACGCTCCTGCCATTCGGACATAGTCTTTACGACCTTTTCCTGGTCGCTTATGTCGATTTTGTTGATGACAATGATGACAGGGCACTCGAGTTTTTTAAGTTTCTCGATATATTCAGAATTCTTGTCCGCCTTCTCGACAACATCGGTGACATACAGGATGATATCCGCGTCTCCGATGGCCGTGTCCACGAAATCCATCATATTCTCCTGAAGCCTGTAGTTTGGTTTCAGGATTCCCGGCGTATCCGAATATACAATCTGATAGTTTTCTCCGTTGACAATGCCTCTGATACGGTGTCTTGTAGTCTGTGCTTTCGCGGTGACAATCGAGAGTTTTTCTCCGACTAAGGCATTCATAAGAGTGGATTTGCCGACATTCGGGTTTCCGATAATGTTGACAAATCCTGCTCTATGTTCTTTAGGTTCCTGTATATCTGCCATAAACTATACGTATGAGCCCATTTTGAGAACGTTGGCTTCTCCTTCTGTGAGGTAACGCCATTCGCCTTTCTTGAGTCCTTTCTTTGTAAGACCTGCGAAATAAACTCTGTCAAGAGCCTTTACATCATATCCGAGGGACTCGAAAATCCTTCTTACGATTCTGTTCTTGCCTGAGTGAATCTCAATGCCGACCTTTCTGTGATCCTCAGGATCAATGAATTCAAGCTCGTCAGCCTTGATATCACCGTCTGACAGAGTGATTCCTTCGAGAATCTTGTCGAAATCTTCCTGTGAAACAGGCTTGTCGAGGATTACCTGATAGATTTTCTTCTTGTCGTATGACGGGTGTGTAAGCCTTTCCGCAATCTCACCGTCATTCGTGAACATAAGCACGCCGGTGGTGTTCTTGTCGAGTCTTCCGACAGGGAATACGCGTGCGCTGCATTTCTTGAGCAGATCCATTACGGTCTTCTCCGCGTGAGGGTCGCTGGCAGTGGTCACGAAACCTTTCGGTTTGTTCATCACGATATAGCATTTCTCCTCGCCTCTGATGCGTTCTCCGTTGAATCTGATTTCATCGTTGAGAACGTTGACCTTGGTTCCGAGCTCGGTGACAACCTCACCGTTGACAGTGACAACACCTGCCTGGATATACTGGTCAGCCTCGCGTCTTGAGCATATACCTGAATTTGCGATGAATTTGTTGAGGCGGATAACTTCCTTGATAGGTGTCTCAACATAATCATTGTCAGAAAGCTGTATCTGATCGAGCTGTGGCTTTCTGCTCAGGATGAGATTCATATTCTGCTCGTCAGCATCGCTGAATTTATATGGATTCGGCTTAGCCTGTGGCTTCCTGTTTGAATTGAAGTTGTTTCCGCGCGGAGAAGACGGTCTGCTTCTGAAACCGCCTCTGTTGTCCTGGCTTCCGAATGAGCGGCCTCTGCTCTGTCCGAAACTTCTTCCTTCAGAGCCCTGCCTTCCTTCAGAACTGCCGTAAGGCCTTCTTGCCGGTCTGTCTGAATTGAATGAGACTCTTCTTCCTGACGGGCCGAAGTTTCTGCCTTCACTGCTGCCGTAACTCCTTCTCTCGGAGTTGCCGTAGCTGCCGCGTCCTTCCTGCTGTCCATAACTTCTGCCCTCGGAGCTGCCGTAGCTTCTACCTTCAGAACTACCGTAACTTCTTCTGTCACCGCCTCTTCCGAATGAACTTCTTCTATCTGAATAGCTGTTGTTGCGGTCATTTGAGTATCCGTAGCCGCGGCCTTCTGAACTGCCGTTGCTCCTGTTGTAGCTACCCGGACGTCCGGCGGATCTTCTGTCAGAATTTCCATAACCGCCACGGCTGTCCTGGCTTCCATAGCTGCGTCTTCCGTAGCTTCTTCCCTCTGAACTTGATGAATGTCTGTCTTCAGAACTGAAGGACCTCCTTTCAGTGTGTCCCTCGTTAGATGAATAGACTTTGTCGGAAATGCGAGGCCGTCTCGGTCTCAATTTTCTTCCTTCTGCGGTGAAACCGCTCTTGTTGTTTTCTTCCATTTTGGATATTGCCCGATGGGCGTTTTTAATTGTTTATGGCTCACGCCATTGAAAAATAATATATTTCTTAAGTTCGGCTTTCGACAATGCTATTTGCCTTTAAGTTCGAATTTGTAAGTTATTGTACCCGACTGTAATGCCGGAGCGTCGGCGTCAACATTGAAGTGGGTGTTCAGTGCCGCCTCACGTGCCGCTGACCATAAGGCTCCGCTTGGAACCGTTGTGCCCTGTCCGCCGGCTATGGCTTTTGTTACATTTCCATAATTGTCAACCCAAACGTTTACCACGACAATACCGGATTCCTGCACGGGATATTTAGGCTTTGCTATAACTCCCAAAATGCTTCTGCCCTTCACGTGCGCATTCGGAGTTACATTGGTCTTTCCGACCTTTGTGTTGCCCTGCGAATGTCCGGCAGTCAGCTTTTCACTGACCTTTGCGGCAGTCTGCGCTGCAAGCGTGTCCTTGTCGCTTTTGTTGTCGGCCGCGTGGAAAAGAGCTCTCTTGTCAATCGGCTTCTCTCTTGGAGGTTCATATTTTTCAACATCTCCGAAATCGTCGACCGTGGCTTCCTGAGCCTTGTTTGCCTTCGTCCCGAGTTCCTGGGCCTCAGAACGTTGCGCGAGTGCTATCGGCTTGGTCCTGTCCGGGTTTTCGGCCTGTGGCGCGGAACCGTGGCGCTGCTGTTTTATGACAGGCTTCTCCTCGATGTCTTCAGAGAAATCTATCAGAAAACTCTGTTCCGGAGGCGGAGGGGACATATAGACAAGTCCGTTGAAATATCCGCAGGTAACCATACCCGCATGGAACAGTAACGTCAAGACCAAAGCAATGGTAGTGCCCTTGCTCTCAGTCCTTCGCTGCTCGTTCTGATATTTCTTCATCATAATGCTTCTGACGTTTATGGGTCTGCCGCTCTCCCGGCCGGTCAATAAAGTTATTCAGGCTGCGTCGCCAGAATGACCTTGTAGTGATTCCTTTTCGCTATATTCATCATCAGGACAATCTCCTTTACCGGAACTGTCTCATCAGCGTAAATCGAGAATGTAGGGTCTTCGTCTGACTGCAGAAGGTTGACAATGTCGTCCTCCACCTCGTCGAGCGGAACCGGCTGTTCGTTTCCGTTGATGTGGTAGGTGTACCTGCCGTCCTGCCAATCCTTGATGGATACGCTGACAGTAGCCTTAGCCGAAACCTGACCGGTACTTTTAGGCAAAAGCAGTTTCAGCGCATTCGGATTTACAAGCGTTGATGTTATAAGGAAAAAGATCAGCAGCAGGAATACGAGGTCGGTCATAGACGACATCGCAGTCTCGTGCAGTATCTTAGTCTGTCTCTTGAATGCCATTTCGAACCTTATTTAGACTCATTTTCACCATTGGCCGGCTCCTGGATAAGATCCATAAAGTCGATGGTCGCGTTCTCCATTTTGAATACCAGATCTGAAATGTTGGAAGTCAGATAGTTGTATCCGAAATATGCCATAATGCCGACGATAAGACCGCCGACGGTGGTTATCATTGCAGTGTAGATACCGCTTGAAAGCAGTGTGATGTCGATGTTGTTTCCGGCATTGGCCATGTTGAAGAATGCCTGAACCATACCGAGAACTGTTCCGAGGAATCCGATCATAGGCGCACCTCCGGCGATGGTTCCCAAGATAGGAAGACCTTTCTCAAGTCTTGCCACCTCAGTGTTTCCTGTATTCTCGATTGCCGTCTGGATGTCCGACAGAGGACGGCCGATGCGGCCGATACCTTTCTCTACAAGTCTTGCGACAGGAGAATCATAATTCTCGCAAAGTGCCAGGGCTGATTTGAGCTTGCCTTCGTGGATATAGTCTCTGATGTCGCGCATGAAGTTAGCGTCGATATTTCCGGCCTGATGGATCATCCACCATTTCTTTCCGAAGATGTAAATCGCTATGATGGACAACGCAAGAAGGACCAGCATAAGCCATCCGCCTTTCATTGCCATATCCAAAAGACGCAATTTTTCCTCGTGAGGTACAACAGGTGCTGACGCTGCCTGTGCTGCAACTGACGCCATATCGACAGAATCGATACCGGCTGCTTGTAAGAGATTGAACAACATATCTGTCTAATTGTTTTTCATTTTTCGTAATAACTCGCAAATATAGTCAATTTTTTTGCGAGTTCTGAATTTCGCGCGTTCTTTTCTATATCATTTCCGGAATTTTTGTCTCTCGGTTACTATCGGAAAAAGAATTACCTTTGCTCATATTTTCAAAACAGATTCTAGATACGGATTATGGAACAGATAAAGAAGAAATTATATCCAATGAAGTTCAAACCGACGGCGGTCAAAGCCGATTGGGGCGGTGACAGGTTTATCGGAAGAATGGGCAAGTCGTATTCGGAGCAGGTGGACTCCAAACTAGTACCGCTGACCAAGTCGGACAAAATCGGCGAAAGCGTTGAGATAGCGGATTTGGGATACAATGACTCTGAAGTTGTAAACGGCTGGCTGTCAGGCAGTACCGTCGGCGAAATAATGGAGACGTATCTGGAAGATGTAGTGGGAGAGAATGTATATTCGAGGTATGGCAGGCAATTCCCTCTGTCCATCAAACATCTTGATGTCGAGGGCAGGATGCCTTTGCTGGTCTGTCCTGATGACGAGATTGCTGCACAACGCTATGATACATTGGGAAATACGAAGTTGTGGTATGTGATGGATGCGGACCCGGGTTCTTGTCTTTATATGGGATTCAAGCACGACATTTCGGCCTCTGAATTATATGAAAGATGCCAGAACGGTTCATTGGACGAAGTCCTTAACCCTATATCCGCGCATAAAGGAGATGCTTTCCTTATACCTGCGGGCCTGGTGCATTCTGCAAAAGGCGGGGTAGTGATCGCGGAAGTGTCCGAGGCTTCGGATTTGAATTTCAGCATTTACAATTGGGATAAGCCGTCAAGTGCTTCGGCTGTGGATTTTACCGCAGACCCGGCAGGAATTGGACGCGCCGCATCGAAACCTCATTCAAAGCGCAGGAATCTGATTGACAGCGAACCTGACAGGGAAGAGCTTTCATTGGAGGCTGCATTTGATTTCATATCTCTTTTCGAGTATAATCAGGAACTGACCATCAAGTCCGGCAATCACTCTGACTCCGCTCACGATTCTAACGTCAAGTCTCTCGGTGCTGTAGATGACAACAGCAGTGAGGTTGCTGATAAACTGGTGGAACTCAGGGAATTCACTGTAACTAAGATAAATCTGAAAGACGCTCTTCATATCAATGCCGGAACGTCGGATGCCTTTATGCTGTATGAATGCCTGCAAGGTTCCGCGTCTGTTCAGGTTCACCAGGAGTCCGGGGATATCGACAGGTATGAGTTCGGTGCTGGTGAAGTGATATTGATTCCTGCGGACGTGACAGATTTCTTTATGGTGCCTCAAAGTATTGATACATTGTTGCTTGAGGTTACAATAGAGCCTTATGAGGGCGAGGATGAATATATCAATCCGGATGCGGAGGAGAAACTTCCTGATGATGACGAGGCAGACAAGGTGGCCTCAATAGAAGAATTTCTGAGGAAGAATCCTGGAAAAATGAATTAGTGGAATTTATCGTATTATGGCAGAGGAAGTTAGACTGGATAAATATCTTTGGGCTATCAGAGCGTTCAAGACGCGCAGCGAGGCCACGGAGGCTTGTAAGGGAAATCGTGTAAAAGTTAACGGCTCAGAAGCCAAACCGTCCAAGATGATACGTGTCGGCGACGTGTTGGAAGTGAGGAAAGCTGCGATACACTACACGTGGCGTGCAGTTGGTTTGATAGAAAACAGGGTGGGGGCGCAGCTCGTTCCACAGTATGCGGAAAATCTGACACCGCAGGAGGAACTCGACAAACTCAAGGCACCTGTAGAGACATTCTTTGTCAAACGTGACAGAGGACTCGGCCGCCCTACAAAGAAGGACCGCCGGACCATTGATGCGATGTGGGATGAAATAGATTTCAGTTCGGAACTGCCTGACGACCCTCCTGGGTGCGACGAACTCTAAACAAACGATTCCGGGTAATTCCCGGAATCTAGTTCAAAACAGTTATAGAAATCCAGTTGAAGACCGTTTCTATGCTCCGTACTTTTTAGCCTGCTCTGCAATGAGTGCGGCATCGCTGAAGTAATTGATGCGCATTGCGTCGCGGACTTCAGCCATAGTCTGCGCTGCGGTCTCGTGTGCCTTTTCTGTGCCTTTCTTCAGAATGTCGAATACGGCAGGGATGTCTTTCTCGAATTCTTTCCTGCGTTCGCGGATAGGGGCGAGTGTCTCCTCCAAAACATTGAGCAACAGTTTCTTGACTTTTACGTCGCCAAGACCTCCGCGCATATAATGCTCTTTCATTTCCTGAAGACAACTGTATTCAGGCGCGTATGCAGCGAAGTGTTCAGGCTTGGAGAATGCGTCCAAGTATGTGAATACCGTATTGCCCTCGACCTTGCCCGGGTCGCTGACTTTGAGATGTCCCGGGTCGGTGAACATACTCATTACCTTCTTTTTCAAATCTTCCGGCGAGTCAGACAGGTATATGCAGTTGCCGAGCGATTTGCTCATCTTGGCCTTTCCGTCGGTGCCCGGCAATCTCATACAGACGCTGTTTTGCGGCAGAAGAATCTCCGGCTCGACGAGTACGTCTCCGTAGATGCTGTTGAATTTGCGGACGATTTCCCTTGTCTGTTCAAGCATAGGCTCCTGGTCTTCTCCGGCAGGGACGATTGTCCCCTTGAATGCTGTGATGTCTGCGGCCTGGCTGATAGGGTAGCAGAAAAATCCGACTGGAAGTGTGTTCTCGAAATCACGCATCTGAATCTCGGCCTTCACGGTAGGGTTTCTCTGAAGCCTTGCCACGGTCACGAGGTTCATATAATAGAATGTGAGTTCTGTCAGCTCCGGTATCATTGACTGGATGAACAGGGTGCATTTTGCCGGGTCGATTCCGCAGGAGAGGTAGTCAAGTGCGACTTCTATGATGTTCTGCCTTACTTTCTCCGGGTTGTCTGCATTGTCTGTAAGTGCTTGTGCATCAGCGATGAATACAAACATCTTGTCATAATCTCCCTCGTTCTGAAGTTCTACTCTACGTTTGAGTGAACCTACGTAGTGTCCGAGATGAAGTTTTCCGGTCGGCCTGTCGCCAGTCAATATAACTTTTTCCATATATTAAATTCCTTTGTTCTGTGTTTAGTCCGGCGTTCCTGTCGAGTTGTCTGCATCAGTCTCCTGCTTCTTGCTTCGTGCTGGGTCTGTTCGCGGCCTGCGTCTGTTTGCAGCCTGCGGTTTAGGCCTTTCATAAGGCAATGGCGTGGCCCCTGGGATGCAGAAGGATGAACTCGTAGAACGACCAATCCGTCAAATTTAGCAATAATTTTCGACAATGTTACTTTGCTCTTCTTGCGTCATACTTCCTTGCTATATGTCAGTGCGTTCCTAGTTAAGGCGAGATGACTTATTCTCAGATGATATTTTTTATGCCGAAATTTCTTCCAATGAGTGACTGCTTCCGCGGAAGAACGGTTAATTTGAGCTATGGAAAGAAAATAATTTGGCAGTCGCTTGGAGATTTGCAAAAAACTCGTATCTTTGTCTTAAATTATAATAATTCAAAATAAGAATTATTGTAAAGTAACGATAATCAACAATTAAAAGGAAAAGCAAATATGAAAAAGAAATTCAGATGCCTTGTGTGCGGTTATGTATATGAAGGCGAAAATCCACCGTCAGAGTGCCCGTTGTGCCACGCGAAAGCAGACAAATTCGTAGAAGTGAAAGAGGAAGGACCGATGACCTGGGCCTGCGAACATAAAATCGGCTCGGCGAAGGACTGTGACAAAGAAGTTCACGAAGGACTTGAGGCTCATTTCCTCGGAGAGTGCAGCGAGGTCGGAATGTATCTGGCTATGAGCCGTCAGGCTGACAGAGAGGGTTACCCTGAAATAGCTGAGGCTTTCAAGAGATATGCTTTTGAAGAGGCTGAGCACGCTGCGAAATTTGCTGAGTTACTGGGTGAAGTTGTCTGGGATACCAAGACGAATCTGGAGAAGAGAATTGAGGCTGAGGGCGGAGCGTGTGAAGGAAAGCTCGCAATCGCAAAGAGGGCTAAAGAGCTCGGATATGACGATGTACACGACACTGTACACGAAATGGCTAAAGACGAGGCGCGTCACGGTGCCGGTTTCCTCGGCCTGTACAACAGGTATTTCAAGAAGTAATTGATCCCCGTTGAGGGTAATGAATGAAGACGGTTGGAAGTCGTAAGACTTGCGGCCGTCTTTTTTTGTCCATGCAAATGCTTGATTTTGTTCGCAATGGCTCTTTTAAGCATCTTCTGGTGCTTTTTGTTTTGTGTTCAAGAGGATTTTTTAGTAATTTTACGCGGATTTGCAAAACGATAAATAAAATCGTTACACAAAACTGAAATCTGATTACAGATTGACACAAAACATAAAAACACTGAATATGACACAAAAAAAATCAAACATTGTTGCTATCATCACAATGTGCTTCATCTTCGCGATGATTTCATTCGTGACGAATATGGCTGCTCCGTTCGGCAACATCTGGAAAGGACAGTACAGTTGGGCCGGAATGATGGGTAATATGATGAACTTTGCGGCTTACCTGTTTATGGGTATTCCTGCAGGCAAGATGCTCGTAAGTTTCGGTTACAAGAAAACAACGCTGATTGCTTTGGCTACTGGCTTTATCGGAGTTGTAATACAGTGGCTTTCAAGCCTTTCATTCTTCGGAGCTTCTGCAATTTATGTATATCTGCTCGGCGCTTTCGTCTGCGGATTCTGCGTATGTATGCTCAACACCGTGGTTAACCCTATGCTGAATCTCCTCGGCGGTGGCGGAAACAAAGGTAACCAGTACATTCAGATCGGCGGTTCCCTGAACTCTTTGACAGGTACTCTCACTCCGCTTCTTGTCGGAATGCTTATCGGTACTGTCACATCTCAGACCGCAATGAGTGATGTTGCTCCGCTTCTTTTCATCGCTATGCTCGTATTCGCATTGGCATTCGTGATAATTTCATTTGTCAATATCCCTGAGCCTGCCGCAGAGAGAAAATCCGGCGAAGGCGAGAAAGATCCTCACAGCGCGTGGAGCTTCCGTCATCTGGTACTCGGCGTCGTTGCCATATTCTTCTATGTCGGAATCGAGGTAGGTATCCCTGCACAGTTGATTTTCTACTTCTCTGACGCAACAGAGAAAGGCGCAGGCATTGCTGTCAACGGTGCCGCTATAGGTGGTGCGATTGCCGCCGTATATTGGCTTCTTATGATGGTGGGCCGTATCTGCAGCTCATTCATCAGCGGAAAAGTCAGCACAAGAACTCAGTTGATCGCCGTTTCTTCTTTGGCTATCTGCTTTGTGGTTATCGCTATATTCCTGCCTAAGTCAGTGACTATGTCAATGCCGGCATACAGCGTCGAGAACGGATTCACTCTTGCTACGGGTGTTCCTATGAAGGCTCTCTTCCTCGTGCTCTGCGGTCTTTGCACCTCTCTTATGTGGGGCGGTATCTTCAACCTCAGTACAGAGGGTCTCGGCAAATATACGGAGCAGGCTTCCGGCATATTCATGATGATGGTTGTCGGTGGCGGCGTGATGCCTCTTATCCAGGAATTCATCGCTATGAAGTCCGGTTATATGGCAAGCTACTGGCTAGTAGTTGTGATGCTTTGCTACATTCTTTACTATGCCGTGTCAGGCTGCAAGAATGTCAACAAAGATATTCCTGTTGAATAATTAACTCCTTAAGAAATAATTTCTAAGACTATGTATAAAATGGATATGCCTTACGTTGTCGGTGTCGATGTCGGAGGGCAGACAACAAAACTCGGTGTAGTTGATATGCGTGGCCAGGTTCTGGCCCAGACTGTAATCCGTACAGATACTTACGATACTGTCGAGCCATATATCGCTGAACTTGCGGAAGCAATCAATAAAGTTATTGCAGATGCGGGCGTGGAAGGCCAGGTGCGCGGTATAGGTATGGGTATTCCTAACGGAAACTATTACACCGGAGAAATCGAGAACGCCGTTAACCTCAAGTGGGGCAACAAGGGAACAATCCCTGTAGCGAAACTCCTCAAGGAGCAGATGGGCGGTGAGATTCCTGTAGCACTTACAAATGACGCAAATGCTGCCGCAATGGGTGAAATGACCTACGGCGCGGCAAGAGGTATGAAGAACTTCATAATGATTACTCTCGGTACCGGTGTCGGCAGTGGTATTGTCATCAACGGCGAGGTCCTTTACGGACACGACGGTTTTGCCGGTGAGCTCGGTCACGTCTGCGCAGTACGCCATAACGGCCGTCTCTGCAACTGCGGAAAGACCGGATGTCTTGAAACTTATACTTCTGCGACAGGTGTTGCAAGAACAGCGCGTGAGTGGTTGGATATGAGCGATGAACCTTCTTCATTGAGAAGCCTTGACGTCATCACTTCCAAGGATGTTTACGACGCCGCAAAAGAAGGCGACAGCCTTGCGCTCAAGATTTTCGAATTCACAGGAACAATGCTCGGACAGTCTTTTGCTGATTTCGTTGCATTCAGTGCTCCTGAGGCGATAGTACTCTTCGGAGGTCTTGCAAGAGCAAGAAAGTTCCTTACGGAGCCTATCGAGAAAGCGCTCAACGAGAATGTTCTTTCATTGTGGCGTGACAAAGTCAAGATCGTATTCTCTCAGCTTAAGGATTCTGACGCTGCCATTCTCGGTGCCTCAGCCCTCGCTTGGGAACTGTAAAAGACATTAACCGCCAGGAACTTGGTGGATTAATATAAAAAGCTTATTGGTAAAGAGTTCGGCATTGCGCCGGGCTCTTTTCTTTTACTCGCAACTATATTCGAGAACTGTTCTTGCTGGACAGGGTGAAAAATGCCCACGACAAATAAAAAGAGTTAATTGGAACAGGGCGCGTTAGAGTACACAGTTGTTTATAAATTATTATCTTTACAAGCAATCGATTTGGTCCTGAAACAGAAGACTTTAAAATCAGAGAATTTTGATTTGGAATAATCAGACTGCAGCCAAAAGACGTTCCTAACAAAAAAACGCGCATAACAAATCTATGAAAGAAGCGTGCCGATATATACTGTTGCTGGTGATTGCTATTCTGGTGTCATCTGCAGCGAAGGCTCAGATAACTGTTGAATGGAAGAAGGGGACTTCTATCTCTTCTAACACAAATGGCGTCATCTTGAATAAAGCGGAAATTATTTTTGACGTGTTGGATTCTGTCTCGAAGGTGGGTCTTGTAGGCGCCTTTATCGCTGTGACAGACAGCCAGGATACAGTCAAGATGGTTACTGATGAACGCGGCGGCACTTTTTTCAGTTCGCGTTTTAAGTCTGATTCGCTTGACCTGATTGTGTCTTACCTCGGATATAAAGCGATTAAAGGCAGAATTCCAAATGCAAAGTCTTTGGGTGGCGACTTGTCTGTGAAAGTCCTTATGCAGGAAGATCCTCAGCAACTGAATTCCATAATTGTCCGGGACAATGCCATAGCTATGGTAATGCACGGAGATACTACAATTTTCAACGCTGTTGCATTCAGAACCAGAACAGGAGATGCCTTGAGGGAACTCCTTAAAAAACTTCCTGGAGTGAAGATTGATGATGACAAGGTGGTATATCTAGGAGAAAAAATCGACAGAATCATATTCAACGGAGACAATATGTTTGGAAAGGATATGAAAAACGCTATGGATATGGTTCTTGCGGACGAAGTCAAATCTGTAAAAGTTTACAATCAAGATGCCCCTGACCAGCCTGCAGATGACCCTGACGCACGAAAAGAGCGAGTAATGGACGTACATACTAAGGGTTCGCTCAAGAAGGTTCAAGAAGTAAAAATGACCGCCGGCGTAGGAATTATTCCGTCTAATGGAGATTCCGGAAAATCAAATTATTTGTATGGAGGAGGTGTTTCATTAGGATTGTATGCGGCAGGCAATGCTCCCAGATATTCGGGAAGCGTTGAGGGTAACCATAATGCAAGAGAAAAAGCATTAGCTGCAGCTTCCTCTCCTACCGATAACATTAAGGCAGACATTACGATAGGACGAGATGTACCGAGAAAGTATGGGTGGAATCACATTTTGAGTTTTGTATATGACAAGAATACTCAAAATAATGGCGACGTAAGAATATACGTGCCGTCAACGCAATGGACGGAGCGTGTTGATTCCTCAGTCCGTAAGTCTTTCGGCGAAACGAAGTCTTTGAAATATAATGTAGGGGTTTATTCTTTCAAGGGTAAAAACAAATTCTCATTTTCGGGACACGTTGATTATTCTAAGTCAGAGGGTCGGGATAAAAATATATCCTCCTCACAAGTGGATGACAAAATCTCAAGATTCGACAAACTTATCTCAAACAATAATTCAAATATCGCATTTCATTTAAAATTCGGTTGGTCCAGGAGATTCAGAAAAGGGCTAAATATGACATCCAGCGCGATGGTAACCGGTGCTGTAAAAGAAGGAAACGGCGAAAGAATAGATACGTCTTTGAATACGATGAGTAGAGAATGGCTGGTTAACAGCCTTTCAACAAGAAATTTTACTCCTTCACTTTTGATGATGTTGACAAAAAAGGTTTCTTCTGATTCGAGACTATTAATTTCGTATAACGGCGCTTATAAATATAACTATGATGAGCGGTTGTATACCAATATGCTGACAGGCCAAATTAATCTTAACAATTCAACGGATTTCAGACAGCACAACTTGCTCAATAGTGTGACTGCCGGCTACAGATATGGTACAGAAGGCATCGGCTTGTATGCTTCAGTAGATTTGGGATTCAAGCATATTCAGGATCTTCGAAATGAAAAGTTGGAGAATGTCTCTGATATGACCCGGAATTATTTCCGTCCGGTTATAGCGGCTGATCTGCAATATTTTGCAGGCGAGTGCAGACTCAAGTTGACATATTCCGAATCTGAAGACATTCCTTCGTCAACGCAGTTGAGGCCGGTGATTGATGATCGTGACCCGCTTAATATGACAGCCGGAAATCCCGAGCTGAAACTGCCGGTAAAGCGAGATGTCGCATTATCATTAAGCAGGTCGTTGGCAGAAAAAAATATCATTCTGTTTATGTCTGCGGAAGGAACGCTTCAATCAAACGCCATCGTGTCCAAAACTATATACTTTTCTGAATCTACTTATCTTCCGGAGTACGACTACACAGCAGCGTCCGGGTCATCAATCATTATCCCGTCAATATAAATGGAAATATTACAAGAAATGCAAAATTTGAGTTTCAGAAATACCTTGAAAAACTCCGGACCAATCTGGATATTGGCGTTTCTTGGGATATAGACCGTGCTCCGTTCTATATGGCAGATATCCGTCATCATAATCTCAGCAATACTTTGAAAGTCAATTCGGGTGTTACTTATGACAATGAAAACTTCTCACTGTATTTTTATCCGTCTGTGGCTGTCGGGAGGTTGAAATGTGATGATTTGAAGGTTTATGACTATATCACGCCTGCGTTTCAATTGGTAACAAGTCTGAGATTGTTTGACCACCTGGAACTTTCAGGGAATGTCTCAGCGGATAAGATGTTCGCGACTAAGTCTGACGCCGGATATTCAAATATTTCTCTAGAGTTAAATGCCGGCTGGCTATTCGGCAAAGACCGCAGATGCCGAGTGATGTTGTTCTGTTCCGATCTCCTGAATAACGTAAAAGACACGCAAGTTTCAGAGACAGATAACTATACGCTTAAATCCTGGACTAACGGTCTCGGCAGGGCCTTCGGACTGAATTTCAGATATGTCCTTTCCAAGAGGTAATCCAACTAAACTTTCCAAAATATGAAAAGAAAACATTTTAATTTAATTCTTATTGCAGTAACTTTTCACTTTTAAGGAAAGACACAAGAGTATTATCTTTTTAAAAAGGGGCCGACTAAAAGCATTAGTCAAGCCCCTGTTATTCATTAATTTGTTATTTTTCCGCTATTCCAATGACATGGAGTAAGGACGGTCCTCGGCAGGAACGTTGCGGACGTTCGGAGCCGAATCCATACTGAACTCTATCTTTGCGCCCTTGGAGAGGACATCGTGAGTCAGGTAGGTCTTTGTGTATGATTTGCCGTTGACCTTCATCGACTTGACATAGAAATTCTCCCTGCTGTTGTCAAGTGCGGATATGACAGTGCTCTTGCCATTTGCAAGATGAATGGTCGCTTTCTTGAAGAGAGGTGCTCCCAAAGCGTATTGGTTTGTTCCAGGGCATACCGGATAGAATCCCAATGCCGAGAATACATACCACGCGGAAGTCTGGCCGTTGTCCTCGTCGCCGCAATATCCGTCAGGCGTAGCCATATAGAGCTTGTCCATCACTTCGCGGATTCTCATCTGAGCTTTCCAAGGCTGTCCGCCCCAGTCATAGAGGTACAGCATATGCTGGATAGGCTGGTTGCCGTGAGCGTAGTTGCCCATATTCATAACCTGCATTTCGCGGATTTCGTGAATCGTGAATCCGTAGTAGCTGTCGTCGAAGATAGGTGGAACATTGAAAATGTTGTCGAGATTAGCGTTGAAAGCATCTTCTCCACCCATAAGCGCCATCAATCCTGCAGGATCGTGGAAAACTGACCAGGTATATTGAAGTGAGTTGCCTTCCGTGAAGTCTCCGCCCCATTTGTACGGATTGAACGGCAGATTGAATTCTCCGTCAGCCTTGCGCCCGCACATAAGCGATGTCTCCTTGAGGTAAAGATTGCGGTAATTCTGAGCGTGCTCCTTATAGACGTTGATTTCCTCGTCCGGTTTTCCGAGAGCTTTGCCCAGAGTCCAAATGCACCAGTCGTCGTAAGCATATTCAAGAGTCCTGGCGGCAGATTCCTTGATGCCTATGTCGCAAGGGACGTAGCCGAGACGGTTGTATTCCTCCCAGCCGGCACGTCCGGTAGCACTTATCTCCGGATGCACAGAATTGGCGCCGTGCTTGACTGCCTCCCAAAGCGTCTCGATGTCATAGCCGCGGATGCCCTTGATGTAGGCGTCAGCGACGACAGAAGCGGAATTGTTGCCAATCATACAGGCTCTGTGACCAGGGCTGGCCCACTCAGGGAGAAATCCGCTTTCCTTGTATGTGTTGACAAGACCTTCCTGCATCTTCTCGTTCATCTCAGGATACACCAGATTGAGAAGAGGGAACAGACAACGGAATGTGTCCCAGAATCCGGTGTCTGTAAACATATATCCCGGAAGAACTTCGCCGTTGTATGGACTGTAGTGTACGATATTGCCTTTCGCATCGATTTCGGAGAAATTGCGCGGGAACAGTACGGAACGGTACAGGCAGGAATAGAAAGTGCGGAGCCTGTCAATGTCGTTGTCCTCGACCTCGATGCGGCCCAATGTCTTGTTCCACTGGTCTTTGCTTTCTGCGACCAGTCTGTCGAAGTCGCCGTCGCCAAGCTCGCCGAGGTTCAGTTCGGCCTGCTCGAGACTTATGAAGGAGGACGCGACTTTAAGATTTACCTGCTGGCCCTTTTGAGTCTTGAAGCCTACGATTGCTCCGGCGTGATCCTGATCCACGTTGACATTCTCCTCGTATTCGAACGGAGTGTCGGAAATGATCACGAACCAGTTTTTGAAATTCTCAGGTACGCCTCCGGTATTCTTTGTCGTATAGCCTACAATCTTGTTCTCCGACGGGATGACCTTTGCGTAAGAACCGTTGTCAAAAGCGTCCACAACAAGGTAAGACATTTCCTTTTCCGGGTATGTGAAACGGAATTTTGCCGCGCGGTCTGTAGTTGTCATCTCTGCAAATACATCGTGGTCAGCAAGATAGACGCTGTAATAGTATGGCTTTGCTGTCTCGCTTTTGTGTGAGAACCAGCTTGCGCGTGCGTCCTGGTCGAAATTCGGCCCGGTGGTTACAGGCATAATCACGAACTGGCCGTAATCGTTCATCCACGGGCTTGGCTGATGAGTCTGCTTGAATCCGCGAATCTTGTCCGCATCGTAAGTGTAAGCCCATCCGTCGCCCATCTTTCCTGTTGCAGGTGTCCAGAAGTTCATTCCCCAAGGCCTGGCAACCGCAGGGTAGGTGTTTCCGTTAGAGAACAGGTGCTTGGACTGGGTGCCCACCAATGTACTTACATAATCTGCAGGTGAGCATTTTTCCTCATTTGAGGATGAAGATGTGCACGCACCGGCCATAAAAGCGGATGCGGCAAGCAGCAAAATAATCGGCTTAGTTATTTTTGACATATTCCAACATTTTTATAAAGTAGCCGCCGACTACGGATCTTGCCTTGAATCCGCTGTGAATCGGCTTGTCTGTATATACCCAATCGGACATCGGAATCCTGTCCTCAGTCTCGTTCATAAACAAGTGGACAGGGGCGATGAACTCCTCGAATTCTTCCTGAGAATCCGCCATAGTCGCAGTCCATACAATCCAGTCAGTCTTGGTGTAGGTGCTTCTGCTGTCAAGCGGCAGGCCATATCTGTTCTGTTTGGTCTTGTAGTATGCCAACTCCGTCTCTTTTACAGAATCCGGGAAAATATCAAGTTCGAGCAGCTGATCCCAGACAAGATTGTATTTCTGGCTCCAGGTTCCGCTCTTGTCGAAAGTCAGTTTGTAGTGGTCTCCGTCTTTATCCATTTCTATCCATTCGGCGGCCAGAGACTGCGCTTTCTTCTTGTATTCTGTGGCTACGTCCTCCAAACCGAGCTTGTCTGCCATATAACCGTAAGATGCTATGGCGAGAATTGCCTTTATCGAGAGGTTTGCATTATGGGCGAAGTGCCCTGCGAAATCATCGGTGCAAAGCTGGCTCTCAGGGTCGAGACCGAACTGCTCAAGATATTGTACCCAGGTCGTGAGCGTGTTCCAATGTTTCTTGGCGTAGTCTGTGTTGCACTCGTAGCGAGTTACTGCGGCAGTCAGTATTATCATATTTCCGGCTTCCTCCACTGGCATATCGCCTCCGTAGGTCTGACCGTTGGCGATAGGGTAGGTGCCTACGTCGTGTGACGGGAAAGGCTTTTTCCATCTGCCGCTCTCGCTGTAGTAGTAGATATGGTTCATTAGACCTTCCGCAAGTGTCGGATTATAAAGCAGATACAGAGGCGAAGAAGGGTATGTGATATCTACTGTGCCGATGGAACCGTTGCTGTTGTTTTCTTTGGACAGCCACAGGATGTCTCCGTTAGGTGCCTTCACCAGTTTGTGCGCGTGGATTGACTGGCGATATGCCAATGCGCAGAGTTTAGCGTATTTTCTTCCGCCTGCTTTCTCGGCAGTCGTCATAAGCTCAGCATCAAACTTGACACATTTCTTTTTCAATGAATTGTAATCAGAAAGGGCGGCTTCGAACTGGCTTTCGATAGTCTTGTCGCCATTCTGATTCCACCAAGGTCTCAGATTTTCTTCGAAATACTGGATTGAATAAATGTCGTCATATCCGAGCATAACTTTGCCGTCTGCCTTGGCTGAATTTCCCAGGTCGCGGGTGAGGGCCAGCCTGCCGGATTTGTTTGAACCTGCAGAACCGACTTCCGAAAGTGCTTTACCCGTTTTGAAACTGTTTCTGAGGTCGTATGCGTTTCCGACTCCGGCCTCGGTGCCGTCAGCCTCGGCTGCCAGGTAGAAATATCCCCAGTCTATGCGGATGTCATCGCCTTTGCGTGCCAGAATGTTCTGCGCAGTGGTGCCGGTCTTGAGGTAAACGATATTGTTCTGAGTGTATGTTGAGGTTTCTGTCTCCTGCCAAGGCTTGTCTGTCGCCCACAGCGGGGATGCCTCGAAATAGATTTTCAGATTATGATTGGCTCCGTCCTTGGATTTTACCGAATAGGAGATATAATTTACCGGTCGGCTGAGCAGGTCGAGATTGTCGAGGAACAGCGGTGCCATAAATGTGAGCTCCAGTTCTACCGGGCCGCAGTCGAATTTGTAAATCGTCCGAGTAGCCTGAACGTCTGCGGAGAGCTGAGTGGCGGTTTTGTTCAATGCGGAAACAGGGTCTGCAGCCATACTGAGTCCGAAATCAAGAATTGCCAGGCCTACAGGGTTTTCGCAGCTTGCGGCGATAATGTTCCTGCCCGGTTTGAGCGCTGATGCGGCCTCCTGGCCGAGCGGTACAATCGCATCGTGATTGCAGTTGTTTCCTGTGTCGTGAATCTGAACCCCGTTGATGTAGAATACGGCGCGGTCGTCATTGCTGAATGTCAGGTAAACCTGTCGTCCGATGACTTCCGGGTTGATCTCGACCTCTCTGCGAACCCATATATTGCGGGATTCCCATTTCGTGCGTGCAAAAGGGTCGTCCGGCGTGCCGAATGCTCCGACACCGCTGTTCCATCCGGAATCATTGAATTCCGGTTTCATCCAGTTTGAGGAAGGGGCCTTTTCGGTAAATCTGCCGGTCCATTCAGCTTCTTGTGCGGTAGGGACTACAGTGACAAGGTCTGCATCTTCAATGCCCATAAACCGGTAAATCTCTCCATCCACCTGCAATCCGCCGATGAACGGAAAATCCTTGCCTGTCCAATGCTTTACGCTTGAGTCATAGAGGTTGTCGCTCATAGACCAGGCGCTTGTGTATGTGTCAATGCTGATTAGAGGCCAGGCTGGGGCTCTAAGTGAATTTATCTCGTTGCTTTCCTTTTCTGCGCACGATGATAATATACACAGCGCAGAAAGCAGGACTAGCCAATTGGTATGCTTCATATTCAGTTTTGTGTTTTCAAATTTACGTAAAAATATCGGGATTGCTTTCTAAAAAGTGATTTCAACTCTCACACCTTCAGGAGAATTCGGGAATGATATGAGACAGGTCTGACTGTCAGCATCCCAATTTGCAGGAATATCTTCTCCGTTAGCCTTTATGCTTGAAGGCTCTTTCGGAAGAAGAACTCTGGATGAGTTGACGGTTTCTGCCGGAGCTTTCGCCACATAGCTGAAACTGTGTTCCGTAATCCGCTCATCATAAGCGCGGCTGGCGGCGGCCAATATCTGCGGTCTCGTCTTGTCTGCTTTGGATAAATCGTAGAAGAGTCCCTGCCTTCCCGGTGCGATCACCTTGGAATGAAAGACCGGAAGCGCCGGATCATACAGATCAATGAAATGTCCTGTCAGAGTGTATGGAGCGGCATCTTCGCCTTCATCAAGAACTGCGACAAGTTTGTACTGCCCTCTGTCCAGGATGAACTCCCTGCTGCTTTCAACCTCGCCCGGGAATACGCTCCTGACAGCGGCGATAAGTGTCGCATCGCCTCCTTTGCTGAGCACGAACTCTTTAGGGTCCTGACGGATTATGACGACATTTCCCTTGCCGTATTTGTATGTGCCGGCTTCAGCTCCGGCTTCTATGCCCATAAGCGAGAACAGATGGTCTGAGGCGGTCTTGAAATTATAGTCTCCCGTATTCCACCATTCCTGAATGCTTTGGAACGGGTCATTGTCTCTTGCCGCATAGATTATGTTTCCTCCGTTTTTCACCCACTTCGCCAGATACTCGTGCGCTTCCGGTGTCAGAGGTTTCATATTGGAGTAGGTCATTATCAGGACCTTGGTGCTTTCGAGAGCTTTCTTGTAGCCCAGGTTTTCAATGTGCACAATGCTCGCCGGGATACCCCTCTTGACCATAGGCATAGCCATTCCGTAGAAATTTGCAAGCTGAGGGTCGTCATAGCCGTTGTGCAACGGAAATCTCTGGAACATCAGGGAATTTCCCATCAGTACGCTGATGCCCTGAGTGCCTGAGACTTTGTTGTCGGACAGCGGCATCTGCTGCAGAGCATCAGTCATAATCTGCATCATAGTGGAGTAATCCTTCGGAATACGGATTTTCTCGTCCGAGTCAGCCGACTTGTTATAAAGTCCGGTATAGATTCTTTCCGGCCAAGGCATTATCTCATAAGTGTTTATCTCCGGATAAAGCAGTTGGGCGGTGAATGTGGCCTGATAATTTTTCCGGTAGTCTTCCCAGTCTCTCGGCCAGTCCTCGATAGGGTCTGTCAAGAACCATACTTTCCTGCCTGTCGGCGCAGTCATCGATGACATACATCCGTATTCAAGAAATGCAGTTTCGAATACACGCTCCTTGCATACTCCGTCATACCAGTCCGGCTCCCTGGATGTGCCTGTCCACACTTGGGCGATGTAACCGTCCACGCAGGACATTGACGCGAGGCTTGCTTCCGGGCTTACAATCTGCCACTGGGAATAATTCAGCAGCGAATGTGTAGGGACATAGCATTTCACGTCCAGCCCTTTGGACTTTCCGTATTCTTTGGCGTAGGTGAATGCTTCTTCAAGCGCACGGTAGTAGAGGTGGTATTTGAGTTTGCTTGACATATATGTGGCCTCCGGAGACTCGTCCTGCGGTCTCCAGTCTGTGCCGTAATACTCTTTCCATTCTCTCTTGAATGCCTCGCTGTAGCCTGCTCTGGCCCAGAATTCGGGTTCTTCAAGATATATGGCGGTCACGCCTGCGTCAATTACTCTCTTTATGTGTCTTTCCTTGAAGTACTCGAGATAGTTGCGGGTCGGAACAATGTATGGGACCATGTGGCCGTGCCATATAGTGTCGCCGTTTGCCTGGACCTGACCTTCGTCAAGATGCCACTTGCCATCCCATTCTCCTGTGAAGTAGTCCTGATATTCACCCCAGGCGATTCCGGTCATAAAGTCAGTGACATATCCCTTGTCTTTCCAGGATTTCAGTCTTTCTTCTATTGAATTTTTGCCGGCATTCTTGTCGGACGGATTGCCTCCCACGCCGTACACCATTACTGCGTCAGCGCGGTTGTCTATCTGCGGAAACCATCCTCTGGAAGTCTGGAATGTAGTCTTTACCGTGTTGCCGGTCTGACTCTGCGCGCAGCACGAGCAGACGAGCAGAAGCGCTGACAGATATCCTATTATTTTCATTTTCAATGTTTTGTTATTTTTTTTGTGGCGTTGAGGATCTTTCAGTATGATGCCTGCTTGCCTTTTTCATCCTGGTTATCGGTCGCGCAGTTGATGCTAAGGACATTTTCCGGGATGAAATTTCTAAAAAGGGAGGGACGTTGAATATCAGCACCCTCCCTTCAAATTCGTTTGTCTTATAGACTAAGGTACATTGACCTCAGCGGACTCAGAATAGTTGTACCTTCTGGTACCGCTGCCTTTAGGCGTGTCGTAATTTATTCTGGCTGCAGCCCTTACAAAGACCTTTCTGCCTGATGGAATTGTACCGTTGGAAGTGATTGTCACCTCTTTCCCCAAAAGTTCTTCGAAGCTTGAACCGCCATAGCTGATGGAACTTGACCATCTTGTGTCGCGGGCTCTGTATCCTACGCTTGAGGAGTAGCTTACGAAAAGCTGGATGTCAGTAATGTTGGTGAAATCATCGCTGTAGTCGCCCATAGGTTCGACAAGTTCCTTGAATTTCTCGGCTGAGACTGCTCTTGTGACCTTCACTTTGGCAGTGACTACGCCGCCGCTTACCTGAGGCTCACCTACAAATTCGACTTTAAGGAATGGGTTGACCTTGAATTCAACTTCGGTAGTTCCCTTGATGTTCGTGTTGATGGTTTCGTCAGAGATAGGAACTCCGTCGGCTGTTTCGCGGATGATAGGAATGAACGGACCGTCCACTCTGATGTTGTAATATCCCTTGAAAATCTTGGTGTTCTGGAATGTTCCGTCCGGACGGCAGTAGAAGTCAGGATTGTGCTCCACGTTGTCGCCGTAGCTCAATTCTGTAAGGCGCACGCGAATGCCTTCGCTTCCCTGATCTGTGAGGACTGGTTCTCCTGTGACTGCATCCACGACCTTGCCCTTGATTGTCTCTTTAGGCTCATCGTAGTTGTCAAGTTTGAACAGAGAACAGGAATCGGCTACAACCAATGCTGAGGCCAAAACCGCTATATTTATCAATAATCGTTTCATTCGATCAAAAATTTTATTGATTCAAAAAATGTGAAAATCAGATAGTTGTATGCTGTTGAGCCTGCTATCTGTTCGGCTGCTGGTCAATGACGCTGCTCTTTGAAACTTCTCCTGAAGGAATGCTGAAGTAGTAATCAACAGTGTTGTAGGAGAATGTCTTGAGAGATACCCACTGGTAGCGCTCGTCAAAGAAGTATTTGCCTGCTTCTGAGCTGTAGAACGGATAAAGTCCTTTGAAACGGAATGTCACGCCGCTGCTGTATTCCTTTGAATCACGCTGGATTCCCCAGAATCCGTCACGGTTGTTTTCGTCGGCGACTCTCCATCTGCGGATGTCCCATTTGCTCTTGTGCTCGAATGCAAGCTCTTTGCGGCGTTCCTTGCGGACGATGTCGCGTGAGTCATTGTCTCCGGAAAGTTTGGTTTCAAGCAAGTCGGCACCGGCTCTTTCACGGATTTCGTTGATTGCGTCTGTTGCGACTTTGAGCATATCGTCACCTTCAACAGGTGAAGCGACTCCGGCGATTGACAATTCCACGCCTGCTTCGGCAGCTGCAAGAAGCACGTCCGCATAACGCATAAGGATGAAAGGCTGAGAAGATTTGCCTTCGCCGATATCTTCGGCAGCAAGGTCTTCGTCAAGATATTTCCTTAGATACAATCCGGTAAGGTTGCCTTCGCCGTTGTTGAAGAATGGACCGTTTTCGCCTGCCGCATTCATCTTGACACCGTCGATTTCCACAACTTCCTGATTTGTTCCGGAGTTAGGGCTGAGGTAAAGAGTTTTCTTCACACCGTTGGAACCGTTGTAGCAGTCAAGATGCTGGTAGTTGGTGTTAGCGGAAGCGAATGAATAATCGCTGAAAAGAGGTTTGATAGGTGTTGAACCAGTGTAGATACCGCCGCGGATTTCTATTTCTCTCTTCTTGAATACATCTCCAGGGAAGATTACGTATGCGCGGAGACGAGGCTCTGCATTCGCGAAAAGATCCATAGGAGAATCGAAGAGAAGGTAGTTGCCGGAAGCGTTGTCCTTTCCGTCTGTCACTCTGATGGTTATGCCGTCATCATATCTGTCGAATCCGTCGAAAAGTTCGATGAAGTCGAGAGTCGGGCAGGAACCTGAGCAGAGAGGTGCTCTGAATATAAACGGTGAACAGTACGCATCCAAACCGTGGGTGAGGGTAGGGTACAGATACTCTTTGACCATAATGTTCTCAGGGCTTGTGAGGTCCTTCCACATTGCGACCATATTCTTGTACTGTGCTTCCTTGTCACCGGCAACCCAAGATTTCTTGTAAAGGGAGAACTTGCCTGAATTCATCACTTCTCTGGCAGCCTTGTAAGATTCAGCGAACCATTTGTTTGAGCAACTCTGCCATTCGTCGGAAGCGAAGCCCATCACTCTGACGCCGGTCTTCTGTCCGATACCTGTCAGACGTCCGGCTACAGTTTCATTGTATTTGGCTACTGAACCGGCATAGAGCATAGCCTCTGCCTTGAATGAGAGGGCTGCATATTTGTTGGCTGTGCCGTCAAATGTCGCAGTTGTAGGAAGCAACTCTATCGCGGTGTCGAAATCTGACAGAATCTGGTCCCAGGTATCCTTTTCTGAAGAACGTGGAACTTCAAGTTTGCTCTGCTCTGCAGGGTATTCAATCTCTTTGGTAACCAGAGGAATACCGCCGAATCTGCGGGCCATCTGGTAGAACACGTAAGCTCTTACGAAATATGCCTGGCCGATGAACTCGTTGTATGCGACTTCCGCATAGTTGGATTTGTAATTCGGCAGTGTCCCGATAAGGTGATTGGCTATTCTGAGCAGTTCGAATGCGCTTGACCAGTAAGGTGTGTCTTCACCGGTGAATGATGTGCAGACACCGTCTCTGTCCAATGCTTCGCCCGTTCCCTCAAGTCCGAGGCTGGCAAGCCATCCGTTGAAGGTTATACCCCAGGAAGGCATATATTTGAAGTCCTCCCACGGCATTGAACTGTACATTGTGGACATATAAATCGACATTCCGGCCTGATTTGAAAGCAAGTCGTCGTCTGTGACAATATTCTTAGGCTTGATATCCATTTTAGTACAGGATATTGCGCACAGTAAAAGTGTCGTTGCGTATAATAATATCTTTTTCATCTTCTTATTCATTAACAGGTCAATTAGAATGACAGGTTCAGACCAAATGTATAAGTCTTGTTGAGAGGGTACATACGTCCGAGGTCACTGTCAGGATGCTCAGGGTCAACGAATTTGACCTTGGTCCAGGTGAGAGGGTTGTATGCGTTGAAATATACTCTGAGATTGAGATCCTTGAGTCTCTTGATCTGAGGAATGGTATATCCTATCTCGATGCTCTTCAGACGCAGGTAAGCAGTGCTTACGCGGTTGAATGTCGAATTGCTTTCAGGATAATGTCCTGTGTATCCGTAATATCCGGAAATCCACTTGGTAGCAGGATCGTAAGGATCGTCGGTGACGTTTGCCGGATGCCAGCGGTCAAGATACTGTTTCAAAGTACCGCCGCCGTTCGAACCCCAGATGGAGTACAGAGGCTCCTGATATACCATAGAACCCATTGCGGTTCCCTGGAAAAGCATGCTGAAATCGATTCCTTTCCAAGCGATGTCAAATGACATTGAGTAGTTCATCCAAGGGGTCTGGTCGTAAGCGTAAGGGTGTTGGTCAAGCGAGTTGATTTCACCGTCACCGTTCCAGTCGAGGTATTTGTAGTCTCCCGGCAATGTGCTGTTCTCCTTGAATGTGTCATAAGACCATACGTCATTCCAGTCAGCATATCTTCCTGCGCCCTCATAACCGAACTGAACTCCCTGATAACGGTTGTTCATATTGTCGTTTCTCCATTTGTCATAAGAGTTGGCGTAGCCGCCGTTCTGAACGTATGTGAGATATTTCTGTCTTGTGACAGATGCCATAGCTGTGATTCCGTATGTCACGTTGCCGACCTTGTTCCTATGTGAGAGCTGAAGCTCAAGTCCCATATGGCTGTCGCTGTTGACATTCTCAACTGAAGCGGACGCTCCGACTACTGTAGGAAGAGATGAGCTGTTCTGTCCGAAAAGTCCTGTTCTCTTTCTATGGAAATAGTCAAATGTGATTCCCAACAATCCGTGCCAAGCTTCGAAATCAACACCGACGTTGAATGTCTTGGAAGTGTACCAGGTGATGTTGGTGTTAGGAAGCGGCTGGTTGCTGAAGCCGTAAACGAATGCGCCGTTGATAAGGTATCCCGGAGCGTACTGGTTGTAATATCCGTTCTCGGAGTTGCCCGCAGGTGCAGGGTATGTATAACCGCTCACCCATTCGTAGTTCAATCCGCTGTCATCACCGAGTTCACCGTAGCTGGCCCTGAATTTCAACTGGTTGATGAAGTTCAATGCTGCTATGCTCTTGAAGTAAGGCTCCTCTGAGAGACGCCATCCGAGAGATACTGAAGGGAAGAATCCCCACTGATGTCCCTGGGCGAATTTTGAAGAACCGTCATATCTGAACTGTGCCTCGATGAGGTATCTGTTGTCGTAAGCGTAGTTCAACCTTCCGATGAGGGCTTCATATCCGAGCTCATAGAACTGCTCGCTGCCTGAGTCGATTCCCACTACCTGATTGTCCTTGGAGAGGGAAGTGAGGTAAGGTGTACTGAACGCGAGGTCGCCGTAAGCGTAGTAATTGTCTCCGCGACGCTTCTGAACCTCCCATCCGAGAGTGGCACCCACGTCGTGCTTGTTGGCGAATTTTCTGTCGTATGTGAGGAGAACCTGACCCAAAGTCTGCCATTTGGTGTAATTCTCCTTGCGGAGGTTGCTTGGAGAGCTTTCAGCGAACAGTTTCTGCTCGTATTCTCCTGTTACACTGTTCTTTGCATATTGATAGTATTCCTTGCGGAAAATCTCGTTGTCATCCTGGCGGTAGTCATAACTGAACATGCCTTTCAGCTTGAGACCTTCAAGAACCTTGGTGGCTGTACCGAAGTCATATTCAAGAGATGATGCGAGAGTGACGTTCTTCTGTTTGTATTTCCTGTAACCGGAAACGTCTGAAGTCATCATTGCGACGGTGTTCCTCTCGAGGTCGAGACCGTCGTAGTTGAGCATCGTGTTGGCGTCATCGGCGTATGCCGGATAGA
The DNA here is from genome assembly GCA_963636275.1 of Acutalibacteraceae bacterium. Classification (GTDB taxonomy): domain Bacteria; phylum Bacteroidota; class Bacteroidia; order Bacteroidales; family UBA932; genus Cryptobacteroides. Next base: position 17,916 of record CAVHJF010000011.1, on the reverse strand, counting down.
GGACACCCTGCTTCCAGTAGTTTCTGATGATTTCCACTGAACTGTAATAAGGAGTGTGCCTTTCGTCCTGGAGAGCGGAGATGTTCAGGTTGAATTTGAGTCCTTTCAGAATCTCTGCCGTGATGTTTGACCTGACATTGTATTTGTCATAGTTGAGGTCGCCTGATTTGAAGAAACCTTCCTGGTAGAGGTAACCCATTGACACATAGTACTGTATTCTTTCTGAGCCGCCGCTTATGCTAAGGTCGTGCTGAGTCTGTGGAACGGCTTTGGCAAGCACGAGGCTGTTCCAGTCTGTCTCTTTGCGGGTGCCGTTGCGGAATGCTTCGAAGTCAGCGTCTGTATATACGATGTTTCCTCCATTCACATTGTTCATCTTCTGCTCGTTGTAAATGGTCATGGCATCGTATGCGTTCATAAGTTCAGGCATCTTCGAAGGTGTCTGGATTGTATATGAACCGTTGTAAGATACCTTTGCCTTTCCTACAGAGCCCTGTTTGGTGGTGATGAGAATTACACCGTTGGCACCTCTGACACCGTAGATGGCTGCGGATGCGTCTTTCAGGACGGACACGTTCTCGATGTCTTCAGGGTTCAGCCTCTGGAAATCTGAAACTGTACGCGGCACGCCGTCAATGACAACGAGTGGAGAACCGAGACCACGGATATCCATATTTGCGCTGTAAGTTCCCGGTTCTGAACTGGTCTGCCATACACGCACACCGGCTACACGGCCTGTCAACATATTCTGCGGGTTCTCGGTCTTGACTTTCAGAAGGTCTCCTGAATTGATTCCGACCACGGAGCCGATTACTGAGCCTCTTTTCTGAGTACCGTAACCCACTACGACTACGGATTCGAGATAATTCTGGTCCTCGGTAAGCACCACGTTGATTGTGGCTCTGCCGTTGACAGGTACCTGCTGGCTTGACATTCCGAGGCAGGTGAATTCAAGCACGCCGTCAGACGCGACCTGAATAGAGTAGTTTCCGTTAATGTCAGTAGGTGAACCGATGCTGGACCCTTTGACCATAACACTGGCTCCTATGACAGGAGCGCCTGTGGCATCGGATACGACACCTGTCACAGTCATCTTGGACTGTGCAAACGACATCCACTGCGCAGAAAATAGCAGTAATGCCGTCACGACGGTGAAAATGCGATATTTCATATTGATGCTGATTATTAGTTGTTAGCTTTTTTTAGTTGATATACTGCGAGGTTCGCATAGTCTGCAGCTCTGGCGAAGGTGTACATAAGATTGACCTCATTCTTGCTGCTGTCTTTGTTCCAGCCTGCCAGAAGGCTTATAGGAAGCATACCGTCCTTGAGGTAATTTTCCCAGCCGAAGTCAAGATTGTCCTGGAACGACTTCACGCATACGTCAGCCTTGCTGTAGTATTCTGAAGCGGCCAGATATCCCCTCAGGAGTACATCGTGGAACCATACGTTGTCAACACTGTAAGAGTAGTAGCCTTCCCTGGATGCTCCATATTTTGCGAAATATGAGAAACTTGCATCGGTGAGCGCCTTTGCGTCGTCAAGATAATTCTGGTCAGAAGTTACCCTGTACAGGTCGATGGCACCGGACAGAGGTGTGCCGGAGTTATATGTGTAAGCCGGCCCTTCGCGTTGAGGCACGTCCGTATTCTTGCGGTACCTGACCCCGTCTATGGTCTCATATTCAGGCTGGCCGTCTCCTGTATGGTATCCGCCCATCAGGTCGTCATACACGCCGTCAGAACGCAGGAGGCAACCTTTCTGCCACTTGTAAACCTTTGCGGCCATTTCCTTATAATAGGTCTCCTTGAGCTCAGTCTTCTTCGCGCGGCTCTTGTCTTTGTTGACAATTCCGTAAGTGATTTCGTCAGACTTGCCCTTGTACAGCTCTGAGAGCCATACGAGAGGAGATATTACAGGACCGTTGCTGCAAGTGTGCTTTGTGACATATCCCGGGCCCCAGGTGATTCCGCCGTTTTCATTTCCGTTGCTGTCAAGGGTGCAGTCCCATCCGTCAAGCACGTAAGCCGTCAGGTATTCCGCCTCCTTGAGGAATTTGCTGTCGCCTGTCGCCTTGTAGGCATTGATGAACTCACGGATAATCCACATCTGGTCGTCATAGACATTCAGAATCCCGTCCACGCCCGCAGAACCGGGGGCTGAGCCACGGTTGACCCCGTACGGGCTCCAAGTAGCGGTGCCCGTATAGGAAGTCAATGTGAATGTGCCTTTGTAGTACTGCATTCCGTTATATACTTTCTCCAGCAATGCGTGGAAAGTATCGAACTTGCTGTTGTACAATGTGCTGTATCCTGCATCGTTGAGAGCGATCATAGCGTTCATTGCGGCGGACACTGCTTCAAGAGTTGAAGTGTATTCCCAAATGCTTACAAGATTGGAACTCCTCTGCTTGGTGAAAGGGTTGTACTTCATGCTCAAGGCCATAGTTCCGTCCGAAGAATAATCCTCGAATGCTGTTTCTATTATGGAAATTGCACGCTCGAGATTCTTCTCCGCAAGTGTTGTTTCATCAGGTTTTGGTTTTTCATTATCCTCAGAGGCGGCGTGGCTGCAGGCAACGCATCCTCCGATCAACAATGACAATAAACCAAATACAATCTTCTTCATTTTCATATTGTTTGTTTGACTATTCGAAGTCTATTCCGTAGATGCTGAGCTTCTGCTCGCCGTCCTGGCCAGGGGTGACTCCCTTGTGTACGCCCAGTGTTATGACTACGTTCTTTCCGGTGAATGAGCTGAGGTCATAGACGAATGAAGCATAATCCTTGGCATTGCCTTCGCCCTGGTTGTGAATGAACTGCCAGCATCCGTCACCGTCCTCGACTTCAGAAGCATCGTTTGCGGTGTTGCTTACAGGTGAAAGATATGCTACAGTCCCGTCTTCTGTGATGGCTGTAACCTTGAATGTCGTGTATCTTTCGCTGTCGAATGTTCTTGCATACAATGTCATCTTGTCGTTAGCGGACGTGATGTTGAACTTGGAGTAGAAATATGCGCAAGGTTTTGCGTAATTTGCTGATTCTCCGCTAGGTGTCTTGATTACGAATCCTTCGCCGGCACCCGGTTCAGTGTCTTTGTTCACATACATGAAGCCCCAGTTCGCGGCCAGGTGGTTTGTCCCGTTCCATACATTGTATCCGAGACCGTCGTGTCCGTCAGCTCCCATAGGAAGTCCACTGAAAGAAGTCTTCTCGTTAGGCATAATCGAGCGGACTATTTCTGAAGTAAGATGCCATCCTTCAAGCTCGGCAATCTCTTCGCCCGGCAGATAGTTGTCGTTGTTGACCTGCTCTTTTGCGAATGACATGTGTCTGATAGGCAGCTGGTGCCAGTAATCACCGGTCTTCGCTCTGTAGACGCCGACTGCGACGATTACTTCTTTACCTATATATTTGCTCAAGTCGAATACATATTCGCTGTAGCTGTCGCTTCCGTGTGAACGGTTCTCTCCGACTTTCTCGGCAACCGGCTCGTCTGCAGAAAGGTCAACTACCTGAACTCCAAACTGGAACGGATCGTCAGCAGTGGTGTTGTGTGTCCTCACATAAAGAGTGAGCTGGCAGTTGTCAGCGGTGATGAGCTTCTTTCCGTATGTGAAACTGTTGAAGTTGTCGAGGTCCGCAGGCTTCTTCTGGTCAGCTTCATCATTGATTATACGTATTGTGCAGCCTTCGTTCTGGTTCTCGAAACTGCCCATATATTTGAGTGTTGACATGAATACGCAAGACCAGTCTACGAGTCCGCCTCCATTGCCTTTACCTCCACGGTAATCGTTTGTGTACCAGCAGTCTGCCTCTTCGAGATCCTGCTTCGTAAGACCAGGAAGAATCTCCTTGCCGCCGAGAGCGATGTCAGGGATGGTGCAGATGCCGTTTGAATTGAACATATCCGCAGAAATCTCTTTTGTCACTGAGCCGTAGCCGAGTTTCCCGATTGTGAGGGTATAATCCTTGAGTACCAGCTTGGTGAATTCATAGACTCCGTCGTCACCTGTTGTGATAGAGGAACCGGTGCCGATGCTGACAGTCGCTCCTGAAAGCGGCTTGTTGCCGTTCTGGGCGTCGAGCACCTTACCTGTGATCACGGCGTTCGCATATTCCATAACAGGACTGAGGACAGCCTTGGAATCAACGAACGAGCGTGCCTGAATCGTGATACCTACAGATGCGTACCCGTCTTTCTCGAACGAGATGAATCTGGTAGTCATCGGTACATCCTTTATTGAGAATGCGCCTTTTGAATCAGAGGTGACCGTCTGCTCAAGTTCTCTTCCGAGACTCGTTTTCATTACGGAGATGGTGACATCAGCAATAGGATTGGACAGCGCGTCTGTCACAACACCTTCAACAGTGCCTTTGGCATAATGTTCATCATCGCCACCTGATTTTTCATTATTGCAAGCTGTAGCTGACAACAGCAGGCTGCAGCCGATGGATGTGAGTAGAAAACTCTTGAAAACCTGTTTGAATTTCATTGCTTGATTCTGGTTATAAGGTTGTGTTATAATTTCCGGGTGCAAATTAAACTCATTGTGATTAATTAATCGGTTAAAACGCGGTTAAAACGAAAATAATTTCAATAAATTTGTGAAAATCATATACCGATGATACTGAACAATAACGGTTGCCAACAATTTAGACGTGTCTTTTTAATCTTGATTCTGACATTTTCAGTGATGATTTCAGCGTTTTCACAGGGCCTGAAATTCTATGGAACAGAATGCAGTATCGCAGGACGTACAGGATATACCGTATTCGAGAAACATTCTCCGAAGTTCAGGAATATGCTGGAAATGGAGTTCCGGATGCTGACTTATCCGTCGGCAGAGAAAGGTTATGTGTTCAGAATTTTCGATGAAGGAGACCCGGAGGCGTGCCCGGTGAATCTGCATTATGACGGAGCCTTGGACTACCACAGATTCAAACTGAATCTCGAGAATATAAAGATTCTCGTGAACATCGATTTCCGGAAAGATGAGGACCTCTATACGGCAAGATGGATGGACGTGATGCTTCTCCTCGATTTTGAACGCGATTCCGTGACGCTCAAAATCGATGACCATACGGCAAAGGCCTACCTTCCGTTCAAGAACCGGTCGATCCGCCCGGGAATCACATTCGGCAAGAACGGCTATCAGATAGACGTTCCGTCCTTCGCCATCAAGGATCTTACAATAAGTGACAAAAGCTCCAAGTATGTCTTTGCTCTCGATGAGGAACAGGGCGAAGATGTCCACGAATATGCGAATGGCAGGAAAACCGGCAAGGTGGAAAATCCGATTTGGCTTGCGCAGAATTACTTCAACTGGCGCATTCAGGATATTGTCAACTCTTCCACGTTCCTTTGCAAGGGGTATGACGAAAATTCTCACGAAGTCTGGGCATACAACAGAGACAGCATAAGGTTCTTCAACCTCAAAACCAGGCAAGTGCGTACGGTGAGATTCAACAACACCTGTCCTCTCGAGATTTCCACCGGGCAGAATTTCTATGATTCCAGCACGGGAAAATACTATGCCTATGAGCCTTATATAGAGAATTCCGATTCAACCAGGGTGTCCTGGGCCGTCCTCGATACTAAGACGTGGCGTTGGACTGCCTTGAGCAATGACATTCTGGATATGCCGATTTATCATCACGGAGAATGGCTTGATACTGCGAACAACCGTTTCCTGGTCTATGGCGGATTCGGCAACGAAAAGTTCAACGGGGAGATATATTCATTCAGTCTTGATGGCCATAAATGGAACAAGGCTGGCGACATAGTCTCTGAAAAGCCTTGGCCAAGATACTTCTGTGCGGCAGGATATTCCGCTCAGGACAGTTCGCTATATGTTTATGGAGGTATGGGAAATGAGAGCGGGTACCAGGTTGTAGGAAGAAGCTATCTATATGATTTATATAGGATTAACATCAAGACGTTGGTTTCGGAAAAGTTTTGGTCCATAAACTGGGACAAGGACAGTCTGGATTGTGTCCCCGCGCGCAATATGATATTGGACGGCAACGGATCTTTTTATGTGCTGTGCTATCCGGAATACCTGACGAAATCCAACCTCCAGTTATACAAGTTTTCGATCAAGGACGGTGAAAAGAGTGCAATAGGCTCCAGAATCAAGATAATGTCGGACAAGATCAATACGAACGCAGTATTGTATTACGATTCTCTTCTCAAGAAACTTATTACAATCACGGAAGAAACTCCGGATGACCACAGCTCCATTGTCTCTACATATACTATAGAATTTCCGCCGGCTCTCAAAACTGACAAGTATTCAATATTGGAACGGAACAGATTGATAGAGAGGGCGGTAACAGTCGGGATAATCATAATTGTCCTTGTCGTGACGGGCATTGTCGGTCTGACGATTCGCAGGCGAAGAAGACGTCAGCGGTTGAGTCTCGGCCTGGGTGGTTCCACATACAGGAAAACCAGAATCAAAATGCTTCCGGAGGGCCCGAATCAGATACGTCTGTTCGGAAATCTGCTTGTTATGGATCGAGACGGCGAAGATATCTCCGCTATGTTTACGGAAAAGATCAAGCAGGTGTTTATGCTGATTCTGCAGTATTGCGACAAGGGTGGCATAAGTTCGAAGAAACTCAGCAGCCTGACGTGGCCGGACAAGGACGAGGAGAAGGCCAAGAATATCAGGGGAGTCACATTGAACAATCTGCGGAAAATACTGAACAGGATGGATGGAATCGCACTTGTGTTCAATGAAGGGAAATATATAATACAGTGCGATGCTCCTGCCGTATGCGACTGGTTTGAAGCAAAGACGGAATTGCTGCGTCCGGAATCCGGCAATGACCGCCTTCTCTCGATACTTTCACGCGGTAAATTCCTGAACGGAGAAACGGACCCGTTCTATGACAATATCAAGGAGGATATGGAAAATGCGGTTACGGCTAAAATGCTGGAGGAGGCCGAGTATAGGTTTGGCAATGAGGATTATGTCAACCTGCTGCTATGTACTGAAATCATTTTCCGTATAGATCCGCTCAATGAGTTCGCTCTCAATGTCACAATCAAATCCCTTGTGAATATGGGGCAGGACGAGGAAGCGAAAGTGAGGTACAATCAGTTTATTTCGCGATACAAGAAGGATATGGACGAAGATTATCCGATATCCTACGAAAAAATCGTCTCGGCATAGAGCGTTTTGTCGCTTGACTGCTGAACGGGTTTATGTTTAGGGTGTTGCGGTGGTGCGGCATTGCGGCATAGCGGCGGTGCTGGGCGGTGAGGCGGAAAAATATTGCAGCAGTGTGTTAGCCTGTCTTATAGGATATGTATCGGCGCTGCAAGGAGCAGGCACAGGATATTACAGCAATGCTGCGAATAGCCTGATTATCTTCTGATACAGCTTCTGGTACCACGGGCGGCTGTTCCATTGCTCCAAAGTCACTTCCCTCGACGCTTCCATATCTTTCAGGAAGATGGCCTTGTTAACCTTGGCTGCCGATGTGTCATAAATGTAGGCGTTAAGCTCATAGTCAAGGTTGAAACTTCGGAAATCCATATTCGCTGAGCCTATTTCTGAAAGGTAGTCGTCACTCACGAATGTCTTTGAGTGTATGAATCTGCCTGAACGTTCATAAATCCTTACTCCCGCCTCAAGACATTCGGAAAAATATGACCTGTTTGCCGGGCCCATAAAGAAGAGGTCAGCTTTTTTGGGGACCATTACCCTGACGTCCACTCCGCTCAATGCCGCAGACTGCAGCGCCTGAAGCATAGGCTCAGGGGGTACAAAGTACGGAGTCTGGATGTAGATATAATTCTTGGCGTGCTGTACGGCCCAGACGGCTCCCATATGGATGTTAGGCCATTGAGATTCAGGCTCGTCCGGGACAATCTGGATGAGTTTGTCGGCTTCTTTGAACTTGAAATTCATATCCAGACTCTGGATTGGAGCCTTGGCAAGCACTTCCGCGATGCCGTTCCCCTCCGTATCTTCATCCGCAACAGATTTTGCGGTGCTGTTCCCGGCATCTTCCGAGCACATCGGAAAATATCTGTTGAAATCGTCATCAACCTCTCCGTCCGCAGTGAGCCAAGTGTTGAGGAAACTGTACTGCAGACCGGCCACTGCATTGCCCGTGATTCTCATATGGGTGTCCCGCCATCTCAAGAAATAGTCGTCGCTTATGTTCATTCCGCCGGTATATCCGATTTTTCCGTCAATGACGACAATTTTCCTGTGGTCTCGGTAATTGAGCTGGGTGAAAAGGTTGATGAGAGGCCAGTGCGGTTTAGTGAACTTGACGACTTCAACGCCTGCTTCCTTCATCTCGTCGTAATATGACGGCAATATGGCGATGTTGGCGATGTTCTCGTGGATAAACCTGACTTTTACGCCCTCTCTGGCCTTCTGCATCAGCATTTCCTTGATGATCTGGCTTCCCTTGTCCTTGCGGAAATAGAAATACTCCATATGGATATGCTCTTTGGCATTCCGCAAGTCTTCCATCAGAAGTTCGAACTTCCTTCTTCCTGACGTTATGATTTCCAACTCATTACCATTCGTGACGCAGGTCGAGCCGTCGCAGGACAGGAGGGTTGCCAATGTACGGTAATCCTTCTTGACCTGTTTGTCGTATTTGTGCCCGAACAGCAGTTGGTGGACCTTTTCTCCGGCGTGTGTTCCGAATGTCTCGGTGAAACGCTTGTGCTTCAATTCGAAATACCAGGAGTGCCTCGGGTTTATGCCCACCATAAAATATAGGATGAGGCCAACGACCGGCAGCACAGTAATGACAAGCAGCCACGCAATTTTCTTGGCGGAATCTCCGTCATCGAATATGATGATGATGATGGTTCCGATGATGAGAAGCGCCAGAAAAACCGAAAATATGTACGAAAGTATTGTCATTGAATGCGTTTGAGAGCCGTAAACAGACTTCCCTGACCTTTAATATACAATAAGATACAGTCCTGCGGCTAAGATGCCTCCGGTGAGAGGTCCGAGAACAGGTACCCAGCTGTAGCCCCAGCCGCTGTCTCTCTTGCCGGTCAAAGGCAGTATTGCGTGAGCGATGCGCGGGCCGAGATCTCTTGCAGGGTTCATAGCATATCCGGTAGTACCGCCCAGCGACATTCCGAGAGCCATAATTATGCAGGTTACAGGGAATGCTCCTAGACCTCCGGTGCTGACAGCCTCTCCGCCGAATGATGCGACATTGCCTGATGTGCCGAGCGCGAGAATCAGGAATACGAGCAGGAATGTTGCAATGACTTCGCTCAGGAAGTTGACTGACTTGTGCTCGATGGCCGGCATTGTGCAGAAAATCGTGAGGAGCCCTTCAGGGTTATCTGTAGTGGCTTTGAAATGGTCATAATAGAAGGCATATACCAGCATAGCGCCTGCGAAACCGCCCAACATCTGTGCAACAATATAAGGAAGTACAGCGTTCCAGGCGAAATTCCCGGCAATTGCAAGTCCGAGAGTGACAGCTGGATTCAGATGAGCTCCGGAATATGGCCCCGCGACAAAAACTCCGCACATCACGGCGAATCCCCAGGCCAATGTTATAACAATCCAGCCGGCATTCTTAGCCTTGGATTTTTCCAGAGTGCAGCCTGCGCAGACTCCGTCACCCAGCAACACCAGGACCAGAGTGCCCAGAAATTCAAATACGCATTTGGTAAATAGTGTCATTTCCATATTATATGTCAGTAAACAGTTTCTTATTCTTTTCCGGACAATGTCCTCTTAATGGCGTCTGCCCATCCCTCTTTCAATTTCATAACCTTTTCAGCTGGAGCGAGAGGTTTGAATGTCCTTTCCGCGGCCCATTGACGTTTGATGTCTTCAAGAGAGTCCCAATATCCGACTGCAAGACCTGCAAGGTAGCAGGCTCCCAGAGCCGTGGTCTCGGTTATCTGAGGACGTATGACCTTGGTGCCGAGAATGTCAGCCTGGAACTGCATCATAAGATTGTTTCTTGATGCGCCGCCGTCAACTTTCAGCTCGGAAAGTTCGATGCCCGAGTCTTTTTCCATCGCTTTTACAATATCCATAGTCTCGAAGGCGATTCCTTCAAGAGCCGCTCTGGCGATATGCGCCGCGGTTGTGCCTCTAGTGAGTCCGCAGATTGTGCCTTTGGCATACTGATCCCAATACGGAGCACCCAAGCCTGTCAATGCCGGCACGAAATAGACGCCTCCGTTGTCGGTTACAGTCATTGCCAGCTCTTCGATTTCGGACGACGATTTGATGATTCCGAGTCCGTCACGAAGCCACTGCACTGCGGAACCGCCCACGAAAATGCTGCCTTCCAGTGCGTAGTTGACAGTGTCTCCGATTTTCCAGGCGACCGTGGTCAGGAGATTATGGGATGACATTATCGGCTTTGTGCCACTGTTCATAAGCAGGAAGCATCCGGTGCCGTAAGTGTTCTTGACTGAGCCAGGAGTGGTGCACATTTGGCCGAACAATGCTGCCTGCTGGTCACCGGCGATGCCCGCGATAGGCACTTTGTGGGCGAAAATTGTTGTCTTGGTGTAGCCGTAAATCTCTGAAGATGAACGTACTTCAGGCATCATTGAAGCCGGGATTTCCAGCAATTTGAGCAAATCCTCGTCCCAAGTCAGCGTATGGATGTTGAAAAGCATTGTCCTGGATGCGTTGCTGACGTCGGTGACGTGTACCTCTCCGCGTGTGAGATTCCAGATGAGCCAGCTGTCAACTGTGCCGAAACGGAGTTTTCCAGCCTCTGCTTTTTCTCTTGCGTCAGGCACATTCTCGAGAATCCAGCGGATTTTTGTGGCGCTGAAGTAAGCATCCACTATGAGCCCGGTCTTTTCTCTGATGAATTCCGTCAATCCTTTGGCCTTGAGGCTGTCGCAGAACTCTGAAGTCCTCCTGTCCTGCCATACGATTGCATTATAGACAGGTTCTCCGGTTTCCGCATCCCACACGATGGTGGTCTCCCTCTGGTTGGTGATGCCGATGCCGGCAATGTCGAGCCCGTTTATGCCCAACGAGGTGATGGCTTCGGCAACGACAGCCGCTTCTGAACTCCAGATGTCCTTGGGATTATGTTCTACCCAGCCCGGTTTCGGGAAATGCTGGGGAAATTCTTTCTGTGAAGTAGCGCGTATGTGGCCTTCGTGGTCGAAAATGATCGCGCGGGATGAACTCGTGCCCTGGTCAAGAGCAAGAATATATTTCTCTGTCATAATGTTATTAGTTTATACCTATAATCTTCTGTCAGTCATCCGGTTGCAACATCCGTGGTTTCCTCGTGCGCTATCGTTTCTGCGGGTTTTATTCCGCTTCCGCCGCTTGGGACACTTCCGCTGCTTTTCGTCGCTTGGACCGGTATGACTTGTCAAAGTTCTTTCCTCAGTCTGGCTTTAGGTATTCCCAGCTGGTCGCGGTATTTGGCTATGGTACGCCTTGCCACCTTGTAGCCTTTTCCATTCATTATGGTTACAAGTTCATCATCTGTAAGAGGCTTGTGCTTGTCCTCTTTGTCAACACATTCCTGCAGCACCTTCTTGAGCTCTCGAGTGGAAACTTCTTCTCCCTGCTGATTTTCAAGACCTTCCGAGAAGAAATATTTGAGCGGGAAAATTCCGAAATGCGTCTCTATATACTTGCTGTTCACGACTCTCGAAATCGTGGATATGTCGAAGCCGGTCTTGGCCGCTATGTCCTTCAGCACCATCGGCTTCAGATGTGATTCGTCTCCGTCGAGGAAATATTCGTGCTGATAGTCCACGATAGCCTGCATAGTGCTGAGAAGCGTGTTGTGCCTCTGTTTCAATGCTTCCACGAACCATTTTGCAGAGTCCATCTTCTGCTTTACGAATGTCGCCGCTTCTTTTTTCTGCCTCTCGGACGAGTTGGCCGCATCTATCAGCAGCTCAGCGTATTTCTTGTTTATGCGGATTTCAGGGATGGAAAAACGCGGCATTGAGAGTTTCAGTTCGCCGTCTTCAAGTTCCAGAACGAAGTCCGGCACAATCTGCTGCGCCTGATCGTTGTATGAGTCGTCAATCTGACCGCCCGGAGAAGGATTCAACTTGACAATCTTTCCCATAGCGGACTTCATTTCTTCCTGAGTCAGATTGAGTTTGCTCATTATCCTCTGGAAATGCTTGTTGGAGAATTCCTGGAAATAGTCAGTGATAATCCGCTCTGCATTCACTACATCCGTGCTCTGCTTCAATCCCTTGAGCTGAATCAGAAGGCACTCTCTCAAGTCCCTGGCACCGATTCCCGGCGGATCGAACTGCTGGATGATATGAAGCATATCCATCACCTCCTCGGCAGTGGTCTCTATGTTCATGCGGAACGCAAGGTCGTCCACAAGACTGTCGATGTCCCTGCGCAGGTAGCCGTCATCGTCCAGACTTCCGATTATGAAAGCCGCCACATTGTACTGTTGTTCGCTCAGATTACGGAATCCGAGCTGGTCCATCAGGCTCTGCGTAAAACTCTCTTTTACGGAAAATGTGTTGTACTGCGGCTTTTCATCCTTGCCGTAGTTGTTGATATGCAGTTTGTATTCCGGTATGGAATCGTCGTCCTTGATTTCGGACAGGGAAACCTCGCGTGGCTGCTCGTCTCCGTCGTCCTCCTTTGATTCAGGCGCATTGTCATCCAGAACAGGATTCTCCTCCAACTCTTTACGTATCCTCTGCTCCAGTTCCTGGACCGGAAGCTCTATGAGCTTGATGGTCTGAATCTGCAGCGGGGACAGCTTCTGAGTGAGTTTCTGTGTTAATTCCTGTTTGATCATAACCTGAATCTATCTTTTCAATGTTTGATTTCTGTTGACTTGTATCGCTCCTTCGGGCCGGATTTTAGGACAAGCCTACTGCGGCAGTTTCCTGATGACTGTAACAGTGTCAACCACATAGTTGTGAGCCTTGTCAACTGCCGGGTAATTGATATTTTCCTTTACCACGATGGCTGAAGGATATGTGGGCTTGACTTTCTGGAGAAATTCAAGCGCCTCGGACTTTGTCCTGAAATCGCCGACCATCACCTTGAAAAACGGGTTCTGATAGCTTCTGTATGCAGGCACTCCTGGGTGAGCGGCCTTGAATGCGTTCATCACATTCTCGGAAGTGTTTCTTGCCGTCTGGCTGTTGTCGAACAGAATACGTACGCGGTAACCTGTGATTTTCCTGGAGCTGTTGTCAGATATGTATTTCTTCATCGCGTCGGTGATTGCCTGCGACTGGTGAATCTTCACATCTCCGTCCTGCGATTGATGCGCGTTCAGAATGTTGAATATTGATTTCCCGACCAGCGTTGAATCGACTGATGCGGCCTGACGGAAAACCAGCGAATCCTTTGTCTCATAATTCTGGCCTTCCGTATTGTTCTGTGCCATACAGACGGCTGAAATTACAAGTGATATAAGTATGGTTGCAATTCTCTTCATATCGGATTAGTTGTTTGCGGACATCTTCGTGAACTTGGTAAGCGGAATGCCTTTCTTTTCTATGCTTTTATGCAATCCTTTCGCCTTCACCGTAGCGTAAACGTCCACAGTGTATTCTTCTGCCTTCAAGTTCCTTATCTGCGAAATGACGCTGATCAGGGACACCCCGTCGCAGAGTTTGGCGCTGCCGGCTACGTCATATTTCTTGTCCGATTTCTTTTCGATCTCAATGTCGTCGGCAGAGAAATCCGCAAGCTGGCTGCCCTGATGAAAAATTGTTCCGTGTATGTCACAGACCTTGAATTTGAAATGAGGGTTGTGTATGCCGATGCGGAATACCCCGTTGATACCGCGGAATCCGCTGGGGGTGATGGTCTCCACTGAAGCGGAAGTGATCTTTATGTCGTGCTGTTTGACGCAACTGCTCATACACAGCGCGACTACAGCTGAAATTATTATCAGTATGATTCGTTTCATCTTGTTTCAACCCCGTTTTTCATATCGGGACAATATACAAAAATAGTGAAAAATTAATAAATGTCATATCTTTGCAGGCTGAAGCGGGGTGCCGTGCTGACGTTTTGGCTGTCTCCCGCGAAATTTATCGGAATATGGCTAACAAGAAAGTATATATCGAGACCTATGGATGTCAGATGAATGTGAATGACACCGAGGTTATTTTCTCAATTCTGAAGAAAGCGGGATATGACCGCACGGAGAATATTGACGAGGCTGATGTGATGATGGCGAATACCTGCTCCGTCAGGGATAATGCCGAGCAGCGTATATGGGGGCGTATTGATCAGTTCTACGGACAGAAACGTCTGCGCGACGGGGCTATATCCGGAATTGTGGGATGTATGGCTGAACGCTTGAAAGACAAGCTGTTGGAGAGCGGTCGTGTGGATTTTGTGGCAGGGCCGGACTCTTACCGTTCATTGCCTCTACTGCTTTCAAGGATTGCTCCAGGCAGGCCTCAGATCAACGTTGAACTGTCCCGTGAGGAAACATACGGTGATATCCAGCCGGTGCGCATCGACAAGAACGGCGTGTCCGCATTCATCTCAATTATGCGCGGTTGCAACAATGTCTGCTCGTACTGCGTAGTGCCATATACACGTGGCGCGGAACGCAGCCGTGACCCTCACACAATAGTCCGCGAGGCTTGCGATGTCTTCTCGAAAGGATACAAGGAGGTTACTCTGCTCGGACAGAATGTGGATTCATATTTATGGAAGAATCCGGACAATCCTGAAGAGACGGTTGATTTTGCCGACCTCCTTGCACAGGTGGCTGAAATCAGTCCGCTGCTTCGCGTGAGGTTCTCTACATCACATCCTAAAGACATCAGCGACAAAGTGATAGATACGATGGCGAAGTATGACAATATCTGTCGTCACATACATCTTCCGGTGCAGTCCGGCAGCAATGTGATGCTCGAGAAGATGCGTCGCCGCTATACCCGCGAGTGGTATCTGGAAAGAGTTGCTAGAATACGCCAGTCTATGCCCGACTGCGCCATTACGACCGACATCATCGCTGGTTTCTGCGGTGAGACCGAGCAGGATCATCAGGATACGCTGGATGTTATGCGCAAGGTAGGTTATGACTATGCGTATATGTTCCAGTATTCGGAGCGTCCGGGCACATTGGCAGCACGCAACTATCCCGACGATATTCCTCTTGCCGAGAAGACTAGAAGGCTTAATGAAATCATCTCTCTGCAGAATGAGTTGAGCCTTGTCAGCAACAAAAAAGATGTCGGCAAGGTGTTCAAGGTGCTTGTCGAGGGCGTTTCCCGCAGAAGTGACAAGGAATTGTGTGGAAGAACCACCACAAATAAGATGTGTGTGTTCCCTGCTGCTCTTGCCTCTGAATCAATGCCTGCAGACTCCAAGACGACATTCAATGTCGGTGATTATGTGCTTGTCAAAGTCGAGTCCTGCACCTCCGCAACGCTTATCTGTACACTTGCATAGAGGTATTTAAACTCTACGTGACGTGCGTGACAGCCGCATCCGAGAAACTGTAGAAACAGTTGTCGGATACTACTATATGATCCATCAGCGAGATGCTGAAAACCGAGGCCGCCTTTTTCAGGCGGCTTGTTTCTTTTATGTCGGCTGCGCCCGGATATGGATTTCCCGATGGGTGGTTATGGACTAGGATTAACCCTGACGCCTTCTTTTCGAGAGCCTTGCGCAGTATCGCATTAGGATCTATGGCAGTGAAAGACAGCCCGCCGGAAGAGACTCTCTCCTTGTATATGACGTAATTGGAGCGGTTGAGGTATGCCACCCAGCACTCTTCGTGGTCCAGACCTTTCAGTAACGGTATCATCTGGTCGTATATCTGTCGAGGTTTTGTGACAGGTGTCCGCACATTCGTGGCATTTTCCTCCGAGAATCTTCGGCCGAGTTCAAATGCCGCAGCTATTGTGGCAGCTTTGTCTCTTCCTATTCCCCTGATTTCCACAAGGCTCTCTATGGATGTGCAGGCAATCTCGGAAAGATTGCTGAAATGGCTCAGCACTTCGTATGCGATTTCCAATACATTGCATCCGTTTCTGCCAGTTCGTAGCAGGATTGCCAGCAGTTCCGCGTTTCCGAGCGATGCCGCTCCCTTTGCGAGGAGTCTTTCCCTCGGCCGTTCGTATTCGCTGATTTCACTTAGTTTCATATATGTTTTTTTGGGTTAAGTTTGCGTCAGGGTTTTCAATGCTGAAGCAGCGGCATTCGTTTGCCGGCTGTGTCGGTGCATTTGCGTCAAATTCACGTTATGGTATTCATTGTTAAGGCAAAACCAATTTCTTTTTTCGGTTAAGTTTGCGTCAGGTGTAAGCTATTATTGTATATTGTCGATTTGGCTAACATTGTATCTCCATTTGTCAGTTACAGCGTTGTTGGCATCCGCATTTTTTATCCATCAGCATCAGTCAACCTACGTTAAGTTGCAGGCAAGGTAAGCATCTTAAACGGAAAAAATCAGCAAAGGTGGTAATTCCTCCGCTGATTTTTACGATTCTTAAATGATTTTCGGAAAACCGGAAATGTTTTTCAGAAACCGGCTCCGCTCAGGACTAGAAATCCTTACCTGTCTGGGCAGCCAATATCAGATCACCGAGTTCCCTTACGTCGCGGACAATGATGTCAGGCGGGAAAAATTCCGGATTCGGATTTGATTTGGCATCTTCTGCAATTTTCAAGGCTGTCTCGATTGTGGTCTCGCCGGAAAGCACCAGGACGCCAACCGCTCCGGCATTGTGGGCCATAGCCGTGTCCGTATAGATTCTGTCACCGGTCATTATGATTTCCTCCGGCTTGATTTTGTGCCTGTGCATAATGCCCTCAAGCATTGTCGGATCAGGTTTGCCCAGAACTATGTCTGGTTTTCTGCCGGTTGCGTGCTCTATACATTTTTGCAGAGAGCCGCAGTCGACAAGGATGGTCTTCTGGTCGGTAGGGCATACTCTGTCTGGGTTTGTAGCGACATACGGTATTCCCTGGCTTGCCCACCAGGCAGCGCGGCAAAGTCTTGAATATGTCAGTGTCGGGTCGAATGCCACGACGAGAACGTCAGGGACATCTTCCGGATCATCGCTGCATTCCTCGAATCCGGCCTTTGCGAACTGGCTCGCCATACTGGGAGTTCCCAGCATAAACAGCCTTTTGGCTTCAGGGTAGTGCTCCTTTATGTAATCGATGGTTGCAAGGGATGTCGTGTACATATTGCTTTCATCTGCGCGGATTCCCAGATTGTCAAGTTTCTTGATGTAATCAGCTACTGATCTGGTCGGGTTGTTGGTGAGAAAAGAGTACCCGATTCCTGCGTCTTTCATATCTTCAAGGAATCCCGGTGTGAACGGAAAAAGTTTGCTTCCCATATATATGGTGCCGTCCATATCCAGTGCGATGTGCTTTATCTTGGAAAGTTTTGCCTTCAATTCCGGCGTGAGTTCCTTGTTGTAGTTAGTATTCATTGTTCAGTTGTTTTGGCGCTGCAAAGATAGTAATTATAGGTCCGATGATAATCATTCGGTCCGTAAATCTAAAAAAATGACTTCTGGTGGTTCTACACCAAAAACGTCTTTACTTTATATCGATCGATTCCTCGCTCTTCCAGAGCGAATTGAAGTTTAATTGGGGAGCGTACTCCCCAAACCCCTTGAGTCGCAAGCGAGGTGAAGGTATTACCGAAAACTCCTTTCTGTCATTTACTCCGAAATCTTGATTCTACCAACTCAAGCAATCCCTCGCTCCCCTGGAGCGAACCGAAGTTTGATTGGGGAGCGTACTCCCCAAACCCCTTGGGTCGCAAGCTCCGAATTTATTGCTTTTTTAGTCCTCTTTATTGCTTACCGAGAATCGGGAGGATGATAGAGATTGAGGAGGCGTGTCCACCCGCGGACACGCATAGCGGGAGGGTGCCCGACGAAGACAAGTGGTCGAAGACCACGCAGAATACGTTGGGAGGGTCCGGAGTGAACGAA
>CAVHJF010000010.1:61073-71240 GCA_963636275.1 Acutalibacteraceae bacterium | reverse complement strand
ATGAAGTGCTTTCCTGCTATAGTAACAGCATTTTTGCTGCTTAGACTTGATGGGTCATAGGTAGATTTTAGGTATAAATACCTATTGTCGAGCAGGCCTTATTCATATATTTTCGCATAACTGGAAAAGTTCCATCTAATAAAAACGAAAGTATATGAGAAGGATTTTATTTGTGGCGGTCGCCATAATTGCAGGAGTGACCGTTCTGCTGCAATCTTGCAAGAAAGATGACAACAACGAACCAATAGAAGTGCCTGTAAGCAGCGTTTCTTTGGATTGTAATGAACTGACGCTTACGGTGGGCGATACTCGCACATTGGTAGCTTCAATAGCACCTGAAAATGCCGATGACAAGGCATTGAGGTGGATTTCTTTAGACCCTGCCATCGTCAGCGTTGACGAAAACGGCAATATGACAGCATTGGCAAAGGGAACCGGCAAGGTTACGGCGAGACCGGCATCAGAACAGAGCTTTGATAAAGCCGCATACTGTGTTGTCACGGTTGTTGACAAGGTTATTCCGGCGGAAGGAATTACCCTGAACAAGGAGTTTCTTAATATGTTTTCAAACAGATCTTATCAGCTGACCGCCACTGTCAAACCTGCAGATGCGACTGTGTCTGAGATTGTCTGGGAAAGTTCTGACGAAGACGTGGCAATCGTCAATGAAAAAGGCGTTGTAACTGCTTTGAAGGATGGCGTAGCCTTCATAAGCGCTTCAGTAAAAAATGCTGAAGGGACAATATTCAGTGAATGTGGAGTAACTGTATATGGAGTATCCCTGTCAAAAACTTCAGCTATAATAGGCGTGAAAGATGAATTGGCTCTCGCTCCGTATATAGACTCAGAAAGCATTGCATATTCCGACATCGTTTTTACGCCTGCATCCGGCGCTTATGCTGAAACTGTCAAAGTAAACAATGATGAATTAAGTCGGGTAGTCGGGCTTTCTGCCGGATATGCAGTAATCGTAGGCCTGTATCGGGGCTCTATAGAGATGGATACGAGCCTTAACCTGGCATTCGAGGTGGAAGTGGAAGATACTTTCCTGACATACATCAGCGATATGTTCAATATCTCGGGAATGGGGGCTGTCGCCACAACTGAAGAGATTCTGGCCGGCACCGTAAATGTCGGTGATAAAGTTTTGATTATGCAGGCCGTTGATACTTGTAAAAATTATGCTGTCAGGGTAACCGGATTGGAAAAGCACAAAGAGAAAATGACTTCCGCTACTGCGGGCGATACCGGTGTCGGATTCTTTCTCGGGACAAATATTCCGTACAAGAGCATTAAATACGGATCTGCCATAATGGAAATGAGCACGCAACGAATTGTCACGACCAAGGAACTTACGGGAATGTTGACAGTTACAAAATCCAATCCTATATTTAAGGGTGATCAGATGATAGCCGTTTCCAACAATGCGAAAGCCGTTGTTCGGGTAGTTGATATAGGTGATAATGAAATGCTTAAGCCTGGTAAGACCTATTTTAACATAAAAGTGGAGACTGTTAGCATAGAGAATTATTATGATAGTATCATTTGCTCGCTCGGGCAGAAAATAACACTTAAGGAAGGTGCAACTGAAATAGGTACATTTGTGGTTAGCGACTTTGACGGCGCATCTGAGTAGCGCAATTTTTTATTCACATTCGAGTGTTGATAACTTATGGGCAAGGGCGGAAGTCCTGCCCATAATTATTATATCTTTGTAAGGTTCGTCTGACGGACAAGAATCGTTGAGCTATTTATTTAACCCCGAGAATCTGTTTGAATCCTCATAAAGTTCAAGCAGACTCTAATATTAACTGCAATAATATGGTCAAACACGTTGTCAAAAGGGACGGAAGGACCGTCGATTTCAATAACCAGAAGATTGTTGCCGCTATTCTTAAAGCGATGGATGTAACAGACGCCGGAGAAGATATCGTGCTCGCGGCTAAGATTGCAGATACCATTTCCAAGAAGGAAAAGGAGAATATGGGGGTTGAGGAGATTCAGGACTGCGTTGAGATGGAGCTTATGAAGAGCCCGCGTAAGGAAGTGGCGAAGAAGTATATCGCCTACCGCAATCAGCGCAATCTTGCCCGCAAGGCGAAGACCTGCGAAATCTTCAAGGAAATTATTGACGCTCAGGCAAATGACATCACGCGCGAGAACGCCAATATGAATGCCGACACGCCTGCCGGCATGATGATGAAGTTCGCATCCGAAGCCACCAAGACATACGTGGACGAGTGCCTTCTGTCAGAAGACGTTAGGGATGCGGTATATAACGGATATATCCACATTCACGATAAGGATTACTACCCGACAAAGAGTCTCACCTGCCTGCAGCATCCTCTGGACAAAGTCCTTGAGGAAGGCTTCCACGCAGGTCACGGAGAATCAAGGCCGGCAAAAAGAATAGAAACGGCAGCCGTACTCGCTTGTATTTCAATGGAAACCGTTCAGAACGAGATGCACGGAGGACAGGCTATACCGGCATTTGATTTCTATCTGGCCCCGTTCGTAAGAAAGACATATAAGGAAGAGATCGACCAGCTTTCGGCTTTGGAAGGAGTTGATTTGAGCGAACTGAGAGATGCTCAGATAGACGACTATATCAAACGCGACTTGGTCGGCATTACCGGCAACGAGAGATTCAAGCAGCACGCCATAAATATGACCGTCAGCAGAGTCCATCAGGCAATGGAGGCGTTTGTGCACAATATGAACACAATTCATTCTCGTGGCGGTAACCAGGTGGTATTCAGCTCAATAAACTACGGTACGGATATCTCCGCCGAGGGCCGCTGCATCATCAGGGAAATCCTCAATACGACATACGAAGGAGTAGGTAACGGCTCCACTGCCATTTTCCCGATTCAGATCTGGAAGAAGAAACGCGGTGTCAGCTATCTGCCTGAAGACCCTAACTATGACCTGTACAAATTTGCCTGCAAGGTGTCTGCAAGGCGATTCTTCCCGAATTTCCTGAATCTCGACGCGACATTCAACCAGAGCGCAGAATGGAAAGCGGACGATCCGAAGAGATATATGAATGAGGTGGCAACTATGGGTTGCCGAACCAGAGTCTTCGAAAACCGTTTCGGTCCTAAGACATCTGTCGGACGCGGAAATCTGAGTTTTACGACAATAAATATCGTACGCCTCGCTATCGAATGTATGGGCATCGAGAGTAAGGAAGACCGTATTAATGAATTCTTCCACAAACTCGAACACGTGCTAGACATTACAGCCCAGCAGTTGTGCGAAAGATTCGACTTCCAGAAGACCGCCCTCAAGAAGCAATTCCCGTTGCTTATGGGCAAGTTGTGGGTTGGCAGCGAGGAACTCAGTCCGGATGATACAATAGAGTCAGTAATCAATCAGGGTACGCTGGGAATCGGATTCATCGGATTGGCTGAATGCCTTATCGCTTTGGTCGGCAAGCACCACGGAGAGTCTGAAGAGGCCCAGGAACTGGGTTTGCGCATCGTCACATTCCTGAGGGACAAAGCCAACGCATATTCAGAGACATTCAAGCATAATTTCAGTGTGCTCGGTACGCCTGCAGAGGGATTGTCCGGCAGGTTCACCAAGATGGACAGAAAGAAGTTCGGCGTGATCAAGGGCGTAACGGACAAGGAATATTACACCAATTCCAGCCACGTGCCGGTATATTTCCACTGCACCCCTAAGCACAAGGCAGAAGTTGAAGGACCGTACCACGATCTGGAAAGAGGCGGACATATCTTTTACGTGGAAATCGACGGAGATGCCACTCACAATCCTGAGGCGATAATGAACATTGTTGACCTGATGGACAAATACAACATCGGATACGGCAGTGTAAACCATAACCGCAACAGATGTCTTGACTGCGGATACGAGGATGCCACAGAAGGGCTTACGGAATGTCCTCATTGTCACGGGCATAACATCGATACGCTGCAGCGCATCACCGGTTATCTTGTGGGTACGACCAACCGCTGGAACAGCGCTAAACTTGCTGAGCTCAAAGACAGGGTTGTACACAAATAACAGGTTGTCAGGACTATGCCGGCAAACGAGCTATACATAATGGAGGTGATGGAGCAGACTATGGCTGACGGGCCTGGTTTCCGGACCTCCATTTATTGTGCAGGATGCGAACATCACTGCCCGGGTTGCCATAATCCGCAGTCTTGGAAAATGAGCAACGGGCACAAGATGAGCATCGACGACCTGATGCAGATTATCAAGGATGACGACCTGAGCAACGTATCATTCAGCGGAGGTGATCCTTTCTATCAGGTGGAGGGATTTACGGAACTTGCCAGACGCATCAAGACCGAGACCAAGAAAACAATATGGTGTTGGACCGGTTTCACCATTGAGGAGATACGTGCAGATGAACATCTCTCTATGATGTTGCCGTATATTGACGTGCTGGTTGACGGCCCTTATATAGAAGCCCTGAGAGACACACAACTTCACTTCCGGGGCAGTTCCAATCAGCGGATCATCCACCTTACGCCGGAAGAAGATGACATCATCCCAGGCACAGTGCCGGTTATTCCGTTCAAGTGACAGATGACAGACAACGAATATCCTCGAATTATACCTTATACAATGCAAACAGCGCAGAACCGCTGCCGGACATTGAGGCATAGACAGCTCCGGAGTCATATAACGACTGCTTGATGGCCGCGAGTTCCGGATGCGCCGCGAATACAGTCCTCTCAAAATCATTCACGAGAGTGCCGGACCATTCTGAAACAGGCATAGACAAGACTGAACGCAAATCGGTCTCAGGCACTGCCGGAACTATACCCTTATAAGCCTCCGCGGTCGATATATGCACATCTTCAGGAACGATAATTTTCAGCTCATATATTTCAGTCGGCATTTCAACTGACTTATCATCAACTATATCCCCCATACTTTGTTCCGACACTTCAGCAACGCTACCGATTGCATTTCCGTCTACACCTGAGGTCGCCATTCCAGTCTCATTTCCGAATTCATTTCCCGTCTCATTTTCAGCAGATTCCCCAACTGGACCGCAAACGGAACTTTCAGTATGTCTTTTTTCCGTGTTTCCTAAACCGGAACCACTGTGCTGACCGTATTCCGAACCCGATTCCACTATCTTCACCCCGAGATCATACGGCGTCAAGACCTCTCCTCTACCCTCTCCTATCATTGGCCTGTTCCAGATGAAGAACGGACAGTCGCTACCCAGACGTGCGGCATAAGCAGCCAGTTGTTCTTTTGACAATTCTAAGTCAAACATCTCGGAAAGCATTGTCAATGCGAAAGCCGCGTCCGCCGAGCCACCGCCAAGCCCTGCACCGACAGGAGACGTCTTCTCCAGAAATATCTTCACGGGCGGCAGGCAGAATTCCTCATCCAGCATCATATAAGCCTTGGCGCACAAGTCCTTGAGCACTGGCCAGTCAACACCTTCACGTCTTGCAACCGTTATCATAAGCTTTCCGTTGCCCGATATTCCCTGAGACAAGGTCGGCACATAATCATCATCCGGGTCATCTTCCAATGCGGTAGCCGACATATCCGCAATCTTTGGCCTGTCACCATAGACAGCCTTGAGACGTGCAGAAGTCTTGCTGTAGTCATCACCTCTCACAATTTCCAAAGTATCGTGAATCTGAGAACAGGGATAGAAAAGTGTTTCAAGATCGTGATATCCGTCCTCACGCTTGCGTAGGACATTGAGACCGAGATTTATCTTAACCGGAGGATATGTTATCATTTCAATATGCGATTAATATGTTGGTAATACATCTCAGTATAAAATTACAATTTTTCTGCAATCTCCGCCATATTATGGCGATTTTGTGTAAGTTTGCATCCGATTCCGGTCAACTTCATCAGAATCAGACAACAATGAAACACGAAATCAGCATAAACAGCCTTGACGACTTGGGCAAGGCAGCAGAGCAGTTCCTGAAAGAAGCTGCCGGACATACTATAATTGCCTTCTATGCACCTATGGGCGCAGGCAAGACCACTTTCACCACTGCAATCTGTCATCAGCTCGGAGTCAGCGAAGACGCCGTCAGTTCGCCTACATTCTCTATCGTAAATGAATATAAGGCCGCTGACAGGTCATCCATATTCCATTTCGATTTTTATCGTATAAACAAGCTGGAGGAAGCGTTCGACATAGGATTCTACGATTATGTTGACAGCGGTTCACTCTGCCTTATAGAATGGCCGGAGAACATCGAGAGCATATTGCCGGAAGAGACCTTGAAGGTCCAGATCAGCGTCCAGGACAACGGCTCCAGGACAGTATCTTGGGAAGACTAGGAAAGCCTGATTCGAAGCACAGCAACCCAAAAAGTTTGGGGAATACGGTCCCCACAATCGAACTTCAATTCCCCGCCACAACTTTCACACCTGATATATAACCGTTGATTTTCAATCCTTTAGCCTTATCATTTATCAGGAGCACTGGTGGCTTGAACCTCTCCAGAGACGATATACCTGCATAAAATCTATCGCCTGAGATTGTTGCGCAGAGACTGCTCATAAAACAGCAGTTATCTCCTGACTCATACTTGAATTCCGACTCATCATCACGCGTAAAGCAGGTCAGAATACGTCCGTTTACACTTTCTGTCACATACGCATAGCTGTCTCCAGAAAGATAATAATCATACACAATACAGTGTCCTATGGCATCAACCTTCTCACCATTCATTCCCAGGAATGAAGATGCCGCCGAACGCCATCCGTCCCAAGTATAATCCATTCTTACGAAGACTTTACCGCCTTGAGCCCACCTTAATCTGAAGTTGGATATTGCGACATTTGAGGGCACTTCCCAACTGACAGTCTTCTCTCCATAATAAACGACCGGCGTCTTGCCCTTGTCATTCTTACAACACGCCACATACATTTCGCCGTCTATTATGCGGACATCGTGAACCTTATCAATTTCCTGATTCAGTTCGAGTTCCTCCGGCACTCCATTGCAGACCTTGAAAATGCGGGCCTTCTGCTTCATTGCCGACTTCTCGGGAATCAGATAGAAGAAAACAATATCACCGGAATCTACCGTATATAATCCCCCGCTCTCGGAACAAGGATTGGACATCTCTCCTATTGCAATTCCTTCAGCATTCTCGAAGATGACATTTCCATTCTGGCGTAGCGTAATGCCTTTCCCGTTACGGCTCTGCCCCAATGTATAAATCAAGCCCTCCTTCTTCAGGAATCCGCATATCATCTCGCGCCCTTCATATCGGAGTAGCGGTTTTCCGTCCTCAAGAATCACAGTGTATGAATTCCCGGACCATTCGGAATATAAATGTCCGTCTATAACTCTATGCATATCAGGGTCGGCACTGATTTCACTGCCGGGACCTCCGTTCAATGAAAGAACCTTCTTCCCGTCCGCATACAGACACAACTTGAATTTTCGCCCTTCCCCGACTGAGTCTCTTTGCCAAAAATAATCATCAGGAAATTCAACTGCAGTGACATAGACCACAGTATCCTTTCCGTTTAGAGCATTCCCTCCGTCCTGCCTTTCTCCTTTCCAATCTCCGGTATCATTGCGATGCTTGAGTGTTATCATATCTTTGTCGGAGGCACAGGAAACGCCCAACAGAGACAGCATCGCGACAATGCACATTCGAACAGCAATTTTCATAGTTTCGGTCATTTTTCCGCAAGTACGCAAGAAATGGGAAATCCCCGAAATCTTTTACCAAGAATCGGGGATTTTCGCCACAAATTTATGTTTTTTAAATTCTACCACCTTCCAGAGATGCCTGAAACGGTGTTGCCACATATCAGATTTCTACACGGAGTCCAATCTCGAAATCCATCATAAACGGCTGCTGTGTCCTGATATTTACAGGCTGATCACAATCGAAGTAATATCTGACACCCGGATTTATATACACTCCCAACCAGTCCACAACGATAAACTCGACTCCAAGTCCGGCTCCTGCCGACAACTGAACACCATTAACATTATTTTTAACTCTCGGGACATTCTTGATATCCTGAACTCTGTACACATTGGATATGCCTTTCTCAACAGTACCGCCCGCATAAGTGTAGAACTTGATTCTAGGGCTTTGGATTATATTATAGAAGGCGTTGACTGGTATTCCGATGTACTGCAGGGTATGCTGAACTTCAGTATCCGAACTTTTGCTGACTCCGTTTTCAACTTTCACATATCTGCCGTTGAACGTTCTGCGCAACATTGTCCAGTTTACACCGGCTCCGACAGCCCATCTTTTTGTGAAATTGACTTTTGCGCCCAAACCGAACGTCAAAGGAATCGAATATGACGAGCTCTTGCCCACTTGTTCAACGTATGTGACATCTTTTGCGTCCAATGAAGGGATTCTGAATCCTCCGAATCCGCTCAAGCCTTTCGCTTCGTTGTTGGTCGAAATATCGCCACCGAGAAGCAACGAGACATTCGGGCCGGACTTTTTGGTATCTTCCTCGTCCAATTCTGCAAACGGGTCACGCTCCATAAATGTATCATTATCTGCAGATGAATCTTCTTTGTCAACCGAAGCCGTCCTCACTTCATTATCAACAGATGTCGCACTCACAGCATCTTCTTCCGATGCAGCCTTTACACTTTCCTCAACTATGTCAGAGCCAACGATTTCAGCCGACTCGGAAGACTCCGATATCGTATCACTTGAAGTCTCTTCACTCAAGCTCTCAGAATCATTTTCCGAATCAAGAACATCGGTATCTGCTTCCGCTCCAGTCAATTCGGCAACAGACTCACCACTACGTTTGCCGTCAGACTCATTGCGAATTTCCGCCTCCGGACTTTGGCTATCATCCATATACGCCAGCATATTTCCTTGAGCCTCTGACAATTCCGAAGATACTGACGATTCTGAACCCCCAGATGATTCAGCAGACTCGGCCGTCAAGTCCTGACGAACCTCGACACCACCACTGATATCACCAGGCCTTAGAACGACAAAAAGCGCAACAGCCGCAGCAATGGCCACGCCTGAAAGGCCCCAACCTAACCACGGCGGAAGCTTCACTGACTTTTTGTTCGAGTTGTCGAGACGGGAAAAGACGTCATCCATAATGCCGGCAGGAATCTCCTCCTCGGCATCATAGAGCAAGTCTTTGACCAGCTTGTCAAACTCTTTATTATCTTGAACCATAAAGTTTCTTTATCTTGTTCTGCAACATCGTCCTTGCACGCACCAACTGCGATCTAGAAGTCACCGCACTGATATTCAACGCCTTCGCTATCTCATCGTGCGAATATCCTTCTATCACGTTCATATTGAACACTGTCCTGTATCCGGTCGGCAGGGATGCCACTAATTTCATAAGTTCCTTGTATCCGATATCCTGAATTTGAGACGTCGTATCGCTGCTCATACTCCTGAGAGAGTCGATGTCTTCGCTCATCTTCAAGGCATCTTTCTTTCTGAGAGACATCAACGCCGTATTCACGAACACTCTCCTCGCCCAACCCTCAAAAGAACCTTCGCCGGAATATGTGTCAATCTTGGAAAACAATGTCACGAATCCATCCTGAAGCACATCTTCCGCAGCCGCTTTTTCTCCCATATATCTGAAACATACCGCCAACATCTTCGGCGCCAAAGCCTCGAACATCTTTCGTTGTGCGGCCCTGTCCCCTTTCCTGCAGCCTTCCAAACAGTCCTGATATATCGGATTTTCCTTTAACATTGAGCCTCTACACAGTTTTGACAAGATGCGAAAAAACAGAAGAACGTTGCATCTGCTGATAATTATCTAACGGAGCCATAGTTCCGGATTCTGCGGAGTAGTCCCCTTCCATATCTGAAAATGGAGCTGATTCATTCCGTCAATCGTATCGACAGTGCCTATAATATCCCCTGTCTTCACCGTATCGCCCGGACGGACATTGGCAGTAGCCAACTTACAATAGAATGAGAAATAATTTCCGTGCTGGATAAGCACGCATTTATTGTATCCCGGCATAACGACAATCTGCTTCACCACGCCGTTGAACACTGCGCAGACAGCCTGACCTTTTGCCAGTGAGATATTTATACCGTTGTTGAACGGAAGCTTCACCGACTTGAAAACAGGATGATAATGTTGCCCGAAATGATCGGCTACACGTCCCTCTGCCGGCCACGGAAGCTTTCCTTTATTCTTGGCGAATTCCGCATC
>CAVHJF010000010.1:0-60664 GCA_963636275.1 Acutalibacteraceae bacterium | reverse complement strand
CTGGAATCACGGTTTCGGTAAGCGCTTTTCACCAGCCTGGAATAATATAATGTAAGAGTATCCAGCCTGTTCTGCAGCCTGTCAACATCTTTCTGCTTGGACGAAATCTGACCGGACAGCAAAGATATTTCCTTATCGCTTTCCGCTACAAGTTCCTTTCGCGCGGTAATTTTTTCCTGCACAAGAGTCAACGCAGCCATCGCATCACTGCTTCTGCTTGCATTTTCCCTCAACTGCTTATCAATCAATGCGATTTCTTTCTCAAGTTTTGCCTTACGTGACTCCTGACTCCTTGTATCCTGGGCATAAGCCCCCATAGAAAAGAGCACAATGAACGCGCATACTGACAAAAAATTCTTTGAGAAATGAAGCCGCATCATTCTTTGCCCTCCGCTTGTTTATTTTTCGCCTGCTGACGATAGACTTTGGCAAGATCTTTCTCTCCAAGGGACTCCAGCACGGCAGCATAATGATTCAATATCGTCGCGCTCTCTTTCCCGCCGTACAGCATCGCATGCTTGAAGAAAGGCTTAGCTTCGAGAGACTTACCCTGCAGATAAAGAATCCATCCGAAAGTATCCAGATAAGTGGCATTGTCCGGTTCAGCCTCAACCGTTTTCTTGCTCATCGCATAAGCTTTCTTGAGATTCTTTTTCTCCAATGAAAGATAATACGCATAGTTGTTGAGCACCGGAACATTGTTCGGAGAGACCTTCAACGCGTTGTCATAAGCTTTGTAGGCTTTAGCACTCTCGCCGAGAAAATGGTACATATCTCCGATGGTGCTCCACGCTGATAGCGTAATAGCACTGTCTTTGGGTGCCATCCGAATCATCTTTTCGCAATTCGCAATAACGCCCCTATAGTTCTGCAGATTATATTCCGCAGTATTTGCCATATCATAGAGCAACGGTTCGTCCGGGAACTTGACCAGTGCGGAATCAACCGCAGCCAAAGCACCTTTCCAGTCATTCATATACAGCAGGACATACACGTAACCTCCTGCATAACCGGCATTGTCCGGATATTCATCCCTGATTGTGCGATAAGAATTCGCAGCCTGCTCCAGCCTGTTGGTCATAATATAGTACAGACCGGAAAGCCTGAGCATGGAAGTGTCCTTCGGATGTGTCTCGCAGACAATATTCACGGTTGAATCAAACTGCGACTGGAAAGATTTTATGAATCTCGGATCCGCCTGCTTGAAAATAGCCTGAAGATAGTCCGACTTCCCTTCCGCGGAAGAACCGGTATTAGCCATAAGGACATTCAAGGACTTGAAATATTGCGGATACTTACGGGTGAGCCTGTACGCCTCGGCCTTTCCCAACAGAGCGTGTGAGAATCCCTTGTCAAGACTTAGGGCTTCATCATAATAAGCCACCGCCGCAGAGTCATTATACATCCCCATCTCATAATCGCCCAATATGGACAACACCTCAGGAGACAAATATTCTTCATTATATTCCCTTAGAATCTCATAAGCCTCCTCGTCACGGTTCTGCTGGCGGAGAATGTCGAATCTGGTCATTACGGTCGCATCGCTCTTCCCGAACTGCCTTTCGATTTCCTCTATGGTCGTGAGAGC
Organism: Acutalibacteraceae bacterium; assembly: GCA_963636275.1. Lineage (GTDB taxonomy): Bacteria > Bacteroidota > Bacteroidia > Bacteroidales > UBA932 > Cryptobacteroides. Next base: position 59,076 of record CAVHJF010000010.1, on the reverse strand, counting down.
CTTATCCAGCTGATCCTGATTTATATACAGATTCGCAAGGCTGTAATATAACTCGCTCTTCTTCGGGAAATCCTTGAGCAACGATTCGTACATATCAATTGTAAGGACAGTCCGCCCGGTCATTCCATAGAATCCGGCAAGAACATATCTATACCAATAGTTTGTAGAATCTTGACTGACAGCCTGTTTCAGGTCATATTCCGCGCTGTCGGCATCTTTGAGTTTGATATTGCAGAGCCCTCGGTAATACCAGGCGGCATCATTTTTCTGTACTTTAAGAATCTCTGACAGAAGGGCTTTCGCACCGGAATAGTCCCCATCTTCATATTTCTGGACTGCGTCTATCAACTTACTATCTGCAGAACGGGACGAACCAAGCACTTCGCTTAAAGTCGGAATGTTCTTCCTCAATTCCCGTACAGATGTGTTCTGAGCATATCCGGACAGCGAAACGGTTGCCAGAACTGCAATAAAAAATATATTGATTATGCGTCTCATCTCTTTCAATTTATCCCGGACAGGGCTATGCAATAAACGCACCCCGCCCGATATGATGCAATCAAACAAAGATAAGCATTATTAACGAAATAAGCATTTCCGAGATGGCGGACAAACCGCTCATCTTGAAAACGCTTACAAAAAAGAGGATGACTCGAAATTCAGTCAGTCATCCTCTTCTATATACTGTTTAAGGTTCTGCTGGCAAAAATCGCCCGCCCTTTGCAGGTTGGCATCTATTATTCCAAGAACTTTCCGCTCCTGCGGAGCGACTGAAGTTTTATTGGGGGCCGTATTCCCCAAACCCCTTGGGTCGCGTAAACGCTCCGACTTGCCGAATTGAGAGCCTTCAGTCCGTTCAATTACTGTTCTTCAGCGGCCTCGACTGCTTTGAAGTAACGGTATGAGTTCACTTTCAATTCGCCGACTGCAAGTTCGTCGCAGACAACGGTCCCTGCAGGATGTGCCTGGAGGCAAGAAAGTGTGCAATAATGTGTATAAGGTCCCTCTACCGCATCCTTAACGGCACGTGCTTTCTTGCTGCCGAATGCGAGAATGACAACTTCCTTGGCGCCGAGCACTGTGGCTACACCTACTGAAAGGGCTGACTTAGGAACTTTGTTCACATCATTGTCAAAGAATCTTGAGTTGACAACTCTTGTGTCGTATGTGAGGACAACCTCGCGTGTGCGTGACTGGAGAGATGAGAACGGCTCATTGAATGCGATGTGTCCGTCTTCTCCGATACCGCCGAGGAACAGGTCAAATCCGCCAGCCTCAACAATAGCCTTCTCGTAATTTGCGCACTCAACCTTGAGATCAGGAGCATTTCCGTTGAGAATATGGATATTCTCTGCAGGCTCGTCGATATGATCGAAGAGATATTTGTGCATAAATGAGTGGTAGCTTTCCGGGTGAGACTCAGGAAGTCCTACATATTCATCCATATTGAACGAGATGACGTTCTTGAAAGAAACCTCGCCAGCCTTCACCATTCTGATAAGCTCCTCATAAGTCTCAATCGGAGTTGAGCCGGTGCAAAGTCCGATTACGAACGGCTTGTCTGAAACGGCAGCTTTTTCATTGATTTTTTTTGCGACATAATGCGCAGCCCATATTGAAGCCTTGCTGATGTCATCTCTGATAATAACTTTCATAACTTATTGTTTTTGATTTTGTTTCACTTCTAAATTGATTCTGCAAGTCTGCCGGAATCTTCTGAAAGACATTCCGTAATTCTCAAAAAGACACACCCGACAGATTCCGCTTCCTTAATAAAGTTTTAGGAATACCTCAATCGCCTGATATTCAGCCATTCCAAGTTCATCATACAGACGAGCGGTATTCTGCGTCCTGTCTTCCGCTCTCTGCCAGAACTCACGTGAGTCATCACCCGGGAACGGAACTATGTCTTTCTGAGAAAGGTGGCGGAAGATTGCGTGACGTTTCTCCACAACTTCATCGAGGCTGAGAGGAACTGCCATATCCACGCGGCCGATTTCCCATTCCATCCAGGCTCCTCTGTAAAGCCATACGTGGGTTTCATTCAACCAGCTTTCTCCTTCTTCCTTCAACTGCTCAATAGACTCAAGCGCAGCCTCCGTACAAACTCTGTGAGTACCGTGAGGGTCAGCCAAGTCGCCTGCCATAAAAATCTGGTCAGGTTTCAATCTCTTGATAAGGTCCTTGATTATATCCAGGTCAGCCTGGGTGCGCGGAAGTTTCTTTACTCCGCCGGACTCATAGAACGGCAGATTGAGGAAATGAACATTAGTATTGTCATTCAAACCGAAAGAACGGTCTGCAGCCCTTGCTTCACTGCGACGGATTGCAGCCTTGATTGACAACAATTCGGCAGGCTCAGGCTCTCCAGGGATCTTTGAATCAATGATGGCCTTAACTCTGTCGAATTCATCTGAGAATCCGAGCTGATGTGCGGCGTCAAGATGCTGAAGCACAACATCGTCGTGGACTGCGAGGTCACCGGATGTTTCATACGCTACGTGCACATTATGTCCCTGATGGACGAGTCTGATGAACGTTCCGCCCATAGAGATAACATCGTCGTCCGGATGCGGAGAGAATATGAGCACTGTCTTAGGGTAAGGCAATGCGGAAACTGGTCTCAGACTGTCATCTGCATTAGGTTTGCCGCCCGGCCATCCCGTGATGGTATGCTGAAGATCATTGAATACGTCTATGTTCAGCTTGTAGAACGGACCGAATTTATCCAAGAGCTCTCCGAGAGAATGCTCAAGATAATCCTTCTGGGTAAGCTTGAGAATCGGCTTGTGAACCTCCTGACAGAGCCATACAACAGCCTTCCTGATGAATTTCTTTGTCCAATCGCACGGACCTACAAGCCACGGTGAAACCACTCTCGTGAGCAATGATGCCGCCATTTCATCCACATAGCAGACTACATCACCATGCATTTGAAGAAGCGATGCAGGATAATCCATATTTATCTTATCCTCTACCACTTTCTTCACCGCATCTGCCTTGTCCTCACCCCAGGCCATAAGAATTATCTTCTTCGCGCTCAAGATGGTGTCGATGCCGACTGTGATGGCAGATACCGGAGTGTGTTTGAAATCGCCGTTGAAGTTCTTGCCCTGACGTTTTCTTGACTGATAAGACAGCAGCACTGTCCTTGTCTTGCTCTTGAATGATGTCCCGGCCTCGTTGAAACCGATCTGCGCAGCCTCGCCCATACCGATGACAAGCAAATCGAGTCCGCGCATCAGTCTGTCATATTCTTCACAATATTGAGAGACTTTGTCCTGCGGCACGCTGCCGTCCGGGATATGCACATTCTCTTCCTTGACATCAACAGCATCCAGGAATGAAGAGTGGAGAATACTGTTGCGGCTCTGAGGTTCACCCTTGCCGTAAGGATAGTATTCATCTATCGAGAATATCTCCACATTACTGAATGAAACAAGACCTTCTTCGTACTTCCTCGCCAATCTCCTGTAAAGAGATGTCGGAGTAGTTCCCGTAGAAAGTCCCAATTTGAATTTTCTGTCTTTGCAGGAATTGACTGCGTTGACTATTATGTTTGCGATTTCCTCGCTTGCGTCAGATGACTGGTCATATACTTCAGTTCTGATTCTCTCGAAACTGTGCAGTACGTCTGAAGGAATTGCATCCTCGATAAGACCGCCTTCTTTAGGCAATGTAAAGTGTTTCATTATGCAACTTGTTTGGTCAAGCTGCAAATTTACGAATTCGGCTTGATAACGTCAATTTTTCAAGGCTTATTCTGACTTCATTTTTTGTCACTACTGTCGCCACCCTCATTGCCATATTGCTTCTGGCAGCCAAAAGCGGTCAAATGGCAGAATATCTGACGACGACCGATAAATGGACGAGATTCAGCCCGAGAGGCGAATCCAGCCGACATCAGACCAGTTTGCGGAGCTCAGCCAATGCGCACGATATATGATACTGCACCGTCTTCGGGCTGACCATAAGGATGTCAGCTATCTCCTGATAGGTCTTATGTTCATAGCGGTGCATCCGGAATATGGTCTTCCTCAACAGCGACATCTGTTCCAGCGCGGAATCTATATTTCTGATAAGCTCTGCAGTATCCAAGTCGGAAGCCGGCTCATAGACTTCGGATTGAATTTCCGCAGACGTCTTCTTGTATTTGTCACTCAGCCCCCTGCGCTTGATGATATTCATCACAGCATTGTGCGTCATACTGAACAGATAGGATTTCAGCGACTCTATGTTCCGCAGACTCTCTCGGGAGCCCCGGATTTTAAGGAAAATATCCTGAGTGACGTCTTCCGCTTCAGTCGCGTTCTGAAGAAGGCTGTAGGCAAAATTTCTGATTCGTGCAGAATATAGCACATAGAGGATGCCAAGAGCCTTGACATCCCCACCTGCTATTTTTAACATCAATTGTCTGTCTTCTTCTTGCATAACTGCCGCAAAAATAGGCAATCTGAATCAATTCAATTACCAGTTCTTGACGCGGACCTTGTACATATCGATATCAACATTGATGATACGTGAAGGCGAAGTCGCATCCTTGTCGGCGCTGTAGCGGATCTTGTGTGAAGACCAGCTCTCATCTCCTTCAGGCACAGTCGCGTCTGTGTACCATACCTCACCGGTTCCCGCATTGTAGTTCAATGACTTCAAAGCCGAAGAAGCGGAGAAAAGAGCCATCTCGGTAAACTGCTCAGTCTCCACATTGAACAGATATGCGTGGTCGCCGGCAACACTCAAGGTATTGTCATCAACGCGGTTCAAATCGTGAAGACCGCTCTTTGGCGTTGTTATGGATTTCTTCAGTGTCAATGCGACATTGTCTGTACCGAGGCCGGTAACATCGAATACCTTGATCAAGTTGCCTCCGGCAGCATAGAGAAGATTCCTCTTGTAGTCCCATACCACACCGTGACCGGAATAAAGCTCCGCGGTCGCCAACTGCTGTTCGGATTTGTCAACGCTATAGAGCTGCACCTTGTTGTGATTGTCCGTAGAGCCGGTAGATGTCGCCACTGCGATATAACCGCCAGGGATATATTCCGCAGAATGTGCGTTAGGAGTCTGAGTTGTATAGAACAGAATCTTGCCTGTCGGATAATCCATCAGCACGCACCAGCCGTAAGAGCTCGTAAGCAACAGTTTTGTGCCGTTGTCCACAAACTTGCACTCGTCGAGGTGGTCGCATTTGCTTGCAGCCAGGCCCAAAGTGGAAGCTGCGGAAGTTGCGTCCCAGGACCATACTATACTTTCCTTATAGGAATCCTTAATGATGCTAGCATTGATTACAAACACGTGATTATCACCGCAGAACACAAGTTCCGTGGATTCACCCTCGGCAATCTTTGAAGTACAAGCCGTAGAACCGGCCACAAGCTCTATCGCATCAGACACTGAAGACGTGAGAGTCTGTCCCGTAGAAGTAGTTATCTCCGCAGTCACACCCTTGGACAAGGTGCACGGAGCGCAATAAACAGGGATATACACTTCATTTGACCTGCAGCTGACAGGCTCAGCGAATGACACCGTCACAGAAGAAACTGTAGCCTCATACGTATCATCTACAAAGCAATATGTCACGTCACCGGCGATTTTTTCACTTCCGTTCGCCACCAACCTCAACGAAGATATGTCATAATCGCCCATCGCGATATTCACGAACAGCAGACAACCTCCCGGAGTAAGTTTGAACTGAGTTCCGGAATATGCGTTAACCTTAGTCATTTCGTAGTCGAACATAACAGGAACCTCGTCTCCGGTCTGAGATGTCGGGATATTATAAAGAATATTTGTTCCGGACACTGACACATCCGCATCGGAAGGATACCAGCTTATGACGTGAGTCTCCTGACGGGATGCCATTATGTTGAACATAAACAATGAGGAAGAACTTCCGGGAAGAATCGGAGACGCATACGCCTTGTTCATCTTTCCGTCAACTTCCAATGCAATCGCACCCTTGTCGCTACTGGTCCAAGAAGGTGTAACCGCCTTGCCGACGGTCTTGTAGTCCGCAGCCTTCTGGTAATAGTTCCCCAGGGTAATCGTAGTCTTCGACGCAAGATTCTGAACCTTGCTGTCATCGTCTTCCGAGCAGGCCACAAAAGTCGGAATCGTGAACAAAGACAGAGCTATCGAAAATATCTTTATTTTATTCATTTCTAAAGTTTTAATGAAAGGATGACCCCGTGTATCCCACAGGATCACCCGTTCGTATTTATTTTATGCAGCAAGAACCGCAGATATCTCCACCGTGTGTACTCCAGCCTGAAGCCCTCTGACCTCCGAAATATTTACCGACAAGAGCACCGTTCTTGGTTGTACTTCCGATAAATGCGGTATATAATACACCGTCGAGGAAGTTGTTTCCGCCCATCTGCTTCTGATTATTATCAGACGCGTCGTATTTCCAGGCATACCTGATGTCTCCGTCAGCCGTCAGCACATACGTGGTATTGCCGTTCTGACCTGAAGTTATGTAGAAATTATTCTCCGTATCAACGCACGGACGCGAGTAGTTGAATGCGTTTGTCACATTTCCTTTGGCATCAGTATGCAACTTGCTCCATTTCACAGTCAGATCCGGATTAAGACAGTACATAGTGTTGTCCTTTCCGCCGACGAAGATTGTTCCGTTCGGAGCAACTACCGGCTCATAAAGATTATTACCTGCAATCTCTTTGGCCTCGATGGTAACCGTATGAGTGTTCAGATTGAATGCAGCCATACTTGTCTTGCAAGGAGCATAGACTGTTGCCTTGTCCGCAGCCACGGCGAAACCTGATATGTCGGTCATATTTGCACCGAGAGCTAGTTTCGCCACTTCGCTTCCGTCAGCGACATTCAGGAACACGACAGTTCCGTTGCCGGCTCCGACAACAAGTTCAGAACCGTTCACAAGAAGAGCGGCAGTGGCAGAGCCCGTAGCATAAGTCCAGAGCTGAGTACCGGTCGCGGCATCAAGTGCGAAGATATTTCCGGCATTGTCTCCGATATAGACCACTGTTCCGGCCGCATTGACAGCAGGTGCGGCACTCTTCATTGAGTTGGCGCCCTTGAACTGCCATTTGAGTTCGCCTTCAGAAGTTATCGCAAAGAAATTGGCGGCAGATGTCGTACCGAAGTAGATATCGCCGGTAACCGGATTCACCGTTATCGGATTGTACGACGGCATTGCGGTTTCTGGTACATATTTCCACTTCAGTTCACCGGTAATCACATCCAGCGCATACAGGGCAGCCTTCTTGTTGAAGGTAATATCATAAATGGTCTTGCCGTCCGGTGAGAATACAGGGCAGCCACCCTTGAAACCCTCATAGTTCGTTCCGTTCTGTTCCCAATCGAAGAAGTTGATGACATATTCACGGATGACCACCTCAAGCGTCCAAGTCTTGATCTTGCCTTTAATTTCAGCACTCAATGTGACTTTCTGCGTTCCGGTTGAACCTATACCGTATGAAACCTCTTCACCGATTATGACAGCGCCGTCAGGGAATGTCCACTCGATATTTGTTGCAGTCGGATAGCCTTCCATATTAAACTTGAATGTAATCGGTTGGTTCACCGCAGCTGTAGTCCTGTCAAGAATGTAAGGGATGGCCAATGTCGGCATAACCTTGACTGTAGCGGCCTCAGATGCGCCTTTCGTATAATTTGCAACGAGAGAGAAAGTGTAGTTGACGTCATTGGTCAGGCCCGTAATCTCATAGCTTTCTTTCTCGGCATCGAGCTCCACTGTCTGGATATCAGCCTCGGCACCTTCCTTAAACCAGGTCAGGGTATAGGAAAGAACTGTCGTTGCAGGGCGAGTCCAGTACAGCGTAACCATACTGTCGCTTCCGTCTCCGTCAAGGTCAGTAACAGGGAAACGTGATGTTGAAGGCTTCACTGAAACCGATACCGCGTTGGAAATCAGTTTGCCGTAAACCGCCTGCACGTTGAACACATAAGTAGAGCCGTTGGTAAGTTCCGTAGCTGTAAATTCTTTCTTGCCGCCTGTCCTGAATGACTGCTCGGACGAGGTCGTATAAGTGATGATATAATCGGTCGGCTCCCAGTTCTCAGGCATTGTCCAAGTCAGCAAAGCCTCCTCATCACCGGGTACACCTTTAAGTTCGGTAACCTGATGGCGGGCGGCACCTGCTTCCGGAATGTCCTCCTGCCAGCAGGAATTCATTGCGGCACAGAAACCAATTGCCAATATGCTGTATATTAACTTTTTCATTATTCGAATTGTTTTGAATTATCTGTATAACAGGTTACTGCTAATAACCAGGGTTCTGCCAGAGGATTGACTTATTGTTGACAATCTCTATCTGGCTCTGAGGAATCGGGCATATAAGATTATGCGAGTCAACCGTATAACCGAGCTGCTTCATATAATCGACTGCAAGCCCGAGTCTTACAAGGTCGAACCAGCGATGTCCCTCCAACGCGAATTCGCGTCCGCGCTCACCGGCGAGTTCCTGAATGAATGCAGCCTTGTCAGAGACCTCAGCCGAAGTCAATTCTGCAAGTCCTGCACGCACACGGGTCTTGTTGAGATAAGTCAAGGCCTCATCAATCTTGCCCTGCTGTCCAAGAGCTTCGGCATACATAAGATATATATCCGCATATCTCAAGAAGGGGAAGTCATTTCCTACCTGAGTTGTATATGTCGCATCATAGGTATCCATCCACTTGTTGAGAGCGTAAAGGCTTGATGAAATCGTCGTGTAAGTGCTGATCATAGGGAGGCGGTTGTCCTCTGCCGGATAAATGGCCTTGAACTCAGCAGTAGGATTCTTTATATCTGCCAATACCGATGTTGAAGTGCTGTACCAATATCCGTGGCCGTTGTCATTGCTCTTGTTGTAATACAGAGCGAATATGATTTCTTTGCTCATCTTGTTTGCCACATCGAAAACAGCCTCAGTAGTTGAAAGCATACCATATCCGGTATCTTTCATTGCATCTTCGAGCACCTTCTGAGCCTCAGCATATTTGCCGAAGGTAAGATAAACCTTTGCGAGAAGCGTCTGGGCCGCAATTTTTGTAACACGGGCTTTCTCTGCAGACCTCTTTTCAGGAAGCAATGAAATTGAGTTTTCCAAGTCCTCGACAAGCCTGTTGTACATATCGTCATCAGAACATCTTGCCACCGTCTTAGCCTCAGCCGGCTTTACGACAGTAGTAGTGACCGGCACAGTGCCGAACACACGGTAAAGATTGAAATACCACCAGGAGCGCATAAACAGAAGCTCTCCGCGATATTTGTCCGCATTGGCGATATTCTTTCCGTTGAGATGCAGGAGAACATCGTTGCACCTGTATATCCCGTTATACCACGCATTCCATATATCGCTGAGGATACCGTTGTTCGATGTTTCCTGGAAATGGTCCAGGTCATACCTGTCCTGTGTGGACACTGCCATTGACTCCAGAAGGCACTCATCTCCCCTATATGCAACTTCTGTAAGGAAGAAACCCATCTGGGTCTTAAGTTTCTGATAGCAACCGATTACGCCCTGATTGAAATCATCATCAGTCTTGAAATGGTTGCCTTCAGTTATACTGTTTGCCGGATACTGCTCGAAGAATGAGTCTCCGCAAGACGCGAAACACAGCAGAGCAAGACCGGACAATGCAATTTTCGTTATATTATTCATATACAATTACAGATTAAAGTTCACGCCGATGCTGAATGTTCTAGAAAGAGGGTAAGAACAGTAGTCCTCACCTGGTCTGAGGGCATCAGATGACCTCTTGTTAACCTCCGGATTATAGCCGGTGTAATGAGTCAGAGTAAAGAGGTTGCTTCCCTGGATATAAACTCTCATCTTGGAAATGCCTGTCTTGTGGAACCACTTTGAAGGCATTGTCCAACCCAATGACAAGTTCTGAAGTCTCAGGTAAGAGCCGTCCTCCAGATGGAAAGTAGATGTGCAGGCACCGTTGTTTCCGGATGATTTACGGGTAGCTCTGTTGAGGTTTCCGTAAGGGAATCTCTTGAGCGACTCTTTCATCATATTTGAAGAAGCCTCCATATTGAGAAGGTAACGTCTTTCAAGGTTGAGAATCTCATTTCCATATACACCCTGGAAGTTGGCGGCAAGGTCAAGGCCCTTCCAGCCCAGCTGAACGCTGAATCCATAATAGAAATCAGGCATATAGTTACCTACAATCACGCGGTCGTCATCTTTCTCCATTACGCCGTCACCGTCAGCATCCACGAAACGGAAGTCTCCGACTGTCGCGGTATCGAAATGAGGATATGAGTCAAGCTCTTCCTGATTGTGGAAGATACCGTCCTGAACAAGGAGATAGTAGCAACCTACAGGCTGGCCGACCTTTGTGATATAATAAGCGCCGGCATAAGAAGATTCCTTGATGATCGGAGCATCTTCATCACCGAGTGAGAGCACCTTGTTCCTGTTCAGTGACCAGTTTGCGCTGAGGTCCATATTGAAGTCGCCGAATGACTTATGTGAAGTCAATGTAATTTCGACACCCTTGTTCTGCATTGAACCGATATTCAGATTCGATGTTGTAAGACCTGAAACTGAAGATACAGGCACGTCGAAGAGCATATCTGTAGTCTTGGAATAGTAGAAGTCCGCATTCACGCCCAGGAGACCGTTCCAGAGAGAAGCGTCGAAACCGGCGTTGACCTGTGTATTCTTTTCCCAACCGAGACCGTTGTTGGCAATCTGGCTAGGATATACAGAGTTGACGACACCGTTTCCAAGATCAGTAGTTGAAGTTCCGTACAATGCGAGATACTCGGAGTTACCGATCTGGGCATTACCGGTCTGACCTACACTGACACGGAGTTTCATATCATTCAGCCATCTGGCGTTGCTCATAAAGTTCTCGTCGCTGATACGCCATCCCAATGATGCTGCAGGGAAATAACCCCATCTCGTGTCAGGAGCGAATCTTGAAGAACCGTCACCTCTGATGGATGCGGAAACCATATAACGGCCTTTGTATGAATACTGTGCCCTGACAAGCCAGGAAGCGAATGTGTATGCATACTTGTTGTTGTAAGTGTCGTCAATGGAAATGGTCTTGCCTTTAGTTGTGCGGATTTTGTCATCTCCGACGACGCCTGTACCCTTGATCTGAGAAGTCTGGATAGATTGTTTCTCCGCCTCGTACGCGGCTACGGCATTGATTGAATGATCACCGAATTTCCTGTTGAAAGATACCTGATTTGATATATTCCAGTGGAAATATGAGTTTGTGTAATTTGCGGCTGTCGGCTGCGATGCGGCATCGTAATATTTCACGCCCTTGAGAGGAATCGTTGACGGACGGTAATAATTTCTGATGTAAGAATAATAGTCACCACCCATAGAGAACTTATACTCAAGGCCTTTGATGAACTCGTAAGACGCATATACGTTGCCGACGAGGTTGAGTTTCTCCCTTACATCATCGATTTCCAGCGCAAGAGCGACAGGGTTGAGCACCTCGTTGGCCTGGGTATTCCAGTCTTTCTTCAGGAGTCCGTTCATATCCCAGTTGTACGAACCGTCTTCGTTATAGACAGGGAAAATAGGAGGAGCCATCAATGCGCACGCGATGACACCGTCGCTTCCGTACTGGGCATCAGTGTTCACATAATTTGTCTTGGAATATGAAGGAGAGAAGCTCAAACCGTATTTGAGTTTGTTCTTCTTTCCGTCTAGGTTCGCCCTGACACCGTATCTCTCGAAATCAGAGCCGATTACGGTTCCCTCGCGGTACAGATAGTTCGCTCCGATATAATAGTTGTAATTCTTCGTTCTTGCGGATACGCTCAAAGAATGTTTGTGCGAAAGGGCTGTGCGGAAAATCGCATCCTGCCAGTCCGTATCGGTCAATGTTCCGGTCTTGTCCTGCAGATAAGCGGTAATGAGCGGATTGACACGGTGATATGTCTCCGGACGTGTAGCGTAGTCATCTCCGATTGAGCCGGTCGGCTCGTTGAACAGATATGCACCGTCGCGCGCTTCCTTGAACAATTCCGCAAATTCATAAGCGTTGAGCATATCGATTTTCTTGGAAACGTTGGATACGCTGAACTGTCCGTCATAAGAAATCACCGGTTTCTCACCGGAACCACGTTTTGTAGTGACGAGGATAACACCGCAAGAACCTCTTGAACCGTAAATCGCGGCTGCAGAGGCATCTTTGAGGACCTCTAGGCTTTCTATATCATTGCCGTCCAGGTTGGCGAACGCTCTTGAATCGCAAGGCACACCGTCAATCACATAGAGAGGGTCATTTCCTGCAGTAGCGGACTGGATACCCCTGACACGAACGGTAACGTTGCCGTCCGGCTGACCACCAAGGCTAAGCACCTGGACACCAGGCATTTTTGCAGCCATTGATTCACGGAAATCAGTGGTCGGAGTGTTTGCAAAGTCTTCGGCCTTGATTGAAGCGATTGACGTAGTCACGTCACGTTTGTTCTGGACACCATATCCGATGACCACTACATCGTCAAGTTTTATAGCCTCTTCCTCGATGATGAAATCGGCTTTGGTCTGATCGTCAGCCAAGGTGAGGGTTGCAGTGTTATAACCGATCAGTGACACCTCGAGAACAACGTTGCTGCCTTTAACTTTCAACTGATAGTTTCCGTCAAGGTCAGCAGCGGCACCGTTCTGAGTGCCTTTCTCGATGACCATAGCGCCGATTACCGGCTGGCCGCTTTTGTCGAGAACCCTACCTGTCACCAGTCTCTGCGCAGGAGTCTTCGACGTCTGTGTCGATGTCTGAGGCTGCTGAGGAGCTTTGTTCAGCAGAATCTTCTGTCCTTTGAATTCAACATTGACACCCGGAAGGACTTTCTTTATAATGGCCTCAATGCTTTCATTGTTTGCCGACACCGACACCGTTTTCGACAGGTCGATATCCGTGTCAACATAAGCAAATGTGTAGGAGCTGCCTGACTCTATGGCTTTCAGGAGTTCCTTTACTGTCACATCCTTGACATTCACGGTCGCGTTCCTGTCCTGAGCGTGCACATTGGCGGCAAGGCACAATGCACAAGTCAAGCACAGCAACACTCTCACGAATGAAGGAAGAATGTTAGAGTTTAATTTCATTATCAGTGCTTTTTGGTTTTGTTATCTATTATAATCTGGTCGCCTTGCAATGCCCATTCTGCAGGGAGAAGTATTGAAAGGACGTCCAGAATCTCATTTATCGGTTCGTCTCTTACAGTAAGAGACATACGCTTTTGTGCAAGTTTGTTTGACCGGCAATCAATCTTGATATGGCATCTGTGTGACAGATTTTCCAGAATATCCTTGAGCATAACATTGTCAAACACAAGTTTACGCTCATACCATCTGTAACAGTCACCAGCATTGACGTCGGAGACTTCGACAGAACTGCCGTTCCAACTGAATTTCTGGTTAGGGACGAGAGTTATCAGCTGACTGTTGTCAGAATCTGAAATCTGAACAGAACCGGAACACAACACCACTTCGGTAAGGTTCTCGTTGCTGTAACTGCACACATTGAATGTGGTGCCCAGAACTTTTACTTTCTGCCCGGTCGGCATCTCGACTATGAACGGTCTGCTCGCATCTTTGGCAACTTCAAAATATCCCTCGCCATCGATTGTCACCTTCCTCTTCTCGCGGTCGAAATCCTGGTCATATTTCAGCCAGCTGTCTTTGTTCAGCCACACTTTTGTGCCGTCGGGAAGTTTATACGAGCTGATGCTCTCGGAAGAAGCCATCAGGACCGTTTCCCTCTCCGGCTTCATCATCATCCTGTTCGTGGTCATACCCGCGACAAACAGCAGCACTGCCGCAACGGCTCCCATACAGAATCGCACAGGCTTGGAGGTGAAGAACGATGAAACCTTATGTTTTCTCGAAGGTTTCACTTTTGACATCAATCTTTCCAGTCCTGCTGACACATCAAATTCGGAAGATGTTGAAGACACCTCCAGCCAATACTCTTCAAGCAATTCCTTTACTTCCGGTTCTTCACCGTGCACACGAAGCCAGTCGGAGAACCTGTTTTTCAGTTCATCCGACACTTCACCCTCGCTGAAGAAGAAATCAAGAATGCGTCTATAATCCTCTGCTGGATTCATTATTCGCCAGCCTGCGTAAATGTATATGTGCTGGAATAGCTTCCCGCTTTCAGATGAATTGTTCCGACTCTTGCGGCACCGGTAGTGTTCGGCTGTGTAGTGATAGTGGATTCACTGATGCCTCTTGCGCCGGAAGCCGGTTCGATTGTGAACCAGTCATCGCCCTGCAGAGACCAGTCGCAGGTCGCGCTGATAGTGATGTTGTCAGAACCGCCGGCAACGACTGTAGCCGGAGTCTTGGCTGATAATTGAGTGATTATGACTACTGTGTCATGAACTTCCGACTCAGTCTGTTTCTGGCACGCTACAGCGCCGCACAACAGAGAAAAAGCCAATAAAGTTTTAGTTATTGAATTAATCCTCATGGTTTATAAAAATGTTTTATATAGGTAAGACAACCAAAAAGCCTGGTATGCTAAATAATCGATTTAAATTTATTGCAAATTAAGCATATCCGAGTTTCACCTACGTTTCAAACCTATTACAGTATTGCTACGAGGTGCCCAGTTAAGATTTCGATAATCGCGTGGTTTTCAGACGCTTGCGACAGCGGCTACTTATGTGCGGCCTGGTCGGTGCGGTAAGTGGAGGGAAGTTGGCCGGAGTATTTGAGAAAATAACGGCCGAAGAAAGATTGGTTCGGGAAACCGAGTTTGAACGCCACATCCTTGATGCTGTTCTCCGGATTATCAAGAAGTCGGCGGGCCTCATCTATCACCACCGCAGAGATCCATTCCTGAGCAGTGCGGCCTGTTTTGTCTTTTACGATGCGTGAGAAATATCTTGGGGAGAGGCAGTTTTCCTGAGCATAGAATTCCACCTTACGGCTTTTTGAGTAATTCTTGTGCAAAGAGGCCATGAATTTCTGGAAAATTGCGTCCTGGCGGTCTATGGTGATGGACTGAGCGGGCTTACCGGAGAAATATTCATACATTATCTGATAGCAGAGCGCCTTTGCCAAGCCAAAAAGAATCTGATAAACAATGGGATCGCCACATTGTGAGGAGCGGGCAGAGATAGCCGTGAACAACTCTTCAAGTCGGGTCTGGCCACCGTCACTAAGCGACATACAAGGGTTATTCTTAAAATAGAGATAACTGTAGGTCTCCGAGACTGCCTGGATGGCGGACAGCACGAATTCGAACCGTGCGAGCCCGATTACTCCGGCCACGTCTTCGCTCATCTCGTGGATATATATGGTGCTGTGCGGAAGATAAACGAATATATCGCCTCTGCCGATCCGGTAGGTCTTGTCATCAAACGATACCGTCAACGACCCTTGGCGGCAATAGAAAAATCCGTTCCT
The DNA here is from genome assembly GCA_963636275.1 of Acutalibacteraceae bacterium. Taxonomy (GTDB): domain Bacteria; phylum Bacteroidota; class Bacteroidia; order Bacteroidales; family UBA932; genus Cryptobacteroides. The sequence continues at coordinate 43,690 of CAVHJF010000010.1, read as the reverse complement.
GTCCACATTAAGGATATGTCCGGCCTTTTCAATCTCCTCTTTTGACAGTTCGAAAAGACCTATTTCCGGGAAATCCGCGTTGTCCATTTTGTGCTCAGTCTAAAGTTTTCAGCACAAATTAACGAATATTCTGTCTTATTTCGGCTGCGTAAATCGAATTATCGTACAAATTGAACAATTCCCGATAAAAATCAGACTTGAACAAAACTGCATTCGTTCCCAATTTTGCGGCGTTGAATGGACAATCGGCAGGACAAGTTCAACATAGACAATAAGTTAGAAATTCAAATTATAGATATGAGCAAAAGAATGAATATCGTGCAAGTCGCATTGATGCTGGCTTTGGGAGCAATAACATCGTGCTCCTGTTCGACGCGCCAGACGGGCGGTCAGAAGGTGATGTATGTTAAAGCTGACACCGTACGCGCATCTGCCGTGGCCCCATATTATGAATATCCGGGAAAGGTCAAGGCCTCGGAGGAGGTCAATCTGTCCTTCCAAGTGGCCGGAAAACTCAAACGGCTCTACGTGGGCGACGGTGGCGTTGTCAGCAAGGGCCAGTTGGTAGCCGAACTGGATGACAGGGATTACAGAATCCAGTTAGAGGCTGTCGAGGCTGAATATAACAATGTCAAGGCTGATGCTGAAAGGGTCACAAGGCTTTACAATGAGAGAGCCACCACTGCCTCCAATTACGACAAGGCGCGTTATGGGCTCCAACAGATCACCGCAAAGTACGAAAACTGCAAGAACCAACTGGCGGATACGAAGATCTTTTCGCCGTTCTCCGGAAGGGTTCAGAAGCATTACTATGACGCTCCGGCCGTGATAGGTGCGGGAATGCCCGTACTGTGCCTTGTGTCCGACGAATCTCTTGAGATTGAGATCAATGTGCCGGCCAAGGAGTACTCAGCCGTCGGTCGAAACTGCCGTTTCGAGGCTTCATTCAGGTTCCTTCAGGACACGGCTGTCGGGCTCCACTATCTCAGCACCAGCCCTAAGGCCAATGCCAACCAGCTCTATTCCATACGTCTGGCCATCACCGGTAAAGATGCAGGTTTGGCTCCCGGAATGAGCACTATTGTCAAGGTCTACCCGAAGAATGAGCAGAACAGAGGATTGGCCGTCCCGGCTTCAGCTATTTTCAGTGCTGGAGGAAAAAGTTGCGTCTGGCTGCTTTCAGGTGGAGTTGTTTCGAAAAGAGCAGTTGAGGTAGATGACATCCGCTCGGACGGGACTATGACCATACTTTCAGGAATTTCTGCCGGAGATGTTATTGTAACTGCCGGCGTTCACAAACTGGTTGATGGGCAAACCGTGAAGGCACTTCCCAAGACCGCTTCATCAAACGTGGGAGGCCTGTTATGAGTATTGATTTCGGAAACTGGGCCTTCAGAAACAGCAAGCTTGTCTATTTCCTGATTGCCGTGCTGATCATCGGTGGAGCATATTCCGCCTATGATATGAGTAAGCTTGAGGACCCTGAACTTAAGGTGAAGCTGGCAATGGTCGCCGCCACCTATCCGGGCGCATCCGCGAATGAAGTGGAACTGCAAGTCACTGACCCGCTTGAGAAAAGCCTTCTGTCTATCGGGGACGTGAAGAACGTCACCAGTTATTCCTACGATGACTTTTGTATCCTTGAGGTGGAGTTGAACAGCACCGTGCCAAACGATGATGTCGAGCAGTGCTGGGATGTACTCAGACGCAAGGTCGGTGACACTGCGGCATCATTGCCGGCAGGCGTATCTGTCTCTGTGCAGGATGATTTCGGACTGGTCTATGGAATGTTCTATGCGATTACCGGTGACGGATTCAGTGACAATGAGTTGGACGACTATGCCGAGCTTCTCAAACGTGAAATCGGCAACATCGAAGGGGTCGCCAGAGTAAACCTATACGGAAAGAAGACCGACTGTATAAACGTATCGTTGACATCCGGAAAGATGGCGGCTTTGGGTGTCTCTCCTGTGGAGATTCTCTCAACGCTGAACGGACAGAACGAGACTACATATTCGGGTTACTATGACAATGGCGACAGGCGCGTGAAAGTCTCTGTAGGAGACAAATTCCGCACTCCGGAGCAGATTGGCGAGCTCATCATCCAAGGCCACGAAGATGACCAGCTCAGGCTCAAAGACATTGCGACTGTGGAAAGCGGATATGAGACTCCTCAGCGCAACGCTATGGAATATAACGGAGAGCGCGCCATAGGTATGGCCATCGCTGCCGGCACCGGAACAGACATCGTGAAAGTCGGAAAACAGGTGGAGAAACGTCTCGAACAGCTTAGCACTGAAAGACTTCCGGTCGGCATCGAGTGTCACAAAGTGTTCTTCCAACCGAATGAGGTGACATCCTCTCTGACGACATTCGCCATCAATCTGATTGAGTCAGTGCTGATTGTCATTGCAATCCTTATGATTACGATGGGCTTCAGAAGCGGACTCCTAATTGGAATCAGTCTGGTCATAATAGTGATAGGCTCATTCCTGTTCCTCGGTTTCATGGACGGAACTATGCAGAGAGTCTCACTGGCATCTTTCATTTTCGCTATGGGTATGCTTGTGGACAACGCCATCGTAATTACCGACGGCATTCTTGTCGGTCTTAAGACCGGAAAACCGCGTCGGGAGGCTATGACGGAAATAGGTCGCAAGACAGCTATGCCGCTTCTCGGAGCAACAGTGATAGCAATTCTTTCATTTCTCCCGGTATTCCTTTCTCCTGACTCAGCAGGAGTCTATGTCAGGGATTTGTTCATTGTCCTCGCCGTTTCGCTGCTTCTCAGCTGGATTTTGGCCCTGATTCACGTACCGCTTATGGCGGACAAAATGCTCAAGGGTGCGAAATACGAGAAGGCTGACGCGGACAAACCAATGTACGACGGGTGGATTTACCGGTTCTTGAGAAAGTCTCTCACGTATTCAATAAAGCATAAGTTTGTTTCTATCGTCATTGCGCTTGCGCTGATAGGCGGTGCCGTCTGGGGATATAAGTATATGAGGCAGGGCTTCTTCCCGGATATGACATACAGCCAGCTGTATATGGAGTACAAGCTGCCGGAGGGTACGAGTCCTGCGCGTGTTGAAACAGACTTGAAGGAAATCCGAGAGTGGCTTCAGACCCAACCGGAAATCAAGGATGTGACCACTTCACTAGGTGGCACGCCTGCAAGGTACAATCTGGTGCGAAGTATTGCGACCCCGTCCTTGTCCTACGGCGAATTGATCATAGATTTCACTGATTCCAAGACACTTGAGAAGAGCATCGACAGGCTTCAGGAGCAGTTGACCGCGATGTACCCCGACGCTTACGTGAAGCTGAAACGCTATAACATTATGTACAAGAAATACCCGGTTGAACTTGTATTCACAGGTCCGGACCCGGCTATCCTTCAGCATCTTGCCGATTCAGCCGAGGCTATAATGAGTTCAATGCCGGAGCTCTGCCTGATTACAACTGACCGCGAGCCTGACGTACCTGTACTGAATGTGGCATACAACCAGCAGGCTGCCCGCAGCGCCGGAATCAGCCGCAGCGATGTATCGATGTCTATGCTGATGGCAAATGGCGGTCTTCCTGCCTCGACCTATTACAATGGCAACAGGCGCAACACCATCTACATCAAATGCTTGGATGATAATGGAGGAGTTATTGACAATCTGGAGAACGTGCCGATTATTCAGACCGTTCCGAATGTCGGAGGAGCCATGACTGAAGAGAATATGCTTAAAATGCGGAACGGCACCTTGTCGAAGAGCGACCTTATCGAGTCAATGCTCGGGACGAAGCCTGTCACGCAGGTCAGCGACAGAATCGACATTGAATGGAAAACTCCTGTAGTTCCACGCTATAATGGCCAGAGGTCACAAAAGGTAATGTGTTCTCCTGCGCCAGGAATCGAGACCGAGAACGCCCGCAAGTCTCTTGAAGCCAAGGTGGCTCAGATAAGACTGCCGGAAGGATATTCTATACTCTGGCAGGGCGAGAAGGGCGCCAGTGACCAGACAATGAAATATTTGTTCGCCAATGTACCGATTGCCATCATCTTGATTATCGCGATTCTGATTCTCCTGTTCGGAGACTACCGCAAACCGCTTATCATACTGTGCTGCATTCCTCTTCTGGGCGTAGGAATCGTAGGTGCTATGCTGCTCAGCGGCAAGACATTCACTTTTTGCGCCATCGTGGGAGCCCTCGGTCTGGTCGGTATGATGATGAAGAACTGCATCGTGCTGATGGATGAAATCGGAGACCAGATCGCTTCCGGAAAAGACCCGGCAGAGGCCTTGATTTCCAGCTCAGAGACCAGGCTGCGCGCCGTGATGATGGCATCTATGACCACCATTCTCGGAATGATTCCTCTGGTGAATGACGCGATGTTCGGTTCGATGGCTGTCACCATTATGGGAGGCTTGCTGTTCAGCACAATCGCGACACTCTTCTTTGTTCCATTGCTATATGCGGTATTCTTTAAAATCAAGTGACGTGTCAGTCCTGCTCTGAGACAACTTGCGTTTTTACAAATCATCCAAAATCAAATGAGAAAAAAATAATATATTCCTGTCAGTTGTTCTGGTGTCCGTGAACGTATTCACTGCACCCGCAGCAGACAATACATTGACTCTCTTGCAGTGCCTTGAACTCGCAAAGGAGCACAATAAGTCTGTCTTGTCAGCAAAAAACCAGGCCGATGCCGCCGAATCCGCATTACCGGAATCTGTCACGGTGTCCAGCCCGGCGGATATCTCCGGCAGACCCGAGTACCAGATGCTTGAAAAGAAGGTACAGGCCGCATCCGTAGAGCACATCATTCGGGTGATTTTGTGACTCTACGGTGAATGTTCACTTCGGGAGGAGTAAAGGTCATTTATCCAAAAATCTATAATTCACAGCCTCGAGAATATGGTGCGGCTGAATATTGTCAGCCATTTCCAAATCGGCTATCGTCCTAGCCAGTTTCAGTACTCTGGAAAATGCCCGGGCTGACAAGCCAGTACCGACCGCGATTTTTTCCATAAGACCTGCGCATTCTGTTGTCAGCCTGCAGAACTTTCCTAGCATTTCCGTTGACATCTCGGCATTAGTATTCACACCGTTGCCGCAGAACCTATTTTTCTGAATTTGCCGAGCGGCCGCAACACGTTTCGCAACTGTCTCGCTGGACTCTCCTTTCACCCTATGCACAAGATTTTCAGGTGGAACAGGTTGCAAGGACAGTTGAATGTCTATCCTGTCCATTATCGGCCCAGAGAGCCTGCCGATATAGGATTGGCGTTGGGCCGGAGAACAGGAACATCGTCCCCGCACTCCATAATAACCGCAAGGACAAGGATTTGAGGCGGCAATGAGCATAAACGATGCGGGAAATTCCACTTTGGAACGCAATCTTGAGATTACGACAGTTCTGTCTTCCAACGGACTACGGAGCGCTTCAGTCACAGACCTCGGCATCTGCGCGAATTCATCGAGAAACAGCACGCCGTTCTCCGCAAGCGACACTTCACCGGGCATAATGCAGTCTCCGTTACCCCCACCAATCATCGCCGCCAAGGATGCGCTGTAATGCGGAGCTCTGAACGGTCTCTCTTTCATCAGGCCGTAATTTGATTTTCTCAGGCCTGCGACAGAATAAATCTTGCTGGTAATGATTGATTCCTCCAGCTGCATAGGAGGCAAAATGCCCACAAGAGCTTTAGCCAAAGATGTTTTTCCCGAGCCTGGCGGACCTATCATTATCGCATTGTGCCCCCCTGCAGCAGCGATTTCCAGCCCTCTCTTGGCGCTCTCCTGTCCCACAATGTCCGCAAAGTCCATATAGTCTCTGTTACTTTCCGGGCCTTGCTGCACTGCCATATTCCTTTCAGCCACCAACAGTTTGTCCGTCCCGATATTATTCTCGAGTATGCTTATCACTTCCTCGAGGTTCTTGACTCCGAACACTTTAATCCCGCTTATGTCAGCAGCTTCCAACGCGGATTCAACTGGGAATATACAGCCTTCCAGACCTTGTTCCGCAGCAAATTCGGCAATCGGCAATGCACCCTGAATCGGCCGCACAGACGCGTCCAGGCCAAGCTCTCCCATAATCATATATCTGCTCAGCAACGGCAAGTCGCTTTGAGCTGAAGCGGCAATGATTCCCAATGCTATGGGAAGGTCATAACCGCTTCCATTCTTCCGGACATCCGCGGGCGCCAGATTGATTACGATTTTCTTTCCCGGAATACGGAAACCGATGGATTGCAACGCAGTCATAGTGCGAAGAAGACTCTCTTTTACGGCAATATCCGCAAGCCCCACAAGATGTATCCCTATACCGGAATTGACATCAACCTCCACTGTTACAGGAACAGCCTGAATTCCAATACATTTAGCGCAATGAATATCAATAAGCATAATCAGCAGTTTTTCGGAAATTTCGCTATTGCTCCGGTTGTTTTATTTAAGAATCATCAAAAAGTGGTGTAAATTTGCAGGAATTGGTAAAGCGCGTTATATGAGAACACCTTTCTTTTACTCGATAGGACATTACACCCTGTTCCTTCGTCAGGTTTTCCGCAAGCCGGAGAACAGGAAGATGATCAGGAAGCAGTTCATAATCGAGGTTGACAAACTGATAATGTCATCAATCATCATAGTCGGAGTCATTTCGCTGTTTATGGGAGGAGTGCTGGTCATCCAGACCGCATCCAATATGGAGAATCCTTTCCTGGACAGAATGCTTATCGGATATATGGTAAGGGAGAGTATGATTCTGGAGTTCAGTTCAACTATGGTCGCATTGATTCTTGCCGGCAAAATGGGCTCCAGCATCGCTTCCGAAATCGGAAGTATGCGCATAAGCCAGCAACTCGACGCGATAGATATGATGGGCATTAACAGCGCATCCTTTGTCGCACGTCCTAAAATCCTGGCCACCACTCTGGGCAGCCCTATTCTTACGCTTCTGAGTTTCATTCTCGGACTGGTCGGCGGAGGACTTATCGTATGGTTCACAGGCATCATCCCGACAGGAAAATATTTCACCGGCATAAAGTACAGCTTCAACAGCTTTTTTATGGTGTACAGTTGCATCAAGTCGATGGTTTTCTGCTTCATAATATCCTCTGTAGCGGCATATCACGGATATTACGCCAAGGACGGTTCACTCGGAGTGGGACGCTCCAGCACCAAGGCGATTGTGGCTGCCAGCATTCTGATACTTATGTCCGACTTGATAATCACCCAGCTGTTGCTGTATTAAAACCGATAAGATATGATAACAGTAAAGAATCTGCACAAGAGTTTTGGTGAAAAGGCTGTCCTCACGGATGTGTCAATGACTTTCCAGCCGGGAAAGTGCAATATGCTTATCGGAGCGAGCGGTTCCGGCAAGACGGTGCTGCTGAATATGCTTATAGGACTTATCCACCCCGACGGCGGAGAAATCTGGTATAACGACGAAGAGTTCACCAAGATGTCGTCCGGAGAGAAGAAACTTCTGCATCAGAAAATCGGCATTCTGTTTCAAGGAAGCGCATTGTTCGATTTCCGCACAGTACTCGGCAACGTTATGTTTCCTATGGATTTTCTTACGGACTGGTCCGAGGCTGAGAAAAAGGAACGCGCACGTTATCTTCTGGACAAGGTCAATGTCAAGGATTCCGAGGATAAATATCCTGATGAACTGTCCGGCGGAATGCAGAAACGTGTCGGCATCGCACGTGCAATCGCGTTGAATCCGTCATATCTGTTCTGCGACGAGCCTAATTCCGGACTTGACCCGCAGACTGCCATTGTCATAGACCAGCTTATCAGCTCCCTCACCAAGGAATTGGGCATAACTACAATTATGAATACCCACGATATAAATTCCATATTGGAAATCGGTGACAATATCGGATTCCTGCATCAGGGCAAGATTATATGGACGGGAGACAGACATTCCATTCTTCATTCAGACTGCAATGAGTTGACGGAATTTCTCTGTTCCAACACCCTCGCCCGCAATATCATCAAGAAAGGGACCGACTCCAAGGCGGCATCCCCTGATGGTCACTCAGAAGTCTGACCGACCTACGACTCGGAGCATGCTGATACAAAAAAAAGGATGACTAAAATCACTTTTAATCATCCTTTTCTTATATTCTGTCATTACTTAGCGTCTGTAGATTTTCCTTCTATCATCTCCGGCTTGAGGACTACCTTTTCAGCCGGCTTACCGTGAATCATATTCACAAGCACATCCACGGACTTCTCACCAAGCTGCTTGAGTGGCTGCACGATATGTGTCACTGATGTAGAATACAACTGATAGATGTCACTGACGTCAAATCCGATTACCGCCAAATCATCCGGCGTCTTCAGGTTGAGATCACGCATTGTCATCAAGGCAAGGGCTGACAAAGAATATGTCGGAAGGAACAATGCCTGAACCCCTCTTGAAACTGCGTCCTTAATAATCTGCGGAACCTCCGTTGCGGCATTGGCATACGATGTATAGTGTACTGCTACATTGTCATAAACATCGTGATCCATCATCGCCTGCCTGTAACCTGACTCTCTCTCCTCGAGACTTGAGATACCCAATGAATACGAAATCATCTCAATCTTGGTGTATCCGTGGCTCAAGAACAACTCTGTAGCCATCTTTCCGGCTTCAACATCATCGAGAAGCACTTTACCGACACCTTCAAAACTGTCAACATCTCTGTCGAGAAGCACGACCGGCACACCGGCATCAGTGGCTTTCTTGATAGCGGCGTCACCTCCTGCACAAGGAGCGACAATCACGCCGTCGATATTGTGTGCAAGCACCGCATCCATCACGCTGTCCAGCCTGTCCGCGCTTTCATCTGAGCTTGCAAAGAAAACAGTATAACCGTAGCTCTTTGCCTTATCCTCGATACATCTTGAAATTCCTGCGAAGAATTTATTAGAGATATCATTAGGAATCACAGCAATGGAATTTGACTTTCCGCTACGAAGCGATGCTGCTGCAAAATTTCTTCTATAACCCAATTTCTGGGCTACTTGGAGGACACGTTTAGCTGTGTCGGCATTGACCGGACAGTCAAGGTTGCCATCTTTATCTCTCTTCGCATTCATTACGAACGAAACAAGAGTAACTGAGACTTTAGCCTCTCTGGCAACATCACGAATAGTAATTCTCTTCATGCGACAAAACCTCCTTAAAACGATTGCAATATATTAAACGGTGCAATTTACTGTTAATTTTCAAGAATATCAAATAATTACCTTGAAATTCTTAAGAAGATTATTCAGAACGAAAACAAAATCATTCCGAAAGTAATTGCGCTGCAAATGTTTCATAAAGCACCGCGACATACTGCACAAAAAGCAAAGAGAGGTCAACCGGATTAGGGTCAACCTCTCTTATACAGTTATATTATAGACTATTATTCAGCCTTTGGAGCCTCTTCAGCAGCCTCTACAGGTGCCTCAGCAGCCGGTGTCTCAACCTTCTTTGCACGGCTACGACGGGTTGTCTTTTTAGCCTCTTTCTTAGACTCGAGAGCTGCCTCGTTGAAATCAACGAACTCTACGAGAGCCATCTCAGCGCCATCACCCTGTCTGAAACCGACGTGGAGAACACGGAGGTATCCACCTGGACGGTCTGCGATCTTAGGGGCAATAGTACGGAAAAGCTCTGCAACAGCAGTCTTGTCCTTAAGATAACTGAAAACAACACGACGTGAATGTGTTGAGTCGTCTTTTGACTTGGTGACAAGTGGCTCAAGGTATGATTTGAGCGCTTTAGCCTTAGCAACAGTAGTTGTAATTCTCTTGTGAAGAATAAGAGAATTAGCCAAGTTGGAAAGGAGGGCTTTGCGATGACCACTCTTGCGACCAAGATGATTGATTGCTTTATTATGCCTCATGATTATGCGTTATTCTTTTTCTTAGGTTCAATATTGTACTTGGTAACATCCATACCGAATGTGAGCTTCATCTTGTCAAGCATCTGATCGATCTCATTGAGTGATTTACGTCCGAAATTACGGAACTTCATCAACTCTGGTCTTGAATAAGATACAAGATCTGCAAGAGTATCAATCTCAGCGGCTTTCAAGCAGTTGTATGCTCTGACTGAAAGTCCGAGATCAGAAAGCTTGTTGAGAAGAAGATGTCTCATACGGAGTGATTCCTCATCAAGTTCTTTTGAATTTGGAACAACTGCACTCTCGAGAGCGAGCTTCTTGTCATCAGTAAAGAGCTTGAAATGATAGATAAGGATGTTTGCAGCATCCTGAAGAGCGGCATTCGGTGAAATTGATCCGTCAGTCACAATTTCAAGATTGAGCTTCTCATAGTCAGTCTTCTGCTCGACACGCCAGTTTTCAACAGTCCAATTGACCTTGCGGATAGGAGTGTAGATTGCATCAACCGGAATAGTTCCGATCGGTGTATTCTCATCCCTTTCTTCCTCTGCAGGAACGAAACCACGGCCTTTGGTGATTGTAAGAGACATCTCGATTTTTACAGAAGGCTCCAGAGTGCAGATGTGCAGTTCAGGATTGAGCACCTTGAAAGAAGACAATCCTTTGGAGATATCCTCCGCAGTAAACTCCTGTTTACCGCTAATGGTGATATTTGCCACCTCTGAGTCTACAGACTCTACCATCCTCTTAAGCCTAACCTGCTTAAGGTTAAGGATGATGTCCTGCATCCCCTCGATAACGCCCGGTATAGTGGCGAATTCCTGGTCAACGCCAGAAATTTTTATCGAGCTGATAGCAAAACCTTCCAGAGAAGATAACAGGATGCGGCGAAGCGCGTTGCCGATTGTCTGACCGTAGCCAGGCTCAAGAGGCCTGAACTCGAAACGGCCAACTGTATCGGTGCCTTCGAGCATTATCACCTTGTCCGGTTTCTGAAATGCTAAGATTGCCATATTATTTCTTTTTAGGTGTTACTATTACTTAGAGTACAGGTCGACGATGAGCTGTTCGTTGATATTCTCAGGAATCTCCGCCCTGACTGGCACATTAAGGAATTTACCTGTAAGCGCCTTAGGATCGAACTCCAGCCAAGAGTACTTCTTTGCAGAAGCGACGCTGTTCTGGATAACTTCGAGGCTCTTTGATCTCTCCCTTACTGCGATAACATCACCAGCTTTAATCTGTGCTGAAGGAATGTTGCAGACAGAACCGTTCAATGTAATGTGGCAGTGACGTACAATCTGTCTTGCAGCTGCTCTTGTAGGAGCAATTCCGAGACGATATACGAGGTTGTCAAGTCTTGACTCAAGAAGAACGATAAGGTTCTCACCTTTCTGGCCTTCCATACGGCAGGCTCTCTCGTATGTGTTACGGAACTGTCTTTCAAGGACACCGTACATATATTTTACTTTCTGTTTCTCTTTCAACTGATTACCGTAGTCAGTTGACTTTCTTGCACGCTTTCTGGCTGCGCCGTGCTGTCCCGGAGGGTAATTTCTCTTTTCGAAATCTTTATCCGCTCCATAGATCGGCTCACCGAACTTACGGGCTATCTTAGTACTTGGTCCAGTATATCTTGCCATAGTAATTAATCATTAAAAACTAAAATTAAACTTTACGACGGCCTTTAGGTCTGCAACCATTGTGCGGCATAGGAGTTACGTCAACGATCTCGGTAACTTCGATACCTGCCTGATTGATTGTTCTGATTGCTGATTCACGACCGGCACCAGGACCTTTAACATAGACCTTTACTTTGCGGAGGCCAGCATCAAATGCAGTTTTTGCAGCATCCTCTGCTGCTACCTGAGCTGCATAAGGAGTGTTCTTCTTGGAACCTCTGAAACCGCTCTTACCAGCTGAAGACCAGCTGATAACCTGGCCAACATTGTTTGTGAGAGCGATGATCACATTATTGAAGGTTGATGAAATATGTGCTTCACCAGTTGCTTCAACTTTTACAACTCTCTTTTTTGCTGTTGTTGTCTTCTTTGCCATAATTCATCAAGATTTATTTGGTTGCTTTCTTCTTGTTTGCAACAGTCTTCTTCTTACCCTTTCTTGTGCGGGCATTGTTCTTGGTGCTCTGGCCACGGACAGGGAGTCCGAGACGATGACGAATTCCTCTGTAGCAACCAATGTCCATGAGACGTTTGATGTTCATCTGGACTGTAGAACGAAGCTCACCTTCGATCTTGTACTCTGAAGAAATGAGGCTACGGATTTTGGCGATCTGGTCGTCATTCCACTCGCTCACCTTCGTGTCATAATCGATACCGCACTCCTCAAGGATTTTTCTTGCGGAAGAGCGTCCGATACCGAAGATGTAGGTAAGGCCTATCTCTCCCCTTTTGTTGTTTGGTAAATCAACACCGGCTATTCTTGCCATAATATCTTTACTTTATTAGTTACACAACTGAATATTATCCTTGGCGCATTTTGAACTTAGGGTTCTTCTTGCAGATTACGTAAAGGCGACCTTTACGTCTCACGATCTTGCAATCATCGCTGCGCTTTTTGATGGATGTTTTTACTTTCATATCGCGAATTTTTTTATTTGTATCTGAAGGATATTCTTCCTTTAGTTAAATCATAAGGCGACATTTCAACTCTAACCTTGTCACCAAGCAGTATATGGATGAAGTTCTGTCTCATCTTGCCTGAAATATGGGCAAGGATAACGTGACCATTCTCCAGCTCTACTTTAAACATAGCGTTAGGGAGAGTCTCGACTATCGTCCCGTCCTGCTCAATAGCTGTTTGTTTAGACATTTAAAATACCACTTTAAAATTTAATGCTACCATCTTTCTCAATAAAGTCGAATGTTGAAAGAAGTTCCGCTTTGCCTTTTCGGATAACAACCGTAAGCTCGTAATGTGCCGCATTCTTGTGGTCAACAGTGTGTACCGCCCAACCGTTTCTAGCCAAATACACATCTTTTTTACCAGCATTGATCATCGGCTCAATACAAATTGTCATTCCGTCGACAAGTCTTGCACCGTGTCCGCGTCTTCCATAATTTGGAACTCCCGGAGCCTCGTGCATTTCTTTTCCGATTCCGTGACCCTCCAGCTCTCTTACTACAGAGAAACCGAAAGATTCAGCATACGACTGCACCGCGTATCCGATATCGCCTGTTCTGTTTCCGTCAATAGCCTGCTCGATACCCTTGAACAAAGAAGCCTTAGTAACATCCAGGAGTTTGCGGGTCTCCGCGTCAACCTCTCCTACTGGAAAGGTATAGCAGGAATCTCCGTTATATCCCTTGTACAAAGTTCCGATGTCGCAAGATACGATATCGCCCTCTTTGAGGACGTAGTCTGACGGAAAACCGTGGACTACGACATCATTTACAGAGGCGCATATTGATGCAGGAAAACCTTCAAATCCAAGAAAACTCGGGATTGCACCGTTGTCACGGATAAAAGTCTCAGCGACCCTATTCAACTCAGCAGTTGTCACACCAGGGGCCACAGCTTTACCGACTTCCGCCAGTGTCTTCGACACCAGAATTCCGTTCTCACGAAGCAGTTCGATTTCTTCTTCTGATTTTGGCGTTACCATCTTTCAATAAACTTATCAAGAATTACATACCAGAACGTCCACTCAGACGACCTGTCTTCATCAATCCGTCATAGTGACGCATAAGGAGATATCCCTCAATCTGCTGAAGTGTGTCAAGAACAACACCTACAAGAATCAACAGAGAAGTACCTCCGTAGAAACTTGCAAACTGGTTGTTGACACCAGCAAGCATCGCAAATGCCGGCATAATCGCGATGATAGCCAAGAAGATGGAACCAGGGAGCGTTACTTTGTCCATAACGTCATCGATATACTCCATAGTCTTCTTTCCAGGCTTCACCCCAGGTATGAATCCGCCGTTCTGCTTCATCTGCTCTGCCATCATGTTCGGCTGAACTGTGACTGCAGTGTAGAAATATGTGAAGATAACGACGAGAAGTCCGAAGATAAAGTTATACCAGAATCCAGTATAATTGCTCAATGTGGCAGCCAATCCTCTGGTAGCGTCCCAATTTGAGAACAGAAGAGGGAAAAGCATAAGTGCCTGAGCGAAGATGATAGGCATAACGCCGGCAGCATTGATCTTCAAAGGAAGATAATTGCGGACGCCGCCATACTGTTTGTTGCCTACAATTCTCTTTGCATACTGAACAGGTATCCTTCTGACTGCCTGCACGAGTGCGATGGCAGCGATAAATACGAAGAACAAAACAAGAAGTTCTACAATCAGGAGAAGGAGACCACCGTTTGTTGTGGTGAGTTTTTCTCCGATTTCTGCAGCAAGCGCATAAGGCAGACGTGCGACAATACCGATCATGATGATAAGGGAAATACCGTTTCCGATACCGCGGTCAGTAATGCGCTCACCAAGCCACATGACGAACATTGAACCTGCAAGCAGAACTACTGTTGAGACAAAGTTGAATGCGAAGTTACTCCAGCCAAGCTGCGTAACAGCAACGAATGACTGTCCCGGGATCTGGTTGTGGATCGCAGCCAGATATGCAGGGCACTGAATAGCAAGAATCACGACCGTCAGATATCTGGTGATCTGATTCATCTTCCTGCGGCCGCTCTCGCCTTCCATCTGCAATTTCTTGAAGTATGGAACGAACATACCGAGGAGCTGGATCACGATGGAAGCCGAGATGTACGGCATCACACCGAGTGCGAAGATAGAGGCATTTCCGAATGCACCGCCTGAGAACATATTCAAGAGGCCTACAAGACCTTCCTGAGTATTGTTCTGAAGGGTCGCAAGACCGGAAGCGTCAATACCTGGGATCACAACAAAACACCCCAAACGATAAACGAGTACCAAGAGAAGCGTATAAACGATTCTCTTGCGTAACTCCTCTATCTTGAAGATGTTCTTGAATGTCTCAATAAATTTCTTCATTATTTTTCGTTCTTAGTAGCTTTTCCGCCGGCAGCCTCAATCTTTGCAACTGCTGATTTTGAGAATGCATCAGCTGTCACCTCAATCTTTGCTGTGAGTTCACCGTTGCCAAGGACTTTAACAAGTTCATTCTGCTTGATGATTCCAGCCTCTTTCAATGTATCGACAGTGATAACTGAAGAGCCAAGCTTTTCTGACAATGCCTGGAGAGCTGAAAGGTTAACAGCCTTGTACTCAACCCTTGTAGGATTATTGAAGCCGAATTTAGGAAGTCTTCTCTGGATAGGCATCTGACCACCCTCGAAGCCAATCTTGTGCTCGTAACCTGCACGAGCCTGAGCACCCTTGGTGCCACGGGTAGCAGTGCCGCCTTTACCGGAGCCCTGTCCACGGCCTACTCTCTTAGTATTGTGTGTTGAACCTTTAACAGGTTTCAGATTATGTAAATTCATCGTAGTTCCTCCGAATTAGATTTCTTCAACCTTTACAAGATGAAGAACTTTGTTAAGCATTCCTGTTGTTACAGGGTTTTTCTCAACCTCTACGGTCTGATGCATTTTGCGGATGCCGAGGCAACGAAGGTTAGCCTTCTGTCTCTGGCTCTCGCCGTTCTTGCTGATTACCTGAGTGATTTTATATTTAGCCATTTTCGTTTCTCCTATAATTAACCGTTGAACACTTTACTCATAGGAACGCCGCGAAGACCAGCTACTGTATAAGCATCTCTAAGTTCAGTAAGAGCTTCAACTGTAGCCTTCACAAGGTTGTGAGGGTTTGATGAGCCCTTTGACTTAGCAAGGACGTTCTGAATACCTGCAGACTCGAACACGGCACGCATTGCACCGCCGGCCTTTACACCGGTACCGGGAGCTGCCGGTTTCATAAATACTTCAGCACCGCCAAACTTCGCGATCTGCTCGTGAGGAATAGTTGTGTTGATGATCGGAATCTTGACGAGATTCTTCTTGGCATCCTCAACACCTTTCTGGATAGCCGCAGTTACTTCGTTTGCCTTACCAAGGCCATAACCTACAATACCATTCTCATCTCCGACTACGACAATCGCAGCGAAACGGAAGTGGCGACCACCCTTGGTGACTTTGGTTACCCTCTGAATTGAGACAAGTCTGTCTTTAAGTTCAAGATCAGATGTCTTTACTCTTTTAACATTTGTATTTGCCATAATCCCGATTAGAATTTAAGACCGCCTTCACGGGCAGCGTCAGCCAAACTTTGAACTCTACCATGATAGAGATAACCACCACGGTCAAAAGCGACCTCGCTGATGCCCTTCTCGATAGCACGCGCTGCGATAGCCTTACCTACGATTGCGGCAGCCTCTTTTCCGCTCTTACCTTTGCATTCAACTGCAAGTGCCTTGTCGTTAGAAGATGCTGCAACAAGTGTTGTTGCGGTCTCATCATTGATAACCTGCACATAGATCTGCCTGTTGCTTCTGAAAACAACGAGCCTTGGTCTCTCGGCAGTTCCATTGACGTGCTTGCGAATACGGTAGTGAATACGTCTTCTTCTTTCTATTTTACTCAATGCCATAATTCATTCCTCCTATTATTTAGCGGCTGCAGTCTTACCTGCCTTACGACGAAGCTGCTCGCCAACGAACTTGATACCCTTGCCCTTGTATGGTTCAGGCTTGCGGAGAGAACGGATCTTTGCTGCAACCTGTCCGAGAAGCTGTTTGTCTGAGCTTCTGATGATCAATACAGGATTCTCACCTTTCTTAACTGCAGCGGCTTCTGCCTTAACTTCTGCAGGAAGAAGCAACTGGATGTCGTGAGAATATCCGAGGGCGAAAGTAAGGAGCTGGCCCTTAACGTCTACACGATAACCCACACCGACAAGTTCCTGTTTGATTTCAAAACCAGTTGACACGCCCACAACCATATTGTGTACAAGCGCACGATAAAGACCGTGCATAGAGCGATGTCTTGGAAGATCTGTAGGACGGGTGAATTTTATTTCATTTCCCTCTATTGTCACGGTAATATCCGGATCAACCTTCTGAGAAAGTTCTCCAAGAGGGCCTTTAACCTTCACAACGTTGCCAGGGAGAAGCTCTACGCTCACCTTGTCCGGAAGGCTTACAGGTAATTTACCAATTCTTGACATTATCTGTTACTTTTTAGATTAATAAACATAGCATACGATCTCACCGCCGACATTGAGATCTCTAGCCTCTTTGTCTGTGATGATACCCTTTGATGTAGAAAGGATAGCGATTCCGAGTCCGTTGAGAACTCTAGGCATATCTTTAACATCGGTGTACTTTCTGAGACCTGGAGTAGAAACGCGGACAATCTTCTTGATTGCGGCCTGCTTGGTCTGCGGATGATACTTGAGAGCGATTTTGATTGTGTTGCCAGGTGTTCCCTCAACAACTTTGTAGCTGAGGATATAACCTTTCTCACAAAGGATTTTTGTCATAGCGACCTTCATCTTTGAAGAAGGAACCTCTACAACTCTGTTTCCTGCGCTGTATGCGTTGCGCACACGGGTAAGGAAATCTGCAATTGGATCAGTCATTTTTTTCGTTTTTTTAATAACCGGCATCAGTGAGATGCCCGATATCCATTGTTAATAATAAATATATTGTATGCTATACAACTTTCTACCAGCTTGCTTTCTTTACGCCTGGAATGAGACCATTGCTAGCCATTTCACGGAACTGGATTCTGCTGAGGCCGAAAGCACGCATATATCCTTTTGGACGTCCGGTGAGAGAGCAACGGTTGTGAAGGCGAACTGCAGAAGAGTTCTTAGGGAGCTTGTCAAGAGCAGCCCAATCACCTGCTTCCTTAAGAGCCTTACGCTTCTCGGCATATTTTGCAACTAATTTCGCGCGTTTTACTTCGCGGGCTTTCATTGATTCTTTTGCCATTGTATACTCTTTTAGTTGTTATGTTTCTTAAACGGCAGACCGAACTCTTTCAGAAGAGCATAAGCCTCTTCGTCTGACTTGGCTGTAGTAACGAATGTGATTTCCATTCCGTGAACGCGCGGGTTCTTGTCCATATCGATTTCAGGGAAGATAATCTGCTCCTTGAGGCCGAGGGTGTAGTTTCCGTTGCCGTCAAGTTTCTCAGAAATACCGTTGAAATCGCGGATACGAGGAAGAGATACGCGAATAAGTCTCTCGAGGAACTCGTACATCTTAACTGCACGAAGGGTAACTTTCACACCGATAGGCTGACCTTTACGGAGGTGGAAGTTGGAAATATCCTTTCTTGAAGAAGTAAGGACTGCCTTCTGTCCAACGATAAGAGAGAGCTCTGCTGCTGCCTCCTCAACAAGTTTCTTGTCGTGAGACTGGTTCTGAGAAGCCTCGCCGATACCTTCATTGATGGTAATCTTGACAAGCTTAGGAACCTGCATTACAGTTGTATAAGAGAATTTCTTCATGAGGGCAGGAACGATCTGCTCCTTGTAAGCGGTCTTGAGAGCTGGAACATATCCTACTGGAAGTACCTGCTCAACTGCTTCTTTCTTGGTAGATTTATTTGCCATAACTATTTGATCTCCTCTCCTGATTTTTTAGAATAACGAACCTTCTTGCCGTCAACGAATTTGTAACCTACACGTGTAGGAACCGGCTTCGCTGCTGTGCTTTTAGGGTCGAGAAGCTGAACGTTGGAAACGTGGATTCCAGCCTCTTTCTTGATAATACCACCCTGAGGAGCCTTTGCATTAGGTTTGGTATGCCTGCTTACTATATTGATACCCTCGACAATGACACGATCCTTGTCTGTGATGACAGCGAGGACTTTGCCAGTCTTGCCTTTATCATTTCCGGCATTAACAAAAACGGTATCGCCTTTCTTTACGTGAAACTTTTTCATACTTCTTGAATATTAAAGGACCTCCGGTGCCAATGAAACGATCTTCATATAATTCTCACGAAGCTCTCTGGCAACTGGGCCAAAGATACGTGTGCCCCTAAGTTCTCCTGCATTGTTGAGAAGAACACAAGCATTGTCATCAAAGCGGATATATGATCCATCCGGTCTACGGATTTCTTTCTTTGTGCGGACCACAACAGCCTTGGACACAGAGCCTTTCTTAGCATCTCCACCTGAGATTGCGCTTTTTACTGCCACAACGATCTTATCGCCGACAGATGCATAACGGTGACGGGTTCCACCCAGAACGCGGATACAAAGAACTTCCTTTGCGCCGCTGTTATCTGCCACCTGTAAACGTGTTTCCTGCTGTACCATCGCTATTTGACTTTTTCTACAATTTCAACTAATCTCCACCTTTTGGTCTTGCTCAAAGGACGTGTCTCCATAATGCGGACTGTATCGCCCTCGCTGCACTCGTTTTTCTCATCCTGAGCCACAAACTTGGTGGTCTTGTTAATGAACTTACCATACATAGGGTGTTTGCCTTTTGTCTCAACGGCAACAACGATTGTCTTATCCATCTTGTTGCTGACTACAACACCTATTCTTTCCTTACGAAGATTTCTTTCCATAGGGCATCTAATTAGTTCTGTTCTTTTTCTTTCTGAGAAAGGACAGTCATCATGCGTGCGATATCCTTTCTGCTTTTCTTAAACTTGGATGTATCCTCTAATGGAGAGATAGCGTGATTTATCTTCAAGGAATCCAGACTTGCTTTCTCCACTGCAATGCGGTCACGTAAATCTGCTACGGACATTTCGCGAACTTCAGATATTTTCATTTTCTTCTCCATTAAATTATTCTACATAGTCTCTGCGGACAATAAACTTCGTTGCTACAGGGAGCTTATGAGCTGCAAGACGCATAGCCTCTTTTGCAATTTCAAGAGAAACGCCTTCAGCCTCGAAGAGAATTCTTCCCGGAGTGATAGGGCAAACAAATCCCTGAGGATCACCTTTACCTTTACCCATACGAGTATCAAGAGGCTTCTTTGTGAAAGGCTTGGAAGGGAATACCCTGATCCAAATCTGTCCCTCACGGTTCATATAACGCGAGATTGCCTGACGGGCAGCCTCAATCTGCTGCGATGTAAGCCAACAATTCTCAAGGGTCTTCAAACCGAAAGATCCGAATGAAAGCTGGCTTCCCCTCTGGGACATACCTTTCATGCGGTTCTTTTGTTCCCTTCTAAACTTTGTTTTCTTTGGTTGTAACATTGCTGTATTACTTTAATAATTTTTCCCAAATTCCCTAAATCTTTGAGCATCAGCTGGTTGGGCGAACTTCTCCTCAATTTTGGGAATGCAAAGTTAGTAAAAAATCCCGAAAAACAAACATTTTCAAGAATATTTTTATAGTTTTTCGACAATTTATTTTAACACTTAATTCTCGTTATTTCAGCGAGTTGTATATGTTGATAATATATCCGTTTACACATTTTTCGACAAAACGGAACAGGAAAATTCAACAGACAAATTCCAAAAACAAACATGGCGGTAAAAATCCGGAGCATTCCGGCAAAAAACCAGAAGCAATAAGGCAAACAAGCTTAGACCCGAAGATAAATCCATCACGAAACAGACGAAACGCAGAATGGAACTGGGGTTAATGAAGCGGACGTAACTGAAACTCCGCCGAAAGATTATCGAGTTATGACAAGGATTGCTAAATTTGCCCCCGGGAATAAGACTCAACTATCGTTTCGGTCTTGGAAGAATGAGTACAACAACAGCCGCATCGCTGTCTGATCCCTCAACTTACGGCCAAGACGAAAAACGGGGAGCAAAACGGAGATTGGCTCCAAAAACGGCGTCTCCATAATATTCCAATTAAGATGAAGAGATCGGCAATAATTCTGGCACTTTCAATTCTCGCATTAACAATCGGAGTCCAGCGCGACAACATTGCAAATGCGCAGAGACGTCGTGTCCCCACCCCGCCGCGAAACGTGCCGCAGCCGCAATATATGCAATATGAAATCATTGACGGCGATACCGTATATATGGACATACTGAACCCGTCGATGATATCGAGATACGGCAAGATGAAGGGACGGGAATGGCGAAAATACTACCGTCTAGTGTGGAATTTCAGCAAGACCTACCCTTACGCGCTGGTGGCCAGAAAATTGATTCACGACACCGACAGCACATTTAGAAACAGCGGAATGAAGAACAGGCAGAAGGATAAATATGTGAATGCACTTCAGAAAGAACTTTTCAACGCTTTCGAAGAACCTATGAAAAATATGACGATCAGCCAGGGACAGCTGCTTATGAAACTGATTGACAGAGAAGTTGGCATTTCGTCCTACGATATAATCCGTGAATATAAGAATCGTATAGCCGCAGGATTCTGGCAGGGCGTGGCGCGCGTATTCGGCACAAATATGAAGAAGCACTATGACCCCGAGGGCGAAGACAAAGCCACGGAGGAACTTGTCAAGAAATGGGAAAGCGGAGAATTTCCGTCACTCTATTTCTCCATATTCGGTGAATATCCGAAAAATGTGGAGTTGCCGTCAAAATACAAGTAAGGCTGACCGCCGTCCATCCAATCTTTGAGAATTATCAGCTCCGGACCGCCGGGCAGCGAGATCCTGACATCACAGTGGTAGTGCCCGAAAACAAAGAAGTCAACTTTGTTTTTGCTCGAGAAATCAAGCGCAAACTTATACAACGGCTCATCTTCACCGCGGAAAACATATTGGACAGTCTTGGCCACACGGCTCTTCTTTGACCATCCTTTGCCGAACCTGAAAGCGAGATACGGATGAAGAAGGCTGAACAGAGACTGGAAAAACTTCGCACGGAATCCCCAACGCATCAGTTTGTACAGACGATGCCCGGGACCGAGTCCATCCCCGTGTCCCAGACAAAAAACTTTATCACCGATAGTCACGAGATACGGCTGCTGGAGAATTTTAATCCCCATATCCTCAAAATAGTGATAACACCATATATCGTGGTTCCCCTGGAAGAAATAGACCGCGACTCCGGAATCCATCAAGTCCATCAGCGCAGCAAAAACGCGGACATAGCCCTTTGGCACGACATCGTGATATTCATACCAGAAATCCCAGATATCACCAAGCATATAAAGCGCCTGTGTCTTTTCTTTGGGTATTGAATTGAGGAAATCGACAAATCTCTTCTCCCGGTCAGACGGATTTTTCACATCCAACCCGAGATGGACGTCAGAAACGAAATATGTCAAATTTCTCTCTGCCATACGAAGCTTCTATGCGAATATGAAAATGGCAATGGCTGCCAGAAGGCAATACACTGAAAACCAGACCAATTTAGCTTTCTTGACAATGGCTACCATAGCCTTGCAGGACAGCAGTCCGGAGAAGAATGCGCCCAAGAAGCCGACGAAAAGAGGCATAAAGCCAAGCCCGGCAGCCTGCGCAGGAGCATTCAGCCCTTTGAGGATATCCAGGAGTTGCTCTCCGATAATAGGGGCCAACACCATCAAAAATGAGAATTGCGCCATATTTTCACGCTTGACCCCGCAGATGAGACCGGTCGCAATGGTGGTCCCAGAACGTGAGAGACCTGGAGCTACAGCACAAGCCTGACCAAGTCCCACGATAAATGCCTGAAGATAAGACAGTCCGTTACGCTTTTCTGCCTGCTCACCCGGATTCCCCGCCTGAGCGCTCTGCTTTGCAGACTTTGCCGCAGCAGACACCCATCTGGAAGACTGGTCAGAAACCGCCAACAGCACGGCTGTGACTACAAGGCACACGCCCACAGTAAAAAGGTCATCCGAGAAAAGCCCCTCAACCTTATCCTTGAAGAACAAGCCCACGATGCCGATAGGAATCATCGACACGATAAGTTTCAGGATATAATCCGTCTCATCATTATAACGGAACTTGAAAAATCCTTTGAGAAGACGCAATATGACAGACCAGAAGACAATGATTGTGCTCAACACTGTCGCGAAATGCACCGTAACCGTGAAATCCAGGAAACCGTCGGCATCCACGCCCAAAAGCTCCCTGAAAATCATCAGATGTCCGCTGCTGCTTACCGGAAGAAACTCCGTCAAACCCTGCATTATGCCCAGGACAAGGGCCTGCCACCACTCCATAACTACTTATCCTCCTTATCTTTGAACACCTTCATTATCGCAACTATCTCGATTACGATACCGCATAGAATCACGATAGGCGCCGCAACCAGTCTGCGGAAATCAAACATCGCATAATTGAACACGGCAGGATCTTTACTTCCTCCGCCCATCATAAGGATATAGCCGGACACCATCACCAGCAGTCCGACAAGAAGATATTTAAGTCCTTTCGGAGTTATTGCCATATTATTCTTATCCATATCAATAATATAATTCATCTTTACTCAGGGAAACTAGCTTATTGACAACGAAATATGTGCTGAGCACACATATAATCAAGCCTGAAAGCACAACTATCCCCATAACTATCAGCAACTTGTCCAAAGTGAAGATTTCAAACAGCTGCGAAAATTCAGATCTGACTATAAACAGGACACCCACCAGCAGCAGCAACGCCACAATCGATGAGAAAAGCCCCAGAAATGCCGCTTTGACAAGGAACGGAGCCCGGATAAACGACTTTGTCGCGCCAACGAGCTTCATAGTATGCACCGAGAACCGTTTCGCGAAAACCGTAAGCCTCATCGTATTGTTTATAAGCACAAACGAAATGAAAAGCATCAGCACTATGAAAACGCCGAGAATTCCCGAAATCTTGCTGAGATTCGAGTTCAACGCATCCACCAGAGAGTGCTGATACACAACTTCATCGACAACTTGGTTCTCCGAAATCAACGCCTCGACAACCTTCAGACTGTCCTCCGAAACATAATCAGCATTCAATGTGACATTTATGGATACTGGGACAGGGGAAGTCGCAAACACATTGAGAAAATCCTTTCCAAGCATCTCGGCCATCTCCTCTTCACCCTGCGCACGCGAGATAAAGTCAGTTTTGCGCACAAAAGGCATCGCGTCCAGGTCTTTTTTGAAATCAAGGGCTTCAGAATCAGCAACCTCCTGTTTCATTAGCACAGACACTTGCAGATTTTCCTTGAAATAGTCCGTTACGCTCTTGGCATTGACCAACAAGAGACTGGACACGCCAACCAGCAACAAGACCAAACTTATGCTGATGACAGACGAAAGATATGCATTGGCCAGACGGCGTCGCACAAGCCTGTTTTCATTACGTGCCATAATACTCCAAATTGACCTCAAAGTTAATCAATAATCGAAATATCAAAAAAAATTCTTAACTTTGTGCCTATTGAACCAATTCTAATTACACTGATAAGATGGGCAAAAAAATCCTGTTCGTAAACTCCGAAATTTTCCCATACCTGCCTGAGACGCCGGTCTCAAAAATCGGTCGCTATCTTCCTCAGGGAATCCAGGAAAGGAAAAAGGAAATCAGATCATTCATGCCTAAGTACGGTTGCATCAACGAGCGCAAAAACCAGCTCCACGAAGTGATTCGTCTTTCCGGTATGAATATCGTCATCAATGATGTGGACAGGCCGCTCGTCATAAAGGTCGCATCCATTTCCGCCGCAAGGATTCAGGTCTATTTTATCGACAACGACGATTATTTCAAGAGAAAGCAGCTGGACAAGTCAGACGAAGGTGAATTCTTCTCCGACAATGCCGAACGCGCAATTTTCTTTGCTCGCGGAGTGCTGGAGACCGTAAAGAAGCTCAGATGGGCACCTGACGTGATTCACTGCCAGGGCTGGATAACACAGATTCTGCCACTCTATCTGAAGAAAGCATATAAAGACGACCCTATATTCGCCAACAGCAAAGTCGTACTGTCGCTGTACGACGATATGCCGGAAAAATTCGATGAGGATTTCCAGCGCTTGGTCAAGTTCGGAGATATCAACGACTCCGACACCCAACTCCTGGCCGATCCTACTGGCATAAATCTTGCTAAAACTGCGGCTCAGTATTCAGACGGCATCATTCTAGGTTCCGAGAACATAAATGAGAGTCTTATAGAATACTGCGAAGGTCTGTCCAAGCCGGTTCTGAAATATGACGCCGGCTCTTATGAGGACGGCACCTACGTAGATGCGTATAACAGTTTTTATGACAATCTCTAGAATGAAAATCTTTTCAAGATTTGCTGCGGTTTCGACTGTATGCTCAGTTATTCTCTCTGCAGCGTCCTGCGTCAACGTCAATAAGACAGTCGGTGAGTCATTCATCCCGGACAGCCAGAAATACAACATATACACTGCTACATTCGATATTACCGACATCGAACAGGCAATGGCTGACAGCCTTTCCGGATACAGCATGTACAAGTTCACATTCGGAGCCCTGCGCGACGAAACTTTCGGACTGACTACGAGGAAGACCGCATTCACATTGGTTCCTGTCAACGACACTCTCGATTTCGGAACGAATGCAAAATTCCGCCAGTTCCATTTCTCCGCCGTCTCGGATTCAACTTCATTCTGTGACCCGAGCCAGGAATTCATCCTTCAGAATGTTAATGTTTATGAACTTGACAATGCGATAGACTATAACAAGTTGTATCCTGAATTGTCATATACGAAAAAGAGAATAACCGACGGTGTTCCCGTTTACACTGGACAGGATTCCCTCTCATTCAATTTCAGCAGAGCATTCGGCGAGAAATATATGGGAATCACTGTTGAGGATATGGACACGATGACTACCTATACCAAGAAATTCCCTGGAATCGTCATCTCGACAGATGCTCCGGCAGGCATCGGTGGACGTATAAATATGTTCAGACTGCCTCTTGCAGTCAGCAGCGGTACTATCTACGGCAGTTATGCCGAGCTCAAAATCACGGCTGACTACGGAACACGCGAGAACGTTGACACCTCTTTCATATTTTATCTGGGACCGCTCGACCTTTATGATCTCAGCAACGTAACGTCAACATCCGTAAGCACATACACCCAGATTGCTTTCGACCAGACCACGCATTCCAGCAGTGAACTGGCAAGCAAGGTGAAAGAGAGCACAGTTATCGAAGGCGGACGCGGAATCAAACCGATAATCAAAGCCAAAGCATTGAGAGAGAAGATTCTCGACGAAATCTGCAAGCATACGGACAATCCGAATTCCGCTGTTGTCAGCAAGGCTACTCTGCTGTTGCCTTTCGAGTTCCCTGAGGACTATACCAAGATGTATGAATACCCTACAGCAATCAACCCGACCTGCCGTATCGCCACAGACACCTCAGTAACATTCGCAAGTATCACTGACTCAAGCATTTCCGATGAGAATCAGGGAGATATCGACCGTTCGAACTGCAGATATTCCCCGGACGTCACACATCATATCCAGGAGCTCATAAAGCTGTCTGATCAGTCAAAGATTACCAACTATGATATGTGGCTGTTCCCGATTGCAACAGAGACAGTGGCATCGTCGTCATCATCGTCAAGCAGTTCCACAGACGATTATTACCAGCAGTTGATGTACTACAACTACTACAACAACCTCTACAACGGGTATGGTTACGGCAGTTATGGATACGGCTACAGCAACTACTATAACAATTATTACAATTACGCTATGCTGCAGCAGATGTATTCAGCATCTTCAAGTTCGTCATCAAGCAGCACAACGACCACTCTCACTATGATGGACTTCCACCGCTATTACAAAGCAGTGCTGAACGGTCCTGAAGCCGAGAAGAACAGGCCGTCATTCAAGATAGTTTACGCTATTCCGAAATCCGAGTAAGTTAAGAATACTGAGCCATAGCAGCCCGCATTGGGACTTACCATAGTGCTCAAACCAAATGGTAAGGAGAATTTCCCTCAGACGGCAGACACAACAAAAGCACCGTGTTCGGAGGGTGCCACTAAAATGGGTATCTGACAGGAGGCCAACATATTGCTGAACTGTCGACCTTGCGACTGATGGATATAAAATAAAAGAGGATGACTAGAATTATTAGCCATCCTCTATTCGTTAAGTCGCGTAGAAATTACTTCTCAGCTACTTTACTTTCAACATACTTTACAGCGTCAGCCACTGTGCCGATCTGATTAGCATCCTCATCTGGGATCTTAATGCCGAATACTCTCTCGAACTCCATAAGAAGCTCAACTGTGTCAAGAGAATCAGCGCCGAGATCGTTTGTGAAGTTGGCAGTCTCAGTTACCTCTGATTCCTCAGCACCGAGTTTGTCAACGATGATGGCTTTCACCTGTTTTACGATTTCTTCGTGTGACATAATTGTATAAATTATAAAGTTTAATGATTAATATATTCCCACATAATATTTGGCAAAGTAAATAAAAAAAATCCGAATAACGAAATTTTTTACCCCTGAGGACTGGTCTGGCACTATTGTATGGCCTTTTCAGAACTCAATTTGCGCCAAATTCGTAATCCATTGAGCGAGTTGATAAAATAGAAGACATATTTGATTACCATAACTATAGTATAACTGGTATCAGCAGATGCCATTGATTTGTCAAACCAGAGGAGAATCGAGAAGATATTGACTAGAATCCAGACAAACCACTGTTCCATATACGCAAGCGACATCAGAATCTGTCCGAGAACGTTGAGAATGAAGACAAGCGCATCAAACAGAATGATATAGCGGATACCATTCATAACATCATTCTGTCCGCCCACGTAACAGAGAATGAAATAGGCCACAACAGTGCCGATGACTATGAAGGACAAAGTCAGCATCCACGATGACGCCGTCAGACGGCGCGCGTGCACCTTTGTCTCAGAATCCGCTCCCCTTCTGCGCCACTGCCACCAGCCCACGAACTGCATAGGAAGGAAGTAGAACGCGTGCAATGCGAAATTCCCCCACACAGGCTCTCCTCCCGGCCTGATACTGCTGTCCAAAGCGACAATAGAGGCTATCGTCACATCAATAATTCCGAACAGGAAAGTCCAGATGTTGCCATTCGCGGAAAGCACCGTATTCACAACACCCATCAGAGCGCCTATGCTCGCCAGTATGAGCATAAAATGTCTGGCATCTGGCTGTTGCAATTTGAAGATATTGGTCACTATCACGGCCAGGAACATTCCGACCAGAATGAACGTATTGACCCAGAAATTGAATTTATCGTTAGTCTTCTTCATCATCTGAATTTAATTGAAAATGGATTCGTTCCGCCAAATCCTTACGCCCCAGGAACTGCTCGAGGTCTGACAATGGAGCCGCGGCAATGCGAGGTACACTGCCATAGTGCATCAGAAGCCTTTTTTCGGTCTGCTCCCCCACGCCTTTGATTCTTGACAACGCGGATTCAATCTGGCTCTTGCTTCTCAGGCTCCTGTGGAAAGTAATACCGAACCGGTGCGCCTCATCCCTTATCTGTTGCAGAACCTTCAATGCGGAAGAATTCCTGTCAATGAATAGCGGATATGGGTCCCCCACCCTTATAACTTCTTCAAGGCGCTTTGCCAGCCCCACAACAGTAAGCTTATCCGTCAATCCCAGTTCAGCCAAAGCCTGGTAAGCGAAGTCCAGCTGTCCTTTACCTCCGTCTATGACAATAAGTTGAGGCAGGTCGTCCGGAGCTTCTCTCAACATTCTGGAGTATCTGCGGTTGACCACTTCCTTCATCGAAGCATAGTCATTTGCGCCGATTACTGTCTTGATCTTGAACTTTCTGTAATCCTTCTTTGACGGAACGGCATCCCTGAATACGACACAAGATGCGACAGGATTAGTTCCCTGGATGTTGGAGTTATCGAAGCACTCGATATGTCTGGGAAGTTCTTTCATCCCTATCGCCTTACGCAACTCTTCCAAGACCATATTCCTATATTGGTCCGGATCGGTGTGCTCTTTCTGCCGGATTGAATTAAACTGAAATTCCTTGGCATTCTTGGTACTGAGCGTCAGAATCGCCAGTTTATCCCCTTTAGCAGGAATCTTGAACGATACTCCGGGCATTTCGACATCCGGAAGAAATGGCACTACGACCTCACCCTCGATTTTACCGAATTTGGACTCGATTTCTGCAATAAACTCACTCAGAATAGCGGAAGGCTCTTCCTCTATATTCATCCTGAAGCCCAGATTAAGCGACTGGATTATCGCTCCCGACCTCACGCGCATAAAGTTGCCGAAAGATTCGTTAGCATCAGTCACCAAAGAGAAGACATCTACATTCGTATCTGACGCTGAAGTTATGATAGACTTGGAATAATGCGTCTGCAGCGAATCGACTTTCTGTTTATAGATTTGCGCCTGTTCAAAATCCAACGAATCCGCCGCCGCCATCATCAGCTTCTTATAGTGCTGAATCACGTCATTCGCGCCGCCTTTGAGCAGCCTTACAATTTCTTCGATTTCATCATTATATTCCTTTGCCGAAACTCTACCGATACAACATCCGGAGCATCTTCCGATATGCAAATCAAGACAAGGGCGGAATTTCCCGCGCAGAACTGAGTCTGAGGTAATCTTGTTGTTGCAGGAACGTATTTTATAATTCTCGGAGAAGAACTCGATCAGATTCCTGGCGTGCATTACAGAGCTGTACGGGCCGAAATACCTGTTGCCTTTGACTACCCTTCTCGTGAGATAAACCTTCGGGAATTCGTCCCCCGTGACGCATATCCAGGGATATGTCTTGGAATCCTTGAGGAGAATGTTGTATTTGGGCTTATACTGTTTGATGAGATTATTCTCAAGCAGCAGAGCATCCGCTTCCGAATCGACAACCGAATACTGGGCGTCAGCAATCTTTGAGACCAATATGCGTGTCTTGACATTCAGCCTTTCGGCCGGCACGAAATACTGCGCTACACGCTTGTGCAGGTCCTTTGCCTTTCCCACATATATCACAATTCCCTCAGAGTCATAATATCTATAGACTCCGGGGGAATGTGGAAAAAGCGCTATTTTTTCTTTTACTGTCAATGCTCGGACAGCTGTTATTTCACATATTTGGAAACTTCCTCTTCGATAGCCTCGCCATAGAGACCTCTCTTGATAATCACACCATCAGGTCCGAAAAGGACGATATGAGGAATTCCCACAATGCCGTAGATGTCTGTAGGAACAGACTTCGCGTCAACAATCTGATTCCAGTTAACTCCGTAAGCTTTAGCCGTATCAAGGCTCTCTTTAGGAGTCTTTTCCCAAACTGCAACGCTTACTACATCGAAGTTCTTTCCGTGATACTTGTCATATACTGACTTGACATTAGGAATCTCGTTCTTGCAAGGACGGCACCAGGAAGCCCAGAAATCAACAAGGACATACTTTCCGTTGCCTACATAGTCTGAAAGTTTTGCAACTTTTCCGTTAGGCTGCTCGATGCTGAAATCGGTGAACATCATACCTTCAGCTGTTGTCTTTCTTGAGGTGATGCTCTTCTTGACAGATGAGACGAAACGGTTGTTTGCAGCTACTGCTGAATCCAAAGATGCTATTACAACCTCGAGAGAATCGTCAGAAAGGTCATCATAGACATTCTGAAGCGCATAAACTGAGATGACATTATCTTTGTTAGCATTCAATACGTCGAAGTTGTACTGTTTGTATTTCTCAAGGAATGAGTCATTGAATTCCTCCAGAAGAGAGTCTTTCTTCTCATCTGAAATACCGGTCGAGTCTGATATTGCGGACATTGCAGTACGATACTCTACTACATATTCGCGGTTCTTTGTTGAGAACTCATCCAACTTCGATGTCAATGAGACAGCAGGTTTTTCTGATTTGCAGGTCAGTTTCCCATTCTCAAGAGCGAAATTGAGCACAGTACCGTCAGAGATGAATGAAGTTCTTGAATTTCCGGCTGAAACCGAACCGATAACTGACTTGTTGACAGGCAGATCGAGTTTGAAAGCCGCATTCTGCAACTTCACTGTTGTATCTATGCTGCCGGGGATTACGACGCTGATTTCTTCCGGAACATCAGAACCGGAGAATTTACCCTGGAGAGTTGTGTTCGTTGAAACTGAATTGCAGGCCATCACAGCGAGAGCCGCAAAAGAGAGTGTCAAATATTTATTCATATTCACAAGATTTATTATCAGAAAAGCCGGAATTCGGCAGAACCAAAAACCGGCGTAAAATTACAGAAT
Organism: Acutalibacteraceae bacterium; assembly: GCA_963636275.1. Taxonomy (GTDB): domain Bacteria; phylum Bacteroidota; class Bacteroidia; order Bacteroidales; family UBA932; genus Cryptobacteroides. The sequence goes on along the minus strand of CAVHJF010000010.1, from coordinate 12,814 downwards.
AAATCCCACTTTAGCAATCGTCCCAACGACCGCATAAAGCTGATTCATTTATGCTGAATACTATTTTTGTTTCGCAAATATAATATAGAATTATCGCCCTCACAAGCCTCCAGCCCGATAAAATCGTAAAAACTCGGAGCTTGCGACCCAAGGGGTTTGGGGAGTACGCTCCCCAATTAAACTTCAGTTCGCTCTGGAAGAGCGAGAAATTGCTCGAAAAGGAAGAACACAATTCAGAAGAAAAATGTCCGAAAGAGATAAAGCAGGGCAATCGCGAAACAAAAAGAGGATGACTAAAATCATTAGCCATCCTCTTCTAATATTTTATAAGAACCTAGTTTCTAGCTTCTTTCTTGTCACCACGTCCGCGACCACCACGACGAGGACCACGGTCTCCACGAGACTGACGGCCCTGGCCCTGAGGCTGAGCAGAAGCTGCTGCTACACCTGCATTAGGTGAAAGGTCTTTCTTTCCGTAAACCTCACCGTTGCAGATCCAAACCTTGATACCAAGAGCACCAACCTTTGTGTGAGCAACTGCAAGAGCGTAGTCGATATCAGCACGGAATGTATGAAGTGGAGTACGTCCCTCTTTGAACATTTCGCTTCTTGCCATTTCAGCACCGCCTACACGGCCGCTGATCTGAACCTTGATACCCTCAGCACCTACACGCATTGCGGTAGAAACGGCCATCTTGATTGCCCTTCTGTAAGAAACACGTCCCTCGATCTGACGAGCGATGCTGTCTGCTACGATGTTGGCATCAACTTCCGGTCTTCTGACCTCAAAGATGTTGATCTGAACTTCCTTGTTAGTAACTTTCTTAAGCTCTTCCTTGAGTTTATCTACGGCGCTACCACCTTTACCGATAATAACACCCGGCCTTGCAGCCTGAATAGTTACAGTGATGAGCTTAAGGGTTCTCTCGATGACAATCTTGGAAATGCTGGCATTAGCAAGACGGTTCACAAGATATTTACGGATTTTGTAGTCTTCCGCAATTTTCTCAGCGTAATTACCACCACACCAGTTAGAGACCCAACCACGGGTGATACCGATTCTGTTGCTGATAGGATTAGTTTTCTGTCCCATATTATTTATTGTCCTCCACTGTTGTTGGTTTCTTTACATCAAGGATGACGGTGACGTGGTTGGAACGCTTGCGGATTCTGCCGGCTCTACCCTGAGGGCAAGGACGGATTCTCTTGAGTGTACGACCTTCGTCAACCATAATGGTTTTGACGATTACATTACCGTTATCCAGTTCTTTTGTTTTGTCCTGGTTTTTGGCCTCCCAGTTAGCGATTGCACTGCGAAGAAGAGTCTCAAGAACCTTTGAAGGAGCCTTCTTTGAGAACTTGAGCAGATCAAGAGCGCGGTTTACTTCCACACCTCTCACAGTGTCTGCAACAAGACGCATTTTGCGAGGAGATGAAGGAACATCCTTCACTTTCGCAATGGCAGTCTGGCGCTTAATCTCTTTCAGTCTTTCGGCCATTTCTCTTTTACGTTTTCCCATAATTTCTGATCAATTAAGCGATTTTACTTATTGTTACCTGAATGGCCTCTGAAAGTTCTGGTTGGAGCAAACTCTCCGAGCTTGTGACCTACCATATTCTCAGTTACATAGACAGGAATAAACTTATTCCCGTTATGAACCGCGATGGTATGACCAACGAAGTCAGGAGAGATCATGCTTGCGCGTGACCAGGTCTTCACGACCTCTTTCTTCTTGCTACCTTCATTCATAGCAAGGATTCTTTTTTCCAGAGCTTCCTGGATATATGGACCTTTTCTTAATGAACGACTCATAATCTCTTAAGTTTAATTCCTATTATTTCTTTCTTCTTTCAATGATGAACTTGTTTGAAGTAGCCTTAGGATTACGTGTCTTGTAGCCCTTTGCAGGAAGTCCCTTGCGAGACCTTGGGTGACCACCGGAAGCACGACCTTCACCACCACCCATCGGGTGATCTACCGGGTTCATTACAACACCACGGTTGTGAGGACGTCTGCCGAGCCATCTGCTGCGACCAGCCTTACCGTAAGACTCCAAATTGTGTTCAGGATTTGATACGACACCTACAGTTGCACGGCAGGTTACAAGCACCATTCTTGTCTCGCCTGAAGGCAGACGAAGGATGACGTGATTTCCTTCACGTGCTGCAATCTGAGCGTAAGTACCTGCAGAACGTGCCATAGCACCACCCTGACCAGGACGAAGCTCGATATTGTGTACGAGTGTACCAACTGGAATTTCCCCAAGAGGAAGAGTATTGCCGAGCTCAGGAGCTACGCCTGAACCGGACTCGATAACCTGACCTACCTTCAGTCCGTTAGGAGCGATGATATATCTCTTCTCATTGTCCTCGTACTGAACGAGTGCGATACGTGCACTACGGTTAGGATCGTATTCTATAGTAAGAACAGTTGCTTTGCAAGCATCCTTTGCACGATGGAAGTCGATGATACGATACATTCTCTTGTGACCGCCGCCGATGTAGCGCATAGTCATCTGACCTGTATTGTTACGACCACCTGTTCTCTTGAGAGGAGCAAGCAACGATTTCTGAGGCTTGTTTGTAGTGATTTCGTCAAAAGCACTGATAGCCTTGTTCCTTTGACCTGGGGTCGTAGGTTTGAATTTCTTTATTGCCATTGTCTATTCCTCCTAGATATTAGCGTAAAAATCTATCTTGTCCTCACCTGCAAGAGTAACATATGCTTTCTTGAAGTGATTCATACGGCCGCGGAGAAGACCAGCCTTTGTATAACGCTGTTTTCTCTTTCCGTGATAGTTTACTGTATTAACGTCAGCCACTGAAACGCCATAGGCTTTCTCGACTGCCTCCTTAATCTGAAGCTTGTTGGCCTTGCGGTCTACCACAAAACCGTAACGGTTCAACTTTTCGCCCTGAGCCGTCAACTTCTCTGTTACGATTGGCTTAATTAAAATTCCCATCTCTTAATGAAATTTATTTAACCCTTGAAGAGAGAATGTCCTGTACGCCGTCAACCAACACGATAGAATTTGCATTCATAATGGTGTAGGTGTTGATTTCGTCCACAGTAATCACATTCACGTTCTGAAGGTTACGGGATGAAAGGAAAATGTTGTTTGAATTGGCAGGAAGCACGAAAAGCACCTTGCGGTCTCCAGCCTTGATGTTTGAAAGGATCTGGATGAATTCCTTAGTCTTAGGAGCCTCCATAGTGAATGGCTCGACGAAGGTGATCGCATTCTCTGCAGCCTTGTAAGAAAGAGCCGAGCAACGTGCAAGGGACTTCACTTTCTTATTGAGCTTGTGCCAATAGCAACGTGGCTTAGGTCCGTGAATGGTACCACCGCCTACGAATATACCTGCCTTGAGGGAACCGTGACGTGCACCGCCGCCGCCTTTCTGACGACCGAGTTTCTTGGTAGAATGTGCATTCTCACTGCGGTCCTTTGTCTTGGATGTTCCCTGACGCTGATTTGCAAGATACTGAACTACATCGAGATAGATAGCGTGGTCGTTAGGTGTGATACCGAAGACCTTCTCATCGAGAGTTACCTGCTTTCCGGAATCTGTTCCGTCGATTTTGTAAACTGAAAGTTTCATACTCTTAAGCCTCCACAATTACATAAGAACCCTTGGCTCCCGGAACGGAACCCTTTACAACGATAAGATTGCTCTCTGGAATGAGTTTAAGCACCTGAAGGTTCTCAACTTTAACTCTGTCGCTGCCCATATGACCAGCCATACGCATTCCCGGGAATACGCGTGAAGGCCAAGATGATGCACCCATTGAACCAGGGTGACGAAGTCTGTTGTGCTGACCGTGGGTAGCACCACCGACACCGGCAAATCCGTGACGTTTAACAACGCCCTGGAAACCCTTACCTTTAGAAGTACCGATAACGTCAACATACTCAACACCTTCGAAGATGTCAGCGACTGTAACGACGTCACCTAATTTAAGCTCTCCCTTGAAGTCTGCCGCAAATTCAGCAAGCTTGCGATGAGGAGTGGTTCCTGCCTTTTTGAAATGCCCTTTGAGAGGGGCGCTGGCGTGTTTCTCTGTAGTTTCGTCATAGGCAAGCTGTACGGCGGCATAACCATCTTTTTCTACCGTACGGAGCTGCGTAACAACACACGGACCAGCCTCAACAACGGTGCATGGAATATTTTTTCCATCAGCACCGAAAACGGAAGTCATTCCGATTTTCTTTCCAATTAATCCAGGCATTGGTTTGATAATTAATTGTTTGTTAATACTTTATCGTATCTCCGCATATTTTGCGGACCGCAAATGTACGAATAATTTTCTTATTTTCAATGCCTTTCGTAAGAATTGCACAAAAAGTTTCACAGATACTGAATATGCTTACACTGTGTGATTCAAAACCTTAAGCCCAGCCATTCAAGATACCGTTGCACGCGTTGAAAAGCATCTCTATTTGGCCAAGGACAGAAGCCGTCCACATTATTATATGAGTAAAATTTACTATTTTTGCGAAACGTGACGATGCCGGAGCACAATCCGCTCCGCTACAAGAATAACGACGAAATGGTCCTACCTCTGGAAATATTCGGATTTCTCCGAATCAGTCTGACAGATATCTTGGATATCCTGTTGGTGGCACTACTCATATATCTTGTTTTCCGTTGGATTCGGGACTCTGCGGCAATGAACATATTCACTGCCATCATCGCCATATACGTGCTGAAGGTTGTCGCTGATGCTTTGAAGATGAAACTGATAGGGGCATTGCTCGGAACATTCATCGACGTGGGCGTCCTGGCCGTGATCATCATATTCCAGCCTGAAATCCGTCATTTTCTGATGAAGTTCGGCAGCGGCTCACGGTTCGGGCTGAAAACCAAAGCGTTCATAAACAGGTTCTTCGGCAACGAGGACAACACTATGGACAACGCGGCTTTGAAAGAAATAACCGAAGCCTGCAGAACGATGTCCGAGCAGAAGACCGGAGCGCTCATCGTGCTCCCCCACCACGTAAGCCTCAACCATATTATAGAAACCGGTGACAGAATCGATGCCAACATCAACAGAAGGCTGATAATGAACCTGTTCTTCAAGAATTCCCCGCTTCACGATGGGGCGATGATCATTGACAAGAACCGAATTGTCGCCGCAAGATGCACCCTCCCGATAACCGAGCGTACGGACATTCCGGCAAGATACGGTATGAGGCACAAGGCTGCTATCGGAATCACTGAAGAAACTGATGCTGACGTGATTGTCGTCTCGGAGGAAACCGGGGGGATCTCGTTCGGACACGGCGGGACATTGACTGAGATAAACAATATCAATGAATTGAAACTCAAACTCAGCAATTCACTGTCGACGGGGCAGGACACTAAAAAGGAGAATTCGAAGAACTAGAGGCGCAGAGCTATGACAGAAGAGAGAATTGAAGCAATACTTGGATTCGACAGAATTAGAAAAATCATATCCGACAGATGCAGTACGGACTATGCCACGGAACGCACGGAGAACGAAAAATTCTCCACAAATGAGAAAGAAATCCGGCATAGACTGCTGCTTACCGATGAGATGCGTCTTATCGTCATGTTCGAGGAATCGTTCCCATCGAACGGATATATCGACTGTGTAGGATTCCTGACCGTACTTGAGAATGCTGGCTCCAACATTGATCTGACATCCTTGGGGAAGTTGCGGACAATGCTGGAAACGCTCCGCAAAATCACTATGTTCTTCAGCGGCATAAAGGATGGAGTTTATCCGAACCTGAAGAAAATGGTCGAGAACGTTTCTCTGTTTCCGGAGGTCCAGCAACGCATCGACACCATTCTTGACAAATACGGCAACGTGAAAGATACCGCTTCCGACCAGTTGTATGACATCCGTAAACGTTTGAAAGACAAGGAGGGAGCCATATCCAAGCGAATCGGGGCCATCCTGAAGAAAGCTCAGTCCGACGGGATTGTGGACAGCGACGCCGCGATTGTGATGAGAGACGGCAAGATGCTGATACCTGTCAATTCAGCCAACAAAAGAAAGATACAGGGATTCGTATACGACGAATCTTCTTCCGGAAAGACCACATTCATAGAGCCGGCAGAAATAGTCGAAATCAGCAATGAGATAAACGAACTGCATTTCGCCGAGTCAAGGGAAATCGCCAACATTCTGCGCTCATTCAGCGAATGGATAAGGCCGTCAGTCCCGGAACTGCTCGTCGGGGCGGAGTGCATCGGAGAACTGGACTTCATCATCGCCAAAGCCCAGACAGCGTTGGAATTCATTGCCGGTATGCCAATCATCTCTGAAGAGAATTCCGTAAATCTGCGCAAGGCAAGACATCCGCTTCTCGAAAAATCCCTGAAAAAGGAAAAGAAAGAGATTGTTCCCCTGACCGTGACATTGACACCGGAGAAACACATTCTCCTGATATCAGGTCCGAATGCCGGAGGCAAATCAGTATGCCTGAAAACCGTCGGCCTTCTTCAATATATGTTCCAGTGGGGTATGCTCATACCGACTTCCGAGACATCGGAAATGATGATATTCGACCGGATTATGGCGGATATCGGTGACGGGCAATCGATTGACAATGACCTCAGTACGTACAGTTCATTCCTCGTGTCAATGAAGGATATGCTGGCGCAGGCGGATTCCAAAACTCTGGTGCTGATAGACGAGTTCGGTTCGGGAACAGAACCTGCAGCCGGAGGAGCAATCGCCGAAGCTATCCTCAACGAATTCGACAAGAGAGGCGTATATGGCGTCATAACAACGCATTACACCAATCTGAAGTTATACGCATCCGGGGCGGAGACCGGTGTCATCAACGGTGCTATGCAATTTGACGCTAAAAACATAGCCCCGCTGTTCAAGCTTGAAATGGGCCTGCCGGGCAACTCATTCGCATTCGAGCTTGCAAGAAAAATCGGGCTTCCGGAGATAATTGTGAAAGATGCTGAATCGCGCGCCGGAGAGGAATTCGTGGGAATAGAGCGAAATCTCAGGAAGATAGCGAGAAACAGGCGTGTGCTGGACGAAAAGATCCAGAAAATCCGCAATACGGACAAGACTCTCGAGAATATAACCGGAAAATATCAGAAGGAACTGGAAGATATCCGGAAGATGCGCCAGGACATCATCGATGAGGCAAAGAAAGAGGCTGAGGAGATTGTAAAAGGCGCTAACCGTCAGGTAGAGAAGACTATACGCACTATACGCGAGAAGCAGGCAGAGAAGGCTGAGACAAAGAAAGCCAGGGAAAATCTGCAGGGATTTGTCAACGCGCTTGCCCAGAAAAAGGAGCAGGACAAGAAGGATCACGATTCATATCTGGAGGACAAACTCCGTCAGGTCAGCGAAAGGCAGAAGCGCAGGCAGGAGAGAAATGCAAGGCGCGGAGGTACGGAAGAGCAGCGGAAACTAAATGAAGAACAGGAGAATGCGAAAAGAATCGCCGCATTCAGGAACGGCCCGCTTCAGGTGGGAGAGAAGGTCCGCATAAAGGCGAACGGGATGGTAGGAGAGGTTGCAGTCGTGTCGGACAAGGCCGTGACCGTCATTGTCGGCAGCATCAAGAGCAAAATGCCGCTGGACAAGGTGGAGCGGATAAGTTCCAATGAATTCAAGAGCGCATTGAAAACCACTGCGAACGCCAGGCCTACATCATCGATAATGGATTCATCCATCTCCGAGAGGAAATTGAACTTCAAGATGGAACTGGATGTCAGAGGACAAAGGGTCAATGAGGCGCTTGAGAATGTTATGCGCTATGTGGATGACGCGATTATGCTCAATGTTTCGTCCGTCAGGATTATCCACGGCAAGGGCACAGGTGCGTTGAGAGAGGAGATTCAGAAATTTCTTCGCGCGACACCAGGAGTAATTTCCGCAAAAGACGAAAGCATCCAGCTCGGCGGCTCCGGCGTGACTGTTGTAAATTTCGATAAATAAACGTTCCTAGTGGAGGACGCCAGCACGCCGAGATAGTGGAAGAACGCCGTTTTTGAGCCCCGAGCGGCAAGTATGCGAGAAAGATATAAGTTGAATAAACGGATGTAATGGGGTTAATTGTAATGGAATAAATTCGGAGCGAAGCGACCCAAGGGGTTTGGGGAATCCGGTCCCCAATTAAACTTCGGTTCGCTCCACAGGAGCGAGAATTCGCACGAATTAGAAGAATGAAGTTTCAAGGCATAACGACAGCAAGGAGTTTTTGGCAATCCCCAAACCGCGCTTGCGACCCAAGGGGTTTGGGGAATCCGGTCCCCAATTAAACTTAGGTTCGCTCCACAGGAGCGAGAATTTGGAGGAAACGGAAGAACGCCAGCACGCAGGGGATTTATAATTAACGCAGAGACCGATAATTAGGGAACATAGACCATATATTTGATAAACTTAAATAAAGGATTGATATGAGGGGACGGATTGCACTAGGGAAGAAAGGCGAATACGAAACGTGTCAATATCTTATGGCACACGGACACACGATTCTGGAACGGAATTGGCGGGCCGGCCACCTGGAAATTGACATAATTTCATTGGCGAGGGATGGAATACATTTTGTAGAAGTCAAGAGCCGCGTAGCCCCTTTGCAGGGAGAGCCGCAAGACGCCGTCGGCGCGATGAAACAGAGAAGGGTAGCCCAGGCTGCAAACAGATATATCGCATTGGAGGCCAAGCATATAGGAAGCGATACTGAAGTCTGGTTCGATGTGGCGGCGGTAGTTTACGACAGAGGCGGAAGCACATTGAACTACTTTCCAGCAGCATATACACCTATATGTATATAATGAGGGAATTTTTTGAACCATAATAATTTCGACTGATATACTACTATATGAAGAATAACCAATATTGCATAATAATGGCCGGAGGGCATCTCAACCGCTTCTGGCCTATCAGCAGAGAAGACCTTCCAGGTCACTTCAGAGATATTTCAGGAACAGGCAGATCGCTGGTGAGAATGGCTTACGACAGATGCATCGGCGTCGTGCCTCCGGAGAACATTCTGATAATCACATTGGCAAAGTTCAAGGACATAATCAGGGAACAGATTCCTGAACTGCCGGAAAACAATCTCCTGCTTGAGCCTTATGCCAGACGCACTGCCCCTTGCATCGCATATTCGACATATACGTTGCTCAAGAGAGATCCGACGGCTGTCGTTGCGATGACCCCTGCGGACCTGATTATCAACGACGAGGTCCTTTTCAAGAAAACGCTGACCAATGCCCTCGACTATGCGGCTGAGAATCCGATACTTATGACTCTCGGCATCCGTCCGGACAGACCCGATACAGAGTATGGCTACATTCAGGTCACCGGCGGAAAAGAAGCCTGTGCGGAGAACAAGCCGATGAAGGTCAAGACGTTCACAGAGAAGCCGGATGCGGAAATAGCAAAGGCATTCTTCCGCAGCGGAGAGTTTTTCTGGAATTCCGGAATATTCGTATGGCAGGCAAATGTCATCAAAGAGGAAATGGAGAAATATATCCCGGAGGTCACCAGACTGTTTGACGGATGGGAAGGAGCGCTCGGAAGCCCCTCTGAGACCGCTTTCATTGAAAGAGCATATACCGACTGCGTCAAATTGTCCATTGATTATGGCGTGATGGAGAAGACCGACAGAGCCTGGATTTTTCCAGTGCATTTCGGCTGGTCAGACATTGACAGTTGGGAGAATTTCTATACAAGCATCCAGAACAAGGATTCTGACGGCAACATTTCCAACGCCAAGGAGAAACTCTTGCAGAACGACAAGCGGAATATCGTGCTGACCAACAATAAGAAAAAGTTGCTGGCCATTCGCGGGCTCGAGGATTTCATAGTAGTAGATACTGACGACGTATTGCTCATCTGCCCTCGTGACGACAAACAATACAAGGAGCTGATCAGCGGTACCCGTATGCCGGGATTCGATAAATACAGATAGTTACAGGCCTGCTCGGAGGCGGGCTCGGACAAATTTCAGGCGGCGAGTTGACCGTCGAAGATACATTAGACAGATTCTAAATAAAATATAACATTATGGCATTAGAACAGCAGATTCAGAAAGATATTATGGAGGCGATGAAAGCCCATAATACCGTGCGTACCAATGCAGTACGAGCAATAAAGTCAGAGATTCTCCTTGCAAAGACATCCGGCGCGGGAAGCGAATTGACTGACGGTGATATACTCAAGCTCATCCAGAAACTGATCAAACAGCGTAAAGAGTCAGCTGAAATGTATAGTCAGGGTGGCCGCAAGGACTTGGCGGACAACGAATTGGCCGAGGCTGCAGAAATGGAGGGCTATCTTCCTAAGCAGTTGAGCGAGGCTGAAGTTGAAGAAATCGTCAAAGGCATCATTGCCGAAGTTGGCGCGACCAAAATGTCAGATATGGGCAAAGTTATGGGTGTTGCCACGAAGAAGCTCGCCGGCCAGGCAGACGGAAAGACCGTTTCCTCAGTTGTCAAAAAACTGTTGGCGTAAGAAAAGCAACTGTATCCCCGCACACACTCGACACGCGCAACGGCCCCTTTTAAGACAAAATAGCCTTGTAAACCAAAACGAATGAGAGGAAGACTAAAGCGTCTAATTCGGAGCTTGCGACCCAAGGGGTTTGGGGAATACGGTCCCCAATTAAGCTTCATTTTTCTCCGCAGGAGCGAAAAACTGCTAGAAGTTGCAGGAACAAGTTTGTGGAGTAGTACGACCGAAAGTTGAAACTAATAGAGAGGAGGACTAAAATTACACTTTAGCCCTCCTTTCTATTTATATTACATTACATTACGATTGCTCCTGAAGCACCCGCGCCATTGTCGGCAGAGGCTTTTCAATATTGGAAGGATCGCCTGCGATGCGTGAGACACATTTTACGTTCGGTTTGTCGAACCATTTGTCATTCACCTGATACTCAGAGCAGCATCTTTGTCTTACAACGAACTGGTCTGTCGGATTCTCCAGAGTCACTGTGAATTCAATGACCTTTTGATCAGAGGTGAATGCCATATTGTAGGTGATGGTCTCTGAACTCAGGCTGAGAGTCTCCGTCTTCTGCTCGAAAGCCGGAACCGGTTTGAACTCCTCGCCATCCTTGTATTCAATAATCCAATATTTCGCCCCATATTTACCCGGGTTGTAGGTATATTTCATATACAGTTGAGTTCCCTCAGGGAAATCATTATTTCCTGTAGTCTCAAACTGCCAGCAATCTCCCGGCATTGGCCCGCACATTACCGGCTGTCCGCCGTTGCTTACATCCAATAAGCTCAGACCCGCCGAATTCTCCGGCCACATTGTCTTGTCAATCTGGATATAACTGAGTTTTCCGCTGCCAGAGCCATTTGCATTATAGTAACCGCGCTCTCCAGGTTCACTGCTGTAGGTGTACACTCCCAGCTGCTCCTGGCCAGTCCAAGTCTTCACGCAACCGTCACTCTTAGCCCTATCCAGAGAGAAATACCATTGCGCGAGAACTTCCCTACTAGCCTCTTCGCCTCCTTCATCTTCAGGCTTCACGAAATATGACAGGTCAGTGACAGTATAAGGATGCTCGCACGCCTCGTGAGCCGCAGTCTGGCAGACTTCTGCGGTAGTCTCCGACATTCCTTCCGGGTGGTAGCTGTTGCCAACAACGCTCTTTCCCATAATCTTCTCATACCAGAGGCATCCGACTGTATATCTTCCTGTGGTATAGTTGAGATGCCAGCCGTCCCTGTTCATATTATCGCCTATATATGAGGTTCTTGCATTCTGCACCGCATCCATACTGTTCATAAAGAGGCTGAATTCCGGATGAGCCTTCAGAACCTCTTGGGTCGCCGTGCAAATCATATTGTACATCACTTTCTGGTCAAAGCCGTAGTAGCTGAATTTGACCCCGGTGTAGCCGGTCTTTGCAGCCCACGGTGCGTGATAGACCAGTTTCGCATTTTTACATTTCGCACGGACTACGTCCAGAAGTGTGGTCAAGTCCGGTTCCATAGAGTGTGTGATGTCGTTGTAGGTGGTGTTGTAGTATCCGTGGTATCCGGCACCTTCCTGCACGCTTATGAAGGTCCAGTCTTCATCGGCCAATGCATCAGACATCTTGGTATCTGCTACCTTGGTCATTATGCCGTTGACAATCTTGCGGTAACTGTATGCCGCAGCATCTGAAGTCGCATTCGCCGCGTGCTTCTCCAACGGACATCCTCCAATGTAAAGGTTACCGATGATAACTTTCTGTCCCTCAGCCTCGAATAGTCCGTAAAGCTCCTGCTCTACAGCATCTGCGGAAAAACTGTTTCCGATTGCGAGTATCTTGATTGTTTCAGGCAGGCCTGGCTCCGGTTCAGGATCAGGGTCGGGGGTTGGAGTAGGATCGATCTGTTCTTTGTCGTCCGGTTTCTCTATGTCCTCCGTTGACGGCGGAGTGCAGGCGCACAATACCGTAATTATGGTAAATGCCGCGATAATTGGTCGTAGTCTCATATTCTCATTAATTAAGTGATAATATCCAGATTGTTGCTGAATTTCTTCGCTAATCTAAAAAAAAATTACGGCAAATATACAACTCCCGCACGCAGAATAGCGGACAGTTGTCTAGAAGGCGGCGTGGAGGAGCCGACATATACAGACGGGAAAGGATTCGTAACTGTTTGTTTCAGGCGGTCTTCTTCTATCGGCACCCAAACTAATACCCAAACTAGTACCCAAACTAGTACCCAAACTACAATCGAGGCTATTCTGGAGCAAATAAGAAATAATCCGGAAATAAGCCGTGAACAGTTGGCTAAGATTCAGGCTCAGGCGTAAAACCCTGTGTCCGAAAGACTAAAAAAGTAGTTACCTTTGATG
>CAVHJF010000009.1:0-77020 GCA_963636275.1 Acutalibacteraceae bacterium | reverse complement strand
TCCGCAATATACCCTCGAGGACTTGACACTCCGCTTCTGGCATCGCGGGATCGAGTCGCACTCGAGCAAGTGATTGAGCGGCCGCATACGGTCCCTATCATACTTGGGACTTAGTCGTTTGTTTTATGGTTTGATTCTTTCCTTCTATATGTCAAAGAGTTCGTCTACTATAATCAGACTTTGGATGATGTCGCTATGCGCGTTTTTTTTCAGCCCCTCGCTAGTGACTAATGTAAGTATAATGGACTTTTTTGTCTTGGTCTCATTCCGAAATACTTCGATACGGCGTTCGAGTTTTTTTTGTTCTTCATTGTCAATCTCGTATTCAGAGCGCGAATATTTCATCTCGCAAAGGTTTACGGCATCATCTTTCCTGTCTATAAGAAGATCAATCTGAGCTTTAGGCGATGATGTGGAAGAACTATACCATGAGCAAGCATTTGTCTGCACTCCAGAAATGCCGAGAGCGTGTTTAATTTGCTTTAGATGAGATAGGCACAGTTTCTCAAACGATAATCCGGCCCACGTATTGTGAATTGGGCTGTTCATTGAATGTGACCAGAATTGTGGATCTTGGAAAGTGTTGTTCTTTACGAAAGAAAAATAAAACATCGTATAGAAATCAACAAGCTGGAATATTGTTTCTGACGGAAGCCTGCTTTCAGATGACGTTGGTGATGAATATGAAAATGGTAGATATGTCCGTATAAATCCGCATTGCTCTAATTCTTCAAGCACAGTGCTGAAGGCACCGTTATCTTGAAGCCCTGTGCGCCGTAGCAGTTCTTGTCTAGTCATCCCCTTGCCGATTTTTGCGAGTGCGGTAACTACTGCAATATAGGATTCCGGTTTTTTGAAGAGTGCCCGGTAAAGTGCGGAAAACTCGTCCCTAAGTTCAGAATCCTGCCCGAAGAAGAGTTTGTCTATATTCTGAGCTAGGCTCAAAGACTTGTTCATCAGTGAAAAATAATATGGTATGCCACCCATTATCATATAGCATTCTGAAATCTGTCTTCGAGAATATCTGAAACCGAAATGAGTGAAATAATGCTCGCAGTCGCGAAGTGTAAATGGCTCTACCAGAATTTGATGAGTCAAGCGTCCGTGGAGTCCTCCTTTGCTGTGGATAAGATTACTTATCATCCACGAGGTTGCACTCCCGCATACAATCAGTTTAACATCATCTCGCAGGACTGCCCAACTGTTCCAAAAGTTCTCAAGAGCAGGGATGAAACCGGACTTTGCGCTGTCCATCCAGGGAAGTTCATCAATGAAGATGATTTTCTTGCCCTCGGGTAACTTTTCTAAGTGGAGAGAGAGTGTATTGAATGCAAGAATCCAATTTTTCTCGACTTTCGGTGCTTCCAAGTTGAAACATCGTTGCATTGCAACGGCAAAATTCAATAGTTGGTCGCTTTTAGCAGCGTTATATATTCCCGTGACGTGGAAAGCAAATTTGTCATCGCAGACTTTTCTTACAAGAAATGTCTTGCCTACACGTCTGCGGCCATATATTGCAATGAATTCAGCGTGATCTGAATTTAAGTATGATTCAAGTCTCTCAGTTTCAGACTCTCTACCGATAAGTGCAGTTTCCATGGGTGAAATATTTTCTGCGCTAATATACCTTTTTTTCTAGGCTTGCGCAACTTATCGAATTATTTTCTGCGCAAGTACCTGTTTTTACCCCACCTTGCGCAACTTATCGAATGAACTGTCGTAAATCGCGAGTCATCAATTCCTCCGAGGAAATTTGTTTAACAGGCGCCCCATAAGGCACTGCGCCCTCCGCTCAGAAAAAAATCGCTCCGGGCATCAGTCCTTATGTAGCGGAGGCTAGGATGTCGAAATTAAGCGATAGACGTAATTATTCACGAGTGTTATAAAATTTATGTTTGATGCTCTAAGGTTTGTTCTCTGACGGAATTTGTGTAACAGTCGCCCCATAAGGCACTGTGCCCTTCGCTCAGAAAAAATTCGCTCCGGGCATCAGTTCTTATGAGGCTGGATCGCATGGCTTGCGGCAAGGAGCGGAGGAATTTTTGTGTAAAAGTGGTGTTTTCTTGCCGATATCGGCAAGAAAACGGCTATCTTTGCAGAAGATAATCATTTTTATGCCGGTAAATTATGGAACTGATATCAACAAAAATATATGCTGAAGCGCATGGCCTTTCAGAAAGGACTGTGCGAAATTATTGTGTTCAAGGTAAAATTGCCGGTGCGAAACTTATCGGGAAAAGTTGGAGTATTCCTGCGGATGCTCCTTTGCCGGCAAGAAAGAATGCGAAGGTAAAGATTTCCCCTCTTCTGCATGCCTTGAGAGAGCAAAAAGAATGTAAACTGAAAGGAGGTATATATCATCGTACACAGATTGACCTTACCTATAATTCCAATCATATTGAGGGTAATAGACTGACAAAGGAACAGACCAGATATATCTTTGAAACGAATACTATCGGTATTTCTGATGACGCAATCAAGGTTGACGATATTATCGAAACGACAAATCACTTCCGTTGCATAGACTTTATTATTGACAATGCAAAAGAACCTCTTTCTGAGGCAATGATTAAACAGCTGCATGGATTGCTGAAATCAGGCGCTACAGATGCGTCCAAATCGTGGTTTGCTGTCGGTGATTACAAGCGTTTGACAAATGAAGTAGGCGGCATTGAAACTGCTGAGCCAAAACTGGTCGGAAAGGCAATAAGAGAGTTGCTCAAAGAGTATAAAGAGAAAAAGAAAATTTCTTTTGAAGACATTCTTGACTTTCATCAGCGTTTTGAAGCGATACACCCTTTTCAGGATGGAAACGGCCGTGTGGGGCGTCTGCTTATGTTTAAGGAATGTCTGAACCACGGCATTGTGCCTTTTATCATTACCGAAGAACTGAAGATGTTCTATTATCGAGGCTTGCATGAGTGGAAACGTATACCGGGGTATCTTACCGACACTTGTCTCACAGCGCAAGACCATTACAAGTCTTTGTTGGATTACTTCAAGATAAAGTATTAAAGGAACCTCGTAAACGTATCTAGGAGTGGTGATAGCGGTGAATTAAAAACAAAAAAGAAGTCAACTGGAGGCTGACTTCTTTCGAGATGGTGATTCGGTTGGGATTCGAACCCAAGACCCACAGCTTAGAAGGCTGTTGCTCTATCCAGCTGAGCTACCGAACCATCCTTAAAGTTCAAAATGTGTATTTATGAGGCACACAAAAGAACCGGACTGCAAATATAATGCTTTTTTGTCTTCTAGCAATGCTTTTCGAAATGTTTTTTTCATGCTTTACGAAATGACGTAATTTGAATGCGTCAACTAATTTGCAAAAATGAAAAAAATATCGGACTATGGCACTGACTGAACAATTGCCGGTTTATAGAGATGTGTACAAAATTGATATGAATGCCAAAGTTCCAGGTATGTCTATCAGTTTTTGAAAAACGAGATAAAAACCGGTAAAATGCAATGAAATTTTTTGAAAGAATCCGGCGAAATTTGAGTATATTTATAAGGAGAGGGGAGTAAATCGGGCCGTTCCGGAATCGCCTCTTGAAAAAAGCCGGATTCAAAATGAAACAATTCTTAAGGCAAGTAGCTGAAAATTACTACGGTGCAGGAGATATGCAGCATAAGTGCTTCATATTTCCTAACAGACGTTCTGAAGTATTCTTCAATAAATGGTTATCCGAAACCGTCAAGTGCGACAAGAACAGCAAGCCGCTGGTGGCTCCTGTCGTGCTCACGATGAACGAATTCTTTTACAAGGTCAGCGATGCAGTCGTGACTGACCGCGTGGGCTTGTTACTGGAACTCTATGACTGCTATAAGTCGTTGAACCCCAAGGCGGAATCGCTGGATGATTTCATATTCTGGGGTGATGTCATATTGTCCGACTTTGATGACACTGACAAGTATCTGGCTGACCCGAAGAAACTGTACACAAACGTGGCGGATTTCAAGGAAATCCAGGACAGCTATTCGTATCTCACTGAAGTCCAGCTTAAAGCGATAACCCATTTTATCAGCCATTTCCGCAAGGGCGGCAAGTTGACGGTTAATTTGTCTTCGGAAAATCCAGATGTCAAGGAGCGGTTTCTTATGATATGGAACTTGCTCTATCCGCTGTATTCTGATTTCAATAAAGTGTTGAAACAGAAGAATATGTCTTATGAGGGAATGGTGCATCGCGCCTTTGCCGACAGGCTGAAGAAGGAGAGCGCGGTGGATATCCTTTCAGAAGCATTTCCGCATACGACCAAATTCATCTTTGTGGGTTTGAATGCATTGAATGAATGTGAGAAGACAGTGATGAGACGAATGCGCGACGCCGGCGTGGCGGAATTCTGTTGGGATTTCTCGTCGGAGATGTTGCGCGACCCTCTGAACCGTTCATCAATGTTTATGTCCCAGAATGTCCTGGAATTCCCGCAGGCTTTCAAACTCGATCAGGAGGATAGCATAGATAAAAGCACTAGACTAGAAAGTCCAGACGCTCAGGATGCTGGTAGAGACTCAAAAGCCGCAAATCCTTCAAATCGGACAACGTTACGCGGCCTTGCGGACGGAGTTTTCAGGACAGGAGGTGTAGATGATAAACCTGGCCCTGAAATACACGTAATAAGTCTTCCGTCCGCAATCGGACAGGCAAAGCAGATACCCGAAATCCTCAAATCGGTAGCGCAGAAAATTGCCGAGAAAAAGAACTCTGGCTACGACTTGTCTTCGGTCGGACAACTGGATGTGCCCGGAGCAGATACAGCCATAGTTCTGCCGGACGAGAATATGCTGATTCCAGTCTTGAATTCGATTCCTTCCGAAATCGGCTCCATAAACGTGACAATGGGCTATCCTATGTCAGGAAGCGACATTTACGGGCTGATGAACAGCATAAACGCCCTTCAACTTCATATCAGGAAAGGCCGCAACGGCTATTCTTTCTATCACAAGCAGGTCTGGGCGATATTCGCTTCTGGGATAATGACAGCCCTGATGGATGAGCAGGCGAAAAGCAAAGTGGCCGAAGTGAAGGCAGCGGCCAAATACTACATACCTCAGGAAGACCTTTCCGGCGTGAAATTGTTTGACCTGATATTTAGACCGGTCCTGGCAGATATCAAAACTCCCGATGCCGGGAAGATAAGAGAATACGAAGAATATCAGCTGGAAATCTTGAGCGAAATCGGTTCGATGATATCCAAAATGAGCGGAATGGCCCTGGAAGTGCATTTCGCCAAGCAGTATTATCTGGCGGTCAACCGGTTGAAATCCAAGGAACTTAACATCCTTCCGCTGACGTATGCCCGTCTGCTCCAGCAACTTGTGGGCAGCATTTCAGTCCCTTTCAAAGGAGAGCCACTGAAAGGACTGCAGATAATGGGCCCGTTGGAAACCAGATCCCTGGACTTTACCAACCTCATAGTGCTTTCCTGCAATGAGGGCGTTTTCCCGCGCAAGAGTGTCAGTTCCTCATTCATACCTCCGGAATTGAGAAAAGGATTCGGTTTGCCGACATACGAGAATCAGGATGCCGTATGGTCATATTATTTTTTCAGAATGATTCAGCGGGCGAAAAATGTATGGCTGTTGTATGATTCCAGAACTGAGGGGCTTAAATCGGGTGAGGAAAGCCGTTATATCAAGCAGTTGGAGTACCAATACAGGTATCCTCGGCTTGACAGGACTGTCGTCAAATATGGAATAGGTGCCGTGACTGGTACGGACGAGATTTGTAAGTCTGCTGAAGACCTTGAGCGTCTTAGGACTATGACATATTCGGCGTCATCCGTGCAGAACTATCTCGCCTGTCCGGCAAAATTCTACTACGGCTCAGTCAAAAAACTGGAACCGGGCGCAGAGGTTGCGGAATCTATGGACGGCGGAATGTTGGGCTCCGTGTTCCACGACACAATGTTCGCCCTATATACGGGAGGGGAGGCTTTGAGCCCTGACTTTGATATGGACAGGCAAAATGTGACGGACAATGTGTCTTCTCCGCTCAAAGAAATCACAGCCGAATATATCCGGGAATTGCTCCACGATAAACGTGGAATCATATCCGCGAAAGTAAGGTCTCTGGTGAAAAAACAGCTTAACGCGGAAGATGTGACAGGGCGTAATCTGGTGCTTGAAGACGTTGTCAATCAATACGTTGTGAGAACGTTGGAAAAGGATCTCCAGTTGATGAAGGACAAAGGTGTGGGGAAATTCACGATTATCGGTCTCGAGCAGCAGCGCTTCTGGAATTTTGACGGGCATAAGTTTATCGGCTATATCGACAGAATGGACAGTTTTACGCCTGATGAAGTAAGGATTGTGGACTACAAGACAGGCAAGGTGGACAATGCGGAAGTATGTATTGACGAAAGCAATGCGGAGAAAGTTGCGACTGACCTGTTCTCTCCGGATACGGCTTATTCCAAGCGCCCTAAGATAGCATTGCAGTTGTTTTTATATGATATGTATGTGGCTGATGACAAGGCTGTTGCGGGCAAGAAGGTCCGTAATGTCCTGTATCCTGTGCCGAAACTGTTCAGTGAAGACATATTGACTTCACCGGAATGTGCTGATTTCAATAAGATTGTATCCGGGAAACTCAAAGATCTCTTTGCCGAAATGATGGACCCGGAAGTGTCGTTCCGCAGAACAGATGACGTGAAATGTTGCGAAGTCTGCGATTTCAGGAAAATTTGCGGAAGATAGTATGCTGATAGTCTGACTGGAAAAATTCTGAAAAATGATCAAGGTGTTGAAAGCATCGGCAGGATCAGGAAAAACATTCAATCTTGCCAAAGAATATATCTCATTGCTTCTGTCTAGTAATGACCCCTATGCGTATAGGCATATATTGGCCGTAACCTTCACAAACAAGGCCACGGACGAGATGAAACAGCGTATTCTCGAGGAACTCGACAAACTGGCCTCATCTCCGGAAAAGTCCAACTATATAGCTGGACTTCAGAAGGATACGGGTAAAAGTGAGACCGAATTGTCCACATTGTCCAGAAAGATTCTGTGTAATATCCTCAACGATTACGGTGCTTTCTCAATCAGCACGATAGACAGATTCTTCCAAAGAACCCTCAAGGCTTTCTCCAGGGAAATAGGTCAGTTCGCTTCGTATCAGATAGAGTTGGATAAAAACTCCCTTGTGAGCGAGAGCGTGGACAGAATCTTGGATTCCCTGACGGAAGACAATAAATCCCTGTTGAACTGGTTGACGGACAGCGTTAAGGAACAGCTTGTTACGGGCGGTAAGTTTTCGCTGGATTCAGGCTTGAACAATATTGCGGTCGCGCTTATGAACGACGAATACAGGGAGGCAGTCAAAACATATAATCTGGACGAATCGAAAGCTTATGAAAAGGAAAGGTTGAGCAAATTGAAGGAAACTTGTGCGGGGATAATGTCGGATTATGTCAAGGACCTGAAAAGCAAGGCCGAAGGGATACTCGAGCAATTGGAAACTGCCGGCATTTCGCCTGAAGATTTCAGAGGCGGCAGCAAGTCTTTTATGAGACAACTATATGCGTATTCAGACATCAAGTCCGGTGACAAGATCGCGATGATAAAAGATACGTTCGTCACTAATGCGCACGAGCCTGACAAATGGTTCGCCAAAACGAAAGCCCATCTGCTTCCGTCGGTGAAACCGCTGATAGAGAAGCCTTTGCTTGATTTCTGCGAGATGTTCAAGGATCGTTATGTCGAATACAATACGGCCAAACTTATCAAGGAACAGACATATTCTCTCGGACTTGCCCGCGAAATCCGGAAGTCATTCGACGAACTTGTGCGAGAGAAGAATGTGATGAGTCTGGACGATTCCAATACGGTCTTGCACGATATCATCGACGGAAGCGACGCTCCGTTCATATACGAGAAGACAGGAACCCGCTACGACCATTTCCTGCTTGATGAATTTCAGGATACATCGTGCATACAGTGGGACAATTTCCGTCCTCTTCTGGCTGACAGCGAGGCGTCCGGCAATGAAAATCTGATTGTCGGAGACGTCAAGCAGAGTATATACAGATGGCGCAATTCGGACTGGAACTTGTTGAACAGCACTGTGAAAGAGCAGTTTCCGACGGCAGAAGAGTCTGCGTTGCAATCCAATTGGCGCAGCACTGCCTCCGTTGTGCATTTCAACAACAAGTTTTATGGATATGCGGCCAAGGCTATAGACCGTGCTTTCGGTGCGGAAAAACACCCGGTAGAAGGAATCTATTCCGATGTGGAACAGAAGGTGGGGAAGAGTCTGCCGATGCCCGGCAATGTTGACGTGCTGTTCTGCAATAAGGTCGAAGGCCGTAACAATTCGGAAGTCCAGATTCAGTCTGTTTTGGATGAGATAAACAGAGTGAGGGCGGCCGGAGCCTCTTATTCGGATATCGGGATACTTGTGCGCACGAATGCGGTAGGTTCCAATGTGGCCAATGCTCTTCTTGAGAACGGAGTCCCGGTAGTGTCTGATGATTCGCTGACTGTAAAGTCCTCTCCTTCAGTGAGAAGGCTTGTGGCATTGCTTTCGTATGCGGATGACTCCGACGATAAACTGAACTCGTTCCTGGCATCTTCGCTCGGTATTGCTCCTCCTGCCGAATGGCATTCGCTGATTGATCTCTGTGAGTATTTCATCCGCAGAATGAAGGAGAATATGAACTTTGATTTTGA
The DNA here is from genome assembly GCA_963636275.1 of Acutalibacteraceae bacterium. GTDB lineage: Bacteria > Bacteroidota > Bacteroidia > Bacteroidales > UBA932 > Cryptobacteroides. Next base: position 68,344 of record CAVHJF010000009.1, on the reverse strand, counting down.
AGGGGAAGTCGCTTATCTGCAGGCGTTTATGGATACGGTCCAGGAATGGTCCCAGTCTAACGGCAATTCGTTGTCCGAATTCCTGTCTTATTGGGATAAGGCGGATCCGAAAATCTGTTCGCCAAAGGACTCGGATGCGGTACAGGTAATGACTCTGCATAAGTCAAAAGGACTTTCTTTCCCTTATGTGATATTTCCGTTCGCAGAAGATGTGTCCCTTTACAAAGCAACGACTCGGTGGTGTCGCCCTCATACGGAAAAAACGGCTCTGGTGAATGCGTCGGAGGGATTGTATATGATAAACCTCAGCTCTGAAACGGAAAATACCTTGTTCTGCGAGGATTTCAGAAAAGAGTCATTTATGCAGGCAGTGGATGCAATCAATATGTTCTATGTGGCGACTACGAGAGCCGAAAAAGGAATGACAATCATCGCTCAGATGCCGTCCGCTACATTTCGGGATGCCTTCGTGAATGGTGAAGACGTCAATTTTAAGAATATGTCCCAGATATTGTACGGGTATCTGATGCAGTCTGGCACTGAGACAGGATTTTCTGATGTCGAGGCTCACGGGAAGGACGATGAGGGATGTTTCTCAGCCGACGATATGAGATTCAGCAATGGTGACGTCTATGATTTCAAGATGAAAAAGGAATCTGAGAAAAAAGACGAAAATAATGATCACAAGAAACCTGTTTCTGTCGAGCGTTTCGGCTATCCTTCATTCGCATTGAATCCGGAGGCCGAAGTGGCTGCCGATGCGGCCGCCTGTGCTACCGCCGATGCTTCTGCTGAAACAGCTGCCTGTGAAACCGCTGATACGACTGTCGGTGCGGCTTCTGATGCGTCTGCCGATGCGACTCCGAATCAAAATGACCGGAATCCGGATACGGAACAGGAACCTAAGACCAGGCTGAAATTCAGTTCGGAGGCGAGCGATTTCTTCTCTGGAGACGGCAGTACCGGAATAGAAGCTTCAGGCCGTCTGAAAGGCATAGTTCTGCACAACATTCTCTCGAAAGTCGCTGTCCCTGAAGACCTTGAAAATGCGATTGCGGAGAGCTACAACGCCGGCGAGATTGATGATGTGGAAAGGGATGAGATAACAAAATTGCTCTCGGCCCGCGTGGCTGACGCCCGGAGTCGCGGCTGGTTCCCGGAAGAAAAAGGGTACGTATTCAATGAGACCTCGGTCATTGATATTAACGGTGAAACACATAGACCTGACAGGGTGATAGTGGACGGGAAAAAGGCAGTGATAGTCGATTATAAGTTCGGGCATTTCTATGGCGAATATGCTGAGAATCAGCGTGAATCCTATAAAACGCAGATACGCGAATATGCGGCTCTTTACCGGCAGGCGGGCTATGAAGACGTCTCGTGCTATTTGTGGTATGTGATGTCCGACAAAGTCGTTGAGGGGTGAAGCGCTCTGAAAAGTTGTATGTGAAGTCCTTCACCATCGTTCATTTTGTATTCAGTTGCTGATGCGACTACTCCTTTTCGGAGGAAAATTCATATATTTGCAAGAATGCGCCCGATGATGGCGACGATGCGATACAGAATTCTAGGAATAGGGAATATGGATAAATATTATGAGGAAAATCCGGTAGTGCTGGATTACAATACGGAGAGAGAAAAATTGGCTATGCCGGAGTACGGACGCAATGTGCTCAAGATGGTTGAGGAAGTCAAGGCATTGAAAGACAGGGATAAACGAACTGAGCAGGCGAAGGCTGTGGTTCGTGTGATGGAGATATTGAATCCGCAGGTTCACCAGGAGGATAACTGGGAACATAAGCTTTGGGACCATCTCTTCATAATGGCAGGCTATGACCTTGATGTGGATTCACCATATCCTGTTCCTTCCCCGGAGCAGCGCAAGACTCATCCGGAGGTGATTCCTGTCAAGAAAAAGCCTATAAAAGCGACACATTACGGCCGCAACATAGAGAGTATCATAGAGTTGATTGCCGGCGAACCGGACGGGGAGCAGAAAACTGCAATGATTCGCTCTCTGGCTATGTATATGCGTCAGCAGTATCTTATCTGGAATAAGGACAGCGTGGCCGATTCCACAATATTCGGCGATATAGAGAAACTGTCTGATTTCAGAATTAAAGTGCCTGAGGGACTGACTCTTTCGAGAATCTCATCTGATTCGACATTCTCAAAACCGGGAATGAATATCGAATTTGCGACAGTCCGGAGGCAGAACAACGGCTCCCGCAGATTCTCTCGTAAAGGCAATCAGAAACGTTAAGAGAATATGCCGGGGTTTGTTGCCAGATTTCGTGAATACGTTGATGTCCATAGGGTTGGACTGCGTAAAGCTGCGGGAATAATCACGTCGCTTCTTGCAGTTCTCATATTTGTGGGCTGCGTCTCCTATCTGTTTACCTGGAAAGAGGATCAGAGCGTGCTGCAGAGCTCATCTGCAGTGTCTGATGCTGTGCGGGGCGTTTCCAATTCCGGTGGAGAACAGGGTTTGAAATTGGCAGACTTGCTCGTGTCACGATGCTTCGGGCTTGGAACGCTAGCCATAATTGTGGCTCTTGTCGTGATATCTATGCGTTTGTTGCTGGGCAAGAGACAATTCTCGGTGCTGAAATATGTGATTCTGTCTTTGACCGCCGCGATGCTGTCGTCATTGATATTGTCATTCTTTTCCTTGAGACTGGGCTTTGAAAATGCTTTCAACGGAGGCGGACTCGGAGGCTCTTGCGGCTCACAGTCAGTGCAATGGCTCGAGCGTATGTTCGGAATGACATTCACATTCCTGCTCTTGGTCGCGCTCTGCCTGGTATGGACATATTTTGCCAGCAAGCGGTTCAGCGGATGGGTGGAAAAAGACGGGTCTAAGACTGAAGAGCCCAAGTTCGGCCAGAAACAGAAGCGTACGTTTGATTTCTTTGAAAAAGTATCCGATACAGTTGATGCTGAGCCGAAAACGGCCGGTTCGTCCGAGTCTGAGGATGATGCTGAGAATAATTCTGTGTCCCATAATGAAGAGGGCCCTGCTCTTGACAGTACAGCCAAAAGGGAAGTGCCCGGGATTGTGGCTCCGACTGAAGCGACGGCTTCACCTGTCACGACCTCGACAACCGGTACGAATCCGAATGTGCCGGATAATTCCAACTATGCCGGATCTCAGTCCCCGTCACCTGACGGAGAGCAGATGCCGGAAGTTATCGGCGGAACCGAACTGACCACAGATGTGACTGAACTGCCGAGGATTGATGTCCGGGAGGAGCTTCCGGATTATATGTTCCCGTCTTTGTCATTGCTGAAAGATTATTCCGATTCTGTGCATAATGTTTCAGCGGAGGAGCTCAAGAGGAATAATTATAAGATCCGTGCTACACTTCAGACTTACAAGATAGGGGTCGACGACGTGAAGGCTGTTGTCGGACCTACCGTGACTTTGTATAAGGTATATCCGGCTAAGGGCGTCCGCGTGCAATCGGTTGCCAATCTGCATAGGGAAATCGCTATGACGTTGAATACGGAACAGATACGTGTGGTTATGCTTCCGGACTCAATCGGTATTGAAGTCCCTAACGACAGGCCTTCGATTGTTCCGTTGAAGGCGCTCCTTAATGACGATGAATTCCGCAACAGCAAGGCGGAGCTTCCGATAGCAATCGGTTACACGGTTATGAAAAAGGTCAAGGTCTTCGACTTGGCTGACGCTCCGCATCTTCTTGTCGCAGGTGCCACCAAGCAAGGTAAGTCTGTGGGCCTCAATGTGATGATTGCATCATTGCTGTACTCAAAGCATCCTTCTGAGCTGAAGTTCGTGTTCATCGATCCGAAGATGGTCGAATTCGGGGCATATTCCAGACTTCTTCACCACTATCTTGCCGTGCTTCCTAATTCTGGTGATGAGAAGGAAGAAATTGATAATGCTATCGTTAAGAAGGCACCTAATGCCGAACTGATTCTTCGTTCGCTGTGTATCGAGATGGACAACCGATATGAACTGATGAACAAGGCCGGCGTAAACAATATCGTGCTTTATAACGACAAATATCGTGACCGTCATCTGCTTCCGACAGAGGGACATCACTATATGCCGTATCTGGTTACTGTAATCGATGAGTATTCAGACCTCATAATGTCGGCAGGTTCGTCTGGCGACGACAAGACAAGGGCAAGGAGCATAACGACTTCCATTATCCGTCTGGCGCAGAAAGGCCGTGCGGCTGGACTTCACGTGATTATCGCCACCCAGAGGCCGTCCGTCGATGTCATCACAGGTGTCATAAAGACAAACTTCCCGACGCGTATCGCTTTCCGAGTATTCTCAGGCATTGACTCTAAGACAATTCTGGACTCGTCCGGTGCTGAGAAACTGATAGGACGCGGTGATATGATTTATAACTCGGGAGCCAATATGGAGCGTGTGCAGTGCGCATTGATTGACAACTCTGAAATCTCCTCTTTGACAAAATATATCGGCGCCCAGTCAGGCTACAAGAAGAGCTATAACACTCCGTATTATCTGCCTGATCCTTCGGACAAAACTGAAGATGCCGGTCCAAGCTCTCTCAGTTTCAATGAGTTGGATGAGTATTTCGAAGAGGCTGCCAGAATGGTTGTTTCCAGTCAGAAGGGCTCTACATCCGACCTGCAGCGCAGAATCGGAATGGGTTATGCAAGGGCCGGACGAGTTATGGACCAGCTTGAATCTGCCGGCATAGTGGGACCGCAGGAAGGCTCGAAACCTCGTCAGGTGCTTATCTCTGACTTGGAAGAATTGGATTTGAAACTGAAAGAATTACGCGCTAATTCATAATTTTATGCGATTTCTCAGGCATATAGTAATGTCGCTGGCGTTTTTTGTTTCCTGCGCCTCCGCGTCTTTTGCGCAGAGCGTATGGCAGAGATTCTCCGCCTCCGTATCAGACTATGACGTTTCGTTCTCGTATTCGTTCTCGATGAAGTCGAAAACTGTGATTACCGGAACAGGAACGGCTGATGTGCAGGGAAATATGTTCTCTGTCACCGGCAACGGGCTTGAAATAAAATGCGACGGAGTATCCAGATGGACAGTGGACCAGTCTGCTCAAGAGGTTTATATAGAATCAGTAGAGGGCGATACGGATGCTTCTCTTACAGGAAATCCTGCGCTGATGGTGATTGCCTTAGATAAATATTTCACGGTAAAATCATCTTCCAATCTGACGGAGAACGGTAGAAAGTTGGTGAAAGTCAACTTTCTACCAAAAAATGATATGTCTTTCGAGATTGCAGGAATGAAATCATCTGCTTTGACATCATTGTCGGTCTGGTTCTCTGATGAATCAAGGCCTGTCATAGTCAAGGCTTCACCTCAGACGAAAGACGGCAGTGCCATAGATTTCAAAATATCCTCAATGAAATTCTCTGAAAAGAAGCCTGCCTCATTCTTCAGATTCAATGACTCCCTCTTGAATTCTTCCTGGGTTGTCACCGATTTGCGCTGACCTCTAAATCTCCTTATTTGCTGAGATTAAAATTGTCGGACGCCCATTCGCGGATTTCTCCGTTCTCGTCATTGTAGATTAAATATCCTGCAAGCTCATCCGGTCTGCTTTCAATGAACTCGCGGGCCTTCTCCAGACCGAGCACCATACAATATGTGGCGTAGGCGTCTGCATCCGTGGCATTGTCGGCTACTATCGTCGCGCTCAAAAGGCTGTGGTCAACCGGATATCCAGTCCGCGGATCAATGGTGTGCGCGTATTTCTTGCCGTCCTTGATGTAGTATTTCCTGTAGTTGCCGGAAGTGACTATTCCGCAACCTGTTCCTGAAGATGTCCAGATGCCGTCAAGGTCCTGTCCCGGATTGTTGTTTCCGTCCAAAGGCCTGTCCACGCCAACCTTCCACGGCTTTCCGTTAGGGTTCAGTCCGTCGCAGTAGATTTCTCCTATATCAACAAGCATATCCTTGACACCCAAGGTGTAGAGGTAGTCGGCGACAAGATCGCAGCTGAATCCCTGTGCGATTGCATTGAAATTAAGTTTCGGCGCCGGTGCATCCGGGAATGCCGTCTTCACGCTGTCCGTCAGCAGGTCTGATGCGGAAACTGTCCCGTCAGCGGCGGTTACGGATGAAATGTCACGGCGAAGTCGCTTCATTCCACATTCAGCTAGGCATTCTTTGACCTTTTCATCGGAAGGTAATGAGTCCCGAGTGAATCCGAATCCCCACAAGTCAAACAACGGGCCGGATGCTACGTCCAGAGCCCCTGCAGTTTCCTGGAAATAATCGTATGACCTCGTGTAAATATCGTCAAAAATCCCGTACCTGGAGATGTGCACGCGTTTTCCGGCATTGAGCCTGCTGAGTATCGAACCTTTGTTGTATCCGGACAGAGTCGTGTCAATAGTGTTCAGGATGGAATCGATATCCGACTTGAGCTGCTCGGGACTTTTGCGAATCCTGCCGTTCTCTCCGTAGAGATTGGCTTTCACTGTATAAGTCCCGCCTTGGGCGTATCCCTGTATGGTGACATACTTGTTTTGATTGCAGGAAAGTAATGAAACTGTGGCAATTGAAAGAATCAATGCGAGAAAAGGTATCCGTGAAGTCTTCATTTGTGAGTGTTCGGCAAAGTATTTGTACAAATGTAGCGGTTTTCGTCAGAAAAATACGATATTTGTAAGATTCTTAAAACTCATTTTAAAATAGCTTCTTATAGAAAATGAACTTGAAGGGCCTGATAATCATTGCCGTTGCTGCTGCTTGTGCTGTTTCGGCGAATTCGTGCAAGAAAGATAGTGATGACAGTGTGACTACATCGAAGTCGTTTACGGGAACTCTTTCCGTGGATGTTCCGTCCTTTATCGAGAAGGGGACTCTTCTGAAGTTGAAGCCTGCCGGTATGGAAAAGGATACGGTTGCAGTTCAATATTATTGGACGGCCTCTCCTATAGCTACCGACAAGGATACTACTGAAATCTTTGAATTGCAGCTTAAAGATACTCTGTGTACCGTGACAGTTTCCTGTACGGCGTTTGCAAGCGGATATACTTCTCAGACAGTGTCGTCTTATTGCGTGCTGGTAGATCCTGCAATCGGCGGGTCGGTCGTGTCTGACGGACTTGACAGCGAAACTCTTTCGCTGAATGACCCGAGGGATGCCAGACCGTTCTATTATGCTGACTTGGGCGGCAAAACCTGGTTCGTGAAGAATCTCCAGTGGTCAGGTGCCGGAAAGTCATTCCAGGGCTGCGATGTGATGGACAGCGTATATGGACGTTACTATACTTGGAACGAGGCACAGACTGCCTGCCCTGAAGGTTGGAGATTGCCGACCGATGAGGATTGGCTTGCTTTGGCTAATGCTTCAGGTTATACCGGGACAGTGGCTGACGAAACATTCTTGGGCGCGGCCGGCGCATTTATGGTTGATGCCAGATTCAATCTTTACAAGATGTGGGAGTATTGGCCTGACGTGAAGATTACCAACAATACGGGATTCTGCTCGATTCCTACCGGATATGGCATTGATGATGAGGCTGAGACGTTTACCGGAGATTTTGAGTGGGCGGTATATTGGAGTGCCGAGAGTGTTGAATCGGAGGACGGTGAAGGCCTCGGCGTATATAGAATGATCAATGTGAATAAGCCGGATCTTGTCCGCGGTGCGTTGAGCAAAGACGGCTTCCTCGCATCAGTGCGTTGCGTAAGGGATTAAAAATTATAAAGCTTATGAAAAAAGGACTTGTTGCATTAATCGTCATTGCGGTCATCGCTTTGGGATTGTACGGATGGGTAAAATCCAATTATAACGGAATGATTCAGGGCGAGGAGGGCGTGAAGGCCGCCTGGTCTCAGGTAGAGAATGTCTATCAGCGTCGTGCCGATTTGATTCCTAACCTTGTCGCTACTGTAAAGGGATATGCGGAGCACGAAAGCAGCACTCTTGAAGCTGTTGTAAATGCCCGTGCAAAGGCTACTCAGGTGACTGTGTCTCCGGATCAGCTTACAGAAGAGAATATTGCGAAATTCCAGTCAGCGCAGAGCGAACTGGGAAATGCTATAGGAAGACTTCTGGCGTCAGTGGAGGCATATCCCGAGTTGAAGGCTAATGAGAATTTCCTTGCGCTTCAATCTCAGTTGGAAGGAACGGAGAACCGTATTTCAACAGAAAGAATGAAGTACAACGAGACTGCTCAGGCATATAATACCAAGATTCGCAGTTTCCCTCAGAACATTCTTGCTTCAATGTTCGGCTTCGAAACGAAGGGCTATTTCAAGGCATCAGAAGGTGCGGAAACTGCTCCTAAGGTAGAATTCTGATCTTATGTGCGGGTTCAAGAGATATGTAGCGGCGATTGTTGCGCCGCTTTTTTTGCTTGTTCAGGTTGCTTCTGCAATTCCGCAACGTCCTGAACCTCCGAGGCTTGTCAATGATTTTGCCTCGATATTCACTGCAGAGCAGGTGGCGGAACTTGAACATCAGCTTGTCGCATTCGATGACAGCACGTCAAATCAGATAACGGTAGTCACTGTTTCTGACCTTGAAGGTTATGACCCTGCCGAGTATGCCGTGAAGATTGGTCTTGACTGGCAGGTCGGCTCCAAGGATTTCAATAACGGTGTGGTGCTCCTGGTTAAGCCAAAGACTCAGGATTCAGGCGGAAAAGTGTCAATTCAGGTCGGTTATGGTCTTGAAGGTGCTATCACGGATGCGTATGCCCGCATAATCATAGAGAATGACATTATTCCTCATTTCAAGGAGAATGATTATTTCGGTGGCGTACAGGCAGGTTTGAGCGAACTGATGGCTCTTGCCAGCGGAGAAATATCACAGCCGCGGTCGGATGACGAGGATGGCCTGGTGGATGGCTTGGTCGCGTTCTTCTTTTTCGTAATATTCATTGTCATAATCGTTTATGTTTTCCGCAATGATTCCAAGGGCGGAAATTCAGGCAGAGGTCCCGGCGGAAGAAAGTCCGGTTCATCTGGGCCTGTCATATTCGGCGGCTCTTCCTCCGGCAGTTCATTCGGCAGCTCAAGCGGAGGCTCTTTCGGCGGATTCGGAGGAGGCTCTTTCGGCGGCGGTGGCGCTTCCGGAAGCTGGTAGCCAGCGTATTTCGACTCCTTTATGACATCTTCGCGGCTGAATCCTAAAAACTCGTCCGCGTACGCCAAGTCCTATCGCCTTCAGGTAAGTTTCGTTGGGCTATACAGCTACATCGTAGATATTGTCTGCATTATGAAGATTAATGCGGAGGCGGCACAGTCAGTAGTGTCCAGGAGTATCTGCGGGCATATTCCTGCAATGTAAAGTATTACTGAAACGAATGCCGATGTCATCAGAATGCTGGTGACCGGTAGCGCCAGTATGTTTGTCAGCAAAAAGTATCTGGGGAATGTCCCGAATGTAAGCCACGCGAGCGGGCCCGTGAAGATTTGACAGGAAATTGTCAGCGCGGATGCGTCCCAGATTTTTCGCGGCAGGTTGAATTTTTCTTGGAGTTTCAGTTTGGAGAAGACATTGGCTTTTGCATTTGATTGAGTGTCAAAAGTTTCTTCGCTTGGATACCAGGATTTCAATCGGGGATACAGGATGATGATGCCTGCCATAGCAAGGTAAGAAAGCTGGAATCCCACTGAGTCCAATGCGGTCGGATTCAGAATGAGCTGGAGCATCAGTGCCACGCAGAATACCTGCATCGGCTTGCTCTCCCGGTGAAGCAGCTTGGCAGTCTCGTTAAGAATTATGAACAGCAGCGCCCGGACTAGCGACGGGCAGGCTCCGGTGGCTAATGTGTATGCGGCTGCAAATAGTACGATTGCAAGACTTTTCACTATCCTTATGCGCGGAGAATTGCCCATAACGGATGTTAGTTTGAGCAGAATGCCGTAGATGATTCCCAGGTGCAGACCTGACAGTGCCAGGATGTGAGACGCACCGCTTTCTCTGAATGCTGTAAGTAGACTCTTGTCAAGCCAGGATTTGTCGCCTGTAACCAAGGCATTTATCAGAGGTGCGGTGGTTTCTGATTCGAATGGTATTGACATTATCTCAGTTCTGGTCAGAGATGCAATCCGGTTCAAGATTCCGGTCTCGGATATGCTTCCGGATGAACTGATAGAACAGGCCAGACTACATAGAATGCCAGTCGAAATGTACAGTGGAATCAAGCCTGAAATGCGCCTTGCTCCGGAAAGAAATAGCCTGGCTAAGAGAATGATAGTGATTGAAAAAGAAGCACTTGCGAGTGTATATAAAAGCAATGCGCTCCTGAGATGCCCGACGGCGTAAAGCCCAATGGCAACCCCCGCAGCCAAGGCCGTAGCCAATGCTGTAATGTCTTGTTTCCCGGTCATAAGAATAGTCGTTCAGGAAGTTTCGGTTTCTTGCTAAAATAGCGATTTCTTTTTAACTTTGTCGCAAATTCTAGAACAAAATCAATAATTATGATAATTCTTGTCATTAACTGTGGAAGTTCGTCAATCAAGTATCAACTTCTTGATATGAAGAACGATGAGGTCTATGATGTCCTTGCTAAAGGCATCGTGGAGAAAATCGGCCTTGAGATGGGATGCCTCCAGCATACTGTCACCGGTAAAGATAAAGTAGTCAGAGACCTTCCGGTTCCGGACCACAAAGTGGGAATGAAACTCGTTCTGGACGCCCTTGTTGACGGCGAGCACGGCGTGTTGAAATCCCTTGATGATATTGAGGCTGTAGGCCATAGAATCGTGCACGGAGGAGAGTTCTTCTCGTCAAGTGCCCTTGTGAATGAGGATGTGCTCAAGAAGATTGAAATCTGCTGCGACTTCGCACCTCTGCACAATCCTGCGCATCTTCTTGGAATCAGGGCTGTTCAGGCAGTGCTTCCTTCTGTACCTCAGGTTGTTACATTTGATACAGCCTTCCATCAGACCATCCCGGCTTATGCTTATATGTATGGCCTTCCATACGATGCTTATGCAAAGTACAGAGTCCGCAAGTATGGTGCACACGGAACAAGCCATCAGTTTGTTGCCGAGAAAGGTGCCAAATTCGCAGGCTTGGACATAAACAATTCCAAGATTATCACCTGCCATATCGGAAACGGAAGTTCCATCACAGCTGTCGTAAACGGCAAGTCCATTGACACTTCTATGGGATTCACCCCGCTTGACGGCGTGATTATGGGTACAAGATGCGGCAGCATTGACCCTAACGTAGTTCCTTATCTGATGAAGAAGGACAACCTCACACCGGATGAGATGACTGAGATTATGAACAAGAAATCCGGTTTCCTCGGAATATCAGGTGCTTCTTCAGATGCGAGAGACCTTGACGCTCTGGCAAACTCAGGCGACCAGAAAGCGAAACTCGCGCTCAAGATGCTTACATACGGTCTGATCAAATATATCGGTTCTTATGTTGCGGTAATGAACGGAGTTGACCTTATCGTCTTCACTGGCGGTATCGGCGAGCACAACAGCCGTCTGCGCCGCAGAGTGTGCGAGAACTTCTCATATCTCGGTCTTAAGTTTGATTACGAGGCAAATGTAGCGTTCGGCGAGGATGCGATGATTTCTCTCCCGGATTCAAAAGTTAAGGTTGCTCTCATTACAACTGACGAGGAGATTGTCATAGCACGCGATACTATGCACATTGTTCAAAGCGAAGAGGAAAATTAATTAAATAGAAGATGATTACAAGTTTTTCTGACGTTTTTGCAGAACTTAAATCCAAAGGTATCTGTAAAAAAATGGTGGCTGCCTGGGCAGTTGACGAGCATACGATTGAAGCGGCTTCAAAGGCTGTAGATATGGGATTCGTCAAGGCTGTGCTTGTTGGTGATGCCAAACTTATCAAAGAAGTTTGCGAGAAAAATGGCATCGATGCTGCAAAGTTCGAGATTGTTGACAATCCTGATGAACTGAAAGCTGTTGCACAGGCTGTACAGCTTGTTCACGACGGTGAAGGTGACGTTCTTATGAAAGGTCTCTGCTCAACAGACAAGTTCCTTCGCGCAATCCTTAACAAGGAGACAGGTCTGCTTCCTGCAAAAGGTCTTCTCAGCCACGTAGGCGTAATCGAGAGCCCTAACTATCACAAGCTTATTTTCTTGACAGATATGGCAGTTGTTCCGCTTCCTGACCTTCGTCAGAAGATGAAACTCACGAATTATATCGTGAAAGTTGCCAAGTCATTCGGAATCGCAAAACCTAAGGTTGCTTTCATTGCAGCTTCAGAGCAGGTTCTTGATTCTATGCCGGCTTGTCTTGAAGCAGCGGCTCTTGCTAAAATGGCTGACAGAGGTCAGATCAAAGGTTGCATCGCTGACGGTCCGTTGGCACTTGATGTCGCTATTGATCAGGAATCTGTTGAGATCAAGAAGCTTACAAGCCCTGTTGCAGGTGATGCCGATTGTCTGGTATTCCCTAATATCGAGTCTGCCAATGTGTTCTGGAAGACCAATTCAAAACTTGCTTCCGGTGTCCGTCAGGCAGGTATGTTGGTAGGAACTACAGCGCCTTGTATTCTTGCAAGCCGTGCTGACAGCGTAGATACAAAACTTAATTCTATTGCAGAGGCTGTAATGAGCGTTTGCTAAGGGATTGGAGATAATATAAAAAACGGGCTGGCGAAAAAATCGTCAGCCTATTTTTGTTAAACTAGCGCTCTGCGATGAACGCTATATCTCTGATTCTAAGTCGTTTCTCAATAGCTACTCTTAATCGCGCTCCTGCGGAGCGAACCGAAGTTTGATTGGGGACCGGATTCCCCAAACCCCTTGGGTCGCAAGCAAGGTGAAGGTATTACCGAATACGCCTTTCCGTCGTAGTGCTTCTGAATTGTGTTCTTCCTTTTCGAGCAATTCCTCGCTCCTGCGGAGCGATCCGAAGTTTAATTGGGGAGCGTACTCCCCAAACCCCTTGGGTCGCTTTGCTAGGTGAGGGTATTACCGAATACGCCTTTCCGTCGTTGTGCTTCTGAATTGTGTTCTTCCTTTTCGAGCAATCCCCGCTCCTGCGAAGCGAACCGAAGTTTAATTGGGGAGCGGATAATATTATCTAAAACCTCGTTCTGTCGTTTTTTTCTTGAATTTTCAGTCTTCGTTCTCGATCGATTCCTCGCTCCTGCGGAGCGAACCGAAGTTTAATTGGGGACCGTATTCCCCAAACCCCTTGGGTCGCTTTGCTCCAAAAGTGAGATTCAATGAAACTCGTTCTAGCGTTATGCCTTAAAACTTTGATTCTGCTGTCTCAAGCAATTCTCGCTCCTGAGGAGCGAACCGAAGTTTAATTGGGGAGCGTACTCCCCAAACCCCTTGGGTCGCGTTGCTCCGAAAGTGAGATTCAACGAAACTCGTTCTAGCGTTATGCCTTAAAACTTTGATTCTGCTGTCTCGAGCAATTCCTCGCTCCTGCGGAGCGAACCGTAGTTTTATTGGGGACCGGATTCCCCAAACCCCTTGGGTCGCAAGCTCCGAATTTATAGATTAAAAATCTTTCTTCGGCTCGAAGAAACTGAAATGTACGCGGCCGTAGGATTTTTCTTTGACGAATGCAGGGTGGTCCTTGAAAGAGTATTCGTCCCCGTGCTCCAATATAAGGTATCTTTCCGGGTGTACCAGACCGGCGTTCAATACCTTGTCGGGAATGGTGTCCAGGCCCTCAAGTGCATAAGGAGGATCGGCGAATACAATGTCGAACTTCTCCTTGCAGATGGGAATGAAATCAAAGACATTGTGATGAACGGCCGTAAGATTATTCAGACCGAGTTTGCGTGCCTGGTCCTTGATGAATGAAGAATACTGGGGATTCATCTCAACTGACCACACGTGTCCTGCGCCTCTGGATGCGAATTCGTATGATATTGAGCCAGTTCCGCTGAACAAATCCAGCACTTTCAATCCTTCGAATTCGAATTCGTTGTCCAGAATGTTGAACAATGCCTCTTTCGCGAAGTCGGTTGTCGGCCTTGCCTTGAAGTCCGGCGGCGTCAAGATGTTTTTGCCTTTTAATGCTCCTCCAATGATTCTCATTATATGAAAGTAAAAATACCTATATTATTTCGACGGCCTTGAAGTATCGGTAAAGTGAAAGTTGCTGCTGCTCGGAGATTGGAGTCCTGAAGCTGATGGTCGAGATTTCCGGGTTAAGCTGAAGCTTCTTTAAGGTATTGAAAATGAAGTATTCAGCTGTTGTGAAATCCGTAGCCTTGAATGTGTTTACAATCTGCAGAGTCCTTCCCTGTGCTATCGCCAGGTGCAAGTAATTGTCAGCATACGAGGCCATTATCTTATTGTAGTCGGCACATCTGTCCATCGCCTCGAGCAGGTAGAACATCTCAGGAAGAATCCTTGCCTGATAGCCGTCTGTGGTGAATACCGTCTGGGCAATCATTCTGGACAACGTCTCGCCCAGATTGTTTGAAAACAACAGTACCGCACCGAACTGCGGCATCCTAATGAATTCAACCTGGTCAGTCTCGTCAAGACGCACGGTCTCCGACAGTGCCTGTCTGGCTTCGGTCGGATTGAAGAACTGCTCCGGAACCAGTGCGACCTTGGGTGTCATCAGAGCAATCTTCACAGAATCATATCTCTTCTGAAACTCGGGCGTAGTGAATATGTGTTCAGGACTGAGCCATCCTGAACTTTGTTCTTCTCCGTTGTTGGTAATCTTAAAAGAATATCCACTCAAGGAGACTTGAATGGATATTCCGTTATCTGTGTTTTGCAACATATTCCGTGTTTTGGATTGACTGGACTCAGCCAGTTCCAAATGAGGGAGAATTATTACTCCCAGTTACCTGCGTTGTTGTTAGGTGTTGAGACACTGCCGACCTGGAGACCTTCGTAGCGGTTCATTGCCTTGCGATCTGCATCAAGGTTGATCCTCAACTGATTGTCAAGTCCTTTAAGGAGTGACTTGTAAGGCATCTTAGCCTCGAAAAGAGGAACCTTTACACCGGAAACTTCCTTGACAACTGATTCCATCAGGATTGTATCTCCTTTTGAGAATGGAATATATTTGAGAGAGTCGATAAGGAAATTGTTTCTGCTCTTAAAGAGAGTATCCTTTACGTTAACCTTGCTTGAGATAGAAAATACGAGATGCTCACCGTTCTTGTAGAGCTCATACATCTGCTCAGGAGTGATGCCTCTTTTTGCTTTCTTGAGTTTCTCAGTGTTGACAACAGCCAAAGAGTCATCGTTTGAACCGATCTGCATGACAACTTCCATCTTTCCGTTCTTGTAGAAGTCAACAAGAGAGTCAGCTGATGAAGTGAAATGGCCGTTTACTGATTTGAAAGCCTCCTGAAGTGTACGCAAGTCCTTCATTCTCTGAATGCCGACACTCTCGCGATAGACTTTCTGTTTGTTGAAGTTGATAGGCTGCATTACGCTCTTGATGCAAGCATATACGAGTCCGGCGATGACGAACAGAAGCAGGACGCATACAATCTTTCTAACTATACCTTTCATTTCGTATTTTGTGTTTTATAATTAACAATTCATTGTGGACAAAGTTATGAAATTGATTTATCAAATGCAATATAATTTGTAAATTTGCCTTCGTAACGAATTGACGGATGAACATTGTCGATAATGCCAAGATACGCGCGTTCGATGCGCTTATAGCAGATAGCAGTAAGATTACGCTGGTGACTCATATACGCCCTGACGGTGACGCGTTGGGAAGTACACTCGCGTTGCTGCATTATCTTCTGCAGAGAGGCAAAGACGCTACAGTGATATATTCCGACGTTCTTCCCAGGACCTTGCAGTTTATGGTAAAGGATACCTGCAACGGCAGGCATATCGAATTTCCGGCTGACCGCGAATTGTCTGTCCGGTTGATTTCCGAGTCGGATCTTGTCATCTGTATGGATTGCAACGGATTCGGCAGGACAGGGGAGTTGGAGAACAGTCTTCAGACATCGTCTGCCAGGAAGGTGCTGATTGATCATCATCAGAATCCGGACGTAAATACTTTTGACATCGTGTTCTCCGAGCAGGCGGTCTCATCAGCTTGCGAAGTGCTGTATTATGTGCTCCTTGCGATGCCGGATGTCGAAGGTGATGCCACAAGGCTTCCGAAGGCTTCTCTTGCCGCAATGATGACCGGGCTTACCACCGACACCAACAATTTCGCCAATTCGGTATATCCGACGACGCTGACAATGGCATCGGGGCTTCTCGCGGCAGGTGTTGACCGGGATGAAATCCTCAAGAATCTGTATCAGAGTTTCAGGGAAGTGCGGACGAGGATGTGGGGGTATATGCTTTATGAGAATCTGAAAGTTACCGACTATGGCGTTGCATATATGATTATGGATGCGGATATAGTCAATAAGTTCGGAGTGCTGGAGGGGGAGACGGAAGGACTTGTGAATGAGCCGCTTAAAATCGCGTCTGTGAAGATGAGTATATTCCTCAAGCAGGATGGTGACGGATTCTTCAGAGTGTCGACAAGGTCCAAGAAGGGGATTTCCGCATCGAAGTTCGCATCGCGCTATTGCCACGGCGGAGGCCACGAAAATGCTGCAGGCGGAAGGCTTTTCTATTCTTGCAAGGATGGACTTGGACCGGACATTACATCGCCTAAAGATGCTGAGCAGTTCATTCTGGAGAAGTCGTCAGAATATTTCGGAAGCGGGGATTACGTGTCGGAGAGATAAATTACAGCAGTATGAAACCAAGTAAACTCATTGCCATATTATTCTCGGCGCTGGTCATATATGCCTGCACGAAGGAGGAGATAAAGACTACCTATTCCAGGCAGGAGACCAATATAGAGAGCTTTGTGAACAGTATGATGAATACTGTGGACACTGCTTACGTTGTCTATAACAAAGGTGTGAGCCGACTGGTGACGGTTTACGGGCAGGAGGGAGACAGTCTGAAAAGCAACGGGACCGTCTCGTTCTACTATGCCGGCTATGTGCTTACGGGGACTTCCATAAGTAATTCGAATCTGTTCGCCACCAACAGCAGTGAAATCGCCGCGGCCGCACAGTGGACATTGTCGGACGAAGACGCTTTTGAAGTCAAGACCGTTAAACTGAATGACAAGGACTTGGTGGAAGGGCTCAAACGCGGTCTGATAGGGGTGAAACCGGGAGAGGAATGCTATATACTCTTTTCCGGGAAATATGGTTTCGGGAAGCGTCCATTAGGCACGATTCCTGCAAATGCAGCCCTGGTTTACCACATCTGGGTGGAAAGCATCTCTTGAAATTAAATAGGAAACTACTTGAAAATGAATAAATTGAATTTGAACGGACTTTTTGTTGGCGTGTCTGTCCTTGCCGCATTGACATTGACGGGCTGCGCGAAATCAGAGAAAACATCTGTTTACGCGGCTGAGCAACGTTATCTTGAGGCGTGGATTGCGCAGAATCATCCGGAGGCGGAGAAGACTGAGTTGGGAACTTGGGTACTGTCGGATACTGAGGGTGCAGGCGAAGCCTTTGACGGGCAGAGTTATGTGATGGTCGAATATACTGTAAGGAGCGTGGACGGGACAGTCAATGCTACCAGCGACAAGAAGATTGCGCAGCAGATAGGCACTTACGACAAGTCATATTATTATGGTTCAGTTGTTTGGGAGACCTCATCCAGCAGTTTGCCGGTAGGCGTTGCTGACGTCATTGAGGGTATGAAGATTGGAGGAGAAAAGACCGCGCTCGTCCCTGCCTGGCTTATGTCCTACAAGCGTTACAAGAATGTAAACAAATATCTCTCAACCAAAACCGACAATTCGTCCGCTATCTATACGGTGAAGCTCGTGGGTATGACGAATGACATACTGAAGGCTCAGGTTGATTCGATGGAAATATATGCCGACAAATATCTCGACGGCGTTGACTCCACTTCCTACGGATTGTACTACAAACAGTTGAAAGCCCCGACCGACACCAATGCGTTCAGCTCGGATACAACTATCTATATCAACTATATAGGTCGTCTTCTCAATGGCCAGGTATTCGACACGACAATAGAGGATACCGCCAAGTTCTACAATATCTACAGCTCTTCGAGCACATATTCTCCTGCAAAAATCACTTGGGCGGACACGCCTTCTGAGATTACGCTTACTGCGGGCGGTTCAAGCAGCAGCAGTGACGGCTCGACTGTAATTGCCGGCTTCTATACCACGTTATGGAAAATGCGCAAGTATGAGAAGGCGGTGGGAATGTTCTTCTCGCCTTATGGATACGGCAGCAGCGGAAGCGGCTCGCTCATTCCGGCTTATGCGCCATTAGTATTTGAAATTGAAATAGTTGACGAAGAGGAATAGGAGAGGATATGGCAGTTTCAGGTACAATACCTACAGAACTCGGAGATAAAAGAATACGCGATTTGCTTATGCAGTATGCGGTCCCTGCGATTATTGCAATGACCGCATCTTCGTTGTATAATATGGTGGACAGCATATTCATCGGCCACCTCAAGGATGTCGGCTCGTATGCCATTTCAGGCCTTGCCGTGACATTCCCGCTGATGAATCTCTCGACAGCATTGGGTACGCTTGTCGGAGTGGGAGCCGCCACCATATTGTCGATGCTCCTCGGACAGAAGAACTATGTCGCAGCACGTAAAGTGTTGATAAACGAGGTTTTGCTGAATATAGTCATCGGACTTACCTTCACGGTCGTGACGCTGATGTTCATCGACCCGATTCTGCGTTTCTTCGGGGCAAGTGACAATACGCTTCCGTACGCGCGGGATTATATGGTGATAATCCTCATCGGAAATGTGGTGACGCATCTGTATTTCGGACTAAACAATGTGATACGCGCGTCCGGAAATCCGAAACTCGCGATGGGGCTCACAATCTTCACGGTGGTCTCCAATACGATAATGGACCCGATATTCATCTATGTCCTCGATATGGGAATCAAGGGCGCGGCTCTTGCGACAGTGCTTTGTCAGCTGATGGCGTTGTGCTTTGCTCTCAAGTATTTCTTCAGCGACAAGAATTTCTTGACGTTGCCGAAGAATATCCGGGACTACAAGTTTGACGCACGTATCGCAAAGGATTCGCTGACAATAGGAATGGGACCGTTCCTTATGAATTCTGCCGCCTGCATCGTGACACTTTTCATCAATCAGCAGCTCTCAAAATACGGCGGAGACCTGGCAATCGGAGCGTACGGCATCGTGAACAGAATCTCATTCTTCTTCATTATGATCAATATGGGATTCAATCAAGGAATGCAGCCTATCGCAGGCTATAATTACGGCGCACGTCAATACGGAAGGGTGAAGAAAGTATACAAGCTGACTGTGGTATGCGTGACGATTGTTTCCTGCGTCGGCTTTGTCATATCCGAGTTCTTTCCGGATGTCGCAGTCGCTTTGTTTACTAATGATCCTAAACTTAAGGAATTGGCGGACAAGGGATTGCGTCTGATAAACCTGGCTTTCCCTCTTGTCGGCTTCCAGATGGTTTCAACGAATCTTTTCCAGTCTTTGGGAATGGTGCACAAGTCAATATTGCTTTCACTTTCAAGGCAGTTGCTATTCCTTGTGCCGCTTATATATTTTATGCCGTTGTTCTTCGGACACAAAGGTATATGGCTGAGTTTCCCGATAGCTGACGTTGCGTCCATCGTATTGACAACAACATTGTTGTTGCTGCTGTTCAGAAAACTGAGCCGTCTCAAAGATGGAGATGATCCTTCAATTCTCGGAAGTAAAATAAATTAGGTGATACTATGAATGACAATAAATTGATAATCAACGTTGGACGTCAGTTCGGAAGTGGCGGAAGACTTGTAGCTCAGTCTTTAGGTAAGAAACTTGGCATTCCTGTCTATGATCAGGAACTTATCACAAAGGCTGCCGAAGAGAGCGGTTTCAGCAAAGAACTTTTCGCGAAAAGCGACGAAAAGAGGAATCTGTTCGCTCTTTCCAGTTTCATAGTTGATGTCGGTCGTTTCGGCTCGGCGGACAACTATATGAGTGACAATCAGTTGTTTGTTATACAGAGCAATGTAATCCGTCAGATTGCGGAGAAGAGTTCAGCTATATTCATCGGACGTTGTGCGGACTATATCCTGCGGGACCGTCCGTGTCTTGACGTTTTCATCACTGCCACAGAAGAGGTGAGAATCAAGAGGGTCGCAAGCCGTATGAACATCACTCCGGAGCAGGCTCAAGCGATGATGCGCAAACAGGACAGGAACAGGGAGACCTATTATAATTACTTCACTTTCGGCAACTGGGGTGTGGCTTCCAACTATGACCTATGCGTTGACTCGTCAATTCTCGGAATAGACGGCACGGCGGATATGATTATAGATTTCTGCAGAAGATCCGGACTCATTTCGGAAAACACGGAACTTCCGTTAAAGTAACTCTGACTGGATGAAACGCTACAGAGTACGTATAATTATGGCTCTTGCCTTTGTCGCGGCGGCTGTCGGCTACTGCGTCGTTTCTACGTCCTCTGATACATCCGATGCTGTCAATGCAAAGTCAACTGTCCGTCTGAATGAAGTGCTGACCAATTCAGTATCAGACACTTCTGCTTTATCGGGACTCGATATCCGTGTCGAAAACTATATGAGACAGTGGGGGCTCAGAGGCGCGTCGCTGGCGATAATGCGCGGGGATTCGCTTCTTTATGCCAAAGGCTATGGGTGGTCCGATCAGGAGAAGGAAGTCAAGATGGAGCCGTTCAACATTATGCGTGTGGCATCCGTGTCCAAACTGCTTACGGCAACTGGCATAATGAAACTTCAGGAGGACGGCCTGCTGTCTCTGAAAGACACTGTGTTCGGCCCTCGCGGCATTCTTACCGACACAGCCTACACTTCCGTAATGCGTGACCCGAATTATAGGAAAATCACAGTTGAGGATTTGCTGAGGCACAAAGGCGGATTTACCTCTGCCGGCGGAGACCCGATGTTCTCCACCAGATTCATAATGATGCAGAACCATCTGGATACGCCTCCGGACCACGAGACACTGCTCAAAACCCAGCTTAAGCGCCGTCTCCGTTATGTGCCCGGGACTTCGCAGTATTACTCCAATTTCGGCTATCTGCTGCTCAGTATGGTGATTGAGAAAGTCACAGGCCTTGATTATGAGAAATATATGCAGGACAGCGTGCTGACCAAGGCCGGCTGTTTCGATATGCACATAGCCAATAACTATTATGAGGACCGTTTCAGTAATGAGGTCCGCTATTATAACGGTGCGGACAGCGGTCTGATTGAGGAATATAACAACAGCGGACGTATGGTGGACCGCTGTTACGGCGGGAATGACATACATTCTCTGGCAGGTGCTGGCGCGTGGGTGTCGTCTGTTCCTGAGCTGGCGAGATTTGTAGCGTCAATTGACGGCAAGCCGGGCGTTCCGGATATCTTGTCTGCAGAGAGTGTGGCTCAGATGACGGAGTGGTTTGACGAGCGCACATATTCGCTGGGTTGGAATGATACCAAGCCGAGCGGGGAGTGGACACGTACCGGCACTCTTTCAGGAACAAGCGCGCTGATAAAGTATTACCCTGACGGTGAATGCTGGATAATGGTAACCAATACCAGCACCTGGAAAGGCCCTGGATTCACCCGTTACACCGCCGGGCTCTTCAGAGATCTCCGCCAGCGCTATTCGTCAAAACTCCCGGCTCGTAATCTCTTTGAAAATTAGCTGACTTACAGTCGGGTAATGTCAATCACTTCGCCTTTCATACGGCGCTCCTTGATCTGAGCGTTGAACGCTTTCATCTTGGAAGCGTTGACATAGCGTCTCGCTAGAATGTTAGGCACTGCTACACCCAAAGCGATGGCTCCGATAATCAATGAAGCATTGACTCCGTTCACGCCTGCAGTAACGAAACTTGATGCGAGTTCTCCGTGTGCATCCGGGATTGTCAGAAGCGAGAAAAGACAACGGTACATCAGCACTCCCGGCACCATAGGAATCACGCTGGAAATTGCCAGAATCTGATGTGGCGTGTGGAACATGTGCACTGCTTTGATGCATATTACGGAAACCAGTGCAGAGCCTGCCAGAGAGCCGATTATACCGCCCTGGCCGAGGCTGAATGAACAATAGGCGTCAGGATGCAGGCTGACAAGGTTTCTTGTGCAGACCGCGATGATACCGCCGACGGCGACCACCGGAAGCAGTCTTTTCGGTATGTTGAAAATCATTGAGAAACCCATAGCGGAGATGGCGGCCGCTGTCGCATACATCCAGTACGGATGCTCCGGCACCATCGGAATGGACATAATGTCCGGAGCGAAGTTGAAGGCCCAGTTGCAGAACTTGAGCGCGAACATAATGCCGAACGCCATTCCTATCATCATCATAAACGTATTGATTGCCCGTTCCGTACCTACCCGGTAATTGTTGTCCAGCATATCGTCCACGAAGTTTATGATAGGCACTCCCGGAACGATGAACAATGCGCAGGCAAGGAGCGGATGCAGAGGTGTGCTGCTCCAAGCCGGCAGGAATGTCGTGAGCCAGGCAACCAGAGTGGACACGAATGCCGCGATGGCTATGGAGAAATAATTGTTTATGCCAGCTTTGTTGAAATATGTCCTGGTGTTGAATCCCAGAAATGCAGCTATGGATGAATATATGAATGCCATCCAATCTCCGCCGAACTGTATGCAGAATCCGCCGCAGGCAAGTGCCGCTCCGGCAGATGTGACAAGCTGGTTGTAGTTGCGTGGCTTGGAGGCTATCTCCTCCAGTTCCTGCTCATATTGCTCTATTGAGAAATGATTTCGTACAGCCTTGAATGTCAAGTGGCTGACTGATTCGATTGTGCAGAAATTGATGCCGCTTTTCTCTCTCTTCTGAAATTTGGTGAATGAATGCGCTTCGTCACTGTAGTTGACCATCAATATGTTATGGTCAATGAACAGGTGCAGGTTCTCCTCATCGAATCCCAGGAACAATGCGGCTCTCACCATATTGCGGCGAATCCTGTTGGTGTCTGCGGAACTTTCCAGAAGCAGCTGGCCGGTTCTGAGCAGAACGTCAAGCCTTTTTCTAAGAGACAGCATTTCGTTGCTGTTCTTGTTTTTCTGCATATTGTCGTTGAGATTCTTTGCGGACTCCATCAATCTGTTTTCCGCTTCCTGTCTCCTTCCTTCTGCGGTGTTCGCCATCATCATCGGCGAATCCTGCAGGGCAATCGTATTTCCCATATTTGTTAAGACGCTGTTTTTGAAAATAACTCTTCACGTAGAATGTGGCCCTTATCCGGGCGACACCGACGTAAATACAAAATTACTGTCCTTCTGCCATATCTCAAAAATGTTGCAGGAGAACGATTTATAGTTGAATTACAACGATAAATGTCAGATGAGTCTCCAACGGCTTATTTCCCGGCTGAGGACCTCGTCGAGCGGCGGGAGCGGAGAAGTCTGGATTCGCCTGTCTGCAGACAGCCTACGCATCATATTTCTCAGAGTCATACGTGGTTCGCTTTGGCGTTGCTCATAGCTTTCCACCCATTTGGCGTACTTCTGTGCGTCAGGAGAGCCTATGTTGAGCAGATGCTTGATATTGGCAAGGCAGAGATGTTCCAGAAGCGCGTGGAATCTCGGGCCGTGATTGGGTTCTCTCAAGTGGCAGAGCTCGTGAAGGATGACATAGTCGCACAGCGGTTCGGGAAGCCGTATGAGATTGAGATTCAGGTTGATGTTCCCCATTCTTGAGCAGCTGCCCCAGTTGGACGAATTGTGCTTGATGGTGATGTCGTTGAACTTGAAGCCGTATTGCTCAGCAAAGAAATATGCCTTCTGCGGAAGCAGCAGTTTGGCCTCTTCCCGGAGGACCTGTATGAGCGCAGTCCTTAAGGTGTTGCCGAGCGCAATGTCCAAGGATTCCTTGAAGGGGATTCCGCTGTCAGTATTTTTTATAGAAGGCGGCTTGGGGTAATTGAGCACCTTGATGCTTAACGGATGTTCTGGACTTAGCCAAAGCCTTCCTGTCTCTTGCGGATTTTCCACCCGGGCTGATTTGATAGTAAGCTTTCTTTTGCCAATTTCTTGAGGCTCAGTGTTTTCGATGGCTCTGAATACAATTTCCGACAGCAGAGTTCTTACTACTGTTCCGTCTTCAATATTGTATATGGATTTTCCCTCCTGAGCCGCGTCTTCCGACTTTTTCTGCTGCCTGGCAAGTGCGTCTCTTACCCATTCACGGCGTTTTTCAAGATATTCGATGCCGTCCTGATATCTTAAGCTGAAAGGGACCGTGACCGAAACTCTTGTTCCGTTCCGGCCAGCAACCCCGCGTACCCTGATGCTGATGCCCCTGCTGCGGCTGTTCTTCCGTAGCGTAATGTCTCCGAATTCCGGGTCTTTATATAGTTTAGAGGTCATCGAGGTGTCGTTGAAATGAGTCTGAAATGTGTTGCTGACGGATATGGCCTTGGCTGGTATCAGATGCGGAAAAGTCCTGTCGCCTGCTCGATTGACAAGGCGTCTTCAACAAGAAATCCTCCGGTCCTCGTCCTGCGGAGTGCGTCAAGATGTGCTCCCGAGTTGAGGGCCTCTCCGAGGTCTCTTGCCAATGCCCTTATATATGTGCCTTTGGAGCAGCTGACTCTGATTTCCGCGTGAGGCAGATGCAGAGCGCTGTTGTCAGTGACATTTATCCTGCAGTTTCTGGCGTTGTCCTCAGAGTGCATAGCCGCAATAAGTTCGCTGCCGTCTTCAGGAATCCCGTCCTGGCAATATCGGGTCAACTCAATCTTAGAGATGTTGATGAGCTGTCTGCTCAATGTCTCGACTGCCGAATGGTCAAATGCTTTGCCACCTTCCTCTGTGCCGTCACCAGTATTTTTCATCTTTTTCCATTCCTTCCTTGCAAGTTCGTACGCTCTCACGCCATCTACGGATTTTGCGGAGAAAAGCGGGGCTACCTGCTCCTGTTCGCCTATGAACTTCTCCAGAACGGCCGAAAGTGAATCTTCCGAGACTGCGTCGATGGGATATCTGGCGTCAATGTCCTTTTCAAGGTCATAGGACGGGGTAGTGGCGCCGAATGTGATTCCGGCTTCGTATTCCTTCTCGTGCCGCTGCAGCTCTTCCGCCAGTTTGGTAGCCTTGCCGATACATACCAGCAGAACTCCTGTAGCAAGAGGGTCAAGCGTGCCTGCGTGCCCAACCTTGAGATTCTTCTTGTGGAAATGCCTGCAAGCGCAGAATTTGATTTTGCGGATTACATCGGCGGAAGTCCATCTGTAGGGCTTGTCAACAGGAAGAATAATCCCCTCCGGATAGTCGTCGATGTTTCCGGAGAGGATCAGATTCTCAATATTCTTTCTTGAAAGTATCAATGCCATTATCTGCACGGTATTTTCTCGATTCGGCGTTCGTGTCTGCCGCCTTCGAACGGTGTGTCAAGCCATACTTTTATGATTTCCTGCGCCATTCGGTATGAAATGAAACGCGCAGGCATCACCAGTACGTTGGCATTGTTGTGGGCCTTGACGAGGCGGCCTATTTCCGTGCCCCAGGCAAGTCCTGCACGTACGCCCTGATGCTTGTTCAATGTGATTGCCATTCCGTTGCCTGTTCCGCAAAGCGCGATGCCGCAGTCCACGGCTCCGGTTTCCACAGCCTCGGCAAGCGGATGTGCCACGTCAGGATAGTCCATACTGTCAGTGGAATGTGTGCCGAAGTCCACAGTCTCATATCCCATTTTCTGGAGATACGGAATCAGTTTGCTCTTGTATTCAAATCCAGCGTGGTCGCTGCAGATACCGATTTTCATTTTATGAATGGTTTAGAAGTTTTATTTTCCCAATCTCTGGCCGGCATAGTCCATTCTTGCCTTGAACTCGTCCTTTCCGATGAAAGAAAGTATGTCGGCTATGCCAAGTCCGCTAGCGGCTCCTGTGATGGATAACCTGATGCAGTTCATTACTTTGCCCATCGGCCATCCCTGCTCTCGGATATAGTCTTCGAGATATGTTTCGATATTCTCTTTTGTGAACTCACCGTCGTATGCGCAGACATAGTCAGTAGTCTTGAACGCCGGCTCAAAGGCCTCAGCTTTCCAGAATTTGTCGACATCCTTTGCGAGGAACGGTGCAGTCAGGCTGTCGTCGTAAACTTTCGCGCGCGGGTCTGCGGCCCTTCTCGGATCGACAGGTTTTGCCGCTTCTGCAGCAGCGCCGGCCTTGACACCGAATGTTTCATATTCAAATGGCGAAACAAACAGACAGGAGGCATTGAGCCATATATCTTTGACGAATGAAGCCCTTTCCTTTACGAAAGCCACAACTTCGTGCACATATTCTTTTGTTACAGTGTGGTTCTTGAAATCCACGCCTTTGCCTGCGAATGAGTCTCCGTCAGCGGTCTCGACCACTTTGATGCCGTGTTTGCCAAGCTCAGGAATGAACAGTTCCGTGAGTTCGTCATCGGATTTCATTCTGAGATATTCCTTGTTGTACCACTTTGCTTTCTCAGGGTTGAATCTGGCTCCGGACTTGATGACTCTGTCGAGAGAAAATGCCTTCACAAGCTCGTCGATTGTGAAGATTTCCTGGTCATTTCCCGGATTCCATCCGAGCATCGCCAGCATATTGACGAATGCCTCGGGGAAGTAACCGTCTTCGCGGTATCCGTGTGACTCTTCTCCTTCTGCATTGACCCATCTGAGCGGAAATACAGGGAATCCGAGTCTGTCGCCGTCACGTTTGCTCAGCTTGCCTTTTCCGTCTGGCTTGAGCAACAGCGAGAGGTGTGCGAAACGCGGCATAGTGTCCTCCCAGCCGAATGCCTTGTAAAGCATATAGTGAAGCGGCAATGACGGAAGCCATTCCTCTCCGCGGATTACCTCGGTGATTTCCATAAGATGGTCGTCAACTATGTTGGCAAGGTGATATGTCGGGAGTTCGTCAGCCCTTTTCCAGAGGACTTTGTCATCGAGAGTGTCAGTGTTTACCTCGATATGTCCGCGGATGAGGTCGTCCATCTTGACAACGGTGTTCTCAGGCATCTTGAACCTGATTGTCCAGCTGTCAGTCGTGTCCAGCAGTCTCTTGACTTCATCTTCTGGAAGTGTGAGGGAATTGCGCAACTCCATCCTTGTTTCCTGGTTGTAGATGAATGTCTTACCAGCAGCTTCCGCCTCGGCTCTTTTGGCGTCGAGCTCCTCTGCGGTGTCGAATGCGTAATATGCGTATCCATTCTCAATCAGCTGGTCGGCATATTTGCGGTACAGGCCTTTTCTCTGGGACTGGCGGTATGGCGCGTGCGGATGCCTCTCTGAAGCGACTTCCACCACGTTGCCGTTCTCGTCAACGCCCTCGTCGGCCTTGATGCCGCACCAGTTGAGCGCTTCGATGATATATTTTTCCGCTCCCGGAACAAATCTGTGGGAGTCGGTGTCTTCAATTCTGATTATGAAATCTCCGCCGTTCTGTTTGGCGAACAAATAGTTGTACAATGCAGTCCTCACACCGCCCATATGGAGCGGTCCTGTCGGGGACGGCGCAAACCTTACACGTGTCTTTCTTTCCATTGCTTTATTCCAATTGTCAGGGCGGGCGACAATAAATGTCATCGGTTGCCCGCTTTCCGGACCCCAAAATTACTTAAAATATAGGTCCGACGCAAAAAATGTCAATTCTGCTCTTCCACCGTTTTTCTTGAACATCTGCGATATGCGGCGATATCTTTCAGCCTGCTGATGTCGCTGCCTCTCTCCACTGCGAGCACAGGCCTTGTGTCGTAATGGAATCTCGGCGTGTTGGAGGTCATATTTCTGCCTACTGTATTCACGAACGGATTGTCCGGCAATGAAATCTCGCCTCCGGTGTTGATTTTCTGGTCTTCGTCATAGACGAAATCTTTTCCGATGATAATCAACTTGCCGTAGTCATTTCCCGTCAGTCCCGTGATGTCCACATTGAATCCGGTAGCCACAATGGTGATGTGGATTTTGTCTCCGACATTCTCGTCATCATCCCAAATAAGTCCTCTCTTGGACTTGTCAACCTGGCCGGTATATGATGTAATCAACTCGCTGATTTTTCCGAAATCGCTCATCAGCAGTCCCTGCTTGTTCTTTCCTACAGTAATGTTCACGAGCAGGTTCTTGGCCGTCTTGAGGTCGTAGTCGTTGAGAAGAGGGGATTCCAATGCTTCTTTCACCGCGTCCTCGATTCGGTTCTTGCCCGTGCCTGAGCCACATCCCATCAGCGCCATACCGCTGTTCTTCATCATTGTGATTACATCCTGGAAATCGACGTTGATATATCCCGGTTTCTTGATGATTTCGATGATGCCGCGGACTGCAGTCGCCAGCACCTCATCAGCCTTCGGCCAGGCATCCTGCAGCAGCATTTCTCCGAAAAATTTGTACAGTTTCTGGTTGTTGATGATGAGCAGGCTGTCCACATTCCTCTGAAGCTCGTGGATTCCGTCGCTCGCTTTGGCCAGAGCCTGGCGTCCTTCTTCCGCGAACGGAATGGTTACGACGGCGACAGTGAGAATGCCTCTGTCTTTCGCCATCTTAGCAATGACCGGTGACGCTCCTGTGCCTGTTCCGCCTCCGAGTCCGGCTGTGATGAACAGCATTTTGGTGCCGCAGTCCAGAACTTTTTCGGCAATCGCATCCTGGGATTCAAGTGCGGCATTGCGTGCCTTTGTCGGTGCAGTGCCGGCTCCAAGACCGTCTCCAAGGCTGAGCTTGATAGGAACGTTGCTCTTGTTAAGTGCTTGAGAATCAGTGTTGCAGACTATGAAACTGCATCCCTGAATCTTCTGATTGTACATATATGTCACGGCATTGCAGCCGCCGCCGCCAACACCGATAACTTTTATCATTGAATTTTCAGGAACCCAATCGGTAGGAAGAATGTTGTCCGTCAGGTCCGCCATATTATTGTTCTCATTCATCATTTTTACAGCACTTTTCCGTTAATTTCGTCATTTATACCAGATATTTTCATACTGAAGCGTTCCTTCATTCTGCTTAACCAGCCCTCTTTATTGCGTTCAGTTTCCTTCTTCTTTTTGTCTGAGTGATGTTCCACGGCAGGCTTTTCAGGCTCCGGTGCAGTCGGCTGTGCAGTAGGTCCGGTCACTTCAGCCTTGCCGTCAGTGACATTGCCCGGCTCTACGGCTGGGGAGTCGCCTGGGTTGCCGGAGTCAGTGGAGTCAGGAACTTCCCTGACAGGAACTTCTTGAACGACAGGCTCTTCCGCTTCTTTTTTCGGCTCTTTGGCGTATGCCGCAGCCTCATCGTCATTGTATGTGCAGCAGGATACGTTTTCCTCAAGAGCCATAAGCGTAAGTCCGGCAACAGTGGCTGCATCTGTCTTCAGTATGCTTTCGCTTCCGCTGATTCCGAATTTCGGTCTCGGATAACCTATACGTACATTGTATCCGGACAGGTCCTTTATGAAGTTGGAAAGATTAAGCATCTCCGCACCGCCTCCGGTGACCACGATACCGTTTCTCAAGTCATAAGTGAAATCGTTCTCCTGGATTGCATACAGCATCGCATCCACGATTTCCTTAACTCTGGCCGTGATGATTTCAGACAAGGTCATAACAGGAATCTGTGAATATGCGCTCAGGTCATCCGTCTCGATCTGGATGATCTTCTCTCCGAGATTCTGAAGCTTCTCGGGCATACATCCGCCGAATGCTTTCTTTATGTTTTCAGCGAGTCTCTCGGATATTCTGCACTCCGTGCGCACGTCGCCGGTGATTGTGTCTCCTCCGAAAGGAATAGAGTAATATCCGACAAGTACATCTTTCTTGAAAATGCTGATAGATGTGGCTCCGGCGCCGAAATCTATCAATGCGACACCGTTGCTGGTCTCCTCATCGGTGAGCACGGCTTTGGCTGTCGCAAGAGGAGTGAAATATGTGCGCGCTATGCCGAGGCGCAGGTCATTGAATACCCTTGTGAGGTTCATCAGAGGCGTACTCTTTCCTATATATACCTTGAAATGTCCGTCAAGTTTGGAGCCGGTCATTCCGACCACATCGCTTTCCATCTGCTGGAAATACTCGTCTGTGGAGAATGCCTGGGCTATGACTCCATAAATCTTCTCTTTGCCTCCGACCTGGTCATTGAGCGATTCCTTGGCAATGGATTTCACAGCATCCACTTCCTCTTCAGTAATGCACTCCTCCTGGTTCTCCCTTGTCATCGAGCCTGTCGCGTCAGACCTGGTGATGTTGCATCTTGGCATACCGGCAACCACCTGGCTGATTTTCAGGTGCAATTCTTCCTCCGCATCCCGGATTAGCTCTTCGACGACTTTCTTGGTCTGGCCGGGATTTATCACTTCACCGAAATCAATTCCTTTGGACGGCACAGACCGGTAGTACAATATCTGCGCATCCTTGCCCTCGGCTCTGGCAACCGCAAGCGATGTCTTGCAGGTCCCCAGGTCGATAGCTGCTATTATTCTTTCATTCAAACTGTTATCTGTTATCATCTTGCGTTTATTTTCTACATACGATTTGCCCGTCGAAGGAAACATTTACATAACTGTAAGCCTTCTCGCCCTTTTCCGGGACAATGAATCTGTAATAATCCTCTATTTTGGCGAACTTGCGTTCGAATTGCTCCGGCCTTCCGAAATAGAATTTCTCCCTGCCTTTTCTCGGAACGAGCACCAGATGTCCGTTTTCGTTGACGTGAATCTGCGCGATGCTGTCATTCCATTTCCTGTTGTCACCGAGGAACTCGACAAGCTCCAGGATTCCGTTAAGCCATTCCTTGTCCTTTTTCTTCTCCGGTATTCCTTTGAAATCACTGTCTATGTCCAGCGGAATCGAACCGTCGATGACAGGAACTCTGGAAGAGTAATTCTTCTGCATCGGGAATATGTAGCCTGTCTCGTCCGCAAACCATCTGCCCCTGCTTGAAATAAGTCTTACGACCGGTTCTCTCTGGTAGATTTCGATGTGCAGGACTCCGTCACGTGTCGTGAAGGCTTCGCTTTTGAGTATGGCGCTTTTGCTGTCCAGGATGCTCTCGATGAGCGCAAGGTCGATTTCTTCCAGTCTCATTCCTGAGCAGACTTTGTAACCCTTTGTGATATACTGCTTTATGTCCGCCTCGGAGACGAAATTGAGCCTGTCGGCATTCTTGAACTCCACTTTTATTCCGCTGCAGGTGATTTCTTTGTACACAGCGCTGTCCTTCCGCCCTGATATTATCAGGACAGTGACTATTGCTGCCATTGTGACGGCCAGCCCGGCGTATTTCAGAAATCCTCTGATGCTCATTCCTTATATCCTTTTCCTTAACATCTCGGTTATAGGCTCGATATATCTGTCGATGTTGCCCGCGCCGAAAGTGATCAGGACGTCCAGCTCCTCTTTTTCGAGATAGTCCATAAGTTCTTCTTTCTTCAGCAGAACCTTCTCAGGTGCAGTCACTTTGTCGAAGATTATCTCTGACGTGACGCCCGGTATAGGTTCTTCGCGTGCGGGATAAATGTCCAGCAGTATTAGCTTGTCCACCTTGCTGAGTGCAGCGGCGAATTCTTCCGCGAAGTCACGGGTACGCGTGTAAAGATGTGGCTGAAAAATCGCTGTCAGTTTCCTGCCCGGGAAAATGTCTCTCATCGAACTTATGGCTGTCGCAAGTTCTGCCGGATGATGGGCATAATCGTCTATATATGAGAGTTTTTCTGTGTTGAGGTGGAGGTCCAGTCTGCGTTTCACGCCCTGGAATGTGCCGATGGCCTTCTTGATTGCCTCGGGGTTGACTCCGTAGGTCAGACAGATGGCTGCCGCAGCGATGCTGTTCTCTACGTTTACCCATCCCGGTGTGCCGCATTTGACGTCCTTAATGACTCCGCCCGGATAGACGATGTCGAAAATGAAATATCCGAGTTTGTCCGGATGCGGATTCCTGGCGTGGAAGTCTGCGTGCTCATCGTCATAATGATAGTGCAGAATCTTCGCGTCCGTATCTTTTGCCGTGATGTCCAGTCCGAGTTTGGCTATGACAGTGCCGTGTACCTGTGACGCAAAAGCCTTGAATGCTTCGTGCACGTGCTCAAGGTCTCCGTAGATGTCCAGGTGGTCAGCATCCATTGCAGTGATGACAGCAATTTCAGGATGCAGCTGCAGGAATGAACGGTCAAATTCATCAGCCTCGACCACTACTGTCTGAGAGTGGCTCATAAGCAGATTTGTTCCGTAGTTCTTGGAAATGCCGCCCAGGAATGCTGAGCATCCGTCCCCGCTTTCTGTGAGAATGTGGGCAGTCAATGTGCTTGTGGTGGTCTTTCCGTGTGTGCCGGATACCGCCAGGCAACGCTCTCCGTCTGTGATTTCACCGAGAACGCGTGAACGTTTGAGTACCTTGTATCCGTTTTCCTGTACATAGACCAGCTCGCCCATATCGTGCGGAATCGCCGGTGTATAGACTACAAGCGTATTTTCCTTGTCTTTCGGGATATAGTCGATATTGTCCTCGTAGTGGACTTCAATTCCTTCTTCTTCAAGTTTGTCTGTCAGCTCTGACTCCGTGCGGTCATAACCTGACACGTTCAGCCCCTTGAACTTGAAATATCTGGCGATGGCACTCATTCCGATGCCTCCGATGCCGATAAAATATATGTTCTTGTATTTCGTTGCCATAATTTATGAATGATTAACCAGCTTGTAGGCTTCTTCAGCTATAGCGTCAGCCGCATCTATCCTAGCCAGAGCGGCGATATTCCTGCGTATTGACTCGAGTTTTGCGTTGTCGTCCAGAAGTTTGACTGCGGCCGGCAGAAGTTTCTCAGGTGCTTCCGCATCTGTAATGAGTTCGGCGGCATTTTTTCTGACGAGTGCCATCGCGTTGTGTGTCTGATGGTCTTCAGCCACATTTGGTGACGGAACAAATATGGCAGCCTTGTGCGCCGCGCAGAGTTCCGACACCGTGCTTGCTCCGGAGCGGGCGATTATCACGTCTGCAACCGCGTAAGCCAGGTCCATTCTTCCGATGAAGTCGCTGTGGTGTATGTATTTCAATGTGTCACCGCCTTTGCCCGCAGACTTCGCCTCGTCCATAAACTCGTCGATGCGCTTCTTGTAGTATTTGCCGCATTGCCAGAGAACCTCGACATCCCCGCCTCCGGGACATCCGTCCTCAATCCATTTCTGCATTGACCTGTTCAGTGTGCCGCTGCCCAGGCTTCCACCCGTCACGAGAATATGTTTCTTCTCTGCTGAAAGTCCGTAATATGCGAGCCCCTCAGCCTTCATCTCCGGCGTTGCAGGCCCGATTTCGCTACGGATAGGGTTGCCGGTCATTACGATTTTATCGGCCGGGAAGAATCTTTCCATTCCGTCGTAGGCCACGCATATTCTGCCTGCGGTCTTGCCCAGAATCTTGTTGGTCAGTCCGGCGTATCCGTTCTGCTCCTGGATAAGCGTAGGAATGCCCTGACGCTCTGCAGCCCAAAGCAGGGGAGCGCTTGCATATCCTCCCACGCCGATGGCGATGTCCGGCTTGAATTCGCGGATGATTTTGGCCGCCTTGCGAATGCTCTGAATGACTTTGAAAGGCGCTTTGATGTCGTTGATGATATTGCGCAGGTTCAGCTGCCTCTGCAATCCGACAATCGGCAGACCTATGATCTCATATCCTGCGGCAGGGACTTTCTCCATCTCCATCTTTCCTTCCGCGCCCACGAAAAGAATCTTGCTGTCCGGATTCAATTCGCGCATCTTGTTGGCGATGGATACTGCCGGGAAGATATGTCCTCCCGTGCCTCCGCCGCTGATGATTATTCTCAATGCCTTATGTTCGCTCATATTGTATTCAGTTTTACTTAACGGTCTTTGTTATTCCCAAACCTCTTTTTTTCTATATTGTTGTCTTCTGTCGTATCCGCCGCCTCAGTACAGCCTAGTCTTCGTCACCTTCCGTGTTGTCAACTTCTGTCTCTCCGTCGTCCGCGATTGCCGCGTATCCTGCTGTTGTCGCTCCGGCCTGCGCCGCTCCTGTATCCCCGGCAGCTATTGCTTTTGCGGCCGCTTCAGCCTCGGCTTTCTCCCGGGCCAATTTTTCCATCTTCTTCTTTGCTACCTTGCTGATAGACAGCAGGATGCCGAATGCTATGCTGAATGCCAGGAATGAACTCTTGCCGTGACTTATTATCGGTAAAGTCTGTCCGGTATGTATCATCACATCCGCGTTGATCATTATATGTATCAGCGCCTGTCCTGAAATCAGCAATGTAATTCCTGCCACTGTGGTCCTGTAAAACCTGTCGTCGCAGCATCGTGCCAGCATTGCGCCACGCGCCAGCAGACTTCCATACAGCAGCATTATGAAAAGTCCTCCCAGAAATCCGTATTCTTCGACCAAGAAGCTGTACATATAGTCCTCATACATTACTGGAACTACGTATCTCTGTGTGCTTTTTCCCGGACCTTTGCCGAAAAACCCACCCTCGCTGATGGCGATTTTCGCGCTGATTTCCTGCAGGTTGTCGTCCACAATCCTCTGGAATTCGACAGTTCCGGGCTTGAGCCTGCTCATTTCAGACAACGGGTCTTCGCTGACTTGTAGAACTCGGCTTATTGCGGTTCCGACACGGTTGAAATATTTGCCGTTTGAAACATAATATATTCCGACTATGGCGCATCCGCCTGCAACTCCTGCAATTCCCAGAATTATGAGATACTTCCAGTTAAGGCCTGCTATGAGTGCCGTAAGAATCATCATAGTGCCGATTATAAGTGCACTTGATACGCCTCCCATGGCAATCAATACGGTGGTTATGAGTATCGGAAAGATTACGTAGAACCAGATTTTTCCGGATTCGGTTCCGAGAAACTTCAATGGCTCCCGAGTCGTTTCTTTCCAGTTCAAACTGAGTTTGGACAGGTTGTCTGACAGGCTTGTGGTGTCGTTCCTTATGGCGTCCATAGCCCAGGCAATGTACAGAATCATAAATACCTTGACAAACTCATATATATGCAGTTGACCGAAACCTTTGATTGTTATACATCTCCAGGCTCCGTTGATGTGGTCGGCATAAATGAAGCTGCCTAACTTGATTCTCAGAGCCACAAAAAGCAGCATCGCAAGCGAAAGTATGAAGCCGAATCTCGCAAAATACCAGAAATAACCTACTTTGTTTAGCGAATATATGCCGATGGTAACCGCAAGGCATAATCCGGAAAACAACAGCTGGGTCATGGCAAGGTCTATCCTTGTAACTTCTGCCTTGGCCAGCTGGGAAGTGGATGACGATAGGGCAACAATGGATATGGCAATGAGCAGGAAGAAAATAGTCCAGATGACTTTATCCCCCTGCAGCCTGTCTGTCAGACTTGTGATATTGAATTTCCGTTTACCCATATCAGTTTTCAATTGACCTTATAGTGCGCGTACGGCTTTCTTGAACTGCTCTCCTCTGTCTTCATAGCAGGTGAACAGGTCGAAACTTGCACAACAAGGACTCAGCAGAACGACATCTCCGTCTTTCGCGAATGATGCCGATGCTTTCACGGCTTCTTCCGCCGACAGAGTGTCAACGATATTCTCTTTGCCGACAATATTCTCGAACGCCTCGTGGAATTTGTGATTGTCTACGCCCATACATACGATGGCTTTGACCTTTTCCTTGACGAGACCTTTCAGCACTTCATAATCGTTGCCCTTGTCCGTGCCTCCTACAATCCATACGACAGGCTTTGTCTGGCACTCGAGCGCATACCACGCCGCATCTACGTTGGTGGCCTTGGAGTCGTTGATATACAGAACTCCTCCTACACTCAACACCGGCTCAAGCCTGTGCTCAATCGGCTGGAATGTCTCCAGAGAATTGCGGATGACATCGTTGTCTATTCCGCTTGCCTTTGCCGCAAGTGCAGCCGCCATCGAGTTGTAGATGTTGTGCTTCCCGCCGAGCGCGAGTTCTTTCAGATAGAGGTCGCACTCCTCGTCCTCGTATTTGACGACAATCTTGTCATCCTCCAAGTATGCTCCCTGCTCCACTTTATCTTTCTGAGTGAAAGGAAGTTTCTTTGCCTCGACTATGATTTTGTCCAGGTGGTTGATGGTGATTTCGTCATCTGAATCGAATATGAAACAGTCTTCCGGACGGAGATTCCTTGTGATTCTGAACTTGGCCCTCACGTAGTTCTCCATCTCATATCCGTATCTGTCCAGATGGTCAGGAGTTATGTTGGTGATGATTGCTATGTCCGGGTGAAACTCATAGCAGTTGTCGAGCTGGAAACTGCTGATTTCCAACACATAGTAGTCAAAATGTTCGGTGGCTACCTGGTATGCGTAGCTCTTGCCGATATTGCCTCCGAGTCCGACATTGAGTCCGGCTTCCTTGAGAAGGTAATATATCAGAGAGGTTGTGGTGGTCTTGCCGTTGCTTCCGGTGATGCAGATTTTCTTGGCGGTGTCATATCTTCCGGCAAACTCGATTTCCGAAATGATATGAGTTCCCTGATCCGAGAGCTTTTTCACCATCGGAGCTGTGGTCGGTATACCGGGGCTTTTGATGACCTCGTCGGCATTGAGTATAAGTTCCTCCGTATGCTGCCCCTGTTCGAACGGGATGTCCCATTTCTTCAGCAGGTCTGCATATTCCTTGGCGATTTCTCCTTTGTCTGAAAGGAAAACGTCGAAACCTTTTACTTTCGCGAGGACTGCGGCACCCGCACCGCTTTCGCCTCCGCCCAGAACTACAATTCTCTTGTTCATATCTATATGTCCTATCTGATTATCTTATTTTCAACAATGCAAGTGTGGCGACTGCCAGTATCGCTCCTATCAGCCAGAATCTTGTCACTATCTTGGCTTCCGGTATCGGATGCGACGGCCACTGGATTTTCGCTGGAATGTCAACCTTCTGATAGTGGTGATGCAGCGGTGCCATCCTGAATATTCTCTGGCCCGTGCCGGTCTTCTTTCTGGTATATTTGAAGTAGAAACGCTGAATCAGCACGGAGAGGCTTTCAACGAAGAAGATTCCGCACAGAATCGGAAGCAGAAGTTCCTTTCTTATGAGGATTGCGCTCACCCCGATGATTCCTCCTATCGCAAGACTTCCAGTGTCACCCATAAACACTTGTGCAGGGTAGGAATTGTACCACAGGAAACCCAGTAACGCTCCCACGAAAATTGACATGAATATGGCAATCTCACCTGTCCCCGGAATGTACATTATGTCCAGGTACTCGGAATTTATGAGGTTGCCGCTCAGCCAGGCGAGAATACCCAGCACAATGCCGACCAGGGCGGAAGAACCGGCTGCAAGTCCGTCCATTCCGTCGGTCAGATTGGTGCCGTTGGAGCAGGCCGTAATCACCAGGACTATCATCAAAACATAGATTGCCCATTTGCAGTACCAGCCCCAGGCGCCTTTGAACGGCGACAGCCATTTGTAGTCGAACTCGTGCTTCTTGATCAGAGGAAGCGTGGTTTTCGTGCTCTTGACGATGTTTTCCATCTTCCATCCGCTTTCGGCTACGATTGTCTCGCTGTCAACGTTCAGCTCGGAACTTCCCTGCGGAAGATATGTGGTGCCGTTCTCGGCTGAGTCTATCTTGATTTTCTCCCTGACTACGATGTCATTGCTGAAGCATACGGTGAGCCCGACAGCGAATCCGAGGACTATCTGCAGGAAGAGCTTGCCCTTCTCGCTCATACCCTCCTTGTTGTGCTTGAAGACCTTGATGTAATCGTCGGCGAATCCGATGCCTCCGCACCAAATAGTGGTGAACAGCAGCAGTTGGGTGTATATGTTGGTTAGGTCGCAGAACAGCAGGGCGGATACGATTATAGCCAGAAGAATGATGACTCCTCCCATTGTAGGTGTGCCTTTCTTCTGCATCTGTCCTTCGAGACCGAGGTCTCTGATAGTCTCGCCGATCTGCTTCTTCTGAAGCCAGCGTATGATTCTTCTTCCTACGAAGAATGATATGAGCATAGCCGTGACGCAACCGAGCATCGCCCTGAAAGACAGGTACTTCATAAGCCCCTGTCCAGGGATGTCAAAATCCTCGAGCATCTGGAAAAGATGGTAAATCATATTCTGCCCTCCATTGACTTGAATACGTCATTGACTATTTCCCTTTCGTCGAAATGTCTATGCTCGTTTCCGATTATCTGATATGTTTCGTGTCCCTTTCCTGCAAGCAGAATGACTGCTCCGTCCGGGGCCAGTGTGATGGCGGTGCGGATTGCCTCTTTCCTGTCGGAAATGAACAGCGCCTTGGCGAGTCCGTCTCTCGAGAATCCCTTGCGGATATCCTCCAGAATGTCTTCTGTGTTCTCCGTGCGGCTGTTGTCGGAGGTGACGAAGATTCTGTCAGCGTACCTCTCGGCAACTTTCGCCATTTCAGGACGCTTGGTCTTGTCCCTGTCTCCGCCGCATCCGAACAGGCAGATCAAATGCTTTTTCGTGCCTATGTCGCTCAATGTCTTGAGCACGTTTTCCAGTGCGTCAGGCGTGTGGGCGTAATCGATGATTACGGACAGGCTGCGTGGTCCGCGCAATGTCTCCAGACGTCCTTTGGCTGATTCCAGTTTGCTGAGCTGTATCAATGCCTCCTCGGATTCAGCGCCGACAAGGATTGCTGTCGTGTAGATTGCCAGAAGGTTGTAGGCGTTATGCTGTCCGATGAGTCTTGTCCAGATTTCTTTGCCGTCGAGCCTGAGCTGCATTCCGTCGAAACTTTCCTCGATGATTCTGCAGGTGTGGTCCGCAATGCTTCGGCAGGAATATGTCACAACTTTTGCTTTCGTGTTCTGGACCATTACCATACCGTTCCTGTCATCGATATTGGTTACTGCGTAAGCGTCGGCAGGCAATGTGTCGAAGAAAAGTTTCTTGCATCTCAGATATTCCGCGAAAGTCTTGTGATAATCGAGATGGTCGTGGGTGAGGTTCGAGAATATTCCGACTTTGAATTTCAATCCTGTCACGCGCTCCTGCTCCATTCCGATGGAACTTACTTCCATGAAGCAGTAGTCGCATCCCTCGTCAACCATCTGTCTCATAAGGGAGTTGATTGTGATAGGGTCGGCTGTCGTGTTGGCCGTTTCAAGACGTCTGTCTCCCACGTAGTTGGCGATTGTGGAAAGCAATCCGCACTGGTAGCCGAGCCCTTTGAACATATTGTACAACAGGGTTACCGTAGTCGTTTTGCCGTTCGTGCCGGTAATTCCCACCAATGTCAGGTCGTGAGACGGATTTCCGTAGAATTCTGCAGCCGCCATTGCTTCCGCGCGGCGTGAGTTCTCAACTTTGACAAGGGCTATGTCCTCAACTCTCTCGCAGCCTTCTGCCTTTGCCTTTTCGAGTTGGGCCTCAAGTGCCTGCTGGTCCTCGTACAGGACAGCGGATGCTCCCGCAGAGATTGCTGACGCGATGTAGCTGTGTCCGTCGCTCGCATAGCCTTTGACTGCTATGAACAATGCTCCGGGAACAACCTTCCTGGAGTCACTGCATATTGCGCTTATCTCGCGTCCGAGGTCTCCGGACGTGCTGACTGCCGCACAATTCTTTATGATTTTCTCAAGTATCATTATTCTAGTCTGATCG
Source organism: Acutalibacteraceae bacterium (assembly GCA_963636275.1). Classification (GTDB taxonomy): domain Bacteria; phylum Bacteroidota; class Bacteroidia; order Bacteroidales; family UBA932; genus Cryptobacteroides. Next base: position 28,857 of record CAVHJF010000009.1, on the reverse strand, counting down.
TTATTGTCTGTCCTTCTCCCAATGTAGTTCCTGCCGCAGGGCTTTGGCTGACTACGTGTCCTACACCGGAATATGAACATTTGTATCCGTCATTTTCTATCGCATAGATTGCATCCATCAGTCCCAACCCTTTCAGTCCGGGAACTTTCCCGTTCTTTGCCGTCTGAGGGGCTTCCGGAGACATATCCGGCATCCTTCCACCGCTGCTTATCTCTTCGCCGTATTCATTGTCGAGAGCGTAGATTTTGTCCACAATCTCCCTGAGCACCATCGCCGGCGTGGTTCCTCCGAAGAATACCTCACGGCTTGGTTTTGAATATGCCACGACAATCGCGGAGTATCTAGGCTGTTCTGCAGGGAAGAATCCCACGAATGTCGCCTGGTATTTGACGAGCCCGCCGTTGCCGGTATATGAAGACCTGCCTTTGCCGTTGCTTGAGGCGCTTACTGCGATACGTGCAGTTCCGGTCTTGCCTGCCACTTTGAGCTTGGCGTCCTTCAGTCTGCGGGCCGCAGTACCCTCGGAAGTAATCTGCATAAGACCTTTCGTGAGGCTGTCTGCCGTCTGTCTCGAGCAGATCGAACCGTTGAGGACTGACGGGCCACGTTTTTCCTTTACGATTCCGTTCCTTTCAATGTCTTCCACGAGATACGGCTTCATCATTCTGCCTTTGTTCGCGATGGCATTGTAGAAGGTTATGATGTGCAGCGGAGTGACGCTCACGGAATATCCGATGGCTATTGAACCCAGTGAAGTTCCGCTCCATTCGTATTTGTTTTCAGGCGATGGAATGTGCGGAGCCGCGAATCCGTTGAGGTCGAAATCATACGTTTCTCCCAGTTTGTACAGGTACAGGTTGTCAAGGAACTTCTGAGGCTTGCGCCCGTAATTGTCTATTGCCAGTTTACGGAAAATGTAGTTGGAGGAAATCTCGTAACCGTGCATTACCGTCATCGTATTCTTGTGTGTCTGACGCTCGTAGCTTACGATATGGTCGTCGGGCGTGAATCCGTCCACCTTTCCGTGATTCGTGGGGATTTCGTCTGACAGGCGCACCTTGTCGTCCTCGATCAGGCTCATCAATGTGGCTGACTTGAACACAGAGCCGGGCTCTCCGGCGCGGCCTATCGCCATATTGTAGCTTTCGTTAAGCGCTCTGCCTGAACTGTCCCTGAGGAGATTGACCATTGCTCTGATGGCTCCGGTCTTGACGTCCATCACAATCACGCATCCTCCTTCGAGGTTTTCCTGGTCAATGATGTTGCGCCTTAGTGCATCATCGGCAATGTCTTGAATATCAATATCTAGGGTTGTCCTTATGTCCATACCGTCCTCGGCCTCCACCCAAGTACTGTCACGGTTTTCCACCTGGCTTCTGTCGCTCTTCTGTGTCCAGCCGTATCCGTCCGTGCCGTGCAATACGTAATCGAATTTTCCTTCAAGTCCAATCGCGTTGTTGCCGTTTGACCTGCTGTTGTCCTTGACATATCCGATGACTCGTCTTGCCAGTGAGCCGTATGGGTATTGCCTTGTGTCAGTGCGCTCTATGATAATGCCACCCTTGTTCGCGCCTTTTTCGAACAGAGGAAGACTCTTCACTTTCTGCAGAGTCTCGTGGTCTATCGTTCCGCCGATTTTAAGGTATCTGTTGCCGTTGTCCCTGCCTTTGAGAATCAGGGATGTCCAATAAGATGCCGGTTTCCCGTATATTGCAGAAAGCCCCTGGGCCAATGCCGGCACTTCTCCTCTCCAATCGGCTTCCAGATGAGATTGCTTGTTGTCCTTGTCTTTCGCCAGAAACTCGCTCTTCCTTACTGTGCAGTCCATATGTATCTGATACATAGGAGTGGAGATTGCGAGAAGTCTTCCGTCAGACGCCAGAATCGAGCCTCTTACAGGTGAAAGTTCAACTTTTCTGCTTTTGGCCTTGAAGTATTTGAGGTTGGGGTCGCTGTCCTTGAAAACGAGCTGGTAATACAGGATTTTGCCTAGCACGAGGAGGCACGCGAGCGTAAATGCCACGTGCAGAACTTTCAGGATATTGCTTTCCCTTTCTATGTTCTCTTTCCTCTTCATTGTCATTTTTCCTTGACGTCGAGTCGGCTTGCCGGTTTGGTCGGATATGTCACGGCTGAATTCCTCTCCCTGAGCATTTTTTCGGTGGATGTTATTCTGCCGAAGCGTGCCAGCTCAACCATCTTTTCGGTATGATAGATTTGCAGCTCGGAAAGTGTCTCCTTGTTTTTCTGCAGAACGTAGAGCCTGTTCTCGACCACGACGTCAAACAGAATCATTCCCCAGAACAATATGAACACGAATACGATATGCATAAAGTATTTTCCGCAGCCGAACTTCATAAGAAGTTCTCCGCGGAAATAATCCATAAGGAATGTCCAGATGCTATGTCCTATTGACTTTATGTTCATATCAGTCTCATTTTGCCTTTTCGGCTATTCTCAGTTTCGCGCTCCTGGCTCTGGTGTTTGATGCGATTTCGCTTTCCTGCGGGAGGATCGGCTTGCGGTTCAATGCCTTGAGAGGTGCAAGCGCATTTCCGTAGAAATCTTTTTCGACATCTCCGTTGATGTTGCCGAACTTGATGAAATTCTTCACCATCCTGTCTTCAAGCGAATGGTAGGTGATTACCACAAGTCTTCCGCCTTCTTTCAATGAGGCTGACGCGCCGGAAAGGAATTTCTCCAGCGATCTCATCTCGTGGTTGACCTCGATTCTCAGTGCCTGATAGATTTTTGCCAGAATCTTGTGGCTCGCGAAATTTGGAAGAGCGGGCTCTATGGCCTTGTCCAGTTCTCCGGTTGTGCCGATAGCTTTAGAGGACCTTGCGGAAACTATCAGCTGTGCAATTCTGCGGGCGTTGTCCACTTCGCCATAGACTCTCAGGATTTTCTCCAAGTCTTCTGCGGCGTAGGTGTTTACGACGTCAGCCGCGGATACTGATGCCTGCGTATTCATTCTCATATCGAGCGGGGCGTCGAATCTGAAAGAGAATCCTCTGTCCGCTGTGTCGAACTGATGTGAAGATACGCCGAGGTCTGCAAGGATTCCATCGACTTTGGCATTGTCAATCAATTCCTTGACACTTTCGCAGGAGTTCTGTTTCCGGGCTTCTTCCATTACGAAATTGTGGACGTAACGGAAATCAGCGTGAATAAGGGTAAGCCTGGAATCGTTTATCCTGTTGTTTATGGCATCGGTGTCACGGTCGAAGGCGATGACTTTCCCCGCAGGAGACAAGCGTGAAAGAATCTCAGCGGTGTGTCCACCGCCTCCGAATGTGGCATCAATATATGTTCCTGACGGATTGGTGACAAGAGCCGTAATGCTCTCGTCCAGAAGAACCGGTGTGTGATATTCTGACATAGCCTCTTCGTCTCTACTTTGAGAGCTCTCCGGCAATAGCTATGTATTCGTCATTCGTGATCCTGCTTGCTTCGAATTTCTCCTTGGCCCAGATCTCGATCTTGTAGTCATTGCCTGAGAACACCACTTCCTTGGTTACACCTATAGCCTCGAGGAGTTTCTTGGGAATGGAAATCCTGCCGAGTTTGCCGTCAGGTTCCACGACTGCGCGGTCGCGCATATATTCTCTCCAGAAGGCAGCGTGCTCTCTATTGAAGAAATTCAGTTTTGATTTGACCTGAGAACTCTGCTGTTCCCATTCCTCGAATGTGTACATCTCAAGGCAATCCTCGAAGATGTCTTTTTTCAGGACGAACCGCAGATCACCATCGGCAGGCAAAGCAGATTTGAACGCCGAAGGGAAAACCAGTCTCCCTTTGTCGTCTGCCTTGACTGTATATTCGCCGATGAATGTGGTCATTACAGTAAAATTTCAATTATAGATTCACGCTTGCCCGCAAATATAACGAAACTTTTCCATAATCTTCCACTTTGTTACATTTTTTTCCACTATCAGCGGAAACCCCTTGGGTCGCTGCGCTCCGAATATTGGAGATTTGTCCACAAAAAGTGCCGTTTTTCCGGACAAATGTTGTCTTTTCTGCATTTTGTCCACAAAAAGTGCCGTTTTTCCGGACAAATTAAGATTGTGGGAAGGACTGGAGTGAAGCAAGTCGCAGAATTGCGAACGGAGTCTCTCCGAACTCCGATGTCAAGCGGCCCGGAGTCCCCAACTATAAATGAAGGAGGGTGACTAATCAATCAGTCCGTCGACTTTTTAGTCACCCTCCTTCCCACGTAATAATAAGAATGTTAAAAATTAGGTCAGATATTTAATATATTAATATCCTGGGTTTTGTGTTATGTTCTTGTTGAGCCTGCACTCCTTTGCAGGGAAAGGCAGCCTTTCGTGCTTGTTCTGCTTGAAACCGCATTTGTTGTCAGAATTTCCGCAGTCGAAATATGTGATGCTCTTGTCCGAATGGAAAATAGGTTCTGTCTTTCCGACACCTTTGAGCTTCTCGTAAGCATCTCCCCAGCGGAGCAAATCCTGATAAAGCTGTCCCTCACGGCAGAGTTCAAAACGCTTTTCATCTTTGATGTCCTGCAACGTCACAGTGCCGAGATCCGCAATCTGTGCCTTGCGGCGGATTACATTCACATATTCGGTTGCCTTAGCGGTGTTTCCCGCCTCAAGATGAGCCTCGGCACCGAGCAGATATACTTCGGCAAGACGCATCCATACGAAATCTTTGGCTGTACACCACATTGCTGGAGTCTTGTCCGTAGTGTATCTGTCCTTCCACATATAGACGCCTTCTCCCATCTGAATCGCTCCGTCAAGAAGTCCCAGCTCCATTTCCACCATCTCATCGTAATTTTTGATTGTCTGCTTCCTTCTGTAGCTGTCTCCGTCGTGTGCGACGAATGCGTCATAGAGGTCTTTTGTAGGAGCTATGAAACCGAATCCCATTTCGATATTGTATGCGGCCAGTCCCGCAGGATTATGGCGGTCTGTACGCCATCCCATCATATAACCGGTGTATGAAGAGACGGCATTGGCAGGGTCATTCGGAAATATGCTTTCAAAGAGATTCTCGCAGTTGAATTTGTTCTCCATTGTGTTCCTGTCGCCGTATTCGCCGTCGAACAGTTCATACTTGCCGCTTGATATGACCTCGTCAAACAATTTGGCTGCTTCATCATATTTCTTCTGCCAGAGAAGCGCTTTGCCGTAAAGAGCCTGAGCATATTGCTTTGTCACACGCCAGGTATCTTTGTCGTGAGAATCGGTTTTCTCAGGCAGGGCATTAGAGGCGATGGCTTCGCTGTATCCTTTGTTTACGTAGTCCCAAAGTTCCTCTGTTTTTCCGTTTGCCTGTTTGTATTCGCTAGGCTGCAGGCAATGGTCAACCAGTGGCGGATTGCCCCAAAGAGTTATCAATTCAAAGTATGCGTAGGAACGGAATACTTTGGCTTCGGCTACTGTCATTTTAGCTGTCTCTGAAGTTTCCGGATTGACTCTGTCAGTAATTGAGTTGGCTGAGAAAATCAGAGTGTACAGGCCCTGGAAGTAGCTTGTGATGGTGGCGTCTTCAGCATCGAAGGTATATTCGGCAAGTTGGTCGAGCATACTGTTGTCTCCGTGCTGTCCTCCGCCGGCCCAGAAATCACCGTCGAGAAGCGGTTTGAGAAGGTTGGCGTTCGCTTCCAGACTTCTCATATTGCGATAAAGTTCTGCGGATGCCGTAAGGAGTTCTTCATCAGTTGAATAATACTTGTCCGCATCTTCTACTCCGTGCTGATCGATGTTGAGCAATTTGCCACAGGAAATCGATGTGACTGCAAGCAGAGCAAGAACTGTAACTTTTACTATATTTTTCATTACAAAATCCTCTTAAATGTTAGAATGTGAGATTTACTCCGAAAACAATTTTACGTGAAGTAGGGTAGGCTCCCATATCCACTCCGAGTGCGTTTCCTATGCCTGCAACCTCAGGGTCAAATCCTGGATATTTGGTGAAGACAAAGAAATCGTCGAGTGAACCATATACTCTGAGATTGCTGATGTGCAGTACTTCGCTGACTTTCTTAGGCAGTGTGTATCCGAGCTGGATCTGCTTGATCTTGAAGTAGTTTCCTTTATAGACATTTGCGCTTGACTGCATCCAGTCCGTGTATGAGCCGGCATTGGCGCGAGGTCTGGTTCCGTTGGTGTGCTCCGGAGTCCATCTGTCGTCAACGATGAATTTCAGCTTGTTTACAGCGTAGTCGACACGGTCGAGAGCGCAGAAAATCTGATGTCCGGCAGCGCCAGAACCGAATGCGATGAAGTCAATATTTTTCCAGCTTGCAGTCAATGTGATACCGTAGGTCACTTTAGGAATACCAGAGCCGATATCAGTCTTGTCATTAGGAGAGATTACACCGTCCTTGTTCACGTCTTCGAATGTCGGTTCTCCTGTGGCTGAATCTATGCCGGTGAATTTGTAACCGTAGAAATGCCAGGCAGGGTAGCCCTTTTCAAATCTGGTGATAGGGGAGAATCTGTAGGTGATACCTTCAATACCGTTTTCGAGAGCAGGATGAAGATATGTGACCTTGTTGCTCAATGTCGCCATATTGCCTCTTACCGAGTAATTGAAATCTCCGATAGTGTCTGTCCAGCCGAGCTCAAGTTCAACACCTCTGTTGCGTATGTCGCCGGCGTTCATCGGTGATTCGCTTACACCTACGATTGTGGATGAAGAGAATCCTGAAACTATCAGGTCTTTGGTCGTCTTGTTGTACCAGTCAAATGCGAATGTGAGTCTTCCATCGAAGAAGCGCGCGTCCAATCCCAAGTCAATCTGCTCTGAAGTTTCCCATTTGAGGTCCTTGTTTCCTGTATATGTAGGGGCGTTTGAACCTATATATTCTCCAGTGGTGCCTACAGGATAGTTGCCGGTACTTCCGATTACAGAAGCATACATATAGTCTCCGAGGGTGGCTGTGGAACCGTTGCGACCCCAGCTGGCTCTGAACTTGAGGAAAGGCATAACGTCCTTGACGCCCTCCATAAACGGCTCCTCACTGATTGTCCAGCCGGCTGATGCTGCAGGGAAGTAGCCCCAACGTTTTTCAATAGGAAGTACAGAAGTGTCGGCAGCGTCTGCACGGAGAGAAACCTGTGCTATGTACTTGTTGTTGTAAGAATAGCTGAGTCGTCCGTAGTATGAGTTGTTTCTTGTGTTGATTGATTCGCCTCCGGAAACAGACTTGATGGCTGTCGGAGTCGTGTATGCGAAATAATAGTGGGATTTCTTGTTCTTGAGAACGCCAAGATCTGTGTCGGTGCCTCTCGTGCTGCCTGTCACATAGTTGTTCCAGTTGTCGCTGAAGGATGTACCTGCCATAACTGTGAAATCGTGATGTCCGAACGAATGTGAATAATTCACGAAATTCTCCCACTGGTAATAGCGTATTACAGTGTTGGTTGCATTGATATTCACATAGTTCTGTTTCACGTAGTCGCTGGCATAGAAGTCAAGACCGTAACCATAGGATGAAATACCGCTGTATTTGTAGGCGAGACGGGATGTGAACACGAGTCCCTTGACCGGTTTCAGGTTGACGGCTGCTGTGCCGTTGATGCCGAATGTGCGTGTCTCGTCGTAAGAACTGTCACGGTGGATCAGAGGGTTGACATTCTCATTCAGGTTGAACTGAGAGATTCCGTAGTAGCCCTTGCTGTCTCCGAGAAGTCTGTGTTTAGTAGGGTCGTCGAGGATTGCCTGCATATTGGACGGCAGGTTGTCGGCAGAGTAGCGGACTGCTGTCAGCGGGTCCAGCTGAAGTGCTGCGAGCACAGCATTGTTGGATTCTCCGCCTTCAGGGATGGAACGTATGTCTGATTGATGTATCTGATTGTTGGTCTGGATTTCCAACCAAGGCTTGATTTGCCAGGAAGCGTTTATCATTCCCGTAAGACGCTTGTATGTGTCAGAGTTTCCGACAAACATACCGTCGTTGTTGAGGTATGTGAGGCTGGCATAGATTGAGCCCTTGTCTTTTCCTGCCTGGAAATTGAGCTTGTGTCTGTGCTGGAGTGAGTTGGTGAACACCTCGTCAACCCATTTAGTGTCAGTCTTGCCGTCCCATTTGGAAGCGTAATCCTCATCAGTGAATTTTCCGAACTCCTTGTAGTACTGCATATATTCCTGAGCATTCATCACCTCAGGAACCTTGCCGAGACTTTGGGATGTGAGCTGGTACTCGTAACTGATTTTTCCTTTGCCTTTTCCGCTCTTGGTTGTCACGAGAATCACACCGTTTCCTGCACGCGCTCCATAGATTGCTGCGGATGCGGCATCCTTCAGGACTTCCATAGACTGGATGTCATTAGGGTCTATGTTGTTGATGCTGCTTGTGATACGGCCGTCAACCACGTAGAGCGGATCAGAAGAACCGTTGGAACTGATACCTCTGATTCGGACAGACGGAGCGGCTCCCGGTTTTGCGGAACTGGAAAAAAGCTGTACGCCGGCAGTCTTTCCCTGCAGAACGAGTTCTGCGGATGCGGCAGACCTTGAAGTCATATCCGAATCCTTGATTGTGGAGATGGCGCCTGTCAAATCGCTTTTCTTCTGTACACCGTATCCTACAACCACTATTTCATTAAGAGATTCCGCAGAAGCCTTGAGGATAACCTGCATTCCGTCTTCGGCTTTAAGCTCCTGTGTCTGATAACCGATAGAAGAGAATGAAAGCATCGTTCCTTCTTCAACATCAATTGTGAATTTTCCGTCAAAGTCGGTAATTACACCATTGCTTGTTCCTTTTTGTACGACACCTGCGCCGATGACTGGCAGGTTGGTCTCGTCAATGACCGTTCCGCTGATTTTGTTCTGGGCAAATGTCAAAGTGCCCGAAAATAAAGCGGAAATCAGAATCAACGTGCGTCTTAATCTTGAGAATAGACTTTTCATCTTGATTTGTGTAAATTAATTATATGTTTACGAGTGCTCAACTGCACGGTGCAAAGTTATTGAAGGTCAATCTCAGGCAGGTATCAACTGAGTACAAGTCCTGTCATAATTGTACAAAATACACCACGAAAGTTCAACCGGCTATTGTCAGACTTGGGAATTGTCTTACTTTAGCGTCCGTGATTATGATATTGAAAAAACTGATAACCGTTCCCTTTCTTCTGACGTTGCTCGTAGGCTGCGCCGGGAATGAAGTTGTAACCAGAAAGTGCACAGGCTCCATAGTGGAAACGCTGGGTGGTTACACAGTGTCTGATTTCGTTTTTGACAATGACGGATATACGTGGCTTGAATGCAAGGATGCTCCGTACCTATATAAAACAGACGGATACAATCTTATACGCTACAACCACGATAATGATGATGAAGGAAGTCCTGCATCGAGCAAAATCAATGATGTCATTTCTGACAAGGACGGCATTGTCTGGATTGCAACTCAGAAAGGAGTTGACCGATACAATCCTGAACTTGGATGCTTTGAACATCTGAAACTCGCGGATGACAATTCATACGTCATAAGCATTGCACGAAGCCAGTCCGGGCGGACGTGTATAGTTACTAGAAGAAACATATTGGAGTGGGACGATGAAGCCGGCATTTTTGTCAGCAAAATCGAGATGCCGTTCCTGGATGCCAAGAGCGAGCCGGGAATCTTCTTTGACAACGAGAATAAGTTGTGGGTGCAATACCGGGGAAGGCTTGATTGCCTGGATTCGTTCTATAATGTAATCTGTTCAATAGCATTGGGCTCTGATGCCAGTGACGCGGTTTTTGACGGAATGTCCTCAATCTGGTATCCGGATGAAAACGGAATCGCGGTTCTGGACACCAGATCGTTTTCTGTCAAACGGGCTTGCGACATTTATCCTGAAATCAGAAACGCCGGAAACGGCAAAGTGGTGAGTGTCGGCAAAGGTTTCATTGTCATTTCTTGTGACCAGAAGTCGGTTTGTGTCAATAACGGACTCAGGGAAGCATTTGTCGGTGAATCCGCTGATGTGCTGACTGATGCGATACTTAAATATGCGGCTGGCGGAGGAGACGCTATGTCTATTGCTCCGGACGGTTCGCTTTGGACGGCTTCCGGACCGAGAGGCTTCAGTTGCTATACGTACGGGCATAGCGTAGATACAGCGTATGAAAGCCTGCTGTTGCAGTTGAAAGATAAGAATATCCTGGGGTGCGTACAGGATAATGACCATTTCTGGTTTCTGGATACATCCAACCTTTATTGCTATAACATACATACGAAGAAGATGGCAGGTTCTGTGGAACTGTCCGGTTTTTTCACTGAGAACAACCCTTATGCGCTCTCATTGGGCAACGATGGACAGGTTCTTGTCAGCGGAGCGCCGCGAGGCAGCGGACAGGGACTGCTTGTGAGAGTCACGAAAGACGCGGATATCAGAACGTCACGGGCGCTTTCCAAATCTGTGGAAGGGATTTCTGCTTTCGGCAGGAATGATGACGTTGTCGTTGCAGGTGCAGGATCGAAGATTTACGTTTACGGGAAGAACTCCCAGGACAACTGTCGCGGCAGTCTGGATGTTTTCAATGATGATGCTTGCTATGCGTCATTTATACAGACTCTTGACGATAAGACTGTGCTGGTATGTTTCACCGATCATAATCCGGTCATATACGATTCCTCGAATGATAAGGTTAGGTTGCTGAAGGCGGACAATATAAATCAGGCTTATTTCTCCTCCTGCACGCAGGATGCCCGCGGAAACATCTGGATCGGCTCCACTGACAACGGTCTGTTCGTATGCCCGAACGGTACCGACACCCTTGTGCGTGTGACGGCTTTCCCGGATATCCTAGTCAGACATCTGGCTTCCGACAATGAAGGGAATGTGTTTGCTATGGATTTCTCCGGGAATGTCTATCTCTTTGACGAATCGATGTCCGGATTCCGTAAGGTGTGGTCAGATTCCTCTGATTATCCTGCAGAACATTATCTTGTAAGGCTTCCGGATTACAGCGTCGCTATGGTGGGCTCGTCCATTTATTACAAATCAGGCAAAGACAAATTGAAGCCTGAAAGCAAGTTGGAAAAGGATGCGCACGTTGTGATTACATCCGGGAAGAAGATTCTTTCCACATTTCGGACAAGCGAGTATCCGTCCCGCAATGCGGTTCTGCGTTTGCCTCGAGATACCAAAGACCTGAATCTTCATATAGGTCTCATAAGCGGTCGGGATTCTTACGCGAATTACTCTTATACCTATGATATAAACGGGCTCAAGACGGGCCCGCGGGAATCATTTGACAATTCGTTCCCGCTTTACGGGGCAAGCAGACCGAGAAATACCATAAAATTCGTCATCTGCAACAATAATCTGGAACAGCGGACCGAACCTTTCACCATCAGAATCAGAATGAATCTGTTGTGGTATGAGATAGTGACGCCGCTGCTCCTGTTCGGCCTTCTGGCTGCAAGTATAGTTATGGCTCTCATCTCATTACGGAAAAAGAGGGAAGCCGGAGAGGAAAGAATAAAAAGAGAAATGACCGAGAAACTCAATATGGACAATATCGATTTCTTCGCCAATATCTCTCACGAATTCCGTACGCCTCTGACATTGATCAACGGCGCAGTATCGGTGATTGATTCTGACAGTGACGGTGAGTCAGGAAAATCGATAGCCGTCATTAAAAGAAATACCAACCGTATGCTCAAGCTTGTGAGTCAGATGCTTGACTTCAACAAACTTGACCACGGAATGCTTAAACTTAATGTCAAACTCGAATCTGTCTCGGAAATAATAGAGGATACAAAGTCCAGTTTCGACATCGGGGCGAAGCTGAAAAGCATTCATCTTTCTGTCAATATGCCTTCGAATAAGATTATAGGATGGATTGACAGGGATAAGATGGAGAAGATACTGTACAATCTCTGTTCGAATGCTGTCAAATATACTCCGGAAGGTGGCTATGTCACCATCGAAGCGGCTGTTGACGCGGACAATAGATTGAATGTCAGTGTGTCGGATACCGGAATAGGAATAAACAACGAGGACCTGGACGTGGTGTTCGACCGGTTCTATCAGGCGGAATCCACCAGGAAGTCGGGCGGCACAGGCATAGGACTCTATTACACCAAATCTCTCGTGACTCTTCATCACGGCGAGATTTCAGTCCGGCAGAGAAAGGATGACGCCGGGAATGTGGTCGGGAGTGTCTTCTCGTTTTCGGTCCCTCTTAGTGAAAATGAATATTTTGAATCTGAGAAAAATCTCTCGGCGGACAACTATACGAGCATCGATTCCAAAGAGTATCTGAGCGAGTATGTCAAGACAGATTCAAATGTCGGTGAAGCGGAGAACAAGCCGAAACTGATGATTATAGACGATGATTATGAGATGGTCTATTATCTCAAATCAATATTCTCGTCATCGTACAATGTGTATTTCCGGTTCGATGCCTTGTCTGGCTACAAGATGATAGAAGAAATACATCCCGATATTGTCGTCTGTGACATTATGATGGTTGATGTCGATGGCGTGGAGTTGTGCCGAATGGTGAAGAACAACATATCTCTCTGCCATATCCCGGTCATAATGCTTACTGCGAAATCAACAGTGCAAGACCAGATTCAGAGTCTCGGAGTCGGAGCGGACGCTTATGTGATAAAGCCGTTCAATCCGGACTATCTGAAAGCGTTGGTCAGAACTACAATAGAGAACAGAAACAGAGTGCGGAGAATGTTGACATCCTCCACGTCGGTTCCGGCGGAAAGTGAAAAGGAATTGTGCGGCAGGGACAGGCAGTTTATGGAGAAGTTGTATGCTGAGATGCGCAAGGAGCTGCAGGAGGGCGAATTGGATATTGACACGATGGCCTCTCTGATGAATGTGAGCAGAACGAAATTCTACTATAAGGTCAAGGCTCTTACCGGGCAGACACCGAACGATTTCTTCTGTACATATAAACTCAATTATTCATTGGAATATATCAAGGAACGGAAATATAAGATTTCGGCGATAGCGGAGATGCTGGGATTCAGTTCTCCGTCGCATTTCTCCTCCCTGTTCAAGAAGAAGTTCGGCGTGTTGCCGAGCCAGTATTATGAAGACAATGACAATCCACAATAATTATGAACAACAAACTACTATTTGTATCTGCCCTGGTGCTTATGCTTTCGACATCCGCCTGGGCACAGCAGGCACTCAAGTATCAGGCTCCTGTCAAGTCTCCGGAAATCAATCCGGACAATTCCGTGACATTCAGGTATCGTAACCCGAAGGCTGTCACCGTGCAGTTGCAAGGCGATATGCTGTCCGGCTACGAGACCGTAAATATGACTGAGGGTGAAGACGGCGTGTGGAGTTACACAACGGCGCCTCTTGCCGGTGAACTTTATCTGTATAATTTCGTGGTTGACGGAATGCGGACCGAAGACCCGTCGAATATGTACCGTAACAGGGATATTGCGTCGTGGACCAATTATTTCATTCTCAGTACAGAAAAGGACGACAAAGGCTGGTATTACGAGGCTCACGATGTGCCGCACGGAACGCTTGCAAAAAGGTGGTATGACAGCCCGACACTCGGGGCTGTACGCCGTATTTCCATATATACTCCTGCAGGTTATGAGGGTGGCAAGGACAAGTTGCCAGTGCTGTATCTTCTTCACGGCTCCGGCGGTGATGAAGATGCTTGGGCTGAACTCGGAAGAACCTGCCAAGTTCTTGATAATCTGATTGCTGAGGGGAAGGCGAAGCCGATGATTGTAGTTATGCCGAACGGAGTTTACTTCAACAATGCGGCTCCGGGATATGCAGTGAATATGTTCCAGCCGACTATACTCAATTCGCGTTCAGACTCGACAAAAGAGATAGAGAACAGCTTCAAGGATGTGATTTCCTTTGTGGAATCAAATTACAGAGTTCAAAAAGGCTATCAGAACAGAGCGATTGCAGGCCTGTCAATGGGAGGGCGTCAGTCTTGTGCCGTTTCCAGAGCCAATCCGGGAACTTTCGGATATGTGGGAATGTTTTCCGGCGTAGTAACTGCGGAAACTCCGGAAGCGGAGAAAGCGCTCGCAGTGCAGATGTCCAAGGGCAAAGCCCCGCTTCTGTATTGGATAGGCGTCGGCTGTGACGATATGGTCAAGAAGAATGCTGTTATTCTGAAAAACTATTGTGAGTCAAAAGGTTATCCTGTGGAATACTACGAATCTGACGGCGGGCATACCTGGCGCAACTGGCGAATCTATCTTACAATCTTCGCAACCAAGATATTCAAATGAGAAAGATGTAATATGCTTGACGGCATATTTAAAAACAGTGATAACAAAATATAACTGAAAATGAAAAGTTTTATTGCTTTAATGGGCGCAGGGCTGGTTCTGGCCTCTTGTTGTGCGGAACAGAATCATACCTTGATATGTGACAGCACTAGCGCGTTGGTTCAAACAAAATACGGTAAACTGTCCGGATACATAGAGGACGGAATATATACGTTCAAAGGTATTCAATACGGTAAGGCTGAGCGTTTTATGGCTCCGGAGGACCCTGATAGTTGGGAAGGCGTACAAACAGCACTGTACTACGGCCACCAGTGTCTGCAGGAAGAAAGAAAAACCTGGGAGGATGATTGCGAAGCCTTTCTGTATCAATGGGATGACGGTACTCAGTCCGAAGACTGTCTCTATCTGAATGTCTGGTCAAATGGTATCAATGACAATAAGAAAAGGCCTGTTATGGTGTGGCTTCACGGAGGCGGTTTCGCGATGGGCGCCAGCAGTGAGCTTCCTTTCTATGACGGGACCAATCTGGCGAAAAAAGACGTGGTGATGGTAAGTGTCAATCACCGTCTGAATTCACTCGGTTTTCTTGACCTCTCCGCTTTCGGCGAAAAGTACAAGTATTCGGCAAATGCCGGTATTCTGGATATAGTCAAGGCGCTCGAATGGGTGCACGACAATATCGGACAGTTCGGCGGAGACCCGGATAATGTCACGATTTTCGGCCAGTCAGGCGGTGGCGGTAAAGTGAACGCCCTTCTTGTATGCCCTGCGGCAAAAGGATTGTTCAATAAGGGTATCATCCAGAGCGGCTCTATGATTAACTTCAAGGACAGGAACGAGAGTCAGGCAATGGGCGTGAAGGTCGCAGAAAAACTCGGTCTGACCGCTTCCGATATTGACAAAATCCAGACAGTCCCTTATGCAGATTTGTTCAATGCCGTGTCAAGCGCAGTCTGTGACTCGAATCCTGATAACTATTTCTATAAGATTTATGGCGCGGGAATGTGGTTCGGACCGACTCTGGACAGAGAGGTGATTGCCTGCAATGCCGGTGACCCTGAAGTGAAAGAGATCTCCGGTGGTATTCCGACCATCATAGGATGCAACTATGCAGAAGCAAGTATGCTCGGCAGCCTGTATGAAAATGCAGATGTGCGTTATAATCTCGGTGATACGAAACAGTTTATTTACATATTCGCGAAACCGTCTCCTCATATGGACGGAACATTCGCCACGAACCATTGTGTAGAGATGCCTTTCGTATTCAACAATATCTGGCTCGGACGCTTTATGGTAGGTTGCGACAAGTCGGCGTACAAACTTGCTGACTTTATGAGTGACGTGTGGGTGTCATTCGCCAAAGACGGCAATCCGAATGTAAGACATTTCAAGTGGGAAGTCTATAATCCTGTGACACAGCCGACTGTCGTATTCAATGACAAACGGAGCACCGTCCACAAGGGTGATAAATTCTTCGATGATATGAAGGCCTATACCCGTGATACCTGGGTTTACAGAAAACAGTTGTGAGAATAAAAAAGTCTGATAGTAGGTCCACTTCCCGATTATCTTGGGTGGTAAACCTCGATAAGTCAGGCTTTTGAGAGATTTTTCTTCCGGCAATCCGGACAAAGCCCCTTTATGAGATATTCGATTTCGTGCAGTTCATATCCGTCGGGACAATTCACCGGCGGAATATGGATTGTATCAAGACAGAAAGTCTTGTGGCAGGATTCGCAGTAGAAATGGCAGTGCATCTCGTCCGGGCCGCAGTTGTGGTCATTGTGGCAGACGCAATACTTTTTCGCGCCGCTTCCGTCTTCGGTCTCGTGCACCAGGTGGCTGGCGGTGAATGTCTCCAGAGTTCTGAATATGGTTGACTTGTCCACAGTTTCCAAAGCGATTTCCAGGTCTGCCAGGCTGAAGGTGTCGTGAAACTCCTGCATAGCCTTGTAAATCAAGAGCCTTATGGCTGTGGGGCGGACACCGTGCCTCTCCAGAATATCGACTGCGTCGGGATTGCTCATAACGTAATGAATTATCCAAAAGCTGCCGGACTCCGGCAGCTTCTGTCATTATGTGATTATTGCCTTACTTGATTACCTTAAAGTAGTTCTCCTTTCTCGGAAGGGCTTTCGGATTCGGAATTGCGGGATATCCAAGCGACAATGCGCCGACACCCATATATCCTTCAGGAATGCCGAACTCCGCCATCATCTTCTTGCCCTCCGGAGTCGCGAACATTTCCATCTCCCTGTTTATCCAGCAGGATGCGAGCCCAAGCGAATGGGCTGCCAGCATCATTGTGCCCAATACGAGGGAGCCGTCCTGCACTGCATTGCGGTTTGCCTCGGGAAGCGGAACAAAGACAAGCACAATAGTCGGAGCATCGTAATATGGATTGGAGTCGGTTCCCATAATGGTCGCATTCATCTTCACGAGCTCAGCGATTTTGTCAGGGTTCTGAACCGCTACGATGAACGGGTCCTGCTGATTCTTGCCTGTCGGAGCGAATGTGCCGGCCTCAAGTACCTGATTCAGTTCCTCGTCAGAGATTTGCTCTTTTTTATACTTTCTGATGCTGCGGCGGGTTTTTATCGCCTCCAAAACTGGATTTTCCATAATTGCACGTGCTTTTTTATATCCGGAGGATGTTTTGAAATGGTTCTTTCAAGACACCTTCCGGATACAAAAATAATATTGTCGAGTGTTATTTCAAACTGCGCTCTGTCAGATTTTTACCGACACCTTCTTGCCTGTATATTCCAGTTCTGCAGTACGTGTGCCTGTGCTGCCGATTACCTCTACGGTAATATGCTTCTGCGCCGGCATCTCTTTGAACGAACCTGCCCTGTCGGCAATCGTCAGAGTCGATGACTTCTCGTCCCAATTCATCGGAATCCAAGTGTATTCGCCTTTCTCGTAGTTGTAGGTCACTCCGTCATCCTCATACAGAGAATATGTGGCATCTGCACCTGCATAGATCTTGAGTTTCAGCTCGTTGCCTTTATCCTGTGCAGTATATTGAATATCAGGACCGATAGGGATGATTTGTCCGGCGCGGACGTAGATCGGAATGCGCTCGAACGGAGCATCCGCCGTGATAGTGCGTCCTCCTTCAACCGGCTTGCCTGAATGCCATTCATACCATTGACCTGCAGGAAGATATACCTCTCTGCTGCGTGCTCCATATTCATATACAGGGCAGATCAGCAATGCGTCTCCGAACATATATTCGTCACCAGTTGCAACGGCCTTCGGATCATCTGTGAAGTCCATGACCAGAGGTCTCATTATAGTGTAGTCGTCGAAATGAACCCTGGCATTCATAGTATAAATGTAAGGCATAAGGCTGTACCTCATCCTGTCCACATTGACGATTGTCTGATATGCCGGATGCGATTCCGGAGCCAGATTCTGAGGCTCGCGGAGAGGCCATTGACCGTGAGCGCGGTAGAGAGGGTTGAATACGCCCCATTCGTGCCAACGGGTCTGCATTTCGCGCCATTCCTTCAAATCCTCGTTTTCAACACCGGTCTTGTCATAGAGCTGCTGTGCTACCATAAATCTGTTTTCTACGCTGAATCCACCGATATCCTGTGTCCAGAACGGGATACCGCTGATGGAATAGTTCAGTCCTGCAGTGATTTGTGCTTTCATATCCTCCCAGCGGGTTCCGATATCGCCGCTCCATGAAGAAGTGGAATATCTCTGAAGACCCGGGAAGCCGTTGCGGGTGAGCAGGAAAACTCTCTGGTTCGGCGCGACTGATCGCTGGCCTTCATATATGGCCTTGGCATTCATCAGCGCATAAGCGTTGAAATACTCTGTTGACGAGCCGAGCGCAGTAGGTCCGCAGAGTGCCTTTCTGTAATCCATATCCGTGCAGTCGTGGATGTTAGGCTCGCTGGCATCCATCCACCAGGCATCCACGCCAAGCACGAAAAGATTTCTTCTCATCTGCTCCCAGAACAGTTTGCGCGCGTCTTCTGAGTACGCATCGTAGAAAGACTGCTGATAGCCGAGCCAGTCTTCGACGCTGTCAGCAATGGCCTTCTTGTATATCCAACCGTTTTCGTCCAACTCCTTGAAATTGTCTGTGTTGGCATAGAATTTCGGCCATACGGACACCATAAATCTTGCACCCATAGAGTGCAATGTGTCAATCATACCTTTCGGGTCAGGATAGCGGTCGCTGTCGAATTCGTGGCTGCCCCATTGGTCATCTTTCCAGTATTGCCAGTCCTGCACCATATTGTCAACCGGGATGTTCCTTTCCCTCATCTCGTTGAGTGTCTCGAGAATATCCTTCTGAGAAGAATATCTTTCTCTGCTCTGCCAGTAGCCCATAGCCCATTTCGGCATAATCTGAGCCTTGCCCGTGACCGTGCGGTATCCGCTGATGACACCGTCGATGTCGTCGCCTGCAATGACGTAGTAGTCAATCTGTTTCTGCATCTCGCCCCACCAGTTCATACGGCTCTGGAGCTCCTCCGGAACAGGACTCAACACACGCAGACCGCAGTAGGAAACGTCTCCGTCCGGCTTCCATTCGATGCGGAGCGGTACTTTTTTGCCTGCTTCAAGATTGACTTCGAATTTTCTGCCGTTCGGATTCCACGCAGTGCGCCAGATTTCCGGCATTACCTGCTTTCCGTCGATGAAAATTTTCGTGTAGCCGGCATAATATATATAGAAATGGAAGAGACCGCTTTCGTGCGGCTCGATGTCTCCCTCGAATGTCACATTTGCCCCGTTGAACTTGAAATCCGGAGCGTTTCTGACTTTCTCGCAGTCTGGAGTCTCCAGAAATTCCTGAGCCAATGCGGTTTCTCTCCTTTCTAGAATGCTTCCGTCAGCAGCCTTGTATATGCCTGTCAGGGCTCCTTCTTTCCCGTTCTTGTCGAATAGAGTGAATACATCTCCTAGCTGAGCGTAGTCGCGGGTGTCACCCCAGCGGCAGAAACTGTTGCTGTCCCACAGAAGTCCATATTTTCTGGATGATACGATGAAAGGTATGGAAATCTTTGTGTTATACTGGTAAAGCTCTTCGTTGCGTCCTTTGTAGTTCCATTCGTCTGCCTGGTGTTGTCCAAGTCCGAAAAATGCTTCGTCGTCAGGCGAATTGAAACTCTGACTTACCGTGTAGCCGTCAGTGCCGTCCACTGATATCGGGGCGAATGTGCGGCTGCATTCAGATGTCAGAACCGTGCCGTCAGGTCTTGTGAAGCGGACAGAGCCGTCGCTGTTGTTCACTGTGGCGGTGATCTTAGGCGCCTTTACTATTGTGGTCGAATCTGTACGGCTGACCTCGATTTTCACTTTCTGTTTTGATGGTAATGCCATAAGAGATTTTCCGTCCGTAAACTTTGCGCCTTCGGGTACGGATGTGACACGCAGAATGTTGTCAGAATATGCTTCGATTCTGGTTTTGCCTGCGTTGTGTGTTACTGTGATCTGGTTGCTTGAACACGATGCCAATACAATGGCAATCAAGGATAGCTTTAGTGTATGTCTCATATTGTCAACAAGTTGAGAATTTCTCGAATACAAAACTAATAAATATTTCAAGACAATCTGAGCCGTTCCGTAATTATGCAAAAAAATGATAAAATAGTATTAGTGATGTCAGTTCGGCGATTTTTAGCGATTGTAATAGATGTTATTCAGCAGTGATGTGTCTAACATAATCATTCGCATATTGGGAAGAATTTCCCGATGGCTGTAGTGTAAGGATAAAATTCTATGGACCGCGATGCTTCTTAATATCAGTTATGTCAAAATTGTTACAATAATTATCAAAATAGTATTTGTTCGCCCCTCTCCGACAAATTAAATTTGCAACGTTAAAATAGGTTTTGAAGACTGCTGAAAATGGAATACTTCTATATAATAATATAAGGATTTTGGAGAGCGTGCAGATTTCAGCGCAGAAAAACAAATGACCAACAGATACGTAATAACCAAATATATGTTAAATCACATTCAGTATGAAAAGTAAACTATTATCGTGCTTGATGATGTTTCTTTGCATCAGTGCAATGGCCCAGAAAGTGCCCGTCACAGGTACTGTGACTGACCAGACTGGCCCTGTCATCGGAGCAAGCGTCATCGAAAAAGGCACAACCAATGGCACTATGACTGATAACGACGGTCACTTCACTTTGTCAGTGAGCAAAGGCGCAGTGATCGAAATTTCTTCAATCGGTTACAAGACACAGGAAATCACGGTCGGCAATCAGTCGAATTTCAACGTGAAACTTTCTGAAGACAATGAGTTTCTTGATGAGGTCGTGGTCATAGGTTACGGTTCAATGAAGAAGAGCGACCTCGCAGGCGCCTCAGTATCAATGAAAGAGGCGGATTTGAAGGGCTCGATTATTTCTTCTCTCGACCAGAGCCTTCAGGGACGTGCGGCAGGTGTCACGGCAGTTTCGACTTCCGGAGCTCCTGGTTCGTCATCTTCTATCCGCGTGCGTGGACAGGCTACAATCAATGCTAACGCAGAACCTCTTTACGTCATCGACGGTGTAATCGTTCAGGGTGGCGGAAACAAAGGCTCGGACTTCGGTCTCGGAGATGCGCTCGGAAATGGTACAGTTTCAACGATTTCACCTCTCTCCACCATCAACCCTGCCGATATCGTAAGTATGGAAATCCTCAAGGATGCTTCTGCTACAGCGATTTACGGTGCTCAGGGTGCGAACGGTGTAGTCCTCATCACCACTAAACACGGTAAGTCAGGTGAGGCGAAATTCACTTATGATGGTATGGTTGCAATGTCACGCCAGACAGTAAGGCTTGATATGATGAACCTCCGTCAGTTTGCTCAGTACTACAACGAAATGCAGGAAGAGGGCGACGTGTATGAGACGAATGCATATTATGCAACTCCTTCACTTCTCGGAAAGGGAACAAACTGGCAGGATGAAATCTTCCGTACAGCTTGGCAGCATCAGCATCAGATCAGCGCACAGGGCGGTTCTGATAAGGTTCAGTACTATGTGTCAGGTTCCTATATGGATCAGCAGGGTACTATCATCGGCTCAAACTTCAACCGTTTCTCTGTCCGTACAAACCTTGACGCTCAGCTCAAGAAATGGTTCAAACTCGGCGTGAACGCAACTTATGCAATCACAAACGACGACTTGAAACTTGCAGACTCCAACCAGGGACTTATCTATTATTCATTGACTACTCTCCCTGATATCCCTGTTTATGACGTTGACGGAAATTATTCTTCAACAATCCGTGAGGGATACACTTCACCTAACCCTGTAGCTCTCGCGATGATGGACGAAATCCTCCTCAAGAGAAAGAAACTCACAGGAAATATCTATGCGGAACTCACTCCGATCAAGCATTTCACCTGGAGAACAGAACTCGGTTTCGATATGAGCGAGTCTGACGCCAACAGATACAAACCGAAAGTTGACCTTGGAGGCTGGGTGCGCAGTCAGAACTCAATCAGCTATCAGAAGAACAGCAGTTATTTTTGGCAGTTGAAGAACTACCTGACATACAACAACCAGTGGGGCAAACATTCACTTACCGCGATGGTCGGACAGGAGTGCTGGGAATCCCGCTACAACTATTTGAGCGGCAGTAACACTGACCTCCCTTCAGATGAAGTTCACAACGTGGCTCTTGCAACGGGTACTCCTTCCATCGGCTCAGGCTTCGGCTCATCATCGATGGCTTCATTCTTCACCCGTGAGACCTATAACTACGACGACCGCTATCTCGGCACATATACCTATCGTTATGACGGTTCTTCCAACTTCGGTCCTAACAACCGTTGGGCGGGCTTCCACTCAGTGGCATTGGCCTGGAGATTCTCTAACGAGAAATTCTTCGAGTCTCTCAAGAGAGTCATCGACAACGGTAAACTCCGTCTCGGCTGGGGTCAGACAGGTAACTCAAGCATCGGTTCTTACGCGTGGGGTGCGTCCATCTCAAGAATGCCATCAGCACTCGGTATGGGCTTCCGTCCTTCAAATATTCCTAACACTTCCATCAGATGGGAAAGCCAGGAACAGTATAACGTAGGTCTCGACCTCAGTTTCCTCGACAGCAGAATCAACCTTACCGTCGATGCTTACTACAAGAGATCTGACGATATGCTTATGTCAATGCAGCTTCCTTCATATATGGGTACCCAGGGTAACGGTTCATCCAAGCTCCAGGCTCCTAAAGGAAACTACGGAAGCATTGAGAACAAAGGTCTTGAAATCACATTGGATACTCACCCTGTACAGTTGAAAGACTTCAGCTGGGACAGCAACTTCCAGATTTCATTCAACAGAAACAAGCTTCTGAGTCTTACAGATACGGAAAATGCCTCCCTCATCGGTTACGGCCAGTGGAGCGATATCGTCTGCGTATCTGAAATCGGCAAGCCGTTGTACAGCTTCTACGGATACAAGGTAGCAGGTGTATATAAGGATCTCGATGATATCCAGAATTCAGCAAAACCGGCAAAATATCCTTCAGACGGAGTGTTCAGCCGCGGAAATACAGTCTGGGTGGGCGATATCAAGTATGAGGATATCAACAAGGACGGCGTGATCGACGAGAAAGACCGTACGGATATCGGTTCTCCTCTTCCTAAGTTCACCTATGGCTGGACAAACACATTCCGTTACAAGAATATCGACCTCAGCATCTTCCTCAACGGTTCTTATGGCAACAAGGTGTTCAACTACAACGCTCTCACTCTTACACACATGAACAGCACCTGGACAAACCAGCTGCAGAGCGTGGTTTCCAAGAGAGCCCGTCTCGAGCCTATCGATGCAAGCATCGTATATGCTGACGGAAGCAAGTGGTATGACCATATTGACAATGTACGTGTGAAGAATCCTTCTACCAAGACTCCACACACATCCATCCAGGACCCTAACGACAACGACCGTATCAGCGACCGTTATGTCGAGGACGGCTCTTATCTGAGAATCAAGAACATCACTCTCGGATATACCTTCCCTAAGGCACTTCTGAGCAAGGCGAAGATCGAGAATCTCCGTGTCTATGTGAATATTCAGAACCTGTACACGTTTACCAAATATTCCGGATATGATCCGGAGGTCGGCGCAAGTACGCAGGATTCTTCAGGTTTGACTTATGGCGTCGACAACGGTCGTTATCCGTCTCCTGCAATGTATTCTTTCGGATTGAACATTACATTCTAAGATTTTGGATATGAAACTTATAAATATATTTAAAGGCTTGTCTGCCGCAGCGGTTGCCCTGTCTCTCGTTTCCTGCGAGGATTTCCTGAACCGTCCGTCAGAAGACAATTATAACGTGGATAACTTCTACAAGGATGATTCACAGTGCGAGCAGGGCGTGAATTATCTGTACAACTCACCGTGGTATGATTTCCAGCGCGGATTCATCAAGGTGGGAGAGGTGATGTCCGGCAATATGTACTGGGGTTCAAGTCCATATCTGGATTTCACGACCAACGGTACCGATACTGACCTCGTGAATATGTCATACTCTTTGTGGGCTGTCAACGGTCACGCGAATACAGTTATCGACAATATCCTCAATTCAGACGGCCCGACCCAGGCTTGCAAGAACAAGTGCATCGGAGAGGCTCTGACCTGGAAGGCGTTCGCTTACTTCTTTATGGTCCGCACATTCGGCGACGTTCCTATCGTTCACAACAATACAGAGCTGATTACAAGCGGTCAGGTCAACAAAGTGAAGAAAGTGCAGAAGGCTGATGTCTATGAATATATCATAATGACATTGGAGAAGGCCCTGACGCTTCTTCCTAAAACCACAAGCGGTTTCGCTGATTATGAGCGTATTGACTACTATGCCGCAGAGGCGCTTCTTGCCAAGGTTTATCTTACAAAGGCTGGTCTCGAAGGCTCATTGAATTCTGAAGACTTGGCTCTTGCTGCAAAATATGCAAAGGATGTCATCGACAACTCAGGCAGGTCATTGACTCCTAATTATGAAGATGTATTCCGTCTTAAAGGCTTCAATGCGACAGGTGAATGTCTCATTTCCTGGCTCTGGAAATGTGGCCGTGACCCTTGGACACAGCAGAATACCCTCCAGAGCGACCTCGCTATGGTAGGCTTCGATGAGAACGGTGACTGCTGGGGCGGTTATGTAGGCCCTTCAGTTGACCTCCAGGAAGCTTTCGGATGCAAGGCTACAGATAATCCTACTATGCGTGACAACTCAGATATCCGCAGACACGCGACAATGATGCTGCCAGGTGACGTATATGATTATTTCTGGACGGACAAGACTTATTCCGGAAGCAAGAAAGGATTTGACTATCTGCGTTTTATCTATGACAAGGACGGCTACGGAAAAGGTGGCCCGGGCGGAGAGCTCCAGTGCAATACCGGCTCCAACAATGTCAAGAATCTTTTCGGTGACAATCAGGATCATATCTCCGCTCTCGGCATTACTCCGCAGAATATGGCAAACCAGCTGCCTACACACATTCTCCGTCTGTCTGATGTGTATCTGATTTATGCTGAAGCTGTTGTCAATACTGACAATGCCGCTGCCAAAGAGTATGTTAACAAGGTGCGCGAGCGTGCCGGTGCAAAAGCTTTGGAGACAGTTGCCTGGAGCGACATCTGGAAAGAGCGCCGTCTCGAGCTTGCAGGCGAGGGTGACCGCTGGTACGATTACGTACGCCGTTCATACTACGATGTTTCAGGATGTATCTCTGAACTCAAAGCACAGAAGAGATCTTACTGGAACGGCCTCAACGATGTATGGAAAACTTGGATTGGCGATGACTTTGACTATTCAGGAACTTGGGATGCAAGCAAGGTTACTTACAACACAAAGGATGACAATCCTAATGTGACAGCGTCAAGTTTCACACTTCCGTTCCCTACAGAAGACGTTGTGTTCAACGGAAATATGGCATCTGATGCAGAGGCTGTCCACGTGGACGTACGTTCAGAATATCACTATAACTTCTAGTCGATACCGAATATGAAAAACATAAATAAATTTTTGAATATAATGGCGTTTTCAGCTGTTGCGGCTGCAAGTCTCGCTTCCTGCGACAGAATTGATTATCCGGACCGCTACAGGGTTGCGGACGGCACGCCTAAAGTATATTCCGTCAGATATGCGGACAGGGATCTCACAATCACCGGCGCATATATGGATGAAGTCGTATGTCTTCTCGGAGACAACCTCCGCAGTATCAAAGAATTGTGGTTCAATGATCAGAAGGCTACACTCAATACCAGCTATATCACAGACCATACTCTCATCGTGTCTGTCCCTAAGGTTCTGCCTGCAGTCCAGACCGACAAAATCTATATGATCAACAATGTCAAGGATACGGTGACTTATGATTTCAAAGTCCTTCCTCCTGTTCCTTCTGTTGACGCTATGTCATTTGAATATGCTGAGCCGGGAGAGACAGTGACTGTGACCGGAAACTATTTCTACGAGCCTATTACAGTGGAATTTACCGGTGCCGAGGCTACGACGATTACCAATATCACGTTCTCTTCATTTGACGTGGTCGTTCCTGAAGGCGCACTTCCTGGAAAGATAAAAGTGACTACAGAGTCAGGTACAGGCCAGTCCTCATTTATGTATCAGGACGACAGAGGTATGCTCTTCACATTCGATGACGCCCGCGGAAATCACGGATGGCACAATCAGACAATCCAGTCTGACGAAAATTCATTCAGTGGAAATTATCTGCAGTTGTACAAGGACGGTGTGGTAATCAAGGCCGACGGTACAGACTGGGCTGATGACGGATACCATTTCGAGTATTGGCCAGGCAACTGGAATACGCCTGAGACTTATGACGATCCTGACGGAATCGCTCTTACACACGTGGTGGACTTCAGCGACTTCTCGAATATGACCATCAAGTTCGAGTTGCGTATCCCTTCAGATCATCCGTGGACAGGCTGCCCTCTGCAGATTATCTTCGCTTCCATCTCGAATGTGTCACTCGGCAACGGAAACAACAGCTATTTCCACGATGACGCGTTGTCTATCCCTCGTGCACTTTATATGCCTTGGCAGGCTACCGGTTCGTTTGATACTGGCGGAGAATGGATTACAGTTTCTCTTCCGATTGCTACCGAATTCGTATGGTACTGGACAGGTGAGAAAGCGTCAGGTTCGCTCAATGCTGACTCATTTGCCGGAATGGAACTCTTTATGGCAGCAGGTGCCGCCGGCGGTTCATCTTGTACCCCTATGCTTCAGATTGACAACATCAGGGCTGTCCCTAACAAATAATCAGAGGAAACATTATGAAAAATATATTTAGAATATCAATCCTGTTTGCCGCATTGACCTGTATGGTCGCTTGCGGAAATGAGGAACTGGATACGGCACAGTACTCCAGCTCTCAGGTGAGGCTGGTCTCTTACGGCCCTAATCCTGTGATGCGTGGCGGTGCACTTACGTTCATCGGAAGCAACCTTGACAAGATTGTGGAAGTGGATGTGCCTGGAGTTGACCCTATTTCGCAAATAGAAGTGGTGAAATCCGGAATGCAGAGCGAAATCCGTGTCGTGCTTCCTGTAGAAGGACCAGAAGTTGGCGTGATCGTCCTCAAAGCATCAAACGGCAAGACATTCACGACTACGACATCTCTCGAATATACAGAGCCTATCGTGCTTGACAACTTCTCGACAGCAAGCACACCGGCTTATCCTGGTGATAAAGTCACTCTCAAGGGAGACTATATGAATCTCGTGCAGAGTGTTACCTTCGAAGGCGGTGAATCTGTTCCTGTTACGAATGTTGACAGGCACAATGCTTCAGTAATCATTCCTTCTACTGCCATTACCGGCAAGATTATCCTCTCTGACGAGGGCGAAATCGCCAACCTCATTTATTCGGAGAAAGACCTTGAGATAGGTGACCCTACTGTATCATCAGTGAAAGCCAGTGCCTGGAAGCCGAACACAACAGCGACAGTGTCGGGCAAGTATCTGAATATGATTGAGGAGATCCGTCTTGAGGAGGGCGTTACCATTGAAACAGAAGCACTTGAAGTGTCTGAAGATGCCAAGTCCCTGACGTTCACAATTCCTTCTGAGATGAAGTCTGGAAAGGTGATAGCAGTAAGCTATGCCGGTAAAGAGTTTGAGGCGGGAAAAGCTGAAATGGTGGTTCCTACTGAACTTGAAGTTTCTCCGAGTATCATAAAGGCCGGCGGAATCCTTGAGATTACAGGTAAGGACCTTGATGTAGTGGCTTCCGTGATTTTCCCTAATGCTTCTCCAATCACTGATTTCTCTTATGAAAACGGAAAAATCAGCGTCGTAGTGCCTCTTGAGGCAAGAGACGGAGAAGTCACTCTTGAAATGGCGAACGGCTCACAAGTAAGCACTCTGTACAATCTTCAGGAACCGGTGATTGCGTCCGTGTCTCCGT
The DNA here is from genome assembly GCA_963636275.1 of Acutalibacteraceae bacterium. GTDB lineage: Bacteria > Bacteroidota > Bacteroidia > Bacteroidales > UBA932 > Cryptobacteroides. The sequence goes on along the minus strand of CAVHJF010000009.1, from coordinate 1,250 downwards.
TGGAGCTCAAGGCAGGCGAGAACATAATCGTGAAAGGTTCTTGTATGGATCTGGTCAAGAGCGCCACATTGGGCGGAAAGGATGTCGAGGTCGCTTCTAATGAGGAAGGCAATGAATTGACCATCACTACGGCCAATACATCAGTTTCTGGCAAGATTGTCCTCACGCTCTACAATGGCGAGACCATCGAACTGGATGATGACATTACTCTCAGCTACGATGCTCTGATTATCGTCAATGAGATGCCGTCAGCCGAGCATATCGGTGCTACTGTCACTTTGAAGGGCGAAAACTTTATGCTTATCGAGAATATCTATATCGGTGATGCAAAGGTTGTTGCCTACACCTCAAGAACTGACACCGAACTCTCATTTGTGATGCCTTGGAACTCAATCGGAACATATTCGATGTATTTCGATCTTCTTAACGGTGACCGCGAAACCTGTCCTCAGCAGATTGAAGTGCTGCTCGAACAGAATTTCATCGTAGCCTGGGAAGGAAATGTCCCTATTACCTGGAGTGACGGCGGACGTGTAATCGTTCCGGCTTCCAAGTTCCTCGATGTCACAGCCGGAGCCAAATTGAGATTCTATTATACCTATGACGACGATACCTGGTGTCAGGCTCAGCTGAACTATGGTGACTGGTCCGGTCTGGTATTCTCGGAAATAGGCAGCAATACTTTGGTCCCTTCTTGTGGCTATTCCGGTAAAGGTAAAATCGAATGGTGTACTGAAGTGACGTTGACAGATGAGATTCTTACGAACATCGAGGCGCTGAAAGGTGATTGTGAGGATGTTAAAGCTGCCGGTATAATAATCCAGGGCTCTGACATCACCTTCACCAAAGTCGAGATCGTTCAGGAAATTTCACAGGAAGTCACAATCTGGAAAGGCTCGTTCTCTGCCGGTGGTTGGTCCGGAAATCAGGATCTGGCGTGGGGAGCCTATGACTGGTCAACAGTGAAAGCCGGGCAGAAGTTGGTTTTCTATCTTGATCAGGATACAACTCAGACCTATTGGCAACTTGCTCTCCGTCACGGTCAAAATTGGGCTGAACTTCCGGAAAAACTCTTCATCGAGATGGCTGCCGGTGACACCCGCATTGAGGTGGAACTGAGTCAGACAAATATAGATGACCTTGTTGCAAATGGCGGTCTTGTCATAACAGGATGCAACTATACTTTGACTAAGGTAGCACTCCTGTAACATATTATTCCGGCAGTGGCTGACCCTGCTGCCGGGATCCAA
>CAVHJF010000008.1:77188-80954 GCA_963636275.1 Acutalibacteraceae bacterium | reverse complement strand
TAGAAGAAGAAAAGTATAATAATGGACGTTAAAGAATTCGCATATTGTTCAGACAAGTACCAATATACAATGGGAAAGTCATTTATGGAATGTGGAAAAGGTGAACAGACCGCCATATTCAATCTGTTTTACAGAAAAGCCCCGGAGAACAACAACTGGGCAGTGGTCAGCGGAACTGAAGAAGTAATCGAAATGATAGCCAATCTCGGCTCAATGCCGGAAGATTTCTACGAGAAATTCATACCGGGAGACGAGTACGCAGAATTCAGACATTATCTGGCGAATATGAAATTCACCGGAAATGTCTATGCAATGAAAGAGGGTGAAATCGCATTCCCGAACGAGCCTGTCATAATCGTTGAAGCACCTCTCATCCAGGCTCAAGTGCTTGAGACGCCGATGCTCTGCATAATGAACCACCAGATGGCAGTGGCAACCAAAGCCTCCAGAGTATGCAGGTCCACATCGCACCCGGTAAGCGAATTCGGCTCCAGAAGGGCACACGGACCTTGGGCGGCAATGTATGGAGCAAAAGCGGCCATAATCGCAGGGTGCGCAAGCTCATCCAACATTCTCACCGGAGTATTCAACGGCGTCCCGTCCACGGGAACAATGGCGCACAGTTTCGTCACAGCATACGGAAGTTCTGTCGAAGGAGAGCACAAGGCATTCTGCGACTATATAAACACACATCGCGGAGAAAACCTCATTCTGCTGATTGACACATACGACACACTCCGTTGCGGAGTCCTGAACGCGATACGCGCATTCAAGGAGAATGGAATAGACAACAATTACCCGTACGGATATGGCATCAGGCTTGACAGCGGCGACCTTGCATATCTGTCCGCAGAAGTCAGGAAAATCCTTGACGCACACAGACTTACAGAGTGCAAAATCTTCGCTACCAACTCATTGGACGAATACCTGATTTCAGATCTTGAGAGACAGGGAGCAAAGATTGACAGCTACGGTGTAGGCGATGCCATAGCAACCAGCAAGGCGGCTCCGTGCTTCGGAAATGTATATAAACTTGTCCAAATTGACGGCAATCCGGTGCTCAAGAAATCCGAAGACAGAATCAAGCTAATCAATCCGGGATTCCAGATTACCTACAGGCTTATGAAGCACGACCAGGAGTTCGGGGATATATACAAAGCCGACGTCACCTGCCTGAGAAACGACACTCTCAGCCAGGACATCGAGCACGGCAAGACATTCACCATCAAGGACGAATACGACAGATACAAGTTCAAGACTTTCGACGAAGGAACTTATCAGTGGAGAGCGCTCCAAGTCCCTGTAATAGAGAATGGTGTAAGATGCGCACCGGTCAGGACTCTGATGGAGAAAAAGGCGTTCTACAATGACACCCTCAAGCATTTCAGCCCGTCGGAGAAACGTCTTATCAACCCGCACTACTATAAGGTTGACATCTCTGACGACCTGTACAATCTCAAGAACGACATTCTGACCAAACTCGTGAACGAGATCAATAATTTCAAAATAGACTAGGAAGATATGATTAATGATTCTGTACTTATAGTCGTGGATATGCTCAATGATTTCATTGACGGAAGCCTCGCCTGCGTCAATGCGGAGAATGCAGTTGACAACACGTTGGAATTCATTGAGAAAACAAGGGATGAAGATCTTCCTGTGCTGTTCATCCGCGACCATCATCCTGCAAACCACTCCTCGTTCAAGGAATTCGGAGGGACTTGGCCGGCGCACTGTGTGGCAGAGACAAGAGGCGGCGAGATTCACGACAAGCTGAAACCGTTTGCCGATGAGGACCTGGTGTTCGACAAAGGATGCGATGCCGGGACTGAGCAGTACTCCGGATTCGAGGCGGAAAATGCTGCAGGCCAGCCATTGAGCGAGATTGTTTCTATGCTTGAGCCTGAAAATGTTTTCGTATGCGGAATCGCTACTGAATTCTGTGTGCGCAACACTTGCGAAGATTTGAAGAAAGCCGGATTCAACGTTCTTCTGCTGGAGAACTGCCTTGCTTACGTCAACGAAGACGGACACAGGAAGGCACTTGAAGAAATGAAGGCGGAAGGCATTAAACTCCGCTGAAAGAATCTCCCTAAACAGTTTGGAAACTGTTTGAATTCAAGGAGATGAGATTTTTCCGGTTTCATCTCCTGTTTTTACTTTATTGTCGGATATAAGCGTTACACGATATGAAAAGATTAGCTTATTGTCTCATTTTCACGCTTATCAACGTCACCGTATGGGCCCAGGGAATCAGATTCTCCGGACAGGTCATAGACAGTGACGGCGCGCCGGTCATCGGCGCTGGGCTTGTATGCGCGGATAAGCTCTCCGTCGGCACTACGGCCGATTTGGACGGTAATTTCAGCATAATGCTTCCGTCTTCAGCCAAGACAGTGATTTTCTCCTCCGTAGGAATGAAGGAGCTCCGCTATCAGTTGATTCCGGGAAAGACCGAGAACGTGAAAATCCTGATGGAATGGGAAAACAACCAGTTGGAACAAGTAGTTGTCACCGGTTACGCCCAGACATCAGTCAAAAGGATTACCGGCTCCGTGGCTGTGCTGGATGCCGACAAGTTCGAAGCCAAAGCGCTCTCGTCTGTCGATGCTCTTATGCAGGGAGAGGTTGCCGGAGTCAGCATCAAATCCTTGTCAGGACAGCCGGGAACACAATCCAAGATTACAATCCGAGGCTCCAACAACCTGACAGGCTCAAGCAATCCGCTGTGGGTTGTTGACGGTGTCCCTATGCAGAGCGACTCCCCTTCTCTCAGCAAGGAGCAGCTCGCCACCGGAGGTTTTGACGACATATTCGTAAACGGCATCGGCAATATCAATCCTAATGATATTGAGAGCATTACGATTCTCAAGGATGCTGCAGCCGCTGCCATATACGGTTCAAGGGCCGCCAACGGAGTCATTGTCGTGACCACCAAGAAGGGCGAGGCCGGCAAGATGAAAATCAACTACAACAACACGTTCACCTGGTCATTCAAACCGGAGCGAAGCCTCAATCTGATGAATTCATCGGAGAAACTCGCTTGGGAAGATGAGCTGTGGGATGAATTTTCGGCAAGCAGATACAATGAATCCTTGCTCGACAATACAGTAATCTATCCTGTAATCGGAATTGTGGGACAGATACGTGCCGGAGTCGGAGACTTCGCTTCAATGAAAGGCAACAAGGCTGCACAGGACGCCTACATCGCTTCGTTGCGGAATGTGGACACGAACTGGTACAACCTACTGTTCCGCAACGCGTTCTCCCAGGGACACCACCTCTCGCTCAGCGGAGGTTCAGGCAAAAGCACATATTACGTGGCCCTTGGTCTCAATGACGAGGACGGTATGCTGATTCACAACAACTACAGGCGCTACAATGTCAACGCGAAAATGACGCTCACGCCTGTAGATTGGGCAAAAATAGATATCGGAATGGAGGCCGCCAGGCAGGAGTCAAAGATGCCTTATTCCACAGTTGACCCGTTCTATTACGCATATTTCTCCAATCCGTACGAAAGGGCTTACAATGATGACGGCTCATACGCCGCAGACCAGACCTGGTTCACTCTCGGCTATTACAACGGACGCGGTGCAGAGCAAGTGATGCCCAAAAACGGCTTCAACATCCTCCGTGAACTTGATTCCAACTACACCAAGACGGTCAACACCAACGGAACTTTCCGTGCTCAGACAGATTTCAGGCTCATCGAGCCGCTGCATTTCGTGGGTCTTGTATCTTATTCATTTGCAAACAATTCCAC
>CAVHJF010000008.1:0-76901 GCA_963636275.1 Acutalibacteraceae bacterium | reverse complement strand
CGACCGACCAGTGGCTTACGGAAATCGAGAAACTCAACGGAGAATATTTCAGCAAGACAAGGTACGCATCTTTCTATGCTTCAGCCGATTACTATCTCGGAAAGGACATTGTTCTCAACGCTTCATTCAGAACTGACGGAAGTTCCAATTTCGGAAGCAACAGGCAGTTCAATCCGACCTGGAGCGCCGGAGCCGCCTGGCATATCGGAGAGGAGAAATGGATGAAGAAGGCAATTCCGGCATTGTCGCACGCGACGATTCGAGCCGCATACGGATTCACTGGAGACGTAAACACCAGCACTTCACATCTTCTTGTCATCCAATATCTTCAGCAGCAATACAGGTATTACAATGACGAGACATTCAATCTCGGAACCATCCCGTCAGCCCCAAATCCTAATCTCGGTTGGGAGAAGACCCAGGATGCCAAAGCCGGACTCGACTTCGGTCTGTGGAAAGACAGGCTCAGCGTCAATGCGGAATACTATTACAGGCTGAGCACAGACGTTGTCACATCCTCTCCGGTGCAGAGCACGACAGGATTCACCTCCGTGTATTTCAATGCCGCCGACATCATGAACAGCGGTATTGAGTTGACTATCAATGGTAAATTCCTTCAGAAAAAGGACTGGGCAGCAGGAGCGTCCGTCAATTTCGCCTACAACTACAACAAGGTTCTGAAATACAATCCGGTATCCAAGAGCGGAATAACCTCAAAAGACAGATACGTCGAGGGCTATCCTACCGGAGCCATCTTCAGCGGAAAACTGATAGGCATATCGAAAGAAACTGGCTTGTACGAATTCCAGTTGAGAAAGGACGCAGTCATTTCCACTGCTACCGACTTGAACAAGCCCGACAACTACAGATATTATCTCGGGACAAGCATAGCGCCTTACACCGGAGGATTCAATCTGTACGCGTCCTGGAAACAGCTCAGGCTCAGCATAAGCGGAGTATATTCATTCGGGTCAAAGACCTATGAGAAAATGAGTTACCCTGCAAGTTACAGCAATGCCTCACACAGCGGAGTCAGCACCGAAACTGTCCAGTCCCAATACAGCGACCTGTACGGCAACCATCTGAACGTTGAAAAAGGCAGGACTAACCGCTGGACGGTGAACAACACGACCGGAGTGAAATATCCGCGCATCTATGACTACTATGGAACGAGGTACAATTTCTCCAATTCCAACCCGATGGATTACAGCATAATCGACGCCATCTATCTGAAAGACAATTCATACCTGAGAATCAAGTCCATAATTCTCACATATTCGCTTCCGCAGAATGCCGTGAAAAAAATCAAGATGAGAGGACTGAGTTTCAACGTATCGCTGAACAATTTCTTCACGTTCACAAGTTATGACGGTATGGACCCGGAAATCCCTGGAGCGACATACCCTACCACGCGAAGCGTATCTGCAGGTATGAACATAGAATTTTAAAGGAGGAAGAATATGAGACATATAACTATACAAGGATTCTACTGGAAATCAATATTTTTCCTGCTCGGACTGGCGCTACTGATGGGATGCGGCAACTATCTCAATGTGCAGCCTCAAGGAGAAGTCATCCCTAAAACCGACGAAGAGTTCGCGACGCTGATTCACAACCGATTGCGCGAAATAGAAGGCGGAGGGGACGAATATGTAATCGGCAATATGGACGTGTTGGTACACCTGGAAGGGTGCGCCGATGACTTGGACGCGAACATCACCACAAGTTCCAACCTGACGTTCTTTGCCGGAGAGGAAATCAACAAGAGACAAACCTTCTACGAAAACTGCTGGGAGACCGTGAGGGACTGCAATATCGTGATTGAGAATATGAAGGGCCGGGATACCGACATCGCAAAGGGCTGTGTTTCCGCAGCTTACGCAATGAAAGGCGTCATCTACTACAATCTTCTGCGCGAATTCTGCCAGCCGTGGAACAAGTCAACCGCAGACGAACTGCCGGGAATCCCGGAAGTGGACAATTTCGACATATCGTCGAAGCCTCTGCGCGGAACTCTAAAGCAGACATACGAGTACACCGAAGCACTTTTCGATTCCGCCCTGGCATTGAATCCGACTGACGCGAAATACATCTTCACTAACTGGATACTAAAGGCTTACAAGGCCAAACTCGAATTCTGGTGCGGAAACTGGGACAATGTGATTTCCATTTGCAACGACATCATTGCAAACAGCGGATATTCACTCACCCCTATCCCGGAATATGATGCGATGATAAATTCTCAATATGAGGCGAAAGGAGAGGTGCTGGTACGCTCGCACATCAACAACTCCAGCGAACTTGACTGGTATTTCACATACACCAAGGGTTATCTGGCATCCAGGCCGGCCTGCGCTAAACTCATCAAACTGTTCGGGGACAATCCGACAGATGATGTCAGATATACATCAAGTTTCGACAAGAAGCGGCTGAACGTCAAAGTCCCGGAATGCAGGGTCAGACTCTCGGAGATGGTTCTTATGCTCGCCGAGGCGTATTATCACAAGAATGACGCGGAAAACTCATTGAAGTGGGTCAACGAACTGAGACGCAACAGGATAAACGGAGTCACAGACCTGACTGAAAGCACACTCCCGGCTGTCAGAGACAACGACAGGATAGTTTCAGATTGTAATGGCGAGGCAATAACGCCGCTACTGCAGGCAATTTTCGATGAAAGGAGAAAGGAAATGTATATGGAAGGAGACCGCTGGTATGAACTCAAACGTAACGGCTGTCCTGAATGGTGGATAATCAGCAACGGCTTGAAATACACCACAAAATCATATCTCTACACCTCTCCGATAGCGAAATCGGACATTGACTTGAATCCTGATCTGGTGCAGAATCCTGGGTATGTTTACTAGCCGGCGGCAGACATTCAAAAGCAGTCACTTAAAATTTTTAAGTAAAATGAGTACAAAAAAGAACATAATTACTATATTCGCATTGTTGGTTATGGGGTTAATCGCCTCCGGATGCAAGTATAACGAACTTCCGCCTAAAACAAGTGATGCCTCTAAAACGTATATCAAACCTAAAGGAGAAGTTCCTACTCAGGCAGAGCGCGATGAAGTAAAAGCCATCAAGGCAGAATACGAAGACGCTGTCAAGTAAGGAATTACCTGAACAAATAGACAATATCATATTCATTTAAGCATTTTAATTATGGCTAGAAAGATCTTAACATTTATGGCAACCGTTGCCATAGCGGTCATTTCGTTGGCTTCTTGCAACAAGAACAACAATCCGGTTATTCAATTTGACAAAACATTGTACACTGTATATGAAGGTGGTGAAGTCGTTATCGGAATTACGGTAAGCGAACCTTCCGATGCTGACATTCTGGTGCCGCTCAGATTCAATGACGGTCCGGTAAAGAATGTTGATTACACAGTTTCTTCAGAGACAGTGACCATCCCGGCCGGCCAGACTGTCGGCTACGTGACGCTGACAAACATCTCGATGACAGTTGAAAAGCCTCTTGCCATGAGTTTTGAACTGCCTGCAGGTTACAGCTATGGATTGAGACTGCTCGCCATAGTAAATCCAGACTCACAGGAAGCTATTGTATATCAATTCACTACAGACAAAACATACGCAAATGAGAGCGTTATAGCTACCATCAAAGTGACAGGAAGCGTTTCAGGCAGCGATCTGGTTACACCGGAAGACATCTATATTCCGCTCGTTCTTGAAGGAGAAGGTTCTTCAGCTCTGACATTCGTTCCTGAAAACTCTTCATCTGCTGCCCAGCCTGAGTCAGAGGTTTATGCACTGCTCCGCGCTGGTGAGACCAAAGCAACCGTAAGATTCACTGTCGCAGACGGTTTCTCAGGCGACCTCAATGCAGTTCTCAGTGTAGACAATTCCGAGGACAGCAGGTTCATCGCAGGTGACAACAGCACATTGAGCATCAATGTACGCGGTCTCCAGACTCCGGACAAACTCCTCGGGACTTGGGTATTCAGCAAAGTCTATGACCTTGATGAGATAGAAGAGTGGTTCGCCGGTGAGGACGATGATACGGAACTTCTCCCTACCCACAACGAAGGATTCACGCTCACATTCGCACAGGGAGCCGATGGCGAAGTAACTGTAACCCCTGGCGGTACAGGCGATATGCTCAATTTCTTCAGGACAGCAACTGTATCATTGACCGAGCCTATGAATACTGTATCCGGCGCTGTTACACTCGGCAAATACACGGTCTATGAAAACAATATGTTCATAGCTGATGTAGCTGAGACATACCAGACAAACACCTACTACAAACTCTCTTCAGCAAACAGGGCTTTCAGTTCTTCTGACGAGTCTCTCGGAGAAGCTGTAGTGGTCTTCAGCCTTACAGATAACGGTTTGAACGTGGAATTCCGCGACTACGACACTCCTCCTTTCGGAGAAATATGGTGGGAATTCGGGGGCTGCGATCCTGAAATGTTCGGATTCGCGTCATTGTTCGTAAGAAAGTAATTCCGCGGTCAGGAAAATTTTCAAGCAATAACCTTTGCAGATAGATAAGAAGCTGCAAGTTTGAGATAAGGGGTGACTGAAATGTCGAAAGACAGATTGGTCGCCCTTTAGTTTTTGTGTATTTATCTGGCCCGGACTTCTATCGGACGGAAAAATATTTGTACCTTTGTGCCCGTCACGTATGTTCTGGCTGAACATTTCAGTTTCGGATTTTCAATACGCTAGTTCTTAACAATTCAACATCATATTAAATTATGTCAAAGATTGTCACTTTCGGTGAGATTATGCTCCGGCTTGCTACGCCGGGACATTTGAGATATTCACAAGCCCACGAATTTGAGGCTACATTCGGAGGCGGAGAGGCTAATGTCGCTGTTTCGCTTGCCAATTTCGGCGAGGACGCGAAATTCGTCACTGTTCTTCCGGACAATGATATTGCAAAATCCTGCCTTGCAGAATTGAGAGGCCTTGGTGTGGATGTGAGTTTCTGCGCCAAAGCCGGCGACAGGATGGGTATTTACTTCATTGAGAAAGGTGCTGTTGCAAGACCTAGCAAGGTAATCTATGACCGCGCTCATTCGTCCATCGCTGAAATACGCCCAGGAACAATCGACTGGAAAAAAGCCCTTGAAGGCGCTGACTGGTTCCATTGGACCGGTATCACTCCAGCAATAAGCCAGGAAGCCGCAGATGCTTGTCTTGAAGCCGTACGCACCGCTTCGGAACTCGGCGTAAAGATTTCCTGCGACCTCAATTATAGAAAGAACCTCTGGAAATATGGCAAGACTGCTTCTGAGATAATGCCGGAGCTTGTTTCATACTGCGACGTCATTATCGGAAATGAAGAGGATGCGGAAAAGGTTTTCGGCATAAAGCCGGAAGGTTTCAATGCAGAGGAAGGCAAAATCGACAGCGCAAAATTCGAGTTCGTAGCCAAGTCCCTGATGGAGAAATTCCCGAAAGCATCCAAGGTCGCCATCACATTGCGCGGCTCTGTAAATGCCGACTACAATACTTGGGGAGCAGTGATTTTTGACGGCAAGACTCTTTATGCTTCAAGACGTTACGAGATTACTGACATCGTGGACCGCGTCGGCGGCGGAGATTCATTCGGAGGCGGTCTGATATACGGCCTTCTGGAATACAAGAACGATCAGAAAGCGCTTGATTTCGCTGTTGCGGCATCTTGCCTCAAGCATACAATCGAGGGCGATTACAACCGCGTGACAGTTGCCGAGGTTGAAGCTCTGATGAAAGGAAACGGTTCCGGCCGCGTATCACGATAACAAGAATACGATAATATAGACAGATATGGCTAAATACAACAAAATACAAGTCATTTCAGCAGCAACATCCACAGGACTCGTTCCTGTATTTTACAATGCCGACCTGGAGACGTCCAAGGCTGTGCTGAAAGCGTGCTATGACGGAGGCATCCGAGTTTTTGAGTTCACAAACAGAGGTGAATTCGCAAACGAAATCTTCGGAGAATTGGTAAAATATGCCAATGCGGAGTTGCCGGAGATGATTCTCGGGGCAGGTTCTGTAATCGATGCGCCTACTGCAGTGCAATATATGCAGACCGGAGCCAATTTCATCGTCGGACCGCTCTTCAATCCTGCAGTGGCTGACGTATGCAACCGCAGATGTGTTCCTTACATTCCAGGTTGCGGCTCAGTAACAGAGATCGGTACTGCACAGGCCGCAGGATGCGACGTCTGCAAGGTATTTCCGGGGGACGTTCTCGGACCTGCATTCGTCAAGGGAGTCAAGGCGCCTATGCCGTGGACTCAGATTCTTGTGACAGGTGGCGTTAAACCGGAGAAGGACAATCTGAAAGCCTGGTTCAAGTCTGGCGCTTCTTGCGTCGGAATGGGCAGCAATCTATTTCCGAAGGATGTCGTGAAGGCAGGCGACTGGAACACTGTCACCGAGCTTTGCCGCACTTCATTGCAGATCATCGCTGAAGTACGCGGATAAGGATATATTGATATTATGCGATAGGGTGATCCCATAGAAAGGGTCATCCTCTTTTTTTTATGTGGTGCGAAACTCCGCCACAAAGCAGTTTGCCTCTGAGAGGCAGACTGCTTTGTGGCGTTCCGATTTTATTGTTTGCAGCCATCATATCAAAAAACCAGTCAATCGGTCTGCAGTGGCATCCGGCAAAGTGGCTACAGCAACACGTTAAGAGCGCCGATTGCAGGCAAAAAGGCCGGAAATAACAAAGAATTATGTATCTTTGTGCTTTTGGTCCGCGGTTTGTGGACCGATGCGCAGAGATTTTATGAAACGTATTCTGTCCAAGATATCCAAAGTATGGTTTCCGGCCCTGTTGGTCGGAATCGTTGCCGTACAAAGCATTGCGGCTGATATCAGCAGAGCGGAAGCGCTGGGGTTGGACTGGACTGCGGCACTGTCGAACATCATCGGCAAGCCATCCCAGGACACAGTCATCTACCACAATAACATCTACACCAAGTTCCGCTCGGAATACGACAAAGTCGTCGCAGACTCTACAGGAGCCGATTCGCTGGACTTGGAGAGCGAGGAAAAAGTCATCACCGCGCGCGACACGATGAAAGTTCCTGATTCATTGCGGTTTACAGACCCGTTCAGATACAAATACTATGTCGCCATCAAGGATTCCCTGACCCACGTAATTGTCAGAGATTCTCTGAAGCAGGCAGGAGACAGCATCGATTGGCCGAAACTCGATTCCCTTTATATCCTTGATTCCACTGAGACCGCCATCAGAAAATTCAACGAATGGTACGCATCGCTGGACAAGGCCGCCAGGAAGAAATATGACTTCGAGCAGAAGATGAAGGCGCGCCAGCACAAGATGGACAGCATTCTGGACGTGAAGGACAGCCTGATGGACATCCGCGACAGCATTCGTGAAAACACGCCGAGAATCCTCGAGACCTTCTCTATCCCGGATTCCTTGTTTTACAAGAGAATATTGACCTGGAACAAGGGAGAATATTTCAACGAAGTGAATCTCAACAAATTGGACACTTCGTACAACTATCGTTACAACGACTATCCGTTCCTGAGGAATGATGTGGGCGTCTCATACCTAGGCATAATCGGCTCAGCCGTACAGACTTATGATTTTTCTAAGCGGAAAGCCCAGGAAGGAATATCATTCTACGAGCCTTACGAGTGCTATACCTACAGTCCGTATTCCATTCCTTTCTACAACACCAAGACTCCATACACGGAACTCGCTTATTGGGGCACACTGTTCGCCAATGACGAGAGAGCGGAGAACAATCTCCACATAATGACGACGCAGAACATTCTGCCGTCCTGGAACTTCACCTTGGAGTACGACAGGTTCGGCGCAAACGGAATGTTGGAGAACGAGAAGGTTGACAACAGGACATTCGCGGCATCTACTAATTATCTCGGACGCAAATACCAGGTTCACGCCGGGTATATCTACAACAAGATGTCCAAAAATGAGAACGGCGGCGTAGTTGACAATTTCTGGATACGCGACACGACAGTAGGCTCCAGAGAAATAGACGTTTATCTTAAGGACGCGTCCACACTGATAAAGAAAAACACCGTATTCCTTGACCAGACATACAGAATACCGTTCAACTTCATAAACAACCTAAAGGAGAAACGGACTCTGAACAAGGAACTTACAGCATACCGCGACAGCGCCCTGACCTCAGGTGACAGCCTCAGAATCTCTTCTCTGGAAGATGACCTGAACAGAATCCGTTCGGAACACGCAGGCAAGTCAACTGCCGACACTCTGAACACGGATATCACCACTGCTTTCATAGGTCATACAAGCGAATATTCTGTATATCGAAAGATATATAAGGACAACATCGAGCTTTCTGACGAGAATGCCAGGAATCTGTACAACAACAATTTCTACCTGAATCCGACGGCATCTTCCGACTCGCTGAGGGTTATGAAATTCGAGAACAAAGTGTTCATCAAGCTGCAGCCGTGGGCAAGCGACGCCATCGTCTCGTCCATCAATGCAGGTATCGGTGACAGGATTCTCAACTACTATATGTTCACGCCTGACAGTTATTTCAAGACTAAAGGCGGCAACACGGTATGGAATTCGGCATATCTGTACGGCGGGGCAAAGGGTCAGTTCAAGAATTATTTCCATTGGGATGCCGACGGGCAATATACGTTTGCAGGGCAGGAGGTCAATGATTTCAGCATCCGCGCCAATGCAGGATTCAACATTTATCCTTTCAGAAGGCAGAAGAAGAGTCCGATCTCGTTCAACTTCCATTTCGAGACTTCGCTTGACGAACCTGAATACTATCAGCAGCATTATTACTCGAACCATTACAAATGGGAAAACAGTTTCGACAAAATATCGACTACCAAGTTTGAGGGGTCGTTCTCAATCCCGCATTGGAATTTCGACGTGACTGCCGGATGGACGCTCCTGAACAATTACGTATATTATGATACTCAGGCGATTGCAAGGCAGCGCAAGAGTGTCGTGAGCGTTATGAAAGTGGCGGCGACGAAGAATTTCAAGATATGGGGACTTCATTTCGACAATCAGGCGCTGTTCCAGGTTTCGTCGAATGAGGATGTCATCCCGCTTCCGATGATAGCGTTGAACGCAAGATGGTATTGGCAGTTCAATATCGTGAAGAAGGTGATGCAGATGCAGATAGGAGCGAATGTATCTTACACGACCAACTGGTATGCACCTGGATATAGCCCCGCGCTCGGCCTGTTCCATAACCAGAAGACGGAGAAATATGGGAATTGCCCTTACATCGACGCTTTCGTGAATATCCAGTGGAAACGTGCCTGCATTTTCGTCAAACTGGTCAATGCCGGAATGGGCTGGCCTATGGACAGTGCGGACTACTTTAGCGCTGCCGGCTATATAAGGCCGCAACGCGCATTCAAACTCGGAATTTACTGGCCGTTCTACATCCAGCCGTCAAAGAACAAGGCTGTGAGCGGCGGCAGCTCGTTGGGCGGCGGGTCATCATCCAGCGGCTCAAGCAGTTCACAGAGCAGCTTTGGAGGCTTGACTTCAGGCGGCGGCAGAAGCACATCGAGGAACACATATTAGTAACAATAATGAGCCTATCCAAAAAGACTCGAATAATACTGAAATATATCTTGCCGTCACTACTGGTGATGGTGGGAGTTCCTTTGCTGCAGCACACCGTCCGAAGTGAAGACAATTTTGACGGAGACACCCTGAAATGCGTCATCGTGGTCGAGAACACCCCGAAAATGAGATATGCCATAGGCTACAACTTCGAGATGCTCAAACTTTATGCGGAGCAGCTCGGCAAATCATATAGCATATCGATTGGAGAAGAAAGCGTTCTGGATTCCTTGGAAGCCGGGAAAGTTGATATAGCTGTACTCCCCTTCTCCGATTCGCTGATATTCGACAATGACTATTACAGTTCGATACCGCTTGCGGACAGTTCGGCGTGGATAATCGACGGACGGCTCACAGGTGCGCACAAGGATATGAATCATTGGCTGTCCAGCTTCTGTCTGTCGGATGAGCACAAGGAAATGGTGTCCAGATTCACTCCGGGATACGAACCTCACAGGAGATATGCGAAAGGATGGAAGTACAAGACTCTCAGTCCTTACGATGCTCTGATAACCAAATATGCGCGTGAGCTCGGATGGAGCAGATATATGCTTACAGCCCTTGTATGGCAGGAATCCAAGTTCCATATCGAAGTCCATTCACGGAGAGGAGCTACCGGACTGATGCAGCTGATGCCGCGCACGGCTGACCGATTCAAAGCTGACGACCTGCTTGACCCGGAGGAAAATATGAGGGCGGGAGTGACATACCTCAAGCATCTTCAGGGAATGTTCCGCAAATATACATCGGTCACGGACGAATTGATGAATTTCACGCTTGCTGCATACAATGCCGGAGAAGGCAGAATCATTGACTGCATCAACTACGCAGCGTCAATCGGCGCACCGCACAGCAGATGGGAGGATATTGTGGCAGTGATTCCGGATATGAGGGAAGACTCGATTATGGAAGCCGACACAGTCAAACTCGGCAAATTCAAAGGCTACGAGACAATATCCTACGTGCAGAATATGAACCATCTATGCAGCCTGTTCGAGGCCATTTCCAGCACAAGCGCAAGCGGTTCAAGTATCAGAAACAAGGCTGAAAGCACGGACACCGCCGGACGTGAAAGTTCTACTGAGCCCGCACAGTCTTCGCAGGGTCAACGCCAAGAACCATCTGACACGGCAGCACAAGAAGCAGCATTGTCGCCAGATAAGAAATAAGGTCCACAAGAAGAACCTGCCAGACGTTGATATTCACAGGTACGAATGAGATGAAATAGTTCTCCGGATTGAGCGCAATGACGTGAGTCACAGACTGGATCAGACAGAAAAGCAGAGCCAGCGCATTGCCGATGAACATACCCTTGAGCACGGCTGAAGATGACACTCTGAGAAAAACGGAGATGATTGACCTGTCCGACATTCCCAAAGATTTGAGGACACCTATATGCGAGATATTCCTGAAGATCATTATCAGCAACGAGGATATCATATTGAATCCCGCCACTATAATCATCAGAATCAACACGAAGAGCACGTTGAAATCAATAAGGTCAAGCCAGGAGAAAATCTCCGGATACATATTCAGGGCTGAAGACGCTACAACCGTGCTTTCATCCTCAGGCGTATTGAACAGCACCGTCGCACCGACTTCCTGCGTCATTTCGCGCATACTTTCTTCAGAACGATGCTTGTCGTCCAAAGCAATCTCAATGGCGGACACTTCTGCCCCGCTCCATCCGTTAAGACGCTGCAGGTCCGAAATCCCGGCATAGACAATCAGGTTGTCATCACTGCCCAGAATGTCCTGATATACAGAACGCACCTTGAACTTTCTGGCTTTTACGGATTCGCCTATGAAGTATGTCAACATTCCGTCCCCCTCTTTCAGTCCCATAATGGAAGACAGTCTGCGCGGTATTGAAACATAAAGGCTGTCATAGCCTTCAGGAACGCCCTTGAACAGAACGCCGTGAATATTTTCCCCGCCTTTGACGATTCCGGCACGATAAACTACCGGGGTTATTGATTTTATGCCCTGCAATGAATCTAGGGCTGAGATACTGGTGGCATCCGAACGTATCGGGTCCGTGTCGCTTATATAATTTAAATCCGGGGATGTCAGCCTGATATCCCCGGAAACAGATGCAATGCCGTTACGCAGTTCTTTCCTGAATCCGGATGAAACTGCCACGGCAATTATGATTATGAAAGATGCGATGGCGACAGTCGCCACCGCAATCCTTCCTTGAAAACGAAGTTTGCCAGCTATGAAAGCCGTCGCCTTCATTACCAGATATGAACTCGCTCGCTCTCCGGACGATACATCGGGTCACCTTCCTTGATACCGAAGGCGTCGAAAAATGTCTGGAAGTTACGCAGTGATACATTCACTCTGTTGACAGCAAGAGAATGCACGTCGAGCTTTGTCAGTCTTGCTTTCTCTTCATCTCTGATGTTTGTAGCCCAGATGATACCATAAGAGATATAGAATCTCTGCTCTGGAGTGAAGCCGTCGATGAGGCCTGGACGATTGTCCTTGAGCGCATTTTCCATAGCAGTGTAAGCGATGCTCAATCCGCCGTGGTCACCGATATTCTCGCCGAGAGTAAGTCTGCCGTTCGCCATAACTCCAGGAACCACCTGCACTGAATCAAATTGATTTACAAGCACCTGAGCCTTGGCATTGAACTTGGCTGCATCTTCTTCTGTCCACCAGTTCACCATATTGCCGTTCTTGTCGAACAGACGTCCCTGGTCATCAAATCCGTGTGACATCTCGTGGCCGATCACAACGCCGATAGCACCGTAATTGACTGCATCGTCAGCATCCGGATTGAAGAAAGGAGGCTGAAGTATTGCGGCAGGGAAACAAATCTCGTTAGTAGTCGGATTGTAGTAGGCATTGACTGTCTGAGGAGTCATTCCCCATTCTGTCTTGTCAGTCGGCTTGCCAAGTTCCTTCATATTGTCGGCGACATACCACTCGCTTGCCGCACGAAGATTCTCATAATAAGAGAGTTCCGGATCTACATTCAATGTAGAATAATCCTTCCATTTGTCAGGATAACCAACCTTGACGGTGAAGCTTGAAAGTTTCTCGTGAGCTTTTGCCTTTGTGGAATCGCTCATCCAGTCGAGTTCGTCAATATGCTGACTGAGAGCCTCCTGGAGGTTGCTTACCAGCTTGACCATCTTATCCTTGGATGACTCCGGGAAATATTTCTCTACATACATTTTACCGACAGCTTCGCCGAGAATGCTGTTAGGCACACGCATAGCCCTCTTCCATCTAGGTTTCTGCTGGTCAACACCGCTCATCTGTTTGCTGAAGAAGTCGAAGCTTGCGTCATAGAATTCATCGCTGATTGCTCCGCAGGCTCCCTGAATCAGCTGGCCTGCAACATAATCCTTGAGCATATCAAGATCTGCTGATGCGAAATACTTGCTGAAGCCTTCAAAGAAAGACGGCTCGCACAAGTTCAGTTTTTCCTGATCCGGAATGTTCCTTACAGCAAAATATGTCTTGAAATCGAAACCAGGGAACTCGGCTTCGAGTTCAGCCGTAGTCATCGGATTGTAAAGCTTCTCCATATCGCGTTCCTGAACGCTTGTCCAGGAATTTTCAGCGATAACATCCTCAACATCAAGAGCATTCTTCGCGGCAGTCCCCGGATTTGGGACAGATGCGAGTTCGAACACTCTGGAAAGGAAATTCATATATCCCTTTTTGATTTCACCGTTTGCCGGATCGGTGTAATAGTCTCTGTCACCGATACCCAAGCCACCCTGGGCAAGATAAAGAATCTGCACATCGCTGTCCATAAGATCCGACATTACATAAGCGTTGAAGAATGCGGACTCGCCTGCATTATGCAGTCCTGCGATAACCTTTACAAGGCCTTCCTTGTCGGAAACTGCATAGATTTGCTCGAGATATTTCTTCACCGGAGCGAAGCCTTCAGCATTGAGACGGACTGAATCGAGTCCCATCTTGTATATGTCAGAAATCTTCTGCTCAACAGTTCCTTTCGCCGCAGACATCTTAGTCATTGACTTGAAGAGGTCGTTCAAGCGGGTCTCGTTGTTCTCGTTCAGCACGTCGAACGAACCGAAACGCGCATATTCAGGTTTCAGCGGATTATTCTTCTGCCAACCGCCCGTAGTGTACTGATAGAAATCCTTTGCCGGTGAACAGGTCGTGTCGAGATCGGCCAGATCTATTGCCGGAACTTTCTCGCGATTGCCACCGGAACACCCGACAGCAACAGCGGACGCCATAATCATAGCGATTTTAGTAAAATTGTTCATTATCTTTTAATTACAAAAGTTTCTCTACACCGCGCCACCGCCAAAGCCATCACAGCATCGCTACGGCCGCGCAGATATTTTGCAAAGTTAGCATTTTTAACGATATTTGCTCGTTACTGAATTAACGGAATAATGAATAAAGATCGTATAAAATCCATTTACGCAAGGTACATTACCGGCACGACAGGACTTATTCTTGTCGCCATCGGAGTTGCCTTGTCAATCAAATCAGACCTGGGGACATCGCCCATCTCTTGCCCTCCTTACGTCGTGTCATTGGCGGGAGGCTTCAAAATAGGTTCCGTCACTGTCGGAACTGTAGGACTTTACACTATGCTGATGCACTTCGTATTTATGCTGATGCAGCTGGTATTGCTCCGTAAGAATTTCAAACTCAGATATTTGATGCAAATCCCGGCAGCCATCGTTTTCGGCGCGCTTACAGACATTTCCATCTGGGCATTCAGCTGGATTTCAGTTAGCACATACGGAA
The DNA here is from genome assembly GCA_963636275.1 of Acutalibacteraceae bacterium. GTDB lineage: Bacteria > Bacteroidota > Bacteroidia > Bacteroidales > UBA932 > Cryptobacteroides. Next base: position 62,551 of record CAVHJF010000008.1, on the reverse strand, counting down.
TGAAAGTGCTTCTGATGGTTCTTTCTATTGTCGTGACCGCACTCGGAATCAGTTTCGAGGTCATCGGCAACGGATGGATGCTGGCCGGCGAAATGACAGACAAGGCTATATCGGTCGCTATGGGGATAAAATTCCGCTACGCGAAGATCGGATTTGACATATTCCTTGTAATTGTGGCCGCCGCCATAGCCTGGTTCTGCTTCCATAATCCGCTCGGAAACGGTGTTGAGAACGTCATCAGGGAAGGCACCATAATGTCAGCATTATTCACCGGCGTATGTATGCGGTTCACCGACAAAATCGCCAATTTCCTTGTGCCTGCGCGTCTGAAAAAGCATTTGACTGTGGCATAGGTGCCGGACTCGAGGTCTCAACAGACTTTGTGCGTAATGGCAGATAATATGATAACTCAACGTGCATAAGCAACCCGCTTCCATTACTGTCACAAGCGCCATAATGACTATAACGGCGGGTGGCAATGATCAAGGATTTAAGATTCCACGAAAATCAACAAATTAAAATCTAACAAAACACAATATTATAAACACATTAAAACGATACATATTATGAGAATTCCAGAATCAGAACTTATAATCAATGCAGATGGTTCAGTTTTCCACATTCACCTCAAACCTGAGGAACTGGCCGACAAAGTCATACTTGTAGGTGACCCGGGCCGAGTAGATATGGTGGGCGAATTCCTGGAGGACAAAGAATTCAGACACGAGTCAAGAGAATTTGTCTCAATCACAGGAAAATACAACGGAGAACGCATCACAGTGCTTTCCACAGGTATCGGAACAGACAATATCGACATCGTACTCACAGAGCTTGACGCCCTTGCAAACGTAGATTTCGCGACACGCGAAGTTAAACCTGAGCACAGGACTTTGACCATCTTGAGAATAGGCACCTGCGGTGCTATCCAGGCTGACATTCCGCTTGGCTCTTTCATTTTCTCCGAAATCTCGGTAGGCTGCGACGGACTTCTGAACTGGTACGCAGACAGGGACAAAATCAACATTTCCGCAATGGAAGACGCATTCAAGGTGCATACACATTGGAACAGTTATCTCGGAACACCTTATTTCGTAAAGGCCGGCGACAAGCTAATCGAAGCATTCAAGGACTGCACAGTCCGCGGTGTAACTATTTCTGCACAAGGCTTCTACGGGCCTCAGGGACGCGTCGTCAGAGTTCCTCTCGCAATGCCTGATATGCTTGAAACATTCGAGTCATTCAGGTTCGGAGATTACCGCATCACCAATTTCGAGATGGAAAGTTCAGCAGTTGCAGGCCTTTCAGCACACCTCGGACACCAGGCCGGAACAGTCTGCTGCGCAATCGCCAACAGATACCTCCAGAACAGCAATCCTGACTACAAGCCTCAGGTACGCAAACTCATAGAGCTGGCGCTCGGAAAGCTCGCCGCCATCAGAGTCTGACCAGTAATCAAGTGGCTTAGATTCAATAACACTTTGCCTCCAGCGCAGAACGCACCAGAGGCAAGAAATCAACTGAATTGAGTATCTGAACTATTTACCGTAAAGGTCTCTCAGAGTCCTCAAAGTATTATCGACCGGCAAGGCAGGATCATCCATTTCGATGTCAACTGACCTGCCGGTTTTGTTTATGATTGACTGCTTGAGGAACAGCAACTGCTCAGGGAATGTATAATACATCAGGTCCGCAATGTCGTGGGTATGGTCTTTATAACGGACTATGGTATAAGGATATCCGAATTTTTCCAGACGAGCGGCAATCTTGGATGAGCCGAAAAGCCCCAATTTGAAAATGTGGATTGACTTGTATGTCACCACCCTGTCGGCAGTACCGTGAAGAAGAAGCTGAGGGGCAGGTGCTTCCGCATATTTAACTCTGCCGTCTGTGGAATATATCGCACCGGAAAAAGACACTACACCGGAATATCTGAAATCAGATGGAAGTTCGTCAGCCAGTTCGGAATGATTGCACAACTCGTATTCGGACTGCAGGGCTATAATCGCCCCGGCTGATGAACCTGAAACCACGATATTGTCCTTGTCAATGCCGAATGAATCCGCGTTTTTCACAACATAAGAGGTTGCAGAGAACATATCCTCAACTCCGATACGGACTGCATTATGGACTGCTCCTATCATCTGAAGTCCTTTTGCATCCACTCCTTTCAGTCCGAGTCTGTAATCGACGGAGAACACAGCAAATCCATTATCGTTCAGCAGTTTAATCCACTGTCTGTAGTGTGGCTTATATCTGTTGCCGCCTGTAAATCCGCCTCCGAAAGCAAAAATCAGAGCAGGGGTTTTCTTCCCGGCAATGTTTGCGTTGCAGCCCTCGGTCGCAGGATAGAAATCCAGATACAAGTCTGCGGTATCTCTTTCCGCGAACTTATAAGTAGCAGCCGGCTTGGCCAGTTCCACACCCTTGGCCGTCCATTTGTTTGTCTGCGCTGAAAGTGAGGTACATACAAACAACAGCGGTATGGCCACCAGCAAAATTCCGGATATTCTTTTCATATTGAGATTCATAATACGTATATGTTTTATAATCAATCTATTGCGTTCTGATTTTCATTTATCAGTCAGTTAGCTTTGGCTGCAGTATCATCTACATTCAAGCCAAGCGCACCGACATCGCTTTCAGTTTATCATCAGTTCAGTCCGGCATTAAAGCTAGGCAGATACGTTATCGTCCAGGCCCTTCGTCCGGCCCGCCTCCGGGCCTTCTTCAGACACATCTTCCGAACCTGTTGCACTTCCGGTGTCGCCATCAGGAATAAGACGGCGTATCGCCTTGACTTCAGAGAAGAAGTGGCCGGCTACTACACGTACGACAGTGTAAGCCGGGATTGCGACAAGCATTCCGAACACTCCTGCCAGATGTCCCGCGATGAGCAGGACTATGAAAATCTCAAGCGGGCTGGACTTTATGCTTCTTGAGTAAATGAGCGGCTGGAAAAGGAAATTATCCACCAGCTGGGTAATCATAAATATCGCCACAAGCAGGATGATGAAGCCCCAGAAATGTCCGGAAACTCCGGCGACGCTGAATTTCAGCACTGTGGAAAGTATGGTACCGAGCACCGTACCGACAAGAGGTCCGACATAAGGTATTATGTTCATTATACCTGTTATAAACGCGATACCGAGGGCTGCATTCATACCTATTCCTGCCACAATCCACAGCCCGAGGAAGTTCAGCAGCGCAACTCCGAGCACTTCAACCAATAGTCCGACAAAATATCTCGAGAGCAGATGTTCGATATCCCCTATCGCGTCTATCACTTTGAGCTCAATTCTGTCAGGCACGATTGCGCCGATGATTTTTCTGAAAAGCATCGGATCTTTCACGAAGAAGAATGAAATGAACACTACCGAGAATATGCCTACGCCGAATGAGACGAAAAATGAGGCGATATATTCAATTGCGTAAGTGATGGAGCCCAGGTCAAATACCCTGCGGATGAATGCCCCGACCGAATTTTCTATTCTGAAATCAGGCCCGAACTGCGGGAAATGCGAAATGAGCCAGGCATTTATATTGTCCACCGTGACCATAAAAGACTCGACCGGGAGCGAATAATCCGACGACGAATAGTTCTCTGATATGGTCTGCACTATGCTGGCCACGACAGGAATGACCTGAGTGAGAATAACGAGAAACACGGAAAGAATGAAGCACAGCGTGATCACAGCCATAAGCCAGTCCGGCAATTCCTTCCCTCTGAAGCTCATCTTCTTGAGAATATTCATTACGGGCTTTCCCAGCAAAGACACCACTGCTGCAAGCACTATATATAGGATAACGCTCCTGAAATACCAGCACAACGCCAATATCACTATGGTCGCAATGCTGTAGATAATATATCGGGACAGCTTGTCGACACCTCTTTCCTGTTCCATACGACAATCAATTTGAAGATTCCAAAGTTAGTTTTTTAGTCACGTTTTTCCTATATTCGCAGTCGCTTTACAAATTTTAAAAAGACAAAACATTATGTGGCAGAGAGTTCAAACATTATATCTTGCAATATCCACAATTCTTATCGCGATAATGCTTTTCAGCGTGAAAGCCGCGGTCTATGGAGCTGACGGAGAGGCAATTGAGACATACAAATACTTGACATATATTCCGTACGCCATACTGCTGGTAATCATCCTGATTCTGAATATCATCGCGATTACGACTTACCGTTTCCGCGTTTTCCAGTACAGGACAGCGATTCTTACAGCGCTTGTAACCCTGGGACTTCAGATATGGCTGGCAGTAGAGTTCTTTGCAAACCTTTATGTCGGAGCTGACGGCAACAGGCTTGTCTATAAGGTAAATGCAATATTTCCGCTGATAAGCATAATTTTCGACCTGCTTGCAGCCAGAGGAATCCTCGCCGACGAACTTCTTGTGGAGAGCACATACAGGCTCAGAAGAGACAAGAAGAACAGGAAATCCAGAAAGAAATAACAGCTGTTTACAACGAGGTGTTCTTAAGTCCCGCGCACTTCTTCAGGTGCTCGAGGACATTGTCCAGATAGGTTCTCGTGATAGAAATCGGAGGGATGGAGTCGTTGTCTATGTCGAGTTCATATCCGTCTTTTTCCTTGCGCACGACTTTCACCTTGTCCATATTCACGATGTATTTACGGTGACAGCGTAAGAGGCTGCTGTCCTTGAAGCTCTCCTCGATTGTCTTGAGACGACAGCGGAGCATATACTTTGTAAGTTCCCCTTTGCTGTCTGAGTACCAGACTATTATATAATTATCATCAGATTCGATGTAATACAGGCTTGAGAGTCTGAGAGACAGTTTCAGTACGCCGCTGTTGTCGAACAGCGTGATTTTCTGCTCATCCTTCGGCAGAATAGGCTCGTCAGAAACCACATTCGCGTAATTCATCAGCCTGATAGTATTGTTCTTGTCTATAATGGCGAAATACATTCCCGCTATTATATAAGGTATAATCAGAGATACAAAACAATATATGAACGCATTCAGGAATATGTCCACAAACGAAGCGTCTTCCAGCCTGATTATTCCGAGTTTGTCGCCTTTGACGGAGAACAAAGCATAAAGCAGACATATCACAATCACTTCCGCCACGTTCCACAAAACATACTGTAGATATGACATATCGCGCATTCTCGTGGCGTACATCAGCCTCTTGCTGAAGATTATGACCCACAGACCTATGATGAAGAACGCCGCAGTGAACAGAAAGGCCTCGGAAGCACCCAATTCAAACCACACATTGTGGGAGAACGGGATACTGACAAGCATAAACACCAGCGAGAAAAACGCAGTGAAAGTCACCGTCGCTATAAGCTGGTATTTCTGCCTGAAATAGGCCGGTAATTTATATTTGTCAGACATATCGAATGCGGTCAAAACTCATACAAATATACAAATTTCGGCATAAACTCACCACATATCCGACCAACTCACCAAAAAGAAGCCCGATTTGGGCAGTTCACCACATTATTTTCTCCGGCTTCCGAAATATGGATATATTTGCCACGCTAAAAAATCACACAAGTACTAAAGTAAACCCAAAAATCTTATGAAGCTCATAGGAACCGGAAGCGCACTGCCGAAAAAAGTGGTGACGAATGCGATGTTGTCGGAATTTCTGGACACCAGCGACGAATGGATAGTTCCCCGTACCGGAATACGCAGCAGGCACGTGATCAGCGACGAGAATCTTGAGGATCTCGGTGCAAAGGCGGCGATGAATGCGCTTGAGATGGCCGGACTGAAACCGGAAGACATCGATTACTTCATCTGTTCAAATGTCGTGAACGAATATATGACGCCGGGGCTGAGCAGCATAATCGCCGAAAAAATCGGATTGAGCTGTCCAAGCATCGACATCAACTGCGCTTGTCCGGGATTCATATACGCAATGGATATCGCGGAGTGCCATTTTCTTGCCAAAAAGGTGAAGAATGTGCTTATCGTCTGCGCTGAAGAGCCTTCGCGTATGACAGACTGGAAAGACAGAGCAACCAGCGTTCTCTTCGGAGACGGAGCCGGCGCTGCCGTATTCACTGAAGGCGACAACCTCAAGGGCATCAGACTGCACGCACAGCCTGCCTCAGACAAAATCTGGGAAAAACGCAAACTCCTCCCTACCCCATTCGTGGAAAAAGAAGAGACGGAGATGCCGCTTCAGATGAAAGGCCGTGAAGTGTTCAAGTTCGCGGTGAACGCATCCACGACAGAAGTGGAAGCCCTGCTGAACGAAATCGGAATGACCAAGGCTCAGGTCAATTATTATATGGTGCATCAGGCGAACTTCAGAATCATTGACGCAATCAAGAATTACCTCGCGGAGCCTGACGAGAAATTCCCTATAAATATTACTGACCACGGCAATTCGTCTTCGGCATCGTGCGCGATACTTCTGGACGAGTGCAACCGTAAGGGAATGTTCAAAAAGGGAGATATTCTAGTCTTCAGTGCGTTTGGTGCAGGTCTCCTCTCTGGTGCGGCTGTACTGGAATGGTAAAAATTACTATATTTGCGAATCATTTAAATCATAATCAAGATGATTAAAAGTACAATTTGCGATATTCTTGGAATAAAATATCCATTATTCCAAGGCGGAATGGCCTGGATTGCAGATGCAAATCTTGCGGCGGCCGTTTCAAATGCCGGAGGCCTTGGTCTCATCTCTTCCATCAATTTCGGAACAGAGGCAGTCAGGGCTGAAATCAGAAAATGCAGAACATTGACAGACAAGCCTTTCGGCGTAAACATAATGCTCGCGGCACCTAACGCTGCTGAAGTTGCGGATATGGTAATCGAGGAAGGCGTAAAGATTCTTACTACAGGCGCAGGCTCCCCTGCAGCATATATGGAAAAATGGAAAGCCGCAGGAATCAAAGTCATTCCTGTTGTAGCTTCTGTAGCATACGCATTGAAAATGCAGGAACTCGGCGCAACTGCCGTTGTTGCTGAAGGTGCAGAATCCGGCGGACACGTTGGAGACAACCACACGATGGCTCTCGTACCGCAGGTAATCGACGCTCTTGACATCCCTGTACTGGCTGCTGGCGGAATTTTCGACGGTCGCGGTGCTGCCGCTGCCTTTATGATGGGCGCTGTAGGTGTACAGGTCGGAACACGATTCCTGATTGCAGACGAGTGCCTCATCCACGAGAACTACAAAGAAAAACTTCTGAAAGCATCTGACGTGAGCACAATGGTCACCGGAAAATCACTCGGTGACGCTGTACGCTGCCTCAAGACTCCGTTCTCCAAGAAGTTCTTCAAGATGGAATACGACCCGGCTGTAGCCAAAGAGGAAGTGCTCGACTTCGGTAAAGGCGCTATGAGAAAGGCGGTTTTCGACGGCGACAATATGGGAAGTTACCTTGCCGGTGAAGTTGCCGGTATGATCCACAAGAAAGAAAGTGCAAAAGATATAGTTGAAGATATTATGGGCGGAGCTGAGAAGCTGCTTAAAAATGCTCCTTCACTAATTGTATAATCAGAAAAAACCTAAATAATGGCAAAAAGAGTTGTTATAACAGGAATGGGAGTAATTTCTCCTATCGGCAATAATGTAGAGACATTCTGGAAGAACCTCGTTGACGGGGTCTGCGGAATTGATTACATCAATGATTTTTCTACTGAGAATCTCCCGGTGAAGATTGCAGGAAAAATCAAGAATTTCAACCCTGAAGAATACGGAATGGACAAGCCTTTCATCAGAAAGCAGGACTTGTTCACACAATATGGAGTCGCTGCCGCTTATGAAGCTATGAAACAGTCAGGACTCGTTACCGAGGGCGAAGGCCAGAACATTGACCCTTTCAGACTCGGAGTATATGTAGGATCAGGAATCGGCGGATTCGAGGTTCAGTACAGGGAAACCGCAAAAATGATTGAAGATCCTTCAGGCCAGTGGATTTCTCCGCTGTTCATCCCTACTATGATTTCCAATATCGCGGCAGGACACATTGCAACCAAGCATCACGCAGAGGGACCTTGCATTGACGTCGTAACTGCTTGCGCCACATCAACAAACAATATCGGTGAGGCTTTCAGGGCTATCCGTCACGGATATGCTGACGCAATTATCGCCGGAGGTTGCGAGAATGCGACAATTCCTCTCGGAATCGCAGGATTCGCAAACGCAAAAGCTCTTTCACGCGCAGAGGACCCTAAATACGCATCTCTTCCGTTCAACGGCAACCGCGCAGGTTTCGTAATGGGTGACGGTGCAGGTATCCTTGTTCTTGAGGAACTTGAGCACGCAAAAGCACGCGGAGCCAAGATTTATGCTGAAATGGTAGGTTACGGCAACACTTGCGACGCATACCACCCGACAGCTCCAAGGCCAGACGGAACCACTCAGGCAAGATGTATCGAGCTCGCTCTCGAAGAGGCAGGATTCGACAAGGAGAAGGACAACCTTTACATCAACGCTCACGGAACAGGTACAAAACTGAATGACGTTGCAGAGACCAAGGCATACAAGGTAGCTCTCGGAGACTTCGCATACAAGGCTCACATCAGTTCAATCAAGTCTATGACTGGACATATGTTCGGTGCTGCAGGTGCTGCAGAGGCAATCACCACTATTCTTGCGCTCATCAACGGACTCGTTCCTCCTACCATCAATCTTGACACACCGGATCCTGAGTGCGATCTCGACTACACTCCTAACACAGCAGTCAAGACAGATCTTACCATCGGTATTTCGGATTCATTCGGATTCGGCGGACACGATGCCTGCGTAGCATTCAGAAGATACGAGGACTAAGCCGAGATTACTAAAAACCTGAACATTATGAACAAAGAAGATATCAAACAATTCCTTCCTCACAGGGAGCCTATGCTTCTTGTTGAAGAGGCCGAGATTGACGAAAACTATATTGCGCATTGCAAGTACACCATTAAGGAAGACGAATTCTTCACAAGAGGTCACTTCCCGGGCAACCCTATCGTTCCTGGCGTAATCCAGTGCGAAATTATGGCCCAGAGTTGTGCAGTGCTTGTAAAGGATGATATCCCTGGACACCTTACGCTTTATGCGGGACTTGACAAGGTAAGGTTCAAGAATCCTGTAAAGCCGGGCGATGTCTGCGAGGTTACAGCTAGACTCAACGAGAAGAGAGGTTCACTCTATTTCTGTTCTGCAAAACTTGAGGTTGGCGGCAAACTCTGCTGCAAAGGCGAACTCACATTCGCGCTGATTCCTAAGGAATAATCAGTATTCAGGACTGACTTTTCCGACCCCTGAACAAAAGGACGCATTGTCCGACTGATTCCGAACAGAAAACAGCTAGCACAAATATAAACCGACTGAGGTTCAAAGGCAATCAGCCTGAGACTCAGCCGGTTTCTCTTTTGTTTTCAATAAAAATTATAAAAACGTTTTTATTGTTGAAATTTATCCATATATTAGAAGCGATTTTGACTGGGATAGAACCTCCGCAAAGACAAACCACATAACACTACTGACACATAATTACTGATATACGCTATCCAGCAACGACTCACATCACGGATAAGCCGGACGAGAAAGACCAACGCCATCAACACACTATAATGCAGACAGTTTCCGGCAAAGCATAGCACTAAACGATTGAAAATCAAGCCACTAATAAAACACACCACATAATTAACAATATCGTAACCTGATTGCAATTGATGTGAAATCATAACAGGCTTAATTTACGACATAAACAACCCGACCAGATTTAGAATCATACAACGGCTTGAACGGCGAAGAACAACAGGTTGAATAGAGAAAGAGATAACCAACCACACACTATATGAAATTGTTTTCCAGATTAACGCTGGCGTTAGCGGGAATCGTTACTGGCATCACGTTCGCGTATGCGCAAAGTTCCCCTCAGACCGGCAATCCGCAGACTGTGACAGTCAAAGTCTCGGACAAGACAGGCGCAATGCCTGGAGCAAGCGTAATAGTTAAAGGCACTACCAACGGACAGATAACAGGTCCGAACGGAATCGCCACTCTTACTGATGTATCTCCGGATGCCATACTTGTGGTTTCCTTTGTAGGATACGAAAATGTAGAAGTGCACGTATCCGGAAGAAAGACTCTCAACGTATTGCTGAAGGATGATTCCCTAGCACTTAACGAAATTGTAGTCGTCGGCTACGGCACTCAGAAAAAGGCCAACCTCACCGGAGCCGTGGACCAGGTAGGCTCTGAAACATTTGAAGGCAGAGCCAACGCCAACCTCTCGCAAATGCTTCAGGGACAAGTTCCTAACCTCAACCTCAAATTCACTGACGGAAGACCTAACAGCTCACCTTCTTACAACATCCGAGGCACAACCTCAATCGGACAGGGCGGCAGCGCGCTGGTGCTAATCGACGGCGTCGAAGGAGATCCGAGCCTGTTGAATCCTAACGATATTGAATCCGTGTCAGTGCTCAAGGATGCAGCATCCTCGGCAATTTACGGTTCACGCGCACCTTATGGAGTCGTACTCATCACTACCAAAGGAGCCACAAAAGGAAAGCCTACAATCTCCTATCAGGCAAACTTCACATTCGAGCAGCCGACCACGATACCTGAATATGTATCAGACGGTTACACCTGGGCAGAGCATTTCTATCAGGCATATTACAACTACAACTTCTCCAATCCTTCTGGAATCAACAAGACAATGGAATTCTCGACAGCGTGGCTTGCAGAATACAAGAAGCGCGCAGAACAAGGGAATTACGAAGTTCTGGTCAGTGACGGAAGCATCGGCACCGCAGGCAGATGGCTGTACTATCCGAAAGGGACAGACTATATAAATATGATATATAAGGACTATCTCTTCAGTCAGACACACAACCTGTCAATCTCCGGCTCGGACGACAAATTCGACTACTATGTATCCGGACGATACTATGACAACAACGGTATTTTCGATTCCCAGACCAACCCGGAGTCTTATAAGATTCTGAATACCAGGATGAAGATGGGGTACAAGATTACTCCGTGGCTTAAAATATCCAACAACACTGACGTTTCCTGGACAAAATACACTATGCCGCAGACATACTCAGAAGGCGGAGGAAATATCTGGAGAAACATTCAGGACGAGGGACATCCTTGTTCGCCGATTTGGAATCCGGACGGCACTATGACACACTCTGCAGTCTATTCCGTAGGTGATTTTCTCTATGGGAACAGCAACAGGACATACGTCAAGAGATTGCTCAAGACCACATTCAGCGCACAGGCAAAGTTCCTTGAGGACAAACTCCGCCTCAATGCCGACGTAACATACAGGAATTATGACTACAACACTACAGTAAAGAAAGTCAAGACCGAATTCTCCAGATATGAGGGCAGCATAGAGACCATCTCGGGCACACAGTCCTATATGAGCGAGACTCTGCGCAACTACGGCTACATTGCCACCAACGAGTTCGTGGAATATGAAGACACATTCGCTGAGAAGCATTATTTCAAAGTGCTGGCAGGTTACAATTACGAGCAGCAGTTCTACAAACAGACCTACGCTTATAACGACGACCTTCTGACGCCGGACGTGGAAAACATCAATCTCTCTATGGGTATTGACAACAAGAGCATTACCGGAGACTGGTACAAATGGCGCACAGCCGGTATCTTTGCAAGACTGAACTACTCGTTTGCAGACAGATACCTTCTCGAATTGAACGGACGCTACGACGGAAGTTCTAAATTCCCGAAGAACCAGAGATGGGCATTCTTCCCTTCTGTATCAGCAGGATGGCGCATCACGGAGGAGCCATGGTTCAACATCAGCAAGAAAGCTGTCACCAACCTCAAAATCAGAGCCTCCTACGGTTCCCTGGGCAACAGCAACGTAAGCAACTACGCCTACGACGAGACATTCTCATTCTCTCAAGGCAGAATCATCAACGGCTCTAAAGTCCGTTATACCAGTTCACCTTCACCTATCCCGGAATCACTCACTTGGGAAACGGCGCGCACCCTGGATGTCGGACTCGATATGAGTTTCCTCAGCGGAAGACTTTCGTTCAACGGAGACTATTACAACAGGAAGACATTGAATATGTACACTGTAGGCCCTACTCTCCCAGACGTTTTCGGTGCAAGCTCGCCTAAAGGAAACTTTGCCGAAATGACCACCACGGGATATGAGATCATCCTCAAATGGAGCGACAGTTTCAATCTTGCCGGCAAACCGTTCAACTACACCGTGAAAGGATCGTTGGCCGATTACATCTCCATCATAGACAAATACAACAACGCGACCAAATCATTGTCCGTAGCAGGCTACAACACAAGCTATTACGAGGGAATGAGAATAGGAGAGATCTGGGGCTTCGTATCAAACGGTCTGTGGCAGACGCAGGAAGAAATCGACATCGCCGAGGCGAAAGCACGTGACGCCGGACAGAAGTATTACAACCCTCTGATGCAGACTTCCAAGACCTATAAACTGTATCCGGGAGACATCAAATTCGAGGATCTCAACGGAAATGGCTATATAGACAGAGGAAGCAATACTGTGGACGACCCGGGTGACAGGAAGATTATCGGAAACTCAGAGCCGCGCTACATCTACAGTTTCGGCTTCGATTTCGAATGGAACAACATCACGCTCAGCGCCTTCTTCCAGGGTGTCGGCAAGCAGGATTGGTATCCTAGCGATGAATCCGCAATGCTCTGGGGCCAGTATAACAGACCTTACGGACAGATGCCTAAATGGCACAAGAACAATTATTGGACAGAAGAGAACACAGACGCCTATCTTCCTCGATACACCGGATACTATGCACCATTCTATAAAGGCACTAACAACGCCAACACAAGATATCTGATGGATGTATCCTACATAAGGCTGAAGAATCTGCAGGTAGGCTACACCCTTCCGGAAAAATGGACTAAAGCAGTGAAAATGAAGAGAATAAGCGTATTCTTCTCAGGCGAGAACCTTTGGACCTGGTCTCCTATGTACAGACTTACCAAAGACATCGACGTCACCGCCAACATTTACGGTTATGACTCCGTGCTTACGACCACTGGAGACGGTTACAACTATCCGACTATGCGCTCGTACAGTTTCGGTATCAATCTTACCTTTTAACTACGAAAAGATATGAAAAATAATATCATAACATTGATTTTCACCGCAGCAGCCTTAAGCATTGTGTCCTGCGATCTCGCGGAGCAGCCTAAGGCTAAAGCAGGCAGAGATATGGTGTTCGGTTCCGAAACGGGACTCCAGAACTACACGAACGGGTTCTACAACCTGCTCCCGGACTATGACAATGCGCACAAGCTCAATACGACTATGGACAACGCCGCAAAGAACGCGACCGGCACATACGAGGTAGGAGCCTATACCACAAATACTTCCACATCCTGGAGCTGGGGCAACATCAGGAACGTGAATTATTTCATCAAATACAACACGAATTCAAAAGTCAGCGAAACCATACGCAACAATTATTCAGGCGTAGCCAGACTGTTCAGGGCATATCTGTATTACAACAAACTGGTTCAATACGGTGCCGTACCGTGGATAGACATTCCTCTGGAGCCTGACAGTCCGGAACTGTACAAGGCCCAGGACAACAGGGACGTTATTATCACCAACATCATAAACGATCTGGATTTCGCCGCGGAGAATATCATTGAGACCGGCATAACGCCTAATTCAAACACTGTCAACAGATGGACCGCGTTATTCTTCAAGTCCAGATTCTGTCTGTTCGAGGCGTCATTCAGAAGATACCACGCCACCGGAAGCCAGTATGGAAAGCAGTATCTTGAAGGTTGCACCATCACAGCGGAGGAACTGTACAGAGAAGCCGCCGAGGCCGCAGAAGAAATCATAAAATCAGGTCCATACAGCTTGCACACAACAGCGGAAGCCTACACAAATGACGGAAGGGGTGCATACAGAGACCTCTTCATAAGCGACAACCCGGTCACATCAGAGGTGATGCTTGCGCTTTCTCTCGACCCGGTGATGCAGCTAGGTGAGGCCAACTGGTATTACAACTCGTCCACATACGGTCCACATCTTTCTATGACTCACGCATTTGCAAAGACATACCTGAATCTGGACGGAACTGTTTACAGCGACACCAAAGCGGACGGCTCATACAAGACGTTTGCGGAAGAAACTACCGGAAGAGACTACAGATTGAACCAGACAATACGCGGAGCCGACTACACCTGCAAGGATAAGGACGGAAAATATGTGCCTACTGCAGCCAATATGACCGGACTTTCTCTCACCGGATACCAGTTCACGAAATACGTGATGGACGATGTTTCATTCGACGGTGGCCGTACCAATTACAACGACGTTCCGATTGCGAGATATGCGGAGGTGCTGTTGAACTATGCGGAGGCGAAGGCTGAACTCGGCACATTGACCGACGATGACTGGAAGCTCACCATAGGCGCATTGCGCAGCAGGGCCGGAATCACCGGAGGGCTGGACAGCAAACCGACTGCGGCAGATCCGTATATGGCTTCCATTTACACAAGCGTAACAGATCCTGTAATCCTGGAAGTGCGCCGCGAACGCGAAATCGAGCTCATTCTTGAAGGACTCCGCCTCAATGACCTCAAGCGCTGGGCTTGCGGAAAACTTTGGGAGACAGCGACTTGGGACGGCATCTACATCCCGTCGCTCAACACTCCTCTCGACCTCAACGGAGACGGCACTTATGATGTCTATGTAACTGAAGACAGCAGCTACAGCGGCACTTACAAGGGCATAGCCATGTACACCGGAAGCAACCTCAAGGTTACGCCAATCGAAGGAGGAGCAAAAGGTTACCGTCTCAATTATGAAATCTCCAGAGTCTGGAACGACAATATGTACATATATCCGATTCCTGAAGTCGTTAGGCAGAAGAATCCTAATCTGACTCAGAATCCTGGATGGAGCGAGTAAAATCCGAGTTTTATGACAAATTTGAAAGCAATGAACAGAACCAAGATATTATTGGCATCAGTGGCATCCTTGACAATGCTTACCGGATGTCTGAAAAACGAAAAAGTGGCAATATACGCCGACTTTACGACGGACAAGGACGTTTATGAGCTCTATGAGGACATTCATCTGACCAACACCTCATACGCGGAGAACGCATACGTCATATCCAGCAAATGGGAATGGGATGGCAAGAAAATGTGGGGACACCAGCCGGAGGAAGCTATTTCATTCGACAGAACAGGAGAATTCGAAATCAAGCTTACTGTCACGACAGACGTTGACAACGTGACCGCGGTGAAGATCAAGACGGTTAAGATACAGGACACCAACACTGCTCCTATAGCAGATTTCTCGTGGGAGCCTGTAAGCGGCATACGCGCCGGAGATTCTGTAAAGTTCACCGACAAATCTTCAGATCCTGACGGCACAATCACAGCCTGGGAATGGAAATTCGGAAGCACAGTGGTCAACGAACAGAACCCTGAATTCACTTTCGTGGAGTTCGGAGACATCCAGGTCAGCCTCACCGTCACGGACAATATGAAGAAGAAGACTACCAAAACTGTCACCATACAGGTGGACAAGAGCGTCTACAGTCTGGAACTCTTATGGTCAAAGGCATACGAAAGCGACAAGGAAGCCTGCATCAAGTTCACGTCTCCGGCAGTCAGCCCGGACGGCAACACTGTATATGCGTTCTCAAGCGGATACCACCTGGCGGCGTTCAGCAAGGACGGAGACGCATTGTGGACATTTGACGCGACCAAGCACAATCCTAGCCCGTACTGCAATGACGGCTCCAAGAACAGCACTACCTGCACACCGTCAGTGGATTCCAAAGGCAATGTTTACATAGCATTGGCATACAATGAAAGGGATGCAAAAATCGTGGGCACGTACGGCTCAGGAGTATATTCAGTAAACTCTTCAGGAAAAGAGAACTGGTATTTCGACTATGGAAACGCACGCTATATCGCTGTCATTCCTGTACTTCTGGAAGACATCGGACAGGTATTCCTTACTACCAAAGCCAACCCGACCGAAGCCAATTATCCTGACCTGTGGGCAACTTACGGCTCTCAGGACAATGGACAGGCGATAAATATGTCTGACGGCTCGTTCGCCCAGAAACTTCTGATCAAGCAGGGCAGTTACGGCGGAGCAGTCGGGCTCAAGAACGGAAAACTTATAAGCCATTGCAACGACAAATTCGGCTCGAGAATGTTCTTCAGAGAAGACGGGCAATGGGTGTTCTACGGCACCAACAATAACAACCAGGACAACAAGGCGCTCGGTTACTACGACAGCACCACATTGGAGAGCGGTGAGAGCAGCCAGATGGCAGTTGACGCCAACGGCAGAATCTATATTCTGTACAGCAGGAAGACCGGAAGAGTATCAGGCACCAGCGTTCTCTATTGCTATGATACCAACAAGTACGTAAAAGACAAGACAACCGCTTTCGAACCGGAATGGGCTACGGCAATTTCAGGTAAAGTCACCCGTTATTATGGTCTCGGCGTTGTTTGCGGCGAAGACGGCACCATATATACTACGACAAGCGTTTCTGATGCAGAGAAAGCACGTGTAACCGCGGTTTCACCGGACGGCAGCGTCAAGTGGGAATCTCTTGCAGACGGCAATATCGCAGGTTCTGCGGCCGTGGACAATGAGGGATTCATCTATTACAATGATTTCTCTCTCGGCAAACTTGTGAAGATTTCTGCTGAAGACGGAAAGAAAGTAGCTGAAATCCAGCTTGCTACGGATATGAAATCTTCTCCGGCAATCGGTCCTGACGGAACCATCTACTGCAACGGAATCAAGGACTATGTCCCTACTTTGTTCGCAGTCAAAGGTTCTGCCACAGGATATGCAAACTCCTGGTCACAGCTGGGAGGCAATCCGTCCAAAACTTGTGTATTGTACTAATTCAACAGATAAGATATGACATTCAAAAATACATTGGCAATTCTGGTTTCCCTGGTGACTGTATTATCCTGCACCAAGGACCCGGTAATCCATAAAGTATGGAACCCGAACGACAAGAAGGAGGACGTGGTTCCTGAAGGTGACGGCTCGACATTGCTTGCCGGCTCTTTCAACATCAGATATTTCAATACGACTGACGAATATCCGTGGTCTATGCGCAAGGATGCGGCCATCAAATTCATACAGGAGACCGAACCTGATTTTCTCGGGCTGCAGGAGGTACGCTCCACCCAGTCACAGGATTTCACATATTATCTCTCTGAAAATTACGGATATTATGATATCGACAGAGATTCCGGAAAGGGCATAAGCGGAAGCGCCGGCGAGGGCGTCGGGATTCTCTACAAGAAGGACAGATTCGAGTTGAAAGACAAAGGATTCTTCTGGCTTGCGGAGGACCCGGACAAGCTCCCGGAGCAGAACGCGGACGGCACATACTCTTCCTGGAACAGTGCTAAGAGAAGGGTTGTCGTATGGATCAAAGTCACAGACAAACTCCACAACAACCAGACTGCGTTCTTTTTCGCAACTCATTTCGACCATATAAGCGTCGATGCCAGGACGAAATCCAGCACTCTTACGATAAAGAAAATCAAGGAGATAACAGGAGTTTCAGACCTCTCCAAGAGCGGATATCCGATTTACCTTGTAGCTGATTTCAACTGCTCGTTCGGCTCCACGGAATTGGGACCTATCCGTGCGGAGATGAACAATGCCGCCACAATGGCCACTGAGACTGAAAGCGGAAGGACCTACAACGGGTTTAATGAGACCACCAATTCAGTCATCGACCATATCTTCTACAATGGCAACATCAGGGCGGACAAATATCACATCGTGACAGAGGACTACGGAGTCAAGTACATTTCCGACCACTACCCTATCACGCTGAAAAGTTCGTACAAATAGAGCTTGACTGTTCGGGTTTGAGGGCATCCCTCACATCCTGATTGAACATCTCATAAGCGGCTGAGTGCGGCGTTAACGGAAAACGCACAACATATCAGTTGCTTATGGGATTTTCATTTCTAGTGTATTTGACGTGTCCTGTGGCTGTCACGCTAGCGACGGAGGGAACAAGTGGCAGAATGCGAAGCATTCCTACTCGTGTGAGGCGAAACGCTGCTCGGCAAGCTTCTCGAACTTCGTGCCCGGACGTCCGTAATTCGCATACGGATAGATGGATATACCTCCACGCGGAGTGAAATATCCTGTCACCTCGATATATTTCGGGTCCATCAGACGCACAAGGTCTTTCATAATCTTGTTGACGCAATCCTCGTGGAAGTCGCCGTGATTCCTGAAACTGAACAGATACAGTTTGAGGCTCTTGCTTTCGACCATTCTCACGTCAGGGATATAGCTGATGCGTATTTCGGCGAAGTCCGGCTGTCCTGTGATAGGGCAAAGGCTAGTGAACTCCGGGCAGTTGAAACGCACCCAGTAATCATTGTCCTGATGCTTGTTGATGAATGTCTCCAGCACTTCAGGAGCATAATCCATCTTATATTCTGTCTTATGACCAAGGGACTGCAATCCCTCCTGTTCTCTTTCTTTATTACTCATTATCTATTCGTATTTATTTGGGACATCACGTCCTGAAATTTACCCAACCTCAAATTTCTGCCCTAGGGACGCCACTGCGCCAACTGAGCATTCCGAGCCTAGATGTCAGATATGCGGAACGGGTTGTAAGAAATGTTCTCGTCGAATGTGTCGATGCCTTCGTAACGCTTCAACGCTTTGACTACCTGGACGGTAATCGGAAGAATCACGATTTCGTAGCATACCTTGAAAGACACCTGCGCAATCATCATAGTGGCGAGAGATTTCAAATCCGCGCCCCAGAAGACAATCGGCATAAATATCAATGAATCAAGGAATTCACCAGCGATGGAAGACACAATAGCTCTGATTGAGAAGCCCTTGCCGCCGGATGCGACCTTCATACGGCTTACCACAAACGCATTCAGGGTTGAGCCGGCGAGGAACGCAAGCAGAGATGCGAACGCAACTCTCGGCGCCATATTGAAGACATAATTGAAATGAGCCGCGCCGTCCCAGAATGAGGCTGCAGGAAGCATTGCCACCAACTGGCCCACAACAGCTACAAAGAAATTCATCGCAAATGCGGTCCAGATCACCAATCTGGCTTTACGATATCCCCAAACTTCTGCAAAGCAGTCATTGAGGATATATGAAATAGGGAAAATCACGACCGCGCCCGGAAGAGTCACACTGCCGATGGCGAATACTTTTGTCGCGAAAAGATTTGATGCAATCAGGCAGACTATGAAAAGTACTGCCAGCATCATAAACACTACTGATACTTTGTTGTTTTTCATTATCTTGTTTTTTAAGTGGTTACCAAGCACACTAAGAAGCTGTTTCAGACAGCTCCAGATATCTTATTGTAAGAATTTGTTTTCTATTCCTCTTCTCCGGCAGCTTTGAGTCGCTCTGCATTCTCTGCAATCTGCAGCTGGTCAATACATTCCTGGATATCGCCATCCATAAATGCCGGAAGATTGTACATAGACCAGTTGATTCGGTGATCGGTCACACGTGACTGCGGATAATTGTAAGTTCTGATCTTGGCAGAGCGGTCACCCGTCGATACCATAGTCTTACGTTTTGCGGCGATGCCGTCCAGATACTTCTGGTGCTCCATATTGTACAGACGTGTACGCAACTCCTCCAACGCCCTGTCGAAGTTCTTGAGCTGCGAACGCTCCTCCTGACACTGGACTACGATTCCGGAAGGAATGTGGGTAAGACGCACGGCTGAATATGTGGTGTTGACACCCTGTCCGCCAGGTCCTGAAGAACAGAATGTATCCTTGCGGATATCGTTCATATCGAGGTCAATGTCGAACTCGTCAGCCTCAGGGAAAACTGCAACGGATGCGGCAGAAGTCTGGATACGTCCCTGGGTCTCGGTCTGCGGCACACGCTGTACACGATGCACACCGGACTCATATTTCATTGTTCCGTAAACGCCGTCGGCGCAGGAAAGTTTGAACACCACCTGCTTGAAACCGCCGGATGTACCCGGAGCCTGGTCTGTAATCTCAAGTTTCCAGCCTTTTCTCTCAGCATATTTGGAATACATTCTGAACAGGTCGCCGGCAAAAATGGCAGCCTCATCGCCACCTGTGCCGCCACGGATTTCGACCATAGCGTTCTTGCTGTCATCAGGGTCGGACGGAATAAGCAAAAGCTTGATATTCTGCTCCATATCAGGAAGTTTAGGCTCAATCTCGGCAATCTCCTCACGCGCCATCTCCCTCAAATCGTCGTCTTTCTCGTTAGCCATTATATCCTTTGCCGATGCCAGTTCGTCCACCATCTTCTTGTAATCCAACCCGGCCTTGATAATCGGTTCCAGCTCCTTGTAATCCTTGTTCAGCTGGACATACTTCTTCATATCCGACATAACTGAAGGATCTGAAAGCTGCTCCTGCAACGAATTGAATTTATCCTGAAGACTCAGAACCTTTTCAAGCAACGTATTCTTCTCTGCCATATATATTTTTCTTTT
Source organism: Acutalibacteraceae bacterium (assembly GCA_963636275.1). Taxonomy (GTDB): domain Bacteria; phylum Bacteroidota; class Bacteroidia; order Bacteroidales; family UBA932; genus Cryptobacteroides. The sequence continues at coordinate 42,075 of CAVHJF010000008.1, read as the reverse complement.
CTTATCTACTAATCAACTCTCAGGAACATTTCCGTTCCTATCTTCGACTCCTACTCATCCGGGGAGCCGTCTCACCACATTGGTCTGCCCTTACTTACGCCTACAGCGGCTTTACATAACAGCGACGACGCATATACAAGTCGTGGTCATACTTGCCCCACACATTCACCGCACTGTTGGTCTCAATCTGCGGATTCGAGATGGCATACATCGTCTTCACCTTACGGTATTTCTTCGACATAGCGCAGTGATAGATAGCGCTCACACCCTTGTTCTGCCATTGCGGCACCGCCCCGTTAAGCATCAGGTCCACTTCCTCGTAATTGTTCATCGCCCTGAGCAGATGGAACCATCCGAATGGGAACAAACGGCCTTTTGCTTTCTGCAACGCCTTCGAGATGGACGGAAATGCTATTCCGAATGCCACCAGCTCATTATTTTCATCAAGGACAATGCTGCTGACTTTGTCTGATATGAACGGCATCGACACCTTCGCCTCGTGGTCAATCTCCTTCTGCGTGAACGGTATGAAGTTATATACCGCCGCAGCAAAACTTTCATTATACACCTTGAAGAAATAATCGACCATATTCTTGTCTTTCTTCAAGTCATCCAGCTTCCCCTCGTGGAGATTATATCTTTCCTTCAGCATACCTGCGATGCGGACAATCTTGTCCTGCAAATCCTGGCCGGCATCCATCTTATACTGCAACCAGTCGCATTCCTTCTCATAGCCGAGTTCCGTCACAAAGTCATTGTAATACGGATAGTTATACAGACAGTTGAACGGAGGAATATTCTCAAAGCCCTCGACAAGCATACCCTGCTTTCCCAACGTATTGTAATACAGCGGGCCGTGGACCTCAGTCATTCCGTGCTGTCTCGCCCAATTCTCGGCCGTCGTGAGCAACAGTCTTGCGACTTCAATATCGTTTATCGTGTCAAACCAGCCGAAACGCGCGCGTTTCTTGCCATATAACTCATTGTAGCGGGGATTGATCATAGCGCAAATACGGCCCACAACCTTTTTCCCGTCATATACAAGCCACAATTTGTGCGAACAATAATCCAGCGCAGGATCAGCAGTCAAACTGAATCTCTGGTCCGAATGAAGTGCAGGCACGTATTGCTTACAATTCTTATACAAGTCGTCCGGGAACTTGATGAACTTGTTCAGTTCTCTCCTTCCGGAAACCTCTACAACATTATATTTTGACATACAATAGGTTTTAGTACAAAATGCAAATTTAGCAAAAGAAACACAATGGAACAAATCGGAGATTCATCTCGGGGCAATCCCGAGACAACGCCGACCACTTGTGTGCCGCCCGCGAGCAGACAGACTTCAGGACAGACAGCTCAGGACATACTATCCGAGTAACTCAAATAAACCGAGCCTTTCGTCAAGGAGTCTGAAGCTCTCCTCGTCCTTCATCAATGACACACAGACTCTTATACCCTCACGTGTACTCTTCGAAGCGACCAGAGAAATCGAGCAGATGCCGCATCGCAGCAGTTCCACCACAAGTTCGCTTCCTGTCTTGCCGGGATATCCGATTGTAAAGAAGAAGCCGTCACTGACATCCTTGTCCACATCCTTGTCATACACGATGTAGAATCCGTGACTGAGGAATATCTTTTTCACTGCAGCCGCACGGCGCGCATATTCCTTCACATTGTTCACGAAATCATACAGACCGTCTGCGGCGGCTCCAAGCATAGCGGCAAAAGCCACCTGGGCCGAGTGTGTGGCACTTGACGTATTCACATATATGTACGTCATCGCGAAATTATCCCCGAAACGGCCGCGTCCATAGCGCTCACGCAATGCAGGAAACTCGCGGTTGAACAGTTTGTCCGAAATGACTGCCAGAGCAATTCTCTCGCCGGCATAACTGAATATCTTTGAGGAAGAAACCATCAGCGCCCAATTGTCGGTGTAATGCGCGACTGTAGCCTGGAACGGCGGCAGGAACGGCTGAGAGCGGTCTTCCCTGAAATCCATACAGAGATATGCCAAATCCTCCAGCGCCACCACGTCATACTTGGTGCACAAGTCTCCGATAATCTTCAATTCTTCTTCCGTAAGGTTGGTCCAAGTCGGGTTGTTCGGGCTTGAATACACTATCGCACAGACTTTTCCGTCCGCGAGCAACTCTTCCAGGCAATGTTCCAGCGCAGCTCCTCTGCAATCATATATATCCAACATTCTCGCCTCAACTCCAAGCACTTTCGCCTGCAGATAGTATGATGAAAAACCGGGATTCAGATAAACTACCGCGTTCCTTCCCGGAGTCATCTGCGAACACTCCAGCAACAGGTTATAGCAGGCCTGCATCGAGCCGACGGTCGGAATCACACATTCCGGAGGGACATCGACATCCACAAACGCCTTCATAAATCTCGCTCCGTTCTGTTTCAGTTCCGGAACGCCGACTGCAGGAGGATAGATTGCCGCACAGCCATCGTCCAGGGCCTTTTTCTGCGCATCAACTCCCACACTGCAGGAATTCAGACCCGGCACGCCGAATTCAAGATGCACGAATTTCTCTCCCGTCCTGCGTTCCAGTTCGCGGGCGATATTGACACTCTGTCGTATCGTGACATTTCCAAGGTCGGATATATCCAATTTCTCAAGCACCGACTGTATTTCCGAATCCGTAATCTGTTTCATAGTGTATGCATTTCAATTTTCCTGAACGGACTGCAAAATTAGTCCATAAAATCCCCATTGTCAAACAAAAAAAACAGCCGGAAGTCATTCTCAGACCTCCGGCCGCTATTAAGGTGTCAATCCCCTATTCGGCTCCGCCACCCAAGGCGTTGTACAGTTTGATTACTGACTGCAGACGTGTGAGATTGTCTGAAGCGACGCTCAACTGTGCGGAAAGCAGTGACTGCCTTGCTGTCAACAATTCGAGATATGTCGCATTCGCAGTGTTATACAGCGATTCAGCCGACTTCACTGTCTTTTTCAGTTCTTCAACCTGTTTCTGATGGGCCTCCAGTGTTATCTGATTGGATTCCACCGCATAAAGCGCATCATTAACCTCGTTGCCGGCCGCAAGAATCGCCTGCTTGTAATTCAGCAGAGCAATCTGTTCAGCATCCTTGGACACGCGGAGATTGGAAACAAGTTTTCCGCGGTTGAAGATTGGCTGGGCAAGTGATGCGGCAGCTGAAAGCACCCACGCTCCAGGATTCGACACTGCTTTTCCGAATGAATCCACCCAGCCTGCGCTGCCGGAGAGTGTAAGTTTCGGATAAAATGCTGACCTGGCGACATTTGTCGTGTAATATGCGGAAGCCAGTGACATCTCGGCCTGCAGCACGTCCGGTCTGTGCGAAAGAATCGAAACAGGCATTCCTGCGTTAACCTTGTCAATAGGAATGGTCTGCGCGTCCAAAGTACCGCGTTCAATCTTGCGGGACGTAATGCCCAGCAATGTACAGAGCGCATTCTCAGCCTCGCGCTGCTGACGGAGCAAATCATTGTACGAAGCCTCCAGCTGATGATATGAGGCCTTTGTCTGCGACACGGAGTTGACAGTAACGTCACCCACTTTCAACTTCGCCTCCATCGTACGGACATTCTCTCTCCATACATCCAGAGTCTCTCCGCTTATACGGATCTGCTCGTCAGTCATCAGGAGCGCATAGTAGCCGTTCGCAATATTGGCAATCAGATTGGTCCTGACAGCCTGCTGATAAGCCTGCTGGCCCAGCAATGCCGATTTAGCCTCCTGTTTGGCGTTGCGCAGACTTCCGAACAAGTCAATTTCCCAACTTGCCTGCACCGGGACCTCATAAGTTTTTGAGGCAGTGTTACTTCCATTTTTGCTGATTGCAGCGTCAGGAGTAAAGTTCAATGCCGGCAGGAATGCAAGTTTTGCTGCCTTGAACTGAGCCTGAGCCTGGTCTGTACGGAGAATCGCAACCTGCATATCTGTATTGTTCTCCAAGCCCAGACGTATCAGAGACTGGAGCGCAGGGTCCTGGAACAATTCCTCCCAGGAGAGAGCCGCAATGCCTAGCGAGTCCGCTCCGGTGGCACCTGACTTCAGACCGTCGGTACGGTAAAGGCTGTCAACCGGCAACCCTTCCGGGCGTTTATAATTTTTATATATCGAGCATCCGTTGAAAGACAACAATATAGCCGCTACGGATGTCAAAATACATATATTCTTGAATTTCATATTCTTCTGTTTATTGTTTGTTAACCGTATAGGCATTCTCCTCTTCCAGTCTTTCCGCACGGCGCTTGCCCATAACCTTTTCCTCGATATATTCAAAGAGGATGAAGAATGACGGGGTGAAGAACAGCAATGCGATTGAACCTATCACGATTCCGCCTACAACACCGACACCCAGTGACTGGTTACCGTTGGCACCGACTCCGGATGCGAACATAAGAGGCAACATACCGAACACCATTGTCATCACAGTCATCAAGATAGGACGCAATCTGGCACCCGCGGCAGATATGGCGGCGGCAGAAAGTGACATTCCTTCTTTACGGCGCTCTGTCGCATATTCCGTAAGCAGGATGGCGGTCTTTGAAAGAAGTCCGATAAGCATAATCAAACCTGTCTGCATATAGATATTGTTGTCAATGCCCCACATCTTCGCGAACAGGAAGCTTCCCATAAGGCCGAAAGGCACGGACAGAATAACCGCGAACGGAATGAACAAACTCTCATACAATCCGCACAATATCAAGTAGATAAACAGGATACAGATTGCATAGACAAGTACCGTGGTATTTGAGCTTGACATCTGGTCCTCCTCCCTGGTCATACCGGAGAACTCATATCCGTAACCTGTCGGAAGTGTCTGTGCGGCAACCTCTTTGACGGTGGCGATGATGTCACCGGAACTGTAACCGTCTGCCGGCATTCCCTGCACAAGAATTGACGAGAACATATTGAATCGTGTAAGCGACTCCGCGCCGTATATCTTGGTGAGTTTGATGAACTGGCTTACAGGAGCCATACCGCCGCTTGTCTTGACATATACATTGTCGAGAGCCTGCATTGTATTTCGTTCATCGGAAGGGGCCTGGATAATCACACGATACAGTTTTGTGAACCTGTTGAAGTTAGACACATAACTGCTTCCGAAATATCCGGACAAGACAGACAGCACGTGTTCTGTCGTGATTCCGGATCTCTGGCACTGAGCTTCATCCACATCCACCCTGTACTGAGGATAATCCATACTGAATGAGGTATATGCCATCTTGATTTCATCCCGCTGGTTCATCGCCGCGATGAAGTCGGCAGTCACCTTGTTCAAAGCATCCATACCCTTGCCGGAGCGGTCCTGCAGATAAACCTCGAAACTGTTACCTGTACCGTAACCTGAAATCATAGGCGGAGCAAATACGAACACGTGAGCGTCCTTGATGTCGGCAGTCAACCTGTATATCTCATTGGAGATGGCGTCAACGCTGTTTTCTTCACCTTTTCGCTCATCCCAGTGCTTCAATTTGATGATGAACATACCGTGGGAAGAACCTGCTCCGCCACCGATTGCGAATCCGGCGACTCTATTGAAGTTCTTGACCTGAGGTATAGTCTCGATTTGCTTCTCGACCTTGTTCATTATCTCAACTGTCTGATTCAATGTACTTCCGGCAGGCGAATCAAGGGTTACGAACAATGTTCCGGTATCCTCGTTCGGCACAAGGCTGGTCTTTGCAGACTTCATAAGGAACACCAGCACGCAGCAGCAGAGAGCAAGCGCGGTCCAAGCCATCCATTTATGCTTGACAAAGAACAGTGCACTTCTCTTGTATTTCGACTTGAATGCGTCAAATGATGCTTCGAACGCCATTCTGAAACGTGTCGAGAATTCAGGCTTCTTGCCTTCTTCTACGATTTCGTTAGGACGGAGTATCAATGCGCAGAGTGCAGGAGTGAGGGTCAATGCGTTGATTGCGGAAATACCCACTGCAACTGCCATTGTGATACCGAACTGGGTATAGAACACACCTGAGGTTCCGCCCATGAATGAAACCGGAATGAACACGGCCATAAACACGAGCGTGGAGGTGATGACCGCAGATGAAATTCCCGTCATCGCATCGACGGCCGCCTTATATGGAGACCTGTAGCCCTCGTCGAACTTGGCCTGCACGGCCTCGACCACGATAATCGCATCGTCCACCACCGTACCGATTGCCAGGACGAGCGCGAACAATGTCAGCAAGTTCAATGTAAATCCCGCCACATAGATGACCGCGAACGTACCGATCAGTGACACCATAATACTTATGGTAGGAATCAATGTGGAACGAGGATTCTGGAGGAAGAAGTAAACGACCAGCACGACCAGGATAATCGCCTCGAACAAAGTTCTGATGACTTTGTTGATGGAGGCATCCAGGAAGTCCTTGGTACTCATAAGGTCCACGATGACCAAGTCGTCAGGGAGCTGCTCCTTGAGTTCGTCGAGATATTTGTCAATGTTCTGGATAATCTCGTTGGCATTCGTGCCGGCGGTCTGGTTGACCATACAGGTCGTTCCCGGATGGCCGTTCACGGCACCTTCATAAGAATATGACTGAGCACCGAGTTCAACATCAGCTATGTCACTGAGTCTCAAAACTCTACCGTCATCATAAGCCTTGATTACGATATTCTCAAACTCTGATTCCTTTTCAAGACGTCCTCTGTATTTGAGGGTATATTGATATACGTTTTCGGAATCCTCGCCGATGGTACCGGCAGATGACTCGATGTTCTGGCTTGCCAATGCTGCCGTAACGTCAGACGGTTCCAGCTGATACTGCGCCATAACATCCGGCTTAAGCCAGATACGCATCGCATAGTCACCACCCATCACGTTGACCTCGCCGACTCCGGAAATACGCTGGAGCTGAGGCTTGATGTTTATACTTATATAGTTGGTGATGAATGTCTCGTCATAAGTACCGTTGGGGCTCTCCAAAGCGAAGATTTTCAACATACTTGACTGACGTTTCATTGTTGTCACACCGACTTTTGTGACTTCCGAAGGAAGAAGTGCGGTTGCCGTGGAAACCTTGTTCTGCACGTTGACCGCGGCCATATCCGGATTACTTCCCTGTTTGAAGAACACTGTAATCTGAGCCGCGCCGGTGTTGGTGGCTGATGACACCATATATGTCATATTTTCAACACCGTTGATAGCCTCCTCAAGAGGCACAATCACACTCTTCTGCACCGTTTCCGCATTCGCGCCGCTATAGGTCGTGGAGACCATAATGGTAGGAGGCGCAATGTCCGGATACTGCTCCACTGCCAAGGCGTAGATACCGATAAGTCCGGCGACGACTATGACAATGGATATGACCATCGAAAGAATCGGACGGTCGATAAATTGTTTAAGATTCATACTTGCGACCTCCTTTATTCTGTTACGGTTGAATCCGCGGATTCCTTAGTCTGTTCCGTCGCATTGTCGGAAGCAGCCGGTTCTGATGCGGCATTTGACTTCAGGCCATCCACATTGACCTTGATTCCAGCTTTTACGAGTCCGGCGCCTTCTGTTATGATTACATCTCCCTCGGAAAGCCCGTTCAACACGACATATTCTTTGCCGTCATTGATTTCAAACACTTCAACAGGAGTTGAAACTGCCTTGCCGTCAACCACCTTGTATGCGAATACTCTGTTCTGGATATCGTAGGTAGCCGCCTGTGGTATCACGATGCAGGATTTCTGTTCGTAAGGCATCACGACGTTTGCTGAGCCGCCGCTCATAAGTCTGCGCTCCGCGTTAGGGAACACCGCCCTGAGCCTTACTGTACCGCTGTTCTTGTCAACGATGCCGCTGATGACATCGACCTTGCCCGAATGAGCGTATTCAGAACCGTCATTTAGAACAAGATTGACTTCCGGCAATGAAGCCAGGGTATTGTCGAGAGAGCCGTATTTCTCGGTGAGAGTAAGCACCTGCTTCTCGGACATTGAGAAATATGCGTACATCGAAGAGTTGTCGGACACTGTTATGAGAGGTTCTGTCATTGCGGAACTTACAAGGGCGCCGATTCGGAACGAAGTCATACCTGCAACGCCATCTACAGGGCTTTTGACCTCCGTGTAGGACAGATTGTTGCGCGCATTCACAAGTGCAGCCTCGGCCTGCTCGAGAGATGCCTGAGCCTGTTTGTAATTGTTTCTTGCGGTCCGAAGTTCGAAATCAGAAATCACATTGTCTTTGTACAGAGACTCTTTACCGTCAAGAGTCTGCTTTGAAATGGCTTCATTTGCCTGAGCTGTGGCAACTGCAGCCTCGGCCTGCTTCACGGCCGACTGATAAGGCACCTGATCAATAACAAAAAGCACCTGTCCTTTGTGGACTTTGGCGCCTTCCTTTACCAGGACTTTGGTAATGGTGCCTGAAACCTGAGGTCTCACCTCAACATCCTGCCTTCCTTCCAATACGGCAGAATACTTGACTGACAAGTGTTTGTCTTCACGTTTCAACATTTGCAGAGGATAGTTCTGCGCTACCTCAGTTCCGGCTGAAGAATTCTGTTTGCAACCAGAAAATAGTGACACTGTCAGGGCGCACAACACAAGCGCCGAATAACTTTTCATCTTCATTTTTCTTATATCTGTATATTTTGTCATAGTCAATTTACAGTCAATTTTTGGAAGCGCCCCCCTCTTTGCAAAACGAGTGCCAGAAAACGGCATTTCAACCGCTTTCTGGCACAATAGAGCACATTAGAACTATATTTTTCTTATTCGGGAGCATAGTGCTCCTTTTGCTTATAACACATCTGCAGGCTGATAGAAATCGAGGAGGACTCCGTTCTCTTAGTTCACTCCGGACCCTCCCAACGTTTTCTGCGTGGTCTTCGACCACTTGTCTCCGTCGGGCGCCCTCCCGCTACTCGTGTCCGCGGGTGGACACGCCTCCTCAATCTCTATCATCCTCCCGATTCTCGATAAGCAATAAAGAGGACCAAAGAAGTAATAAATTCGGAGCGTGCACACGACCCTTTGGATACAAGCAACCCTTCGGAGCTTGCGACCTTTCGGAGCAACGCGACCCAAGGGGTTTGGGGAGTACGCTCCCCAATCAAACTTCGGTTCGCTCCAGAGGAGCGAGGGATTGATCGAAAACGAAGACTGAAGATTCAAGAAAAAAACGCCCGAAAAAGGTTTTGGATAATACTATCCGCTCCCCAATCAAACTTCGGTTCGCTCCAGGGGAGCGAGGGATTGCTTGAGTTGGTAGAATCAAGATTTCGGAGTAAATGACCGAAAGGAGTTTTCGGTCGAAGCGAGGGTCGAATCGAATTTTGTCCGGAAAAACGGCACTTTTGGTGGACAAATTGACCGATCAAAGCATTTTGTCCGGAAAAAACGGCATTTTTCCGGACAAATTACACTTTAATTCAGATTGGCTTCCGAGAAATATTCAGCGGCCTTTCACAAACGGAGAATCCGCAGCCCGGGTCCAGCGATAGAGACGGGCGTTGCAGCTCTGCTCGCCGGTGGACTTATCTTTCGCATTTTCAGAGATATACCACAGACCATTTCCGAGAGGATTCAGTCCAGTGGAGCCCCATTTGAATCGCCAGCCATAAACACCGGAAGCATTGTCATACAGCCCCATAGAATCATCCAACACTAGCTGAGACACCTTCTTTGAAGCATAAGGCACTCCGCGCAGCACCGACTTGAACGGTTTCTGCTCCATCTTGAAGGCAAACAGGTCATAATTAGGATATTGAGGCTTCTTTCCTTTATACACGGCCATAAAGAAATCGCCGGTATATTCGTCGTAAGCGAGATTCTGCACGCCCCAGTTGGTATTTCCCGTGAATATGAAATACTTTGCAAGCGGCTTTTTCGGTCCGTCGGTATGAATGACATCAAAACTGACCGGTCGCGCATATTTCTCCAAACTTGCAAGGTCATACTTCAGAATCACCTGATAGTCATTGTCTTGCCTATCCACTTTCCCATACACGCCATAAGCCACATACAGGTAAAGTTTTTTCGCTTTCGAAAGAGATTTCTCGCCGGAGCCGATAGCAGGAGCTATAGTCACACCGTCTATTCCTGAGCAGGCAAAACGATGCTCCACTTCCACGCCGTCAACCATCACCTTCGCATCATAGTCGTCGCACGCCTCACGCAGGCAAACAGTCTTGATGACATCCGAATTTTCGCCACTTTGGCCCACCTCGTTCAATTTGTCAACATCGATGATTGCAACATAGAAAACCGACGAAGAGGTCACCGCGACATTGAGCGTCCTGGCGATTGCCTGTCCGATTTCATCATCCTTAAACTCCAGAGACGCATATACTTTCCGTCCTACCGGGTCAAAAGTCATCGCTCCGAGGTGCCCCGGAATGCGGTCAATCGACGCCAGGATATTGCCGTTCCAGTCAGTTTTGACAAAACGGCTTGTGAACGACATATACATACAATCAGACAATTTGTCGTAGGCTATGCCCTGAACGTGCTGAACCTGCCCTCCCACATATATGGAGTCCGGCAATTGACGGCTAATATCCTCGGGCTGCACTTCGGATGCAACTGACAGCGCTTTCGATTCAAGCATAGCGGCATCGCCACCAGCAGACGCTGTAGACATCCTGCACACAGCGCTTACCTCAAGCACATCACCTTCAGAGAATTCGGCCATTCCTGAACCAGACATATCAGCACCGGATGCCGCAAGCAATGCGACAACTGCGGAGATTCTTACCAACAATGATTTCATATCCATACGGCAATCAGTTTACGTTACTATATATGTATACTGCCAAAGTTACGTATTTTTCCCTTACTATTTTCGTTATCTATCGAAATAGCGCCGATATTTCAGCAGAAATTTTCAATTCGTTTTCATATTGTATTATATCAGCAAATAAAGTAACTTTGCAGGACGGTTATATGAAACGCATACGACCGCAACAAGTAGAGAAAATGGAAGCACGGAGAGTCTCAAGACCGTTCCGGAACTTCCAAACAATAAAATTATCAGGTTAATATGAAACTTGCAGTTCAATTTGGTGCCGGAAATATCGGTAGAGGATTTATAGGAGCAGTGCTTTCACAGGCCGGTTACCAGGTAGTGTTTGCTGATGTCAACAAAGAAATCATAGATAAGATAAACGAGGATGGGCAGTACTGTGTTCACATCAGAGACGTTGAGAGTGAGGACATTGTCATTTCCAATGTTTCAGCCGTAGATTCATCGACTGACGCAGTAATCGAGAAAATCAAGGAATCCGAGATTGTCACCACGGCAGTCGGACTGAGGATTCTCAAGTTCATCGCGCCGGCAATCGCCAAAGGAATCATTGCAAGAAAAGAATCCGGAATCGACGCACCTCTTAATATTATAGCGTGCGAAAATGGTCTTATGGCGACATCGCAGCTGAAGGAAGAAGTACTTTCACACCTTGACGATGAGCAGAAAACCTGGTGTCTTTCTCATATAGGCTTCCCTGACTGTTCTGTAGACCGCATCGTTCCTCCTGTAAAGAGCGAGAATCCTATAGATGTAGCTGTCGAGAAATATTTCGAGTGGAATGTGGAGGAGAAATCCTTTGTCGGACCGGCCCCGCATATTGAGGGTATGCATCTGGCAGACAATCTGTTGGCTTATGTGGAGAGAAAGTTGTTCACCCTGAACACCGGACACGCGATTACAGCATACCTCGGCAATATGAAGGGCCATAGGACTATCGGAGAAAGCATTGAAGACCCGACAATCTCCAGTATCGTGCGCAGTGCAATGCAGCAGAGCGGAGAGGCGCTTGTAAAGCAATTCGGCTTCGATCACGAGGCTCATTTCAAATACATCGAGAAAATCATCAGGAGATTCCACAATCCATATCTTCAGGACGATGTGGACCGTGTAGGGCGCGAACCTATGCGTAAATTGTCTCCGGATGACAGACTTATCAAGCCTGCGACCACAGCGAGAAGCTTCGGGCTGCCATACGACAAGATTCTTCTTGGAGCCGGAGCCGCCCTGCATTTCGACAATCCGGAAGATCTTCAGAGTGTTGAGATTATGTCAACTATCCGTGAATGCGGATTGGAGGCTGCGATTGTCAAGGCAACCGGTTTCACTGCAGACGAACCGATGGTAGCCGAAATCGAAAAAGCATATAATGACGTAGAAAAGATATGAATATCAGAAAGATAGCTATTGCCACGCTCTTTCTCGGAGCTGCAGTTCAGGCCAATGCGCAGGTCAATGTCAAAGACGAGTCTCTCAGAGCCGGCATTGAGGCCAACCGAGTGACCATCAAATCATTCGAAGACTTGCAGGCATATTTCCGCTATTCACCGGAACGCGATGTCATCATCAGCGGCCACAGAGGCGGAATGATGCCAGGATTCCCAGAGAACTGCATCGAATCCTGCGAGAAGACCTTGTCACTTATGCCGACTTTCTTCGAGATTGACTTCAGTTTCACGAAAGACAGCGTTATGGTCCTGATGCACGATTTGTCAGTCGACAGGACAACCACAGGGAAAGGCAAAGTATCTGACTACACATTCGACGAAATCCAGAAGTTAAACCTTGTGGACAGGTCCGGAAAAGTGACGCCTTATAAAATCCCGACTCTCAAATCCATCTTGGAATGGGGCAAGAACAAGGTCGTATTCAATTTCGACAACAAATATATCAACACAAAAGGTGTAAGTGCGGAGGAGAAAAAGGCCAGCTTGGATTACTATATCAAGCAGTTGCGTCCGGGCGGGGACTGGTCGATGTACCACAATATAATGCTGAGCGTAAGGTCAATCGAGGAGGCGCTTTACTATTGGAACAACGGTATCCGCAATGTAATCTTCTGTGTTGAAATCAGTTCCGAAGATCATTTCAAGGCGTATGACGAATGCACGATTCCTTGGGATCATATTATGGCATACATCCGCCTTTCGGTCAATCCTGAGCTTCAGGACGTTTATCGCAAGTTGCACGAAAGAGGAGTGATGACAATGACTTCCATCACCGGCTCTTCAGACAAGATCAAGAACGAATACGACCGCAAGGTGGCTTATGAGCGGGAGTTGCTTGCCGAGCCTGACATTATCGAGACCGATTATCCTTCCGAATTCATCGGACTGCCTTGGACAAGAAAAGAAATCCATAAGTTTCAGGACAAGGAGATCAAGAGCAACAGGGCGAAACTCCGCAGGCGCTAATGCAGTTGCAGTTCGTCGGGAATCATTGATAGTCAAGAAAAAATCTTGTCACCATTGAGGAGGGCCGGAGGACTTTTATGGCATCAGAAGCATTTTGTGGCTTCGGAGACAACAAATGTGGAGCCGCCGACATAAACCAGAGGGCGTCCGCCGTAAGATGAGGCGGTTTTGAGCGCCAATGCAACCGCGTCTCGCACTGAATCCTGCACGTATAGGCGTGAAACAGAACGACCAGTCTCCCTGCAATATGCGGAATACCTTTCGAGTATTCTGGAAGCCGGTTCCGCGCGCTTTGTCTGTGGAGTAGTGAAAATCCAGGTCGCATTCTCCGGGAACAACGGCATTATCGCGTCGAAGTTCTTGTCCGCCATTACTCCATAAACAATTATCAGCGAGGTAAATTCGTCTGAATCAATATATTCCTTCAACTGGGCGAAGTTGTATGCCAACGCCGGCGCATTATGTCCGATATCGCAAAGAACCTCCGGATTAGTTGACAATCTCTCCCATCTGCCGTGAAAGTCCATTCTGGAAGCGGTATGAGTCAATGATCTCACAAGGACATCATTGTCCAGCATAAGTTCCGCAGCATTTCTGAAAGTCCGGCTATCTGATAATGAGTTTTGCCCTGATTCACAGTCAGTTCCCGCCATATTACCAGACGCAGCCACCTCTGTCATCCAAAGTTTTTGCTGCACATCAAGCGCAGTCAGTACGGTACGGAGATTCTTCTTCTGGTAAGAGCCGCGCAAATCCATATTTTTCAGAATTTCCGGACTGAGATACCATTTCGACGGCTCATATTCTTCAGCAAAAACAAGAGAAGCATTCGTGTCAGCCAGATTGATTTCCGTAAAATGATTCTTGAAAACAGGAGCAGTTTCAGGACGGGTCTCCCCTATCACCGCAGAAACACCGGGCTTGAAAATCCCTGCCTTCTCGAAAGCTATTTTCTCCAGCATATCACCCAGCAAGTCGCAATGGTCCAACCCTATACTTGTGACAATGCTGAGATCCGGCACAATGACATTTGTGCTGTCAAGACGTCCTCCTAGTCCGACTTCAATGACTGCGATATCGACATCCTGAGCGGCAAACCATTTGAAAGCCATTCCCGTAGTAATCTCAAAGAACGAAAGATCCAGTTCTTCAAAGACTTGAGAGTATTCGGCAATGAAGTCATACACATATTCCCTGGACACCAACTCCGCTTTCGAGCATTCGCCGGACACCTTTGCATTACGCCCGTCAACAACTCGCATTCGCTCCCTGAAATCCAGGATATGCGGAGATGTATAGAGGCCGACTTTCAGTCCGGAACCTGCCAGCACAGAAGCCAGCATATTGGCAACAGAACCTTTGCCGTTAGTACCGGCAACGTGAACCGTGCGATAAGACCTCTCAGGGCGTCCAAGTTTCGCACAGAAATCTTCAATATGCTGTAAACCAGGCTTGTACGCATCACCGAATGTCGTATTCTGAACAGATGGGAATCTCCTGAAAATGGATTCAATCATCTCTTCATATTTCGTCTCTGTAAACATCACTCCGAAATTTTGGGCTACAAAAATACTCCGAAAGCAGGAAAGCGCAAAAAAATTTTGTCATAGTGGATTTTTTATATAATTTCGCATCGACAATTTTGTCGAACAATAATGTCTAACAACTTTGTTTAATCATATTAACGCAGATATATAATTATGAATGAGGAGATTACAAGCACGCCAGACAAAATTTTGAAGGCGGCCGAGGACGAATTCATTGAAAAAGGATATGGTAACGCGAGAATGATGTCCATTGCCGAAAGAGCAGGAGTAAGTCATTCAATGCTGCATTATTACTATCGGTCCAAGGAAGATCTCTTCCAGAAAGTCTTCAATTCTAAGATTGACCTGCTGTCTTCAATCCTCTACGGGCTCTACGACCAGAATGAGGATTTGCTGACATTCATCAGGAAATTCGTTGAAAGGCAATTTGATGAATTCCGGAAAAATCCCGGCTTCCCGCTGTTCGTGATAAGGGATATAATTCCGGAACGTGAAAATCTGAAACAGGTCATTTCATTGGCCAAAGAACAGATTCCGGAGCATCTCGAGCACCTTATATCAATGATTGACAAGGAAATAGCAGACGGTAAAATCAGAAAAACCGACCCTGTGAACCTTCTGCTCGATATCATATCCATCAACATAAGTTCGTTCATGGCCATTCCTGTCATCCGTGAGCTCTCGCCGGAACTGGACATTGACAAGTTCCTTGATGAGCGAAAGAAAAGCAACGTCGATTTCATCCTCGCCTCCCTCCGGCCGTAAACGAATAAACTTCGGTCCGCACGAAGGTGCTGTAAATCGACAACGGGAAGAATCCAGGAATCTCAAGACTCGGAGCATCGCGACCCAAGGGGTTTGGGGAGTACGCTCCCCTATCAAACTTCAATTCGCTCCGGAGGAGCGAGAAATCGCTCGAACTGTTTAAATCAAATTTAGGAGCAAACAACCGCAAGAAACAAAGTTTAATATCGTAATGATTAGAACTCATATAATACTCATTATCGCATCGCTTCTGACCCCGGCAGAAATCTTTGCCGGGAACAACCGGGGAGACATCGGCAACAGCGATGATTCAGCAGCCGCAACTGTCACTCTTGAGGAGTGCTGGAAATCAGCGGAGAGAAATTATCCTTTGGCGAAACAGTATGGTCTCATCAGCAAGTCCAAAGATTATACGATCTCCAATGCCGCCAGGGCATATCTTCCGCAGGTAACTTTCTCAGCAAAAGCAAGTTGGCAATCAGACGTCACCAAATTCCAACTTGACCGGGAAGCGCTCGAAAAAACTGAAATCGGTTCATTCATAAACCCGGACGGAATAGAAGCATTGATACCGAAAGTCAAGAAAGACCAATATTCAGCAAATCTTGACGTTACGCAGACTATCTGGGACGGAGGCGTACTCAAAGCGCAGAAAGAAGCTGCAGAAAATGAAGCCGAAGCTAACACTAAGAGCATAGACGCAAGCCTTTACGGACTCCGCGAAAGAATCAACGAAATGTATTTCGGGATACTGCTGCTGCAACACAACATAGAACTCAGCGAACTGATGCTCAGCAGTCTGAATGCAAACTACGATAAGTTGAAAGCATACAAGGAAAACGGAGTCATCGGACAGGCGGACCTCGACGCGCTCCGCATCCAGATACTGAACACCAAGCAGGAAGCATTGAATCTGAAAAACAGCAAAGCGGCTTATACTCAAATGCTTTCTCTTCTTTGCGGACTGAATCTTGACGAAAGCACCGAGCTGGTGCAGCCGGAAGAAATTTCCTCAACCGGCAGAGAAATCACCAGGCCGGAACTCGCAGCATTCAACGCACAACTCAAGCAACTGGATTCCCAGAACAAGATGCTGAATGCCGGATTGACACCGAAATTCGGAATATATGTTTCCGGCGGTTACGGAAGACCGGGCCTCAACATGCTCAGCAACACCTTCAAGCCATACGTAGTGGCAGGCGCCAAAATGGTCTGGGACATCGGCAATTTCTATAATCTCAAGAACAACAGGCAGATGCTTCAACTGAAAAAGGCAAGCATCGAGGCACAGAAGTCAGCATTCCTGCTCAACACCAGCATAGACGAAAGCCGGAGAGACTCCGAGATAGAGACATTGCGCAGTCAATTGGAATATGACGACGAAATCATTGAACTGAGAAAATCCGTACTCAAGGCCAACGAAGAGAAAATGTACAACGGAACAATCTCGGGAACCGATTACGTCGGCTATCTCAACGACTCGCTGACTGCAGAGCAGAACAAAGCCCAGCACGAGCTCCGTATGCTGCTGGCAATGTACAATCTGGCATACGTCAGGGGCAACTGAGAAGCCGTTTTTGAACAAGGAAGGAAATATCAACAAGAAAGTTATTGAAATATGAATACTAAAGCATTTACTATCATCGCATTGATACCTACACTCGCAGCCTGCAACGGAGGAAAAAGCTCGTATGACGCTTCGGGCGTTTTCGAAACGACAGAGGTCACGGTATCGGCGGAAGGGAACGGAAAGATAGAATGGTTCAAGATTGAAGAAGGCGACAAAGTCCACGCAGGAGACACTCTCGGATGCATTGACACCACTCAACTGCACCTGACCAAGGTCCAACTCGAATCCAATATGAGAGCTGTCGGAAGCGGAAGATATGATATCACCAAGCAGATTGCATCCCTCAAGCAGCAGCTGGCAAAGCAGAATCGCGAACTCGAAAGGTTCACCAGACTTGCGGCAGCCGGAGCTTCAGGGCAGAAGACCGTGGATGACATCGAAGCGCAGATTTCCGTGCTTGAAAAACAGATAGCCGCCCAGGAAGAGACTCTCCGGAATGCAAACAGCGGCATCTCCGGACAGACCACTGCATTGGAGGCGCAGATTCTGATAACCGAGGACCGCATCAGCAAATGTGTGATTACCAGTCCGTTGGACGGAGTAATATTGTCCAAATACGCAGAAGCCGGCGAACTCGCGGGACAAGGCCGGGCGCTATTCAAGGTTGCCGACACTGAAAACATCAGAATCCGCGCTTACGTGACTGCCGACCAGCTTACTGAACTTAAACTCGGCCAGGAGATGAAAGTGTATGCCGACCTCGGCAAGAAAGGGCGTAAAGAATACACCGGCAAACTGATTTGGATTTCCGACCAGGCCGAATTCACGCCGAAAACCATTCAGACACGCGATGAAAGGTCCAATCTGGTTTATGCCGTCAAAATCGGAGTGAAGAATGACGGTCTGATTAAACTCGGTATGTATGGTGAAGTCAAGTTCTGAGCGCGAGGCCGAGTATGCTGTACAGGCAACTGACCTGGTAAAGCATTTCAAATCCGTAAAAGCTGTCGACGGAATCTCTTTCAATGTCCGTCACGGTGAAACTTTCGGAATCATCGGACCTGACGGTGCAGGCAAAAGCACGCTTTTCCGCATACTCACCTCTCTGATTCTGCCGGATTCCGGACAGGCATATATTGAAGGGTTTGACACTCGCGAAGATTATATGTCCGTACGAAACCTCATCGGATATATGCCTGGCAAATTTTCATTGTACAAGGACCTCACTGTGGAAGAGAACCTCAAGTTTTTCGCAACGCTGTTCGACACCACGATAGAAGAAAATTACCATCTCATCAAGGACATATATTGTCAAATCGAGCCGTTCAAAGACAGGCTTGCGGGCAAACTTTCCGGCGGAATGAAACAGAAACTGGCATTATCCTGCGCATTGATCCACAAGCCGAAAGTGCTGTTTCTGGACGAGCCTACCACCGGCGTGGACCCTGTGTCGAGAAAAGAGTTCTGGGATATGCTCGGCAGATTGCGCGAAGACGGGATTTCCATAGTCGTATCGACTCCATATATGGATGAAGCCAGAAGGTGTGACAGAATCGCATTGGTCAAAGACGGAAGATTTCTCGTAATCGACACGCCTCAGAACATCATGGACGGCTTTCCGGACAAACTGCTTTCGGTGGAATCGGACAAGATGCACTCTCTGCTCACCGACCTCAGACGTTGGGACAAGACATTGAGAGCCTTCTCATTCGGCGAATCAATCCACCTGTCCGTACACAATGAGGTAAGCGAAGATGACGTGAGGGACTTCCTCTCCGGCAACGGACACGGAAACATATCTGTCCGGCAGACCGAACCGTCTGTGGAAGACTGCTTTATGGCAATGCTCTGACAGGCTATTTCAAAACAGATTCTTAATGGAAAACGTAATACATACCGACAAACTCACAAAGAAATTCGGTGCCTTCACGGCTGTGGACCAGATCTCGTTTGACGTTCACTCGGGCGAAATCTTCGGCTTCCTCGGGGCCAACGGAGCAGGAAAGACCACCGCGATGCGTATGCTGTGCGGACTCAGCAAACCGACCTCAGGCATAGGCACAGTCGCGGGATTCGACATATCCCGACATCCGGAACTCGTAAAGAGGAATATCGGTTATATGAGCCAGAAATTCTCTCTGTATGAGAATCTTACAGTAAAAGAGAATCTCATTCTGTTCGGCGGGATATATGGAATGAAGCGTTCGGAAATAGCACGGAAAACCGACATTCTCCTGTCCGAATTGTCATTTACTGGAGAAAAGAACACGATGGTAAGCGAGCTGCCTTTGGGATGGAAACAAAAGCTGTCATTTTCCGTATCCATCTTCCACAATCCGCAGATTGTTTTTCTGGATGAGCCGACCGGAGGTGTCGATCCCGTCGCAAGACGCCAATTCTGGGAGCTCATATACAAGGCCGCAGACTCAGGGATAACAGTCTTTGTGACAACTCATTATATGGACGAAGCTGAATACTGCGACAGAGTCTCGATTATGGTTGACGGCAAAATCAGGGCATTGGATTCGCCAAAGAATCTCAAGAAAGAGTTTAAAGCCGACAATATGGACACGGTGTTCAGAAGACTTGCCCGGGAGGCGGAAAGGAGCAGCGATTAGGGAAACGATGTGTAAGAAAAGAGTCAACTCATTTCAAAACAGCTTCTTACAATGAACAAATTATTATCATTCATAAAAAAGGAATTCATACATATACTGCGTGACAAGTGGACGCTTCTGATTGTCATAGGAATGCCTATAGCCCAGCTTCTGCTGTTCGGATTCGCGGTTTCGACCGAGGTGAAGAATGTCAATGTCGCCGTGTTCGACCCTTCCAATGACGAACTTACCACCAAGATTATCCAACGGTTCGACGCCAGCAAATATTTCAGCATCTGCGAGCGCATCACGAGCCCAGACCGGATCAACGATATTTTCAGAGAAGGGAAAATCAGCCTGGTAATGGCATTCTCGGACAATTTCTCTGAGAATGCGATAAGCGGAGGGGCTTCAGAAGCCGGAGTGCAACTGATAATGGACGGCACAGACCCCAATCAGGCATCACTTATCAACACATACGCGACCAGCATTCTCAACGATTGCAAGAATGAACTTGCTGCCGCAACCGGTTCTGCCACAGCAAGCATTGTCCCTACGGTCAAGATGCTTTACAATCCGCAGAACAAGAGTTCGTACAATTTCGTGCCGGGCGTGATGGGACTTATTCTTATGCTCATCTGCACGATGATGACTTCCGTCGCGATTGTCAGAGAGAAGGAAACGGGGTCTATGGAAGTTCTGCTTGCCTCACCGATTCGCCCCATATATATAGTAATCGCCAAGGCCATCCCTTACCTTGTGCTTTCAATCATAGATGTAGCCATAATTCTGCTCTGCGCCGTGAACATCCTTGATGTCCCGATTGCCGGCAGCTTCCTGGGACTCTGCGGGGTGTCATTTCTGTTCCTCACCTGCACACTCAGTCTTGGACTGCTGATTTCAACGCAGGTGTCGACTCAGATGTCTGCAATGATTGCTTCCGGAATGGGACAGATGATGCCTACGATGTTGCTGTCGGGCCTCATGTATCCGATTGAGAGCATGCCGAAAATCCTGCAGTTCATATCCAACTTTGTCCCTGCAAGGTGGTACATCCAGTCGGTGAAAATGATTATGATTGAGGGCACGCCGGTGCATTACGCGATGCCTGAAATCAGAATACTTGCGCTGATGACAATCGTTCTGCTTGTTCTGACGCTGAAGAATTTCAAGACAAGACTTGCCTGAGGGCCGTTTCTAAAAAAGAATACTATGCTTTTGTTTTTGATAGAAAAGGAAATCAAACAGATATTCAGAGATCCGCTTATTCCGAGAATGCTCATAATGCTGCCTCTGATGACAATATTCATATATCCGTGGACGACCAACCAGGAGATACGGAATGTAAGGGTGAATGTGGTGGACAATGACCACAGCACATTGACTCACAAGATTATAAACGAAATCAACGCTTCTGATTATTTCAATCTGACCGGCACTTCGGCCACATATCCGGAGGCGCTGGAACAGGTAGAATCCGACAAGGCGGATATGATATTGGAGCTTCCTTCCGATTTCGAGAAGAATCTTATGCGCGGAGAGGGCGGTTCTGTGATGATTGCGGCCAACTCCGTGAACGGAATAAAAGGTGCTTTGGGTTCGTCATATATGCTTACGCTGATGTCGGAATCTCCTGTCCTCAAGGAGGTTGCAGCTAAAGGAGCATCTGGGAATCCGACTATGAGCATAGGCGCGTCCGAAAATGAGAGCATCTCAAGCCCTGCGACTGCATCATTTTCCGTAAATCCGGTGTATAAATTCAACCCTACGCTGAATTACAAGGTCTTTATGATTCCTGCGCTCATCGTGATGGTCATCACCATCATCTGCGGATTTCTTCCGTCGCTGAATATCGTCAACGAGAAGGAGCAGGGCACTATCGAGCAGATCAACGTCACTCCGGTCGGCAAGACACAATTCATCCTCGCCAAATTGATTCCTCTATGGGCAATCGGCCTCATAATCCTGGGCTTCTGCCTGTTTATGGCGAAGTTGGTTTACGGGCTCTCGCCGGTGGGAAGCGTATGGATAATTTTCGCATTCTCCGGAATCTACATTCTGGTCGTATCCGGACTGGGACTGCTCGTATCCAATTTCTCCAACACCCTGCAGCAGGCGATGTTCGTAATGTTCTTCTTTATTATGATACTTATGCTGATGAGCGGACTGTTCACACCTGTCTCCAGTATGCCTCACTGGGCACAATACATCGCAAAGGCTAATCCGCTCACATATTTCATACAGGTAATGCGGCTCGTTTATCTGAAGGGAAGCACGTTCAGAGATCTCATTCCTCAACTTATAATCCTCAGCGGTTTCGCCGTAGGATTCGGCACCCTTGCTGTTCTCAGCTACAAGAAGACAACATAATTTGCTAATTTTGCATCTAACACCTCGGTGCGCTTGAGCAATGGGGCTCGAGCTCGGTTATTCTTCAGTCATTTGTCCATAAAAACGGCACTTTCCGCGGGCAAACTGTAGAAATAAAGGTAGTTTAGTTTAAAACTGGAGAAATTATGAAATTGACATTATCATCAGCATTATCAAAAACATTAATGATAACGGCGACCGCACTGACATTCTTATTCGCAGGATGCAGCGACAACTCCGGATATCGACGTCCGGACAATCCGGATACGCAGCCGGATAAAACATTGACTTTTCAGGTCAATCCCGATTGGACAATTTCGCACAGCCAGTCTGTTGTCACCGACGACTACGGCTTCCAGTCTGACATAGACATCATCCACGTGGCAAGCCTTGACCAGGAATACTATTGGCTGGACGTGATAATGGAAAGCAATCTGGAGAACTGGTACGACGGAAACATCATCGAATATATAAAGGATGAGCCTAACTACTATTCCAGCGATTCGTATCGTGGCTCAACTGACATTGAGTTCGACAGAATGAGATCAGGGAAATGGGTGGCAGTGGCAATGGGCGTGACTGCAAACGGAGACCTTACCGGAGATTACGCTTTTCTCAAATTCACTATTGCGGAAGATGAGGCCGAGCCTGAATTCACCAAATGGCTTGGAGACTGGACAATCTCGGGCGCAAGCAGCAAGGAGCCCGGCAAAGACATCACATACAATCTCCATATCACCTCCTCTGACAACAACTATCTTGTCAACGTGACCGGATGGGAAGCCGGAAAGTCAGACCCGGACGACACCGATATGTCGGATTACATACTTGAAGTGCAGTATGACAGATTCACCAAGACATTGCTGTTCAAGTCATTGTATCTGCTTACCGAGAGCATCGGCAACAAGGATTACGATCTGTGTTTCTACGGAAATTTCATCTATGACGGTTCAATGGGATACACCGATTTGGAGAAAGACGGGCAATATACCGTTACTGACAATATCATAATCGCGGAGAGCAGCAAACTTTCCGATGACGGGAACAAGGCCACGGTAGACGGTCTGAACTTCAATCTGAACCACAACAACAAGGTCTACAACACCAAACTGATTTCGATGCAGTATTTTGACCTGCCATTGGATTCCAATGATGACGGACTCTATACCAAACACAGCTCAATCCCTGTATTCCCGCTGACAATGACTCGTTCCGAGACCGGCACTTCTGTTTCCACAGCAGCCATCTCACCAGCCAAGATTCTGAAAGTCAAGACTTCACGCCACGAATCCAAGTCCGGCAGAATCTCCACCGCTTCTAGCATAAGAAGAACGAAGTAGGGCGGAAATCTCATTTTTTTTGTTTATCTTTGAGGAAACTGGCATAGAACGTTATTATACTCTTCATCAGGGGGTTCAACAATAAATGCCCATAACAGCTACTAACACACTGTCTGAGACTATTTTGTAATAGTTTCAGAATTTTATAATGACTCTTCTAAGCACAATATTAAATCCAAATAGATTACTATGAGAAGATTGCTTGTAATGTTCGCAATCCCGCTGCTGGCAGCAGTTTCGGCCTGCAGCGACGTGACGAAAGATGAGATCGCAGATGTGCTCATCATCTCTCAAGACAATGTGGCATTCCCGAAAGAAGGAGGCACCGCCACAATTTCAGTAGCCTGCCCGTCAGAATGGCATTCAACCGTGTCAGACCAATCGTGGATTTCCGCCACTGACAACAGTGACAATGTAACGATTACGGTCAAAGCCAACGAAACAGGAGATGTCAGAAGAGCCTCCGTATCATTGATATCTGCCAGCGGAGAAACCAAAATCACAGTTTCCCAGTCTTGGTCAGGATCCGTATTGTCTCTGGAAATCAATGCACCGGAAAACATTGAACTGGATTCTGAAGGAGACAGTTTCGCATTTACGGTAGAGACCACAGACGAATGGAGCGTAAAATCCGATGTCGAATGGATAACCGCTGAAACCAACGGCAAACTGGTCAGCATAATCGCATCCGCCAACGGTGGCGAACATCGCGATGCGACAATCACGGTCACAGCTTCCGCAAACGGAAAAGAAGTGAGCAAAGAGATAAAAGTATCACAGATTTCAAAGGCTGAGAATGTCTATTTCAGAATGTTGGGCAGATTCGGTCTATATGCAGAGCGCTGGTATCTCGGCGGCAATGCAATTGACGAACCAGGAATCGGATCATACTGTACAATTGAGCAGAAAGAGTACGGCAAAACATTCGCCATCAAGGACTTGTTCGTAACAGGCACCGAATACGAGGCTGCTTACGACAAAGAAAACAAGCAGATGGTACTGACACTCGGTTCGCTTTGTATGACAGTGGAAAGGACTCTGGAGCAGAAATATTACTACTATTATCTGGTTCAGCAGAACATTCCTGAAAAGAAGTTCGAGTCCGGAATTCTTTATGGCACGATAGGCACCGGCACAGACGGCACCAAGGACGATTGCGAAGCCATTCTGCTGAGCGGATTTGACGAGGCTTACGGCTCTCTCGGATTGACCGTAAGAATTATGCCGGACAATATCAATGCGATGCTCTCGGATGTATTCTACGCCGACGGCAAAATGTACTTCGTCAGAGCTGATGAAAGTGTTCAGGAATAATGACCTTAAGATGAAAGAAATATGAAAAAGATAATATTCGCGACACTGTTGACGGTTTTCCTCTGCGCCTGCACCAAGGAAACCATCAAGTACCAGAATCCGGTTCCGGGAGAAAACGGAACCTCAACAAACGCCACTCTGAAAGTAACTACCAGGAACACTCTGTTTACAGCCAAGGATGAGGCGAACGGAAGCATCGCTTTCAAAAGCCTCGGCGGAAAAGTTGTCCTGGATGTCAACACAAATACTGAATGGACATTCGAGTTGTCAGGAGACGACTCATCATTCCTCAAGGGAGACGTCAATGAGGAGACAAGTCAGCTGACTCTTTCCTGTGACGGCAACAAGGTAGAAAAGGAACTTTCGGCTACAGTGACCATCAAAGCCGGAAATAAGACAGCAACAATCTCAGTAACGCAGAATGCATTAGGCACTGTCGAGATAGTGGCTTCCGAAAACAATCTGCACCTCGCCGCAAAAGGAGAACTCAACGCCTCATTCGATGTTACTTCCACCGATCCTGACTGGAAGTTCGAGACTGAAGGATGCGAGTGGATGCTTGTCAGCAGAGACGGCAACACCCTCAATATCAGCGTATATCAGAATGAGGAACACACAGACAGAGAAGTAAAATTCCTTCTCTCTGCCGGCAGCGGAGACAAACGCGTCACTGAAACAATCGATGTGCTTCAGGATAGAGCCGCGCTCATCGAGCCTGCAGTTCTGACTTTGCCTGTCAATCCATTCTCAAACGAAGCCAAAGAAGTTGAAATCAATGCGAACTTCGACTGGACATATTCCGTTACGGGCAATGAAGGAGACTGGCTGTCTGTAGAAAGGACTGAAAACGGATTCAAATTCAGCCCAACTCCTAACCCTGGAGAGGAATCCAGGACTGTCAAAATCACGGTTACGACCGGCGACGGCAAAGAGAACATAGACACCAAAGAAATCACTGTTTCCCAGCCGGGAATCGACACTCGCGCCTTTATACTTGGACTTAATGTCACAACATCACCATACACCTCTATCATTCCGGTAAGCGGGATTACGGAAGGCGCAACAGTTGACTGGGGCGACGGCAATGTAGAGACTGTCTCTTCTGACAATCCTTCCCATACATACACAGATCCGGGATACTATATCGCCTCATTCAAGGGAAGCGCAAGCAGTATCAATGCCAACCCGCTGACCAACGTACAAAAGAGTCAAATTACTGAGGTGTTCAGCTGGGGAGACTTGGGCGTAACCTCTATGTACAGGGCTATGTACAACTGCGGAGAACTCACAAGCATTCCTTCAGATGCTGTAGGCTCATTCGCAAAAACGACCACATTCAAAGAGGCATTTTACAACTGCCAGAAGCTCCAGGCTATCCCTGAAGGCCTTTTAAGCAAAGCTGAAGAGTGCACAGACATCAACTCAATCTTCATCTACGGTTACTCCATCAAAGAGATTCCGGCAAACCTTCTGGCAAACTGCCCTAAACTCTCAGATGCAACCAGCGCCTTCGACGGATGCAAACTTGTAACCAGCATTGACAAGGACCTGTTCGCACATAATCCGGAGCTTTCAATCTGCTCCGCAACATTCTCAAGAATGGACAAGCTTCAGTCTATCGACAAAGATATGTTCGTGAACAACCCGAAAATCACCACATTCAATGCTATATTCAACGCCGACAGTTCACTGACATCAATTCCTGCCGGAATATTCAGAAAACAGACTGAATGTACATCTTTCAGAATGGCGTTCCTCGCTACCGGAATTACCGAAATTCCTGCCGGACTGTTCGAAAACAACACCAAGTGCGAGACCTTCCAGCAGACTTTCAGCAAGACAAAGATCAAGACTATTCCGGACGATGTTTTCAAAGGATGTTCCGCAGTCACTACATTTATGACCTGCTTCAGCGAATGTACTGAACTTGAAAGCATCCCTGCGGACCTTTTCAAGAACTCAGGAGCGCAGGCCAAAGTAGTGGAAAAGGGCATGAATATGCTGTTCCAGAAATGCACCTCTCTCACGGAAGTGCCTGCAGGTCTGTTTGACGGCTTCTCTACAATAACTCAGTTCAGCAGCGTTTTCAACGGATGCACCTCCCTGAAGAAGATTCCTTCTGGCCTGTTCAAAGATTTAAGCGCAGTGGCTACTTTCTCCAGCGTATTCCAGGACTGCATTTCAATTGAAGCCGTACCGGAAGGCGTATTCTCTGGACTTTCAGCCGTCACATCGTTCTCCGGTGTATTCAACGGTTGCACAGGAATCGTCGAAGTCGGAGCCAACTTGCTGTCAGGATGCAATGCCTGCACAAATATATCCAACCTTTTCAAAAATTGCACAGGACTGACCAAGGTCTCAGAAAGTGCATTTGAAGGAGGCGCGAAAGTAACAACTGTTTCAGGACTGTTCTACGGATGTACAAACCTTGAGACTGTTCCTGAAGGTTTGTTCTCATCTATGACTGCAATAACAAATATTTCAACTCTGTTCTATGGATGCTCAAGCCTGAAAACTGTTCCGGGAGGTCTCTTCTCAGCCCAGGCAGCCGTAACAAACGCCAAGGAAATTTTCGCTTCCTCAGGAATTGAATCAGTACCGTCATCTTTGTTCTCCGCTATCGTAAAGACAACATCTTTTGAAAGCGCATTCAAAGACTGTACTGCATTAAAAAGCCTGCCGGACGGACTTTTTGCGAACGACAACAAGGTTACGACCTATAAAACCGCCTTCAACGGTTGTACCGCATTGACTTCTGTCGGCAATATATTCGGAACAAGCACGGCAAGTGTAACATTCGAGTCATCATTTGAAGGCTGCACTGCTCTCGAGTCACTCCCTTCAGGATTCTTTGACGGATTGACCGCCGCAAATTCATTCAAAAAGACATTCTACGGATGTACCGGGCTTACCACAATTCCGGAACAGCTGTTTGCCAAGAACGTCAATGCGACAACTGCCGAGAGCTGTTTCCAGGGATGTACCGCACTTCAAAGCGTGCCAGCCGGTCTGTTCGGAACGACTACGAAAATGAAGACCCTCACCTCTATGTTCTCCGGTTGCTCATCTTTGAAATCAATAGCGGCAGACGCTTTCAGCGGAATCAACGCGGCAACTGGAACTGTCACAAAAATATTCCAGAACTGCACATCACTTACCGAAGTTCCTTCAGGACTTTTCAAGAATAACGCAAAAATGAGCGTATACTCTTATGCATTCAACGGCTGTACAAGCCTTGAGAAAGTCGGTTCAGAAGTATTCAACTGTGCGTATGGAGCATCCAACCTGACCTATATATTCACCGGTTGCACAGCGCTCAAGGAAGTCGGAGAAAACCTCTTCATCAACCCAGAAAAAGTGAAACTCATTACAAGCCTCTTCCAGAACTGCTCATCTTTGGAGAGTGTACCGGTCGGCATCTTCGACAACTTCAAAGCTGTCACAAGCGCCAGAAACGCATTTGACGGTTGCGTTTCTCTTAGCGGGGAATCTCCTTACACGACAATAAACGGAGTCAAATATCACCTCTATGACAGGACGGCCGATAATGTAAGCGTCACCGGATTCGCAGCGCTGGTATATCTTGATTCAGCGTTCAAGGGATGCACGAAACTCACAGACTATGCAAACATCCCAAGTGTATGCAAGGAATAATTTTCAAAATGCGCAGGAATATGAAATTTAAATATATAGCATCTTTAATTCTGGCTGCCGGAATAGCCGCCGGATGCACCGAGACCTCAAAAATGGTTCCGGAAGCCTATCAGGCGCCACTTTTCCTCCAGGCTTCAGACTCAAAGATCGTGTTTGACAAAGAAGGCGGAAAAGCACTCGTCACAGTTGCGACTAATGCGGAGGCGTGGAATTATGAAATCGCATCAGGAGACTGGTTCAACATCAGCACAGATGAGGACAGTTGCATCGTAGTTGAGGCTAAACTGAACAACGGAGCTGTAAAGGCTGACGCCGTCACGATAACTGCCGAAAAAGGAACGGAATCAGCACAGGTTCTGCTGAAAATCACACAAAGAGCTGACGATGCCTTGAATCTGAGCGAATCGGGGACTGCCAACTGCTACATCGTGAAGACCGGCGGAACATACAAATTCCGCTGCGACATCAAAGGCAACGGAGGCAAGGACGGCAAGACACACTATATAGAGACGGAAGGTCTTGAAATCAAGGACGCCGCATACGCTGAACTTCTTTGGGAAGCCAGAAATGACGGAGACCGCACCATGTCTTATGAAATCATTGACGGCACGCCGACATACGGTGGCGGATATATCTCTTTCGCAACAGGCAGAAGCGAAGGTAACGCGCTTATAGCCATCAAGAATTCTATGGGCAAGGTACTTTGGAGCTGGCACATCTGGGTAACAGACAACGATGTTACCGCACACGATCACATCGACGCTGACGGCAATGTAGTAGCTCAGATTATGGACAGGAATCTCGGAGCGCTCAACAATACTCCGATGGACATCAACAATAGAGGTATGATATACCAGATGGGCAGAAAAGATCCGTTCATACCGTCACGCTCTCCTTACAAGGACTACAGCGGCATTACCGACTATGAAGATGCCGAGCAGACTGCCGGTTACTGCGACAATGATCCTGAATGGAACAAGCAGAATTTCGAAATCGGCGACGGTACAGGAGCTTGGGAAATCGCCCCTAACTTCAAGGCGCAGGCGTCTTTCTCCGCACCGGGAAATATCCCGTACGCGACTGCAAATCCTATGAGATTTCTTGTCAGCTACTACTCAAGCGGCGCAGACTGGTACATAAACACAAGCGATGAAGACAGCGTACGGCCGGGGCTGTGGGCTGAAGAAAAGACAATCTTCGATCCTTGTCCTCCGGGCTACAAGGTACCAGGAAAAAATATGTGGGGCACTGTAGTCGGAAATGACAAGGCAAACACGGGAGGAAAGCACAACGATTATGACGAGAACGGTGTCAGCGAAAAGTTCGCTTGGAACGCAGAAAAAGATTGCGGGCGTGTTTGGAAAGCTACCGGAGATTTCTATCCGATGGTGGGAAACATCTACCCTACAACATATTCGGTAAATACGACTCCATATAATTACTGCAGTGGACAGACATTCTATCTGACTAGTCAGGAAGGATTGTTTGATTCTGACAAGTCCAACCAAAACTGCACTCACTTTGTAGCCTCATTCAATGGATATTGGGCTTACTACGAACGCAGAGCTCAGGTTTACACCGGTCAGGTGAGATGCGTAAAGGAATAATTTCTTAAAAACATATAATGAAAAACAGATTCTTGGTAATCGCCGCTATGCTGACAGCAACAGCGGGATGTGGAAGAATCAGCGAGAATGACAACGTCAGGCCCGGGTCGGAAGACAGTGGGCCGGTTGTCGTTTTTTCGTCTGATGCGGCCATCCGGGGCGAAATCATCGTGAAGATGAAGCAGACCGACAGGCCGACAACGAAGGCCGGAGTTTCCGGCTCAGGCAATGAGGAAGTTGACAGGATACTGATGAATGTCGGCTCAGTAAGTTTCGAACGTCTGTTTCCGCAGTGCGGCCGTTTTGAAGAACGAACCGCCAAAGAAGGAATGGACAGGTGGTTCATTGCCAAATATGATGAAAATGTTCCAGTTGCAGATGTCGCTGAAATGCTTTCAGGCTGCGACGGCGTGGAAGTCGTCGAATATTCCCTCCCGACAGCGTCAGCATCATATTCCAAGGCCTCCGCAAGCGAGATTGACAATGATGTTGCAGACACAAAGGCCGGCCAATCTGTACGGAACATTCCTTTTCCTTTCAATGAGAGTGTCCGGTCGCAGAGAATGCAATGGCATTACAACAATCCGGGCAACGTATATGCAAACTCCACAGTCGCAGGAGCCGATGCCGACGTTTATGCAGCCTGGCAGTTGTGTACCGGCAATCCTGACGTAATTGTGGCGGTGATTGACCAGGGAGTAAAATACGATCACGAAGACCTCGCCGAAAATATGTGGATAAACAAGGGCGAGATTCCCGGAAACGGCATAGATGACGACGGAAACGGATACATAGACGACGTTTATGGATTCAACTTCACCGACAACAAAGGCCAGCTGACATTCTCGGCAGACAATATGCACGGCACACACGTCGCAGGAACGATTGCGGCTGTGAACAATAACGGTATCGGAGTCAACGGAATCGCAGGAGGTTCAGGAAAAGGCGACGGCGTCAGAATAATGTCCTGTGAAACTCTGGGAGCATCCGAATCAGGGAACTCAGGCGGAGGACTGGGTGCGCAGGTTCGAGCAATCAAATATGCGGCCGACAATGGCGCCGTAATCTGCCAGAACAGTTGGGGATACACATCCGGAGCACTGTCCAGAACAGATTGGACCAAGGGAAATTATTCTGCTCTTGCCGATGCAATCCGCTATTTTGTAAAATATGCCGGACTTGACGAAAACGGGGAACAGGAAGGTCCGATGGCCGGCGGAATAGTAATCTTCGCCGCAGGCAACGATTCCTCAGGTGAATTATGCTACCCTGCCTCTGACGAAGCAGTAGTAAGTGTCGCCGCGACATCCTGGCTCGGAACTCCGTCGTATTACACAAACTACGGGAAATGGGTAAGTCTTTCAGCTCCGGGCGGAGACCTCACCCTCAACTCAACCTACGGAGGTGTATATAGCACCAGCATCGGAGAAAACGGTGAATCCGCATACGAAGGCATCAACGGCACTTCTATGGCTTGCCCACACGTATCAGGAGCCTGCGCGCTCGCAGTCAGCTGGTACTATGGCGCAGAAAAGAAGAAAGGACTCACTTGCGATATGCTCAGGGAAGCTCTGCTTTCCAGCGTCACACCGGTAGATCCATTCTGCGAGGCTCCATATTTCGGAAATATGGGCGCAGGCTCTTTGGACACCTATCAGTTGCTCCTCGCCGTAAAGAAAGTCGCGGAAATTCCCGACGTCACAGTCAGTACAGGTTCGGAAAGCGTGATAAATCTGGCTGACTACTTCTATAAGACAGATGTGTTGACTTATACCGTAAGCGCTACCGGGATAATTGAAGTAAGTCTGAAAGAAGGAGTTATGACAATCAAGGGCATATCGAAGGGTAAGGCCGTAATCAGGATCACCGACGGCAATCAGTCGAGCAGGACTATTAACGTAACTGTGAAATGAGGAGGAGTTCTATGACAATTATTTCTAAAATAATGAAGGCGAACATTGTCGCGTCTACCCTACCGGTCCTTTTCATTCTCTGCG
Organism: Acutalibacteraceae bacterium; assembly: GCA_963636275.1. Taxonomy (GTDB): domain Bacteria; phylum Bacteroidota; class Bacteroidia; order Bacteroidales; family UBA932; genus Cryptobacteroides. Next base: position 10,136 of record CAVHJF010000008.1, on the reverse strand, counting down.
GATGCAGTACTGAAAGCGGAAAAGAAACCTCAGCGGATATTCTCAAGACGCCGGAAGCCAAGGTAAGCGAAGTCACCGTGTCCGGATTCCGGATTGACTGGGGAAAAGTTTATGGCGCGGAAAGTTATTCTTACGCTTTAGACGGAGCAGAAACGAAATCGACTACTGATTTGTCTGTTTCATTCAGCGATCTTGAAGCCGCGACTGAATATGTAGTAAAACTTCAGGCAGACCCTGCGGAAAATAATTCCAAGGAGTCATCTGAGCCTGTTTACATTCACGTACGCACCTCTGAAGTGACGCAGCTTGACAAACCAGAGATCACTGTCGGGAGCACATACGCATCCAAAACTATTATCAGTTGGAGCGTAATCCCCGGTGCAGGAAGTTATGAGTACAATATCGGGGACATCTGCGGGGCAACCTCTGAAAACAGATTGACACTTCCTAATCTTGCAAAAGAAACCGACTATACTTTCTCAGTCCGCGCCATTCCGTCAGGAAACGGGCACACGGCATCTGAAGCATCCACGGTCAATTTCAAAACATCTTCCGAAGACGTGCCGGCATTGCTGATCGTACCTGAAACAGTACTTGCCGATGCGGTCGTATTCGACATATATGCGACTCCGGACGAGACTTACTACTACGACGTCGTATCTTCTTCCTCAAGGATGCTGTATGACGATACCACCATAATGGAAAAATACCGTGCTGCGATTATCGAATATGCGAAAAGCAAAGGCATAAGCATAAGGCTGGCAATGGCGTCAGTTCTCAAAATCGGCACAAACAGCTTCAGCATATCAAGCCTCACTTCCGAAATGAGTTATGACATCATCGCCTTCGGAATGGATTATGACGGCAATATCACGACCGGTCTCCAGACTAAGCGAATCACCACAACCGCTACAGGCTGGTCTTCAGGTCCTAACTATGGCGGAGCAGACTGGTTCTCACAGAGATTCTATCTATCAAACGAATACGCCGCGCTGTCCGGATACGGATGGACCAACTCCGTATGGATGACTTGGAAGGGAAACGATGTGCAGAGCATACGCTACCGTCTTCTGCCGACAAGCACATTCAACAAGGCATTCAGCAACCCTTATGACGAAGAAGCAATCAAGACATTCTTGAGAGATCCGTCTTACAGTTACGCTGTCAAAGACGAATATCTGACACTTGTAAATTCCGCCAACGGATATAATTCGCTGACTCCGTGCAGTGCCGGAACTTCCTACACTATATCGACACTGGCCACCTCAACATCCGGAGAGGAAGAGCTCACGGTCAATTCCATAACGACCAAGACCTCAAGCGAGGAGCGGACCTGGTTCACTATCGCCGCTCTGACCAATGAAAAATACGGCCCTACCTCAACTACGATAGCTTGCGTACTCAGAGGAGTCGCCGTAACATCCGGCAAGATGCTTCTGGTCAAGACATCTTCGTTGTCAGGCATTCCGGTATCCTCATACCCTGCTCTTGTCGCCGACAAAGGCGTAGATATGAAAGAGACTTATTTCGAGCCGATCAACGGAAACGGACTTGCATTGCTTATGACCGTAGAGCCGGCGACGAGTTATACAGTCCTGGCAACAGTTGTAAACCGGGCTGGAGACAAACTGACCAAGTACGCTTCAGTAACCACGACAGCCGCTTCTGAAGAGACTTCCGCAACATCGTCTGTCAAGCAGAAGAGTTCAGACGAGTTGGCAAACACGGTCGCAAATGCCGTCGCTACCCCTGTCGGGCTCAGACTGGACGGAATGGAGGCGATACCTGCACCGGGAAACAAGGCCGGAGAGGAAGACATCTGGACTATCATCCACAATATGCACATTTTAGGAACAGCAAATGAAAAATAATATAAAGAGAACAATAGCCGCATTATTGCTGACCTTTCTTTTAGTCCTGTCTGCCGGGGCTCAGGAGATTTCGGTAAAAGGAACAGTCACTGACAGCGGAAACAACCCGCTTATCGGAGTCGGCGTGTTCATAAAGGGAACATCCACCGGAACAGTCACGGATACTGACGGTAAATGGTCACTGAACGGAATCCCTGCGGATGCCATACTCACATTCTCAAGCATCGGATACGGCACGCAGGAAGTCAACGTGAACGGCAGGACAGTAATCGACGTCATTCTTCAGGAAGAAGCAATCGATGATGAGATAGGTGAAGTTATGGTCGTCGCATACGGCACAGCCAAAAAGAGCAGTTTCACGGGCTCCGCATCAGTTGTAAAAGGGGACGATCTTCAGAAAAGGGTGACAGGCAATGTCACGAAATCAATTGAAGGAACTGTTGCAGGTCTTCAGGTCACTTCCGGAGGCGGACAACCCGGAGAAGGCGCATCAATAATGATTCGAGGAATCGGTTCCATCAATGCGGTGTCCACTCCTCTGTACGTAGTTGACGGCATTCCATACGACGGTTCAATCAATGCGATAAATCCCGCCGACATCGAGTCCCTGACGGTTCTCAAGGACGCCTCTGCCGGTGCACTGTATGGTGCAAGAGGTGCCAATGGCGTCATCGTGATCACCACCAAGAAAGGAAGCGTTGACAGAGCTTCTATCAGTTACAAGGGCAGTGCAGGTATAGCCTCCCGCTCTCTGAAGAGATATGACCTCGTGAATATGGACGAGTTCGTGGAACTCACTTATGAGTCTCTGCGAAACAGCGCCCAATACAGTACCGGAATGGATTTCGAAGGCGCCAGCGCTTATGCGGCAGCTAACCTCGGACAGACTATCGGAGGTCTCAAGAATCCGGAATATTATAATCCTTATAAGAATTACACTTGGGACACTGTGATTGACCAGGCTACGGGAAAAGTCAAAAGCGATGCGGTTGCGGCCTGGAACGAAAACTGGATGGACGAAATCAGCAATAATGCGGCGTTGCGTACAGAGCACATATTCTCCGTCAACGGAGGAAGCGAAAAAATCAACTATCTCGTGTCAATGGGCTACTACAAAGAAAACGGTATTCTCCGCAATACCGATTTCGAACGCTACACCGGAAGGGTGAACGTAGATTCACAGGCGAATTCCTGGATGAAAGTGGGAATGAGCGCGAATTATTCTCACACGAGCGCCGACTATCAGAATTTCTCAGGGTCTTCTACTTCAAACGTCTGGTACACAGCTCAGTTTATGGCTCCAGTCTATCCGCTTTATCTCAAGGATATGGATGGAAACGATGTGCTTGACGAGTCCGGCAACCGCCAGTACGAATACGGAGACGAAGATGACAACGGATACGCGAACCGCCCGACCGCACAAGGATTCAACTCAAAGGCTGAGCTCTACAACAACAAGGCATATTATTACCGGAACACCTTGTCCGCAAGGTCCTATATGACACTCGGAACAACTAGAAAAGAAGCCGCGTTATATGGACTTAAGCTGACTGTGAATCTTGGAACCGACTTCAACGATTACCAGCGCACTATCACCAACGACAAATATCACGGCAATGCCGCCAGCCAGGGAGGTCGGTTGAGCAAAACCAACACAAGGACGCTCAGTTATACTTTCAACCAGATTCTGAACTATGACAGAACATTTTCAGAGCACGACATCAAGGTCCTTCTCGGTCACGAGTATTACCGCTATAAGTATAACTATGCAATGGGCGAGAAGACCGGAATAATCGACGGCATCGATGAACTTGACCCTGCTGTCACAACTTCCGGCAATTCCAGCTACACCAACAATTATGGCATAGAATCCTGGTTCACAAGACTGAACTACGGTTTCAAGAACCGCTATTACTTCGATGCCAGCTGGCGTACCGACGGTTCTTCAAGATTCTATAAATCAGACCGTTGGGGTAATTTCTGGTCTGTCGGAGCATCCTGGAGATTGTCTCAGGAGAAATTTATGGAACAGTTCTCCTCCTGGTTGAGCAACCTGACCGTGAAGGTTTCCTACGGTGTGCAAGGTAACGACAATCTGGGAACATATTACGCTTGGCAAGGTCTCTATGACTACACTTGGGCAAACGGAAGCGAGGCGGGAGCATTTGCTTCCAAACTTGAGAACAAGGCTGTAACCTGGGAGAAGAACGGCAATCTCAACGCCGGAATCGAGGCTACCCTATTCAAGGGAAAGTTGTCATTCACAGCCGAGTACTACAACCGCAACACTCGTGACATGCTCCTTCAGAGTCCTCTCGCAATCTCTACCGGATTTACCGGTTATGACGCAAATGTAGGCTCAATGCGAAACCAGGGATTTGAATTTACCGGAAGACTCAATGTCATAGACAGGGCCGCATTCAGATGGGACCTCAATGCTATGGCATCTCTGAACAGGAACAAGGTCACAAGCCTGACTGCATCACAGGATTTCATAAGCGCCGGCACCTCTGTCATTGAGGTCGGAAAGCCGATCTACACATTCTATCTTTCCAAAACTGCAGGAGTCGATCCGGCAACCGGAAAACGCCTCTACTACGCGTATTGGAAGAGAGGTGTTGACGAAAACGGCTCCATAAGCAACGTGAGATGCGACGAATATGTGACGGACAACGTTTCACTTGCTTCGTTGAGCAAATACTATATGGGAAGCCGCGAGCCTGCCGTATCCGGTAGCCTCGGTTCAAGTTTCGTGCTGTTCAAGAACATAGACCTCTCATTTCTGACCACCTGGTCAATCGGAGGTAAGGTTTATGACGGGCTTTATTCGGGCACAATGAACGTCCAGTATGCCGGAAACAACTGGCACAAGAACGTGCTCCGCAGATGGCAGAAACCAGGAGATGTGACAGATGTCCCTATGGTTGAAATCGGAGGTTCAGCTCCGGCGAACAATTCATCGCTGGTCAGCGCATCCTATTTCGCCATCAAAAACATAACGCTCGGATACACATTCCCTAAGAATTGGATTTCCAAGATAAAAGTCAATTCTTTGAGAATTTTCCTCACCGCCGACAATATAGCTATGTTCAATCACCTTGACGGTATGGACCCGCAGTACAATTTCACAGGAAGCGTGTCATATTCTTATGCGCCTTCAAGAGCCATAGTCGCAGGTCTGGATATACAATTCTAAAGGAGGACATTCAATGAAAAATAAAATATACATTTTTGCGGCAATAGCCCTCGCGACAGTTTCCTGCGACAGTTCTATGCTTGATTTCAACCCGACTGATTCAGGCTCAGGAGAGGAACTGATGAAGAAAGCATCCACTGCCATCACTTCCATAAACGGAATTTACCGTTCAATGTGGACAGCTGGGTGGTCCACCTCCGGCAACACGCACCAATGCTTTGGCGTGGCTGCCTACAACCTCGCGCAGGATATGATGGGAGATGATCTCATTATGCAGTCGATGGGCAACGGCTGGTTCTGGTACGACCACATATACAATGTCAAAAACCAGTACACATCATCGGCGTTCAGGTCCTATGATGTCTGGTACGCCAACTATAAGTGGATCACCAATGCCAATAATGTAATCAACGCGAAGGAAACTATGAGCGGCAGCTCATCTGATATATCCTATGTGGTCGGACAGGCATACGCCATCCGGGCATTCGGATATCTCAACCTTGCCACCTGGTTCGCCCGTGCGCCATACAATCCGATGACTGGCAAATACCGCTGGAGCGACCCCGGCGTACCTGTTTATACTGAGCCGACATCAATAGAAACAGACGGAAAGCCGAGAGAGAATCTCGAAACAGTGTACAAACAGATAGAGTCTGACATTGATTCAGCAATCGTACGTCTCGGCAAAGGTGCATCGTCAACTCTCAACAAAGGCAACAAATCGCACATTAACGAATATGTTGCACTTGGCATCAAGTCCAGGGTTTGCCTTGCAACAGGAGACTGGGCAGGAGCTTACGAGTCTGCATCAAGAGTCATCGAAGATGGAGGCTATGAAATCGGAGGCGAGAGTGAACTTATGGGAGGAATGAACGACATTGACTGCAACAACGTTATGTGGGGAGCCGGAATCGAAACTTCAGAGCAGTCTGGAGCCTATGCCGGATTCTTCACACATATGGACAACATTGACGGTCAATACGCAAAATCCGCCCCGAAACTCATCAACAAGCAGCTCTACAACCATATCAGTTCCGGAGACATACGCCTCAAATGGTGGGACCCGACTGACAAAGAATCGCCTTACATTTCGAGGAAGTTCGCATTCTCCAACGTCCAGTCCTGGTTGGGAGACTATATTTATATGCGAATCGAAGAAATGTATTTCACGGCCGCAGAAGCCGCTCTCAGACTGGGAAATCAGGATGAAGCCCGCGAGTTGATGAACGCTGTGATGGCGAAAAGGAACTCCAGATATGATGCAGGAAATTATTCCGGCACAAACCTCGGCGCCACCACTACTACTTGGACCGGTTCACTGCTCGAAAATATCCTCATTCAGAGACGTGTGGAACTTTGGGGCGAATATGGACGCATCTTTGACGTGCGACGTACCGGGCAGGGCATAGACCGCAGGACTGATGACGGATTCTCGACAGAGTGCATATCAGCGATGAAGAGAAACGGCGTTGACCTCAGCAATGCAGACACATACGACTGGGTTCTGACCATACCGAAAAGCGAGTTGGACGCCAATCCAAACATCAATGAAGAAGACCAGAATCCGTGATGTACAAGAACACTATGACAAGTTTGACAATTATGAAATATTCAAGAATCATATCATATCTGGCGGCTTCGCTTCTCCTTGCTGTAAGTTGCGACAAGGAGCAGAACGGCACAATCTTCAAGCCTCAGGCAGATGATGCCAAGGAGATTCACTTTCTCCAGTCATCGCTGACTAAGGAGTTCCCTCAGGGGACCGACTCCGGAACAATAGAGATTGAATTGGCCAGGCCGAGCGACAAAGGCGAACTTTCTGTAGAGTTGAAGATTGACGGAGACGACGCAGCGGCATTCAGCGTTCAGGAAACTGTCACAATTCCTGACGGGAGCTATTCCGTAAAGATTCCTGTGGAAGTGAATCTGGAGGAACTTCTGGCCGGTTCATCACTTAATGCAAGCATTCTCATTTACGACCGCCAGGAGGAGACTACAGCCGGAGGTGCTTATATCACCGGCTTCTCCGACAAGATTACCATCAGCGTTTCCTACACACTCGAATGGGAGACATACTATAGAACAGATGAAAGCGGACTGAAGGTACCTCAGACAGCTACATACCGCTATAATGCATTTTACACCGGACGCAGCTCAGGTCTTGAAGTGGAAAAAGCAATAGGCGCTAATATATTCCGTCTCAACGACTGGGCAAGCGGTGTTTCGTTCAAGTTTATTCTCAACGATGACAACACCTGCACAGTGCCGTCACAGTCAATAGGATATTACAATTCAACCTACAACGAGTATGTAAAAGTAGCTGATATGGCGGTATATACAGGAAACAAGTCCGCATACAGTTCTTATCCGTGCACTTATGACGGTGAAAGCACTTTTTCATTCTATCTTATTTACTATGTTTCAGCCGGTTACTTCGCACAGGGAAACGAAACCCTCACGTTAGACGGAGCTGAGGATATGACACCGGTCGTAGAAATATCGTTTGACGGAATAGAAACTACAGAAACAGGATTCAAAGCGCCTAAAGTTTCATTCTACAAGAACAGCTACACCAAATTCTACAAGGCAACTATCGTCAGCGGTGACATCACCGGAGATGCGACCCGTCAGGAGGAAGTCAAAAGAATGCTATCCGAAGACGTCAAGCCAGGTACTGCGCCAATTCTTACGCTCTACGATGACAGCTCGGAATTATGGAATGTAGGTGCCGGAAACTGCACAGCGGTAGCACTCGCATACGACTCGGAATCCAATGCGACAGTCCTCTATATGCAGCGTTTCACCTGCGACCCTAACGGACAATATACCCCGAGAGTCAATGTATTCGAGTGGAAGAGAGATGAATCTAACATTATGTACTCTCCATATACTACGCTGTTCTGGGAAATGCAGGCAGACAACGCAGTGGCACTGAAGTATCTATGTATGAGAAGTGACTATCTTGAATACCTGGAGAAGAATCTGAAACAGAGCGCAGAGGAACTTGTCTGGGAAAGAGGCAATTCGGTCAACGACGAATATGTGCAGAAACTGGTATCCGAAGAGGGCTTCTCCACCTCATTCAACACGCTGCAGCAAGGTACATCTTACACGCTATGCGCCTGCATTGTCAACGAGTTCGGGGACACCACTGTCGTCAAGAAGACAGCCTCAACCAAAGGATACAGTTCAGCAGACTTCGACAAGAGCAAGACGTTGGAAGACTTCATAGGAGCGTTCAAGGCAACTGCAACCGTAACCAAATCATCAACATCCTCATCTGAGTCTTTCCGCGTGGACATCTACAGTCTCGGAGGCAATGATGTGCAGATTTCAGGTCTCTCGAACACCAGCGATTTCACGCCTGATGTGAAGGCATACTTCGACCAGGACAGCCACTCGATAATAATCGAGCCACAACAGCTTGGCAAATACAAAGAGAACTATGTAACTATGGGATTTTCAGATGGATTGTCTATCTACTGGGGAGCCAACAGCATTGCTCTTGGCTTCATTGACGGAGCAATACATATGACTCCAGGGCCGAATTCTTCAGCAGCGGTCAACAGCTACCAGTTCCTGCTGTTCAGTTCGGAGAAAGCTACCGGTTCCACCTACCTGAGACAGAGCGTAGGCTCCAAATCCTACAGTTTCCTCACGCTCTCACCGTTCAGCAGTTCGGTCGCAACATCTGCTCCTGCTCTGAACGAAGTTTCAATACTTGCGGAATTCGACAGAATATAACACGATATATGTGAGAAGTCGCAGACTTGATCGCGTTTCAAGCCGGTTCGGTCTGCGACTCTCTTATATTCTTAAATAAACAGCGCAAGCAAAACTCCGCAACTTTTCGGCGATTCATTCCGCAACTTTTGGCCGCAAAACTTTTACGAGAGCAGCACGATATGTAGCCTTCCCTAAGAATAGATTTGGACACAACTCTATCCCCACTAGAAAAACCGGCACCGCAGCCGGAATATACGAACTCCGGCTGCTACGATCCGAAGCTGCGCGAGCTCGCCGCAATGGCTCGCTCCGATTCGGACGTTGCCGTGAATGACAGAATAGAAGAGAACTGATTATATTTGCACGTCTAAAGGCTCCGTGAGACCTAACTCACTTGATGAAACACTACCAAGAGCTTCGCTCACTCTACAAAGCATATAATTCAGGCTACTCTGAATTCGTGGCTGTCTATGGCCGCTGCAAGGGCGCGCAAGGCTACCCTCGAGCTTGAGAAACTCGGAAAGGAGTTCCGCAAGGTGTCCATCGCAGAGATGAAATAAGGTTAAAAACCTTCAGATTAACGAAAAAGAGAGCCGATGAGGTTCTCTTTTTCGTTTCAGCCAATCTTCCGATCCGTAACGGCCAGCGTGGGGCTACCCGAGAAGTAGCCCACTGACTCAAGACCGCCGAATACCCACCAGAGTATGTTTCCTAAAAACCTTCATACTATATAGTGAACTTCCCCTTTTAGAAGAATTTTAAATTTTGATGTAACAAACTATCTGAAATGCTTTTTAATATTTTCGGGGATTGCTACATCAAGTTCTTTAAAGGAAGGGCCTCCGTTAGCGATGTCTTCCAAAATGTCTACTTCAGATTGAGGAAGTTGATCATATAGACCCTTCAGTCTTCCATAGGAATTATAAAACAGTTCGATCATCTGCATTTTGACCAGTTGTCCATTAATCATAACGTTTGTCTCGTGTTGCGGACCAAGATTCTCTGACCGTATAGGCCGGGTAATGCCGGCATATAAATACCAGGCAGCAACCTCAAGCATACTCTCATCTCCAGTCTCATCGTATTTATCAAAAAAAATAATGGCATTCTGATAGCCAAGCGCTATCTGATTCAACGCTTTAATACGCGATGATACTCTTGAAAAGAAACCCATAATATGCTGATTTTTAATAATTTACTTATTTACTAGTCTATATTGGTTAATAGATTCATTCTTAACCTGAATATAGCAATCAAGTGTAAGTGATGGACTATCTATCGCGAGAGTCTTCATCATATTCTTCATTCCGTAGATTGTTAAAGTGGCTGAAACAACGGAAAAA
>CAVHJF010000007.1:0-83361 GCA_963636275.1 Acutalibacteraceae bacterium | reverse complement strand
GCAAAGGTGAATGCCACACAGAGCAACACCCATACTTTCACTAAAAACTTTTTGTCTTTTTTCATCTATTGTCACATTTACAGTTGCAAAAGTACATCTTTCATTCTAATATAGTTCTTTCTCGCTGTCGTTTGTAATGATTTGCCAATAGTCAGACTTTCTTGAACTCTCGCGGAGAAGAATGCCTTGCTCCTGAAGTTTCTTCAGTTGCTTCTTTATTCCCCCCAATGTGATACCTATCTCTACAGACAACTGCTCTATTGTGATATTTGGAGCCTTGGCAATAAGCTATCCACTATCCTCCGCTCAGAGAAAATTAGCTCCGGATACAGACGCTTTGTTTGTCTTTTTGCTTGAGTTTTTTTTAAGATGGAGGTTAGTAATATGCAAGATTTTGAGCTACTGGGTTTTACAGAGAAAAACCGTCAAGGAGGCGGACGTAAATATCGACGCCCTGCATTATTTCATCGATCTTGACATATTCGTCAGCACTGTGGGAACGGGCGGAGTCTCCTGGACCTATTTTCACCGTAGGGAATGGAGACAATGTCTGATTGCTTGTCGTCATAGAGCCGAATATCGGAAGTCCGAGTTCTTTTGCGCGCTTGACGATAGGATGAGTCTCCTCGATATGTGAACTGCCCAGCCTGGTGGAGCGTTCCTTGACATCGCACTTTACGGAGGATTTTATAAGCTCAAGAAGTTCCTGATTAGTGTACATACCGTTGGAACGGACATCCACCACAAAGGTGCAAGTGTCCGGCACAATATTGTGCTGAATACCGGCATTTATCTGTGTTACAGTCATTTTCACCGGGCCGAGAAAGTCAGACACTTTCGGGAACACATATCCGCGAAACCAGTCAATATCCGGCAGCGCCTCATATATCGCATTGACGCCTTCATTCCTTGCCGCGTGACCGCTTTTGCCGTGTGAGGTGCAGTCCAGGACCATCAGTCCCTTCTCCGCGACAGCCATCTCCATCTTAGTCGGCTCGCCCATTATACCCAAGTCGATTTGTCCTATTTCAGGAAAAATCAGTTCGATGCCGCCCTTGCCGCAGACTTCTTCCTCCGCAGTAGCAGACCATATTAGTCTGTAAGACTGAGGTTTAGACACGAGTTCCTGCCAAGCGGCCAACAATGCCACGACTGATGCCCCATCGTCATTTGTGCCGAGTCCGTAAATAGTCCCGTCCTCTATATCAGGAGAGAAAGGGTCGCGGGTATATCCCTTTGCAGGATGCACAGTATCGATATGCGCATTGAGCAATATGACCGGACGTTCACTGCTTTTGTCAGCCGGAGCGGAAATATCGTCAGAATCGAGCCACAGATTATGTCCTTTGCGATGCGGCATAAAACCGTTGTCAATCAGCCAACGCTCTATCATATCCGCGACACCACCCTCCTCCCTGCTGAAAGAATGAATGCGAACCATATTCTGAAGCAACTCTATTATATTCATTTTCAATGATTTTGCTATACACCCGGTAAAAAGGGGCAACCGGTTTGAACTTGCTTTTGCCTTACTCAACTGTATGGCTGGCTTGACCAAAGTCCTCTCAAACAGAGGCTCCACAATGCAAGCGAGAACTACTAAAAGCAAACGTTTCTAAAGCGTGATGATAGTGCCGTGAGTTAAATCTGAGGCATTTGTAATGACCACCTTCGAAATCCCGCTGCGCAAAGCGGAGAAGGCATTGTCAAGTTTAGGAATCATTCCTCCCGACACCACGCCTTCAGACCTGAGAAGCATATAACTCTCATAATCAATGGCAGGAATCACGCTGTCATCGTCGTCCGGGTCACTCAAGACACCTTTCTTTTCAAAGCAGAAAGTCAATGTCACCTCACCATCAATACCGGCCGACAATGACTTCGCAACCTCTGTCGCAATAGTGTCCGCATTGGTATTCAGCAAATTGCCTGCAGGGTCAAAAGACAACGGAGCTACCACAGGCACTATCCCGGCATTGAAAAGCAACTTGAAAGCATTGTCATTCACGGAATCCACGTCGCCGACAAAGCCGTAATCGACTTCTTGGACCGGACGTTTGTGAGCCAGAATGCACTGCATATCAGCACCGGTCAGGCCTAGCGCATTCACTCTAAGAGCCTGCAGTTCAGCGACAATGCTCTTATTGACGAGGCCGCCGTAAACCATTGTCACAACCTCGAGCATAGCGCTGTCGGTAATCCTGCGGCCGTCTGCCATCTTCGTCTCAATGCCGAGTTTTGAGGCCATTGCAGTTGCAGTTCTTCCGCCACCGTGTACCAGGACCTTGTCTCCCGGGATTGTAGCGAAGTTCTTCAGAAGGCTCCCCCTCAAAGTGGAATCTTCCACTACTGCTCCGCCCACTTTTATGATGTTGATTGATGACATAATAATACGATATAATCTTAGATCCAAACTTCTAAAATTCTTCCGTTCACTTTATTAATTCCCCAAACCCCTTGGGTCGCAAGCTCCGAAAAAATTTCCCAAACCCATTGGGTCGCGTAAACGCTCCGAAATTATTACTTGAAACATCTTCGGACACTACACTCAAAACAGCTAATTATGTTATTCAGTTCCAACGGATTACAGTTCTGCTTTTTATTTCGTCAGTAGGCCGCTTTCTATTTGCACAGCAGACCGCTTTCTATTTGCACAGCAGACCGCTTTTTATTTGGGGCAGTGGCGAGGGGCTTGAATAAAAAGATGGGATACAAGGCCCTCGACGCGCTCGACACCGGAGCAACCTGTCGGTTGTGAGGATTTGGGCAAGGAGAACAATGCAGTAGGCCGCTTTTTATTCAAGCCCCTCCAACATTCGCTTCATAACAACCTGCGCCGACACCACCCTATTGGCAGCCTCCGGTATGACAAGGCTCTGAGGCGAATCGATAACCTCATCGGTCACAATCATATTCCTGCGGACAGGCAGACAGTGCATAAAATAAGCATTGTTTGTGACAGCCATCTGACGCGCACCGACCGTCCAGTTCATATCCTTGCTCAAAATCTGTCCATACTCCTTATACGACGACCAGTTCTTGGCATATATGAAATCGGCGCCCTCGAAAGCTTTCATCTGATCGTGCTCAATCCGCGCATTGCCGGCAAACTGAGGTGCAAGCTCATAACCCTCCGGACAAGTGATGACAAAGTCCACATCAGCAACGTTCATCCATTCCGCGAATGAATTAGGAACAGCCTGAGGCAATGCTTTCGGATGCGGAGCCCAAGACAGGACAACCTTCGGACGGGACTTCTTCTTGTATTCGTCGATGGTAATCAAATCAGCAAAAGCCTGGCAAGGATGCACGGTAGCGGACTCAAGACTGATTACAGGCTTGCCGGAATACTCGATGAACTGTTTGATGATGCTCTCCTCGTAATCAAAGTTCCTGTCTTCAAATCTTGCGAACGAGCGCACGCCTATCATATCGCAATAGCTTCCGATGACAGGAATCGCCTCACGAAGATGCTCGGATTTGTCGCCGTCCATAATGACGCCCATCTCGGTCTCCAACTTCCAGCTGTCGCCGTTGACATTCAGCACAATGGGATTCATTCCAAGATTCTGCGCCGCTTTCTGGCTGCTCAACCTCGTGCGGAGGCTATTGTTGAAAAACACGAGAATCACCGTCTTGTTCTTCCCGAGATTCTGCCATCCGAACGGATTGGCTTTCACTTCCTTAGCCTCTTTTAATGCAGCATTGAGGTCGCCTATATCGCTAACGTGTAAAAATTGTTTCATATCGCTGATTTCTATGTTATAGTTATGATTTTCCGAACTTGATTTCGGACTGAGTTTCGAGCAAATTATAAGATTTCGTTCAATGCCTTGATAAACTCGCCCGCCTCCGTTTTGGACAGTACCAGCGGAGCCAGCAATCTCACCATATCCGTTCCGGCAACGCCTGTAAACACGTGTTTATCAAAGAGTAACTTCGAACGGATTTCCTTGACAGGCTCATTGAACTGTATTCCCAGCATAAGACCCCTGCCGCGCACGTCCTTGATTCGCGGAGACGACGGAATGTTTGATTTGAGATATTCCCCGACTTCAAACGCGTTTTGGACCAGATTCTCTTTCTTCATTATATCAATGACCGCGAGAGCAGCCGCCATTGCAAGATAGTTTCCGCCGAAAGTAGTACCGAGCATTCCCTTTGTCGCCTTGAAATCCGGTGAAATCAGCACGCCGCCTATCGGGAAGCCGTTTCCCATACCCTTTGCAATCGTTATCAGATCCGGGACAATGCCGGCCCACTGATGCGCAAAGAATTTGCCTGTACGGCCATAGCCACTCTGCACCTCGTCCAGAATCAGACATACGCCGTACTTCTTAGTCAGTTGTCTGAGATCCTGCAGGAAAGCGTCTGTTGGCATATTTATTCCTCCAACGCCTTGAATACCTTCAATGATGACGGCAGCGACTTCTCCTTTAAGCAGTTCAGCCTCAACAGCAGCCGAGTCATTAAGTTCAACGAATGTTACCGAATGGTGGGAATTGAACGGAGCCACATATTTTGGATTGTCAGTAACCGCGACTGCTCCGGATGTTCTTCCGTGAAAACTGTGCTTGAATGCGACCACCCTGTCCTTTCCAGTATGAAAAGACGCAAGTTTGAGAGCATTCTCATTGGCTTCCGCACCTGAATTTATCAGGAAAAGAGACCAGTCTTCAAGTCCAGACATCTCGCCTATTTTTGCCGCAAGTTCCTCTTGCATAGGATTTTTCACGCTGTTGGAATAGAACCCTATTTTATCAAGCTGTGCGGTAATCGCAGCGACATACTCCGGATGACCGTGACCGACAGATATCACTGCGTGACCGCCATAAAGGTCCAGATATTCCTGTCCCTTGTCATCCCAAATCCGGCAGCCTTTGGCCTTGACCGGTGTAACGTCAAATATGCTGTAAACGTCAAATAGATTCATACTTTCAAAATTTTTAGATATCCGGCAACCGTGCTGCAACAATGTCTTAAAATCTGTTGCCTTTCAAGTTAAGGCCGGTTGTCTCCGGCAATCCGAAAATCAGGTTCATATTCTGCACAGCCTGGCCGGAAGCGCCCTTCACCAGATTATCTATTACACTGATAACGTGCAGATTATCGCCGTATTTGTGCACATTGAGCACGCATTTATTGGTATTCGTGACCATCTTCACGTCAGGATTCATATCCACGACATTCACAAACGGGGCGTCCTTATAATAATCAGAATACAACTTGACGGCGTCTTCCTCTGACATATCCGTCTTCATATAGGCTGACACCAGAATTCCTCTGGCGAAGCACCCCCTTATAGGAATGAAATCCAGACTGTCACCGAAGGACGGCGCCAGGCGATGGAGGGTCTGCTTAACTTCTCCCAAATGCTGATGAGTGAAAGGTTTATACACGGAGAGATTATCTGCACGCCAGCTGAAGTGGGTGGTTTCCGACGGCTTCTGTCCGGCACCGGTTGAGCCTGTAACACCGGTCACGTGAATTTCAGAGAGTTTGTCCGCCTTGGCCATCGGCAGGAGTGCAAGCTGCATTGCGGTCGCGAAGCATCCCGGATTGGCGATATGCGATGCCCCGCAGATTTCGTCCTTGAATGCTTCAGGTAGACCATAGACGAAGTCTTCCGCATCCGCGTCAAGCCTGAAATCATTGCTCAGGTCAATTATCTTTCCTTTGTAGCTGTCCGGCAATGAATGCACGTAAGATTTTGACTTGCCGTGACCGGAACAAATGAAGATTACATCAACGTCCGTCAAATCAGCATCAGCGGTAAACTTCATATCGGTCTCTCCGATAAGGTCCTGGTGCACCTGCCAGACAGGATTGCCTGCATTGCTCTCGCTCTGCGCGGACACGATTTCCGCATAGGGATGAGATTTGAGAATCCGCATCAGTTCACCTGCCGTGTAACCAGCAGCGCCAGCTATGGCAACGTGTATTTTATCTAATGTTCCCAATTATCTAACTTATTGTCTATATTAAACTTACATCTTAATTACAGTCTCAACCCCCACTCGATCTTTCATTCATTTGCACTAAACTGCGTAAATAACGAGTATTTTTCCGCGCTTTAATCGGGTTTTATAACTCCTTTTCGAGTTTGTCGCCTTCGTCCTTGTGGTTGGAATAGTAAACGCGAAGAGGTGTGGAGAGCACCTTGATGAATCCTTTAGCATCTTCGCTGGTCCAGCCTTTCTGCATTTCGCCGTATTCACCGAATTTTGTCTTGACAAGATCATTGACAGAATCCACTCCGACCGCGGAGAAGCAATATGGACGAAGCTCCATAATGACTGTGCCGGTCACGTTCCTCTGGCTTTCCTCAAGCATCGCCTCGATGTCCCTCATAACCGGCTCGAGATACTGGCTTTCGTGCAGGAACATTCCGTACCAGTTGGCAACCTGGTCTTTCCAATACTGCTGCCACTTGCTCAGCGTATATTTTTCAAGGAATTTGTGAGCACCGATAATCAGCATTGACGCGGCAGCCTCAAATCCGACACGGCCCTTGATTCCGATAATCGTGTCGCCCACGTGCATATCCCTGCCGATACCGTAAGGTGCAGCTATTGACTCTATTTTTTGTATCGCTTTGACCTTGTCGTCAAAATGTTCCCCATTTACACTCACAATCTGTCCTTTCTCGAACCCGAGCTTGACAGTCTCGCTTCCATTCTTTGTAACTTGCTTGAGATAAGCACTTTCCGGAAGCCCCTGTGTAGAATCAAGGATTTCTCCGCCACAAATTGAAGTTCCCCAGAGGCCGACATTATATGAATATTTCAGTTTCGTAAAATCAGCGAAATATCCGTTCTTGTTGAGATAATCGACCTCATACTGACGAGTCAGCGCCATATCCCTTGTCAGAGTGATAATCTCAATGCCCGGAGCCATGACAAGGAATGTCATATCGAAACGAACCTGGTCATTGCCCGCTCCCGTGGAACCGTGCGCAATCGCGTCAGCACCAATCTCCTTGGCATATTTTGCAATAGCCATAGCCTGAAATATCCTCTCGGACGAAACCGAAATCGGATATGTTCCGTTTCTCAGGACATTGCCATAAACCATAAAGCGGATACTCTTCTCATAATATTCCTTGGTAACATCCAATGTCACATATTTCTTTGCGCCGAGTTTGTATGCCTTCTCCTCATTTTCCTTGAGCTGTTCAGCGCTGAATCCGCCTGTATCCGCACAAGCGGCATATACTTCATAACCTTTTTCCTTTGTGAGATACATTACGTTGAATGATGTATCCAATCCTCCGCTGAATGCGACAACGACTTTTTTTGCCATAATATTTGAAGCTGATTTTATGATTTATGAAATATGCCGGTGATTTTCATCCACAGATGAAGCAATTTGTCATTGCTCGGTTTTGCCTCAGGATGAGGAGTTTGCTCTTTGTGCGGGTCGTAAAGCATACCGGTACAAAGGCAACGTGTATAATTATTCCTGCTGAGAACATCGAAATTTATACAGCTCTCGCAGCCCTTCCAGAATACCGGGTCGTTCGTGAGCTCCGAAAATGTCACCGGAGTGTATCCGAGTTCTGTATTTATTTTCATTACAGCCAGTCCTGTAGTCAGACCGAACACCTTCGCGTTCGGGAATTTCTTTCTGGACAATGCGAATGCTGTCTGCTTGATTTTCTTTGCCAGTCCGACACCTCTGTAATCCGGCTTGACAATCAGACCTGAGTTTGCGACAAACTCCTCGTGATCCCAGGACTCAATATAGCAGAATCCTGCGAAATTTTCACCCTGCATTGCTATAATCGCCTTTCCCTCAAGCATTTTCTGCTTGACATATTCAGGATTTCGTTTGGCGATACCTGTACCTCTCACCTTTGTGGCATCCTCAATTGTCTTGAGTATTTCATCCACATACTTCAAATGTTTTTCAGTCGCGACTTCGACTGTAAAATCATCGATTGTCATCTTATATTTCTGTTATAATGTTGATATCTATTCACACACCCTGTCAAAGGATGTATTTTCATACAATGTCAGAACGCATTGTATCTGATTCGGGCCGGTCTGCGGCCTAAATTCGTCGGGCAGAAATTCCCGGAATAATTATTTCCAACTGCGACATTATGGAATCAATGTCGCTGGAAGTGCGGAGCGCAAGTAAAATCGTATCGTCTCCGGCGATTGTGCCCATAACCTCCCGGCCAAGTCCGGAATCAATCACGGACGCAATCATATTAGCATAACCCGGCAATGTATGTAATACGCCGAGCTGACCTGAAAATTCCACGCTTTCAATTCCTGAAAGCATATTGGACATCTCGCTCAACGCCATCCTTGGAGATGCGAGACTCAAATTCTCCCTGGAAATCTGGTCAGAGAGCTGATAACCGTAGCCTCCCCTTCCGTCAGGGACTTTCGCAACTTTCAGTTCCTTCAAGTCTCTCGACAGTGTAGCCTGAGTCACGACAAACCCTTCCGCAGCCAGCATTGACAGGATATCATCCTGATTGCCGACGCTACTGGAAGCAATCAATTTCTTCAATGCTTCAAGACGTTGCTGTTTAGGGTTCATTACCAATTGTGTTTGTTCGTTATATGAGGGGTCCTCAACCGTTCCTGCAAGTCATCCGGTTCAATCCGGCTTTACAGTCCTCGTGTTTTCTATGTTGACCGTATATTTATACTTAAATTCAAGTCAACGCTGCAAATTTATACACTTAATGAATAAACACAAAACTTTTTGAGATAAAAAACGTTTCAGACTGTCAATCGACGAATTTTCCATTGCTACGCCAATGAATGAAACCGTATATTGCCGAGACGGTATAGAAGGCATAAAGTCCGGACATAAAGTACATTCCCTGCGCGTAACACATAAATACGTACAGAAGGTCGGCCAATATCCAGAGCAGCCATTGTTCTTTGTATGTCCTTATCAGCCACCAGGTTGCAATCAGGCTGAGCACCGTAATCCCGGCATCCAGACCGGACATCGGGTCACCGAGCAGCCTGAGTCCCCACAGCATTACGACAGTTCCGATTATCTGCAGCAATATGCTGACAATGATGACTTTAGCCGTCAATTTGCGAAGATGTATGGAGTTTGAGGCAGCAGAGTTTGCATTAACATCGGCATCAGATTCAGATTTGACAAGGGGTTTTGAGTTTTGCTCATAACCGGCACTTGAATTCGTATTCAAATCCGTCCCGGAATCCCTTCGCCAGCTTATCAATCCCCACACGGCGGCGACTATGTAATAAAAGTTCAAAGCCATTGAGGCATAGAGCCCCTGCCGATAAAAAAGTATGACCGAAGTTATCCCTGTAAGAATCTGGATAGCCCACATCCAGTTGCTCTGACGTATTTCAAGGACCAGAAACAGAAGGCCTGAAACCAGAGTGAATATTTCCAACCAATCAAACATATATGACAGAATTTTTCAGCCCGGCAAATGTAATGAAATTTATAGTACCTTTACGCCTATAATTTTTTGGCACTATGGCAGACATCATAAAAGAAGCAATATCCGAGGACGGAAAATGGAAAATCATCAAGAGCGAATATCTGTTCAACCGTCCGTGGCTGACAGTGAGAAGAGACTGCGTCGAACTGCCCGACGGAAGGCAAAATCCTGAATTCTATGTACTTGAGTACCCAGATTGGGTCAATGTAATCGCGCTGACCGAGGACGGAGAGTTCGTGATGGAGCGCCAATACAGACACGGTCTCGGCAAAACCTGTTACGAGCTTCCCGCAGGAGTTATCGAAAAGGGAGAGACTCCGCTTGAAGCGGCAAAACGAGAACTTATGGAAGAGACAGGTTATGGTGACGGAGAATGGAAGGAAATAATGAGCATTTCCGGCAACTCGAGCACCACGAACAACATCTCGCACTGCTTCGTAGCCAAAGGGGTCAAGAAACTCGGCGGACAGCATCTTGACAGTACAGAAGACCTGGAAATCGTTCTTCTGAACAACTCCCAGGTCAAGGATCTTATGGTTAACGACCAGATCAAGCAATCGCTTATGGCCGCTCCGTTATGGAGATATTTCTACGAAAACAACCTATAGCACTTCAAGGAGTTCAACCTTGAATACGAGTGCGGCATACGGAGGAATGGAACCTGGAGCGCCGGCCTCGCCATAAGCCAGATTGTAAGGGATGAAAAGCTGCCACTCAGAGCCTTCCGACATAAGCTGCAATGCCTCTGTCCATCCTGCAATCACCTGATTAACACCAAAGACTGCAGGCGATTTGCGGTCGTAAGAGCTGTCGAACTTCTCGCCATTGACAAATGTACCTTCATAATGGCATTTCACCTGGTCTGACTTACCCGGTTTACGTCCGTTTCCGGCCTTGATAACCTTATACTGAAGACCGCTAGGAAGCACTGTGACACCTTCTTTCTTTGCATTAGCAGCAAGGAATTCAACGCCTTCCTTCTTCATGACTTCTGCAATTTCAGCCTGTTCCGCAGCCTGTTTTTCCTGGAGCTGCTGGAAATATTTGTCAAGGAGTTCACCTGCCTCCTGATATGAAACTGCAGGTTCCTGACCGGTCAGAGTAGCCTTGAGGCCCGCCACGAAATCGTCAAATGATATTTCCTTGACTCCTGACTGAAGCATATTGTGGGCAATGCTCATACCCAATGCGTAACTGTTCTTATCCATTGTCTGTTATCTGTGTATTGAATTATTCTCTCAAGTATTCAACTTGGCGTGCAAATTTAGCTTATCTTTCCGATTATCCGCCAACCCGATTCGCACATTTTGACACACGTCGGTGTTAAATCTTGATGGACAACCTCTTGCAAACCCAAGATTCAAACATTTCCTTGGACACCGAGTCTGCAGAATGCAGGGCATTCATACATCCGTACTTGAGAGCCTTCCTCGAATCAGCCCAGTCAAGTTTCTTCTTCACATATTCCGGACTCTTCGCTCTTCTTATCATAAGGTTTACATTCCTGTGGCTCTTATGAATCAGGCGTCCCTGGCTCTGGGCCAGCACATAGAAGAATCCCTGCACATTGAACTGTTCGTAGTCTCTGAACCTGTGACGCACATTGCGTTCTATGCACTCAGGATGCGCCTCGAGATATGATGACAACACACTTTTCAATATAGGATGCGGCTCGTGAGGGAGATAGAAGAACCGCCTCGCGCCAATGATGTCGGCTCCGTTCAGCAGCGAATCTTTATATGTGAATCTTTTATGGCCGTCCCTGTCCTTCCTCAAAGCTCGGACAATTCGCATTCCGTTACTCCAGATACGGCTCGAATAGCAGACAACCTTGTCGTCTCTGAACAAATCCTCGATAACGGACGGGCCGGCGAAGAAAAAGTCATCATTCATATATATGAATCTCTCCGTAAGTCCAGGAATACGGCAAATCATTGTCTCGACTGCAATGCTGTTGAACACAGGAAGGTATTGCTCATATCCAGCAAAGAGAGTATTCTGGTCAACAATTATTATCGGGACCTTATTGTCCGGAAAATTCAGTGCAAGAAAATCGTCAAGGTTAGGATTCTGCTTGTTTGTAACGATGAATATACGCCCTACATACGGCGCAAAACGCAGAATAGACGCTACCGCGAAACGAATTTCATTGGCTTGTATGAATCTGTCTTTTCCTGCTATATCATCGTGCTTGTCTTCGTGTTTTGCTGTCAGGTAACGGCTTCTTTCCTCTTTCAGGACAGGATCATTTCCGTTCACCCAAGTCAACACAGCATCAATCTTCTGTGTATCAGACATATACGTAAATTTTGGCAGTTAGTAATACTCAAGTAGCGCATTCTGCCGCTATGGCTCAAACACGTCACAGGAACATATAGATGCCAAAATTATAAAAAATGTTGCTTATACGCGACAATATGCGCAAAGAACACTTCTCAGGCGCATCAATCTGCCGCGTACAACTACTTTATAACTGCTCAGAGTACTACCTGCCCGCTACTCTGACACTGACGGACTCAGCAATGACTCCGCAACCAGAGGCGCCTGCAGTATTGACTTCAGAGAAATATCCACTGAAGTCTCACTAGCCCTGAGAATCTTTCTATACAGTTCCACGTACATCCGTGTAAACTGCTGATAACTATATTTCTTCGAGTACTCCATCTCCGCCAGGCCGTCAGTCTCGTATGAGAACGAAGCCAGGCCTTCACGCACGACCTTTGCCATCGCCTCCGGAGTGAAATCATTCCAATAATAAGCATATTTGTCGCCCACTTCCGGAAGGGAAGTCGCATTCGCACAGAACACCGGCTTGCCGAAACGCATAGCCTCAACCACTGGGAGTCCGAACCCTTCCATCAGACTTGGCATAAGGAAAGCTTCGCAGTGTGCATACATCCAGTTCTTTTCCTCATCGCTGACGCCACCGGTCATAACGATTCTGTCAGATTCAGGAGAATCAGCCAGCGCCGACTTGAATTCTCTTGCATACCTGCTGTCGCAAACGCCGCAGATAAAGAGCTTATACTCAGGAAATTCGCGCATCATCGCAACGATGGACTCGAAATTCTTACGCGGACATACCTGACCGATTGCAAAGAAGAATTTATCATTTTCACCCACAAAAGACGGCTTTACCCTCGGGTCATTCTCGAGTTCGCGGACCGCATTCGGAATCTCTACCACAGG
Source organism: Acutalibacteraceae bacterium (assembly GCA_963636275.1). Lineage (GTDB taxonomy): Bacteria > Bacteroidota > Bacteroidia > Bacteroidales > UBA932 > Cryptobacteroides. Next base: position 70,727 of record CAVHJF010000007.1, on the reverse strand, counting down.
CAGGTTTCTGGCGATACCATAACTGTGCAGTTCCTTTTTCACATAGTCGGAAATCACTGATATGCAATGAGAATGGGTCACACGCCATCTGAATTTCAACAGATGTTTTATCTTATGGATACCCTTCTTCTTCTGGAAATTTATCAGGTCGTGCACAGTCAGAAGCTGTTTCATTCCTTTCTGATGAAGTCTGAACTTGAACAACTGGTCTGTAGAATGCCACAAATCAATCTTAACCCCAAGTTTACGCAGGTCCTCCATCGGATTTTCAAAAGAGATATAGCTCACATTGTCTCCGAAATGACCGAAAAACCTCCTTGGCACCATATAAACAAAATGAATGTCAGGAATGTTCATTTCCGCAAGATATTTTCCATAGTTCTCGCTAATCTCAGCGAAGCCGCTATACCTTCCCAATTTGCTGTGATCAACCAATACGTATTTCATACTGTCGTTATTACGTTAGCCTTTTCGGCTCTTTTTATTGCATTTCCGACGAATAAGATGCCGATTACCAATCAGGCGTTGCACAGACTGAAAGATATTTTCAATTTATTCTGCAGGGCCTGAAAGCCGATATTTATTCTCCCGCCGTTATCCGACAACATAAATACGCAATGCGTTCGCACCTTGCACGAACGACATACAAAAAAAGAGGATAACTGAAAAATTCCAGCTATCCTCGTATTATCTTTTAAAACAGATTATTCTGCTTTGCCGTCTGAACCAAGAACGTCCTTGATCTTGTGCTCATAGAGTTTCTTCATCTCATCACGAGCAGGTCCAAGATATTTACGTGGGTCAAACTCGCCCGGTTTCTCAGCGAATACTTTACGTACTGCTGCAGTCATAGCAAGACGTGAGTCTGAGTCGATGTTGATCTTGCAGACAGCTGACTTGGAAGCCTCGCGAAGCTGATCCTCAGGGATACCTACTGCATCTGGAAGTTTTCCGCCGAACTGGTTGATGATGTCAACATACTCCTGTGGAACTGAAGATGATCCGTGGAGAACGATAGGGAATCCAGGGAGTTTCTTCTCGATTTCGTGAAGAACGTCGAATGCAAGTGGCGGTGGAACGAGACGTCCTGTCTTAGGGTCACGTGTGCACTGCTCAGGTTTGAACTTGTATGCGCCGTGTGAAGTTCCGATGGAGATTGCGAGTGAATCGCAGCCTGTACGTGTAGAGAAGTCGATAACTTCCTCAGGCTTTGTGTAGTGAGACTCTTCTGCTGCAACCTCGTCCTCAACACCTGCGAGAACGCCGAGCTCAGCCTCTACTGTAACGTCATATTTGTGAGCATACTCAACAACTTTCTTTGTAAGAGCGATGTTCTCCTCGTATGGAAGTGATGAGCCGTCGATCATAACTGATGAGAAGCCCATATCAACGCAGCTCTTGCAAAGTTCGAAAGAGTCACCGTGATCCAAGTGAAGAACGATCTGCGGATGCTCCCAACCGAGCTCTTTTGCATACTCTACAGCGCCCTCAGCCATATAACGGAGGAGTGTCTGGTTTGCATAGTTACGTGCACCCTTTGACACCTGAAGGATAACTGGTGATTTCAACTCAGCAGCAGCCTGAATGATAGCCTGAAGCTGTTCCATGTTGTTGAAGTTGAAGGCAGGGATTGCATATCCGCCTTTAACGGCCTTGGCAAACATTTCTCTTGTGTTTACAAGACCCAATTCTTTATAAGAAACCATATTCTCTATAAAATTAGAAATTATTTCAAGTCAATATCCGCCACGCGGACACCGTGCGCTTTCAGTGCAATAATTCTGCCAACCCGACATTTGCGACATTTTGGCATACCTTTCTGAACAGCACGGCAAAATTAAGAAAATTGCGACAAACTTTGAAGCAAATTTGATATTATTCAAAAGATACGTACTTTTGCACAAATCAAAGGCAATGAGCAATAAGGTCGTCATATTCTCAGCCCCTTCAGGCTCGGGAAAAAGCACAATCGTCAGTCATATTCTCAAACTTCACCCGGAAATGGAATTTTCTGTTTCCGCGACATCGCGCGCACCGAGAGGCCAGGAAAAGAATGGTGTTGAATATCATTTCTTTACAGCCGACGAGTTCCGGAAAATGATCAGCGAAGACAAGTTTGTCGAATACGAGGAAGTTTATAGCGGTTCGTTCTACGGCACTCTGAAATCCGAGGTCGAGCGCATCTGGGACAAGGGGCACGTGATTATTTTCGATGTCGATGTCAAGGGTGGCGTGAATCTGAAAAAATATTTCCGCGAAAAGGCCCTGTCAGTGTTCATCCAGGCCCCGTCAGTGGAAGAATTGAGAAGAAGGCTGGTTGCGAGAGGCACGGACAGCCCGGAGGCAATCGAGAAGCGCGTGGCAAAGGCTGCCGAGGAAATGACCTACGCAGACAAGTTCGACCATATCCTGGTCAATGACGACTTGGAAAAGGCATACAATGAGGCGGAGCGTCTGGTCGATGATTTCCTGAAAGACTGAACGTCTGAGGATCTTGACATTCGAGTTCCCCAAAGTTCTGAAATTCGGGAATTCTGAGAGCCACATATATTCCTTCCTAACGGATAAATTCACTGAAATGCGAATAGCCGTATATTCGGGGTCATTCAACCCGCTGCACATAGGACATCTTGCCATTCTTAAATACCTGACTACAGAGAAAGGTTTCGACTGGGTGTACCTTGTGGTTTCACCAAAAAATCCGTTGAAGGACTCCATAAGCGCTGTTTCCGGTAAGGACAGATACGATGCGGCCGTGGAGGCTGTGAAGAGACATCCGGAACTGAATGTGTGGGTGGATGATATTGAGCTCAATATGGAGCCACCGCATTACACTATCAAGACTTTGGACGCTTTGAAGCAGAGGGAGCCTGAAAATGATTTCACTCTGATAATCGGTGCTGACAATCTGTTTTCCATTCACAAATGGAGGGATTTCCAGAGACTGCTTTCGGAGTACGGAGTAGCGGTATATCCGCGTAAAGGATTCGACATCAAGAAATTGCGCGAGGCGTTGATGAATGAATGCAAGGAATTTCCGCCTTATTATGTATTGGATTCTTCAGATTCAAATGCCGACAAGATCAGTCTCGAGGACGGAGACAGGAGATTCTACAATATCCAGCTTCTCGACGCGCCTATAGTGGACATCTCGTCCACGGAAATCCGTGAAGGCATTGCAAACGGCGAGGATATGAGCGAGTATTTGATGTAAAGAGAGGAAAGGACCGAAGTTTGATTGGGGACCGTATGCCTTATCCAGACTTAACGCACTTTCACTTGAGTTTTAGCTCGATAACCTTGGCCATCGGGTCGAAAGGGCATAAGTCGCTCAGATTCATTGCCTTTATGGCGGTTTCCATCAAGTCCGATTCAGAGACGGCAGCAGAAAGTCCGGCTTCAGCCCTGTAGAATTGGCCGGCTTCGACAAGGACTCTCTTCGGCACAAGACCTATAATTTCTGTTCCGGTCACCTTCAAGCCCATAGATGAGGCAACCCGACAGACTTCTTCGTACGCTATATGCAGCGACGTCACATCTATATCCGTAATATTCATAGACACCTGCGCTATACCGTATTCTTCTATATACCAACCGATTGCCTTGCAGCCCTTCAATGTTCCCGAAACTCTGCCACCATCTTTCACTACCCTGCCCGACTCCCTGATGATGCCGGCAATGGACTTTGCAAGGGGTACTGACGATGTGTTCAGATTGAAATTCACGGCTATAAGGAACTTCCTCGCGCCAACGGTCGATGCTCCGGTCCTTGCAACCGTGTCATTGAACTCCTCGGGGCCGAAGTCCGGACGAGTCTCCGGATTGGCAATTTTTTCCGCAAGAGCCTCATATTCACCGGCACGGCAGACCTCCAGCCTCTTTCTTTCCGGCCTGAATGCAGATGCCTCGTAACAATAGCAAGGAATCCCCAATTCCTTATACATCCTCTCCGCCAAGCCTCTTGCCAACTCCGCACATTCCTCCAGCGAAATGCCGGAGACCGGAATAATCGGAAGCACATCCACAACTCCTGTACGCGGATGCACTCCGTGATGCTTTCGCATATCTATAAGCCGGCAGGCAGTCTCTGCCCCACGGAAAGCAGCCTCCAGGACCGACTCCGGACTGCCGACAAAAGTCACGACCGTTCTGTTCGCAGCCTCGCCGGGATCCACATTCAGGACTTTCACCGATTCAGCTCCGCGAGAGGTATCCGCTTTGGCTTCTGCTATGGCTTTGACAATCGCGTCTATGACACTTTTGTCACGTCCCTCGCTGAAATTCGGGACGCATTCGACCAATCTTTCCATACTTTCGTCAAAACAGTTTCCTTACATCATCCAATGACAGCCCGGTAAAATCATTGATGCACAAATCGGCATAGGTTGACACCACCGATTCCGGATTAGAGGTCAGCAGACCGACGACTTTCGCACCTGAAGCCTTTGCGGCCATCAGGCCATTAACGGAGTCCTCGAATATAACCGTTGTCTGCGGAGTTCCGCCCAGCTTTGACATAGCAGTCAAGAAACACTCCGGGTCCGGTTTTGATTTCGTGACATTCTCAGCAGTGAATATATTGCCGACCATTTCCTTGAAATCCGGAAAATGAAGATATACATTTTCCATTTTCTTTGCGGAAGAACTGGTTACGACTGCCACCGGAATACCGGCTTCCCTGAGACTGCGGATAAATCTGAAAGACCCGGGGACTTCTTCGTATGGCATATTCACCTCAAATTCATCAAGTTCCGCAGTAATCGCCGCCTTGTCGGCATCGCGTCCTTCGAAATAGGTGAATATATGTTTCAGCGTCTGGCCCTTGATACAAGAGTTAAAATCATCACGATTCAGATATCTTCTGCCTACACTGTTCCAGAAACGTGAATAATGCAGTTCGGTATTCATCACCACGCCGTCAAAGTCGAAAAGAGCAATCATAACTGTTTGAAATTTCGTCCGGCGAATATAGCAAATTTCCCTAGAATTTCACGGCAACCGTGCCGTTGCGGTCAGGCTTGCATGTGCGGCTTGAGCCGGAGATTCGGTCAAAAATCTTCACCGTGACTTTGCCATCTGACGACCTGTTCATTGTCACATCGAAATCTCTGCCGAAAGCCTTACAGTGTTTCAACGAACACGTATCCCAACCGGCCGGCAATGTCGCGTTCATCGTAAAAGAATGCAATCCTGTAGGACGGATTCCGAAAAGGCCTTCGGTGAAGACTCTGCAATAGAGGCCGCTTTCTGCAGCCAGATGTCTCTGAGAGCCTTCCGGCCAGGCTTCAACAGCATAAGGGACGTGGTCGCCAAGGAGTCTTTTGGATGAATAGTGCGAAAGCAGAGGAAGAACGTCTCCGGTATTTCCAGAATAAAGTATTCCTCTGAAAGCATACAATGTGGACCTGTCCCAGAAAACATCGCTACCCTGCTGGGTTAGGCAACCGTTCTCCGACATCAGTTCCGGTCCGAGCAATGCGGCAGCTGTGCCTGAAGCACGTGTCTTGAGCCCTGCGATAAGAGGCATACATATCCAAGAACGAAGAAGAGTATTGCCGTCGTAATAGCAGTATGTGTGATAGCCTGCCATATCAGCACCGAAATATTTTTCTATTGACTTCTCAAGTTGAGCGGCCTGTCTGCGGTATTGCGATGCCACCGAGCCGCCTACGCCCAATTCACTGCACAGATATGCGGCTGAAATCAAGGCATCATAATACAATGTGGAAGTGCACAGGTTCGCATCACCGGACTCAAATCTGTTTTCCAGCTCATCTGTATCGGAACGGACTACGCCCTGAGAGTTGAGATTCCTCCTGCAATATTCAAGGCTCCACTGTATCAGAGGCCACAGTTCACGCGCCTGCGAGAGGTCTCCGCTGGCAAGAGCATACCTGGCGGCGCCATAAGCTATCATCGCCGCATCACCTCTGTCTCCGCAGCCATTCCATACATCATCGCCTTCGGCAATAATGGAACTCGGCAGAGGCTTGTAATCATCGTTCATATAGCGGGCAAAAAGTCTGAACGAGTTGAGCGCCGATTCATTAGCTTTGTCATAGCCGACAAACGGGAAAAACGGATTCACATACTCCGCCTGGTCATTAGCCCAGATGGCTGCGTAATAACTCTCCCCGCCTGGCGAGTGCATAAGACCGCCTTTTGTTCGGTAAATGCTTTCGCAGGCACGGATCTTCGAAAAACGGAAAAGTTCATTGAGTCTGAAATCCGGACAGTCGAGCACAAGAGAAGAATCAAGATCCTGCACAAGAGCCTTGCGGGACGCCAGTTCAGCCTCACAGTCAAGCACTGCAGGGATTCCGCCGTTCTCGCGATATGCCTGATAAGCAACTGAGAAACTGTGTTCGGCTCCTGGCGCAAGCCATCCTGTCCAAGGAGCATCTATCTCAGTCCTGATCAGATAAGTACCGTCAACTCCGGCACCTGGGTCGGTAGAAGTCACTTCGCAAAATTCAGGAACAGTCAAAAGGAGGTTGTCCGCCGTCACGTTTTTTATGACGAACTTTTCGCATACCGCGGCGTCTTCTGTGGATGGAAAAATAGTACGCACCATCCGAATGCAAGGAGTCTCTGTCTTTCCGTTCCCGACACCTATGAAGTCGTTTGACTTGGACCATAGGCTGGTAACCTCCACAAGGCCGTTTATGCGCACAGTCTCAACGTTTTCTTTTATAAGCGTACGGCGATTGACCGTAAGAAGCGATGGAATATCCGCGGAAGTACGATAATTGAGGGACGCGTGGGTGTTGTTAGGAATCGTTCTGAGCATCGGGAACACAAGGGACTTCTCATTATGGAACGTCCTGTCCTTGCCGATTCCCCATCTCAACACACAAGAAACCTGTTCTCCGCTCATCTCCAGGTGGTCCTCAACAGGAAGCGCCACAGATGAGGCATCCAACACAATCCCCTGCCCCGAAGGAAGTATCTTCCAAAGTTCATCAGTTCCCTCAATCTCGTACAAGGCATTAGGATTGTCAGTCTTGTATGTAGGAAGAGAAGGATCGATAATCTGCGCATCCACACTTTCACGCGAACCTTCCATCACGCATCTTTGAAGGAAATCCATCTGCTTGTCAACCGTCTGAGGCATATATCCCGCAACAGCGTGATTTATCCCGGGGAATCTGTAAATTCTGACCACGCCGCCGGCCTCCTCCGCCGCCGGCTTTATACTGTTGGCTCCGCAAAACGACACTCCGGCGGATTCGATCTTGTCATAAGGCACCAGTTCATCCTCTGTTCCGTGGAACATCATCATCGGGCAAGGTGCATTTGCATATTGCAGATTGCCTTCCACAAGCACTGCTCCGGCAAAAGCCATAACGCCACGGTAATTGAATCCTTCCGGAAGCACCGACGCCAACCGGCTTCTTTCACATATCTCCCACTCCGCCTGCTGAGCCGTTATAGCTCCGGCAGACGAGCCTGTTAGCACCAGCTCATAAGGGTCTATTCCAAGTTCATCGCGATGAGCCAACAGGTAAAGGGTTGCACTGTACAGGTCCTCGACAGCCATATCTATGGCCTTGTCCAGCAAGACCGCAAATTCGACCGCACTTACCCCCTTGACATTTTTCAATCCAAGTCTATAGTCGATGGATATCATCCGGAAACCAAGGCTGTTCATCTGTCTGAACCACGGGCGCAGCCATTCCTGATGACGTGAGCCTTCCTTGAAACCGCCCCCGAATATATGAATCAGAGTCGGCTTATGTTTTCCGTTCTCGACAGCCTTATCTTCAGCCGGCTCATAAATATCCATAAAAAGATTCTCACCGTCTTTCAGGGCATAAAGCACTGTATTGTCAGGCTTGATGTCATCTATAGGCTCAGCAAAAAGCGATACCGACGAGAAAATCGCCAGTATCGCACATACTATAAATCTTGAATTTGATAAACTCATCACAATGCAGATTCTAATTCTTGAAGAAATACGGATTCGGTTTATCGACCACCTTCACACCGGACTGATCATTCACCTTGACACAGTTATGAATGCTTATGGTAGCGTCCTTCTTCCATTCCGAGAAGTCATTTCCCGTGATATTAATATCTCCGCAATATTGGATGTCAATCACTGAAAGTTCAGGGAAAAGCGGCTTGTATGAACCGGTATCCACAAATTTATTATTTTTTATGTCAAGAGACGCAACGCTGAGAGCGTAAATGATCTGATTGTCAAAAGCCTTGACAGTATTTCCTTCGAAGACGATGTGTTCGTGATAGAAATAATCATTGCCGCGCGCCTCCTTAGGGATAATCGGATCTATCTGAAGAATAGCCTGAGGCTGACGTCCACCGATTGCAAGATCTGTAAAATTATTGTTACGGATTACCACATTGCGGGTATTTCCGGATTCGAACCAGTAATTGGCATCACCACAGATACGGATTCCTGCCATCATCGAAGAGAAGTCACAATTCTCGATGAGCACATCACCCGGCGTAGAGATGAGCAGACTTCTTGCCCTGTTGTAACGGACCACGCAATTACGCACTACCACTGACGCTCCGCGAGTTGTATTCTCGACAGCAAAGCGAGTCGGTTCTGCAGCTATCTGCGGAAGATCTTCCTCGAAGGTCATCACATAACATTTCCTGTCAGACTTGTCTATGCTTGCAAGTTTCGCTTCCGCTACCGGTCTAAGGCTAGTCTTGTCAACAAAACGCAACACGTCGCCCGCGTCCGCAAAATGGTTTCCTTCTTGCTGGAAATGTCCGAAAACAGCGGTGAATGTGCGCGGGTCCTGCGACTGAGACACCTTCATATATACGCCGTGAACATTGGTGGCATCGTCTAGCATACTCTCGAAATGGCAGTTCTCAAGCAATATGACGCCCTTACAATCAACAAAATGCGTAGCATCCGCAGAAGAAGTGATCATTCGTCTGTCGCCCTCTTTCTGCGCAGTCGAGAAACCGGATACGGTAATATCTTCCGAATATTCTCCCATCAGAGCCATAGCACCGCATTTATATACGTGGACATTCTCCACATTCACCTTGCGGCTTGACAGAATCGCGATACCCGGATATGAGCGGTTGAGCTTGGTAGGCCCCTTGTCATCCCATATACTCCCGACAGGAGGCACATCACGCGCGCTGAGACGTGTGAATTCCACCACTCCCTCGCTGATCTGCCTTGCGCCCATCTCTCCGGACCAATAGCCGTGTTCGTATGCCGCGGTATCATACCAAGGCCGCCTTGTGCGAGGGTCAAATACAATGCTCTCACCCATAGGATATTCCCAATCATATCCCCCGTAAAAGAGTCGGTCGCCTTCTATCCTGTATTTGTTGTCAGGAAAAACCTTCACCACAAAACTTCTACGGACAGGATCATTTGATATGACCTCAGCTTCGAAAGTCCACGGATAATCATAATCGATCGAGATGCCGCTGATGCTCACATTTTCAGAATTTCTAACTGCGAAAGGCACGATCTTTCCGTGAAACATAAAAGAAGTCCCGTCGCCCTGCACAAGGACATTCTTCATATCCTTTATATCGAATGCTATCTTGCGGTCTCCGCTACAGTTGTTGGAAAGCGAGAGGAAATCCTCAACTGCATTTTCCGGATAGAAGTCATATTCACCCTTTTCAAATTTGATGGTAACATCGCCTTTGGGGTGAGAAGCGAGAATTTCGCGCAACTGCGGGGTATAATCTTTTACGGAAGGATCGCATTTCACTACGACCACATTCTTCGAGCAACCCGACAAAACCAAAGCCCACACGACTGCAAGGCCGAGAGCCTTGAACATATTTTTTATCATAACTATTCCTTTATAAATTTAATGCTTCGGTATCCTATTTCGCGGATTCCGTTATCATCCTGATTATGAGACCAATAAATCTTGACGACCTCACCTCCAGTAAGATCTCCCTCGCTTCCGATGAGATTAGGATACCAGGTAGGGACGCCTATTGAGCCGAGAATTTTAACCGGCTCTGTCCAGTTGATCGCATCGTCACTATATGCCACAAACACTCTCTTTGTCCACGACGCATACACCATAACCCATTTGTCCAGATAGGTATTCCACATCACGGAAGGATTGCATCCCGGTGTCTCCGAAAGGTTGTCGACTGCTATGTCTTCTCCGCCGAGTCCAGTCGAAGCATTGCACCCTTCGATGCTAAAATCCTTGCCGTCCCACTTTTTCCACGTACCGGCGGCTCCCTTCTTGTCCGAAGATGACGCCATACACAAAGCATTTGTATTGGTGTTGGCCCGTGCCTGATAATAACATATATATCTGGAAGATGCAGAGTCCCATATCACACATCCGTCACCAAGGCCTGTCCACGCCGCGCTTTCAGGCTTAGCCGTTGAAACTGTCAGGATTGGCTGGGCGTCCCTCCAAGTGCTGCCATAGTCATCAGAATATGCCACACCTATAGACTTATGGGCTCCGCTTCCGCTTGTCCAATGACTTTCCGCGTGGAAGAATCCGACATAATGTCCATTATCATCCAATGGGAAAATCCCTATGAACCACGAACCTCCGTCATTGAATCCGTCTATGCGCACAAACTCTTTACCCCATACTTTCGCCGAGGATGTAAGTTTGTCGATATGGTCTTCCGGATATGGAGTATCCGCTACTGTGAGCGCATCAGTGGCCTCGCTCCAGAAGAGTTGCCACTCATTGCCTTTCTTGATAGGAATCAGCTTACCGTCAGGCCAACAACCTTTCATAAAGGTACTTGCCGATTGTTCCAGGACCTTAAGTTCGCCAAGTGCGCAGCCGGCACCGTCAACCACAGTCCAATTCTCATCAGGCTCAGGGTCCGGCTCTGGCTCTGGGTCCGGCTCCGCAGTAGCATTATGCCATTTGCAATCATCAGGATCCGGGGTCGGAATCCACTCCCTGCTGCACCCGGACGCAACAGTCATTACAAGCAGGAATGACAGTATTTTTTTTATTTCCATAAAGGGTTCTGAGTTATAGCTCCATTGGAAGCATCAATTACTGATTGAGGAATAGGGAAAATAGAATGTTTCGCTTTGCAGTTATCGCGCACCGGGTCATAATAAGGTTTGAATTTCTCATCATAACCTACCGAAGAATACGCCTCCTGCAGCTTACCGAAACGAACCAGGTCAGCCCATCTGTGTCCCTCGAAACAAAGTTCAAGGCTGCGTTCCTTGAGAATGACGGCATCGAAGTTCGCTCCTGAACTCATAGGCAGGTCAACAGAAGCATCCGGCGTATATATATCCTTGCCATAACCGCGGCGACGTACCTGATTAACATACTCGAGCGATTCGGCACTCGGCGAGCCGTTGGCTCTGTTCTCCGCTTCCGCATACATAAGAAGCACGTCAGCATAACGGATAATCGGGAAATTGATGTTATTGCACCAGTTGGCCCAGCTTGTCCCACGGTCTGACTTGTCTATAGGATGACGGAACTTGTATATCCAATAATTTCCGGCATATTCCGGGTCATCCATTACCATCTCTGCCTTCCCGCTTTCGCCCACAGCTATATGTCCGCCGTTATTTACCGCCTCTCTACGAAGATCAGCAGGTTCGAACTTGTCATACATTTCCTTGTATGTACGTGTCTGTGCCCAATAAGCATTCTGCTCGTGAGGGACACCATCGACAGTTCCCACCTGACCGCCATAAAGAGAGTTGCTGACAGTATTGTCAAACTCCACGTCGAATATATATTCGCTGTTATGCTCGTGTTTGCCGTCAAACTGGGAGAAATAATCCTTTACCAATTCGTAACCGCCGTTCTGAATCACCGTCTTGCAGGCATCTGCCGCTTTCTGCGCCGCTGTCGCATCCTTCAGAGGTTCACCTGACATCTGCAGATACGCCCTTGCCTTGAGCGCTGTTGCCGCATACTTGGTGGCGTGTCCTACAGAATTGGTTACAGGGAGAAGTTTCTCGGCTGTTTGGTAGTCAGAAATGACCTGGGCATATACTTCCGCAAGAGACTTCTTCTCGGTATTCAGTTTGGAAATATCCGTAGTCTCATCCAGCACAAGAGGGACTTCGCCATAGTAGCGTGCCAATTGAAAATAGAACCACGCGCGCAGGAAATGCGCCTCTCCCATAATTCTGTTTTTGTCATCCTGTGAGACCTGAGTCCCCGTATATTCATTGAGTCTATGGATAACAACATTCGCCCTCTGGATTCCTAGGTACTGCATAAACCACACTTTCTCCACAAAAAGATTTTCCGGAGTATAGGTATAGTTTCCCAACAGTTCCTCTCCATTGTTGCCTGATGACACGAATGCCTCATCGGTACCGATTCGCCCCCAATACATAAATCCGGTGAAATAATTTCCATATCGGTGCTGGGCATCCCACTCGACCGATGTGAAAGTATAGTAAACGCCGGTAAGAGCGCTGTCGAAATCGCTTGTGGTCTTAAAGAAATTCTTTGTAGTGATATTGCTTTCAACAGTAGTTTCGAGGAAATCGCACGAAGCCAGACAGAAAGCGAAACAAATCAATGTAAAAATCTTCTTCATAGTTATCTTCCTCCCCTATCTGAATGAAATGTTGACACCGAATGTGAATGTCCTGGCGTGAGGGAAATTGCCGTAGTCAAATCCCTGCGAAAGAATTGCAGACGCATTGCTCTGGCTGATACCGACTTCCGGATCATATCCGGAATAACGTGTGAACGTATAGATATTGTCGGCCGCAAGGTACACCTTACAGTTCTCGATGTGCTTAGTCTTGGAAATCAGCTTATTCGGGATTGTATATGTCAGCCTTGCTGAAGAAAATCTGAGGAATGATGCGTCTTCCACGAATGCGGAGGACACCAGACCTTTGGAAATCTGCGAATAATAGCGGGAATTCTGGTTGTTCACTGTCCACCTGTCATTCCATTTGGCTACCTGATTGGAACCGTCTCCGTTATAGAACGCTATCATCGCGTAGTTCGCGTTGTAAAGTTGATTGCCCAGAGAATACTGGAATCCCAAATACAGATTGAATGACTTCCAATTGAGAGTAGTTGAGAATGCACCATAATATTTAGGAAGGAAATTGCCTATGACTTCACGGTCATTGTCGTCTATTTTTCCGTTGCCGTCCTTATCCCACAGTTTTATGGAGCCAGGCTGCTCGCCCACGCCCTGTGTCGGCACACCATCCTTGACAGCATAATTATATGTCCCCGGTTTGGTCGTACTCTCTGTAGCTGTAAACTCGTTCAACTGATACAGCCCGATAGCACGATAACCGTAAATTTCACCGACAGAACCGCCTTCTCTGAGAATTACGGCATTCTGTCCGCCCAGACAGTTGATTCCCAAATAGATAGGAGCACCGTTCTGGCCAAGTTTAAGAATCTTTGACTTGTTGTGGCTTATGTTTGCATTGACGCTCCACTGGAAATCACGCTTATCCACAAGCGTCGCATTCATAGAAAATTCCAATCCGGTATTGCGGAGGCTTCCCACATTCTGCCAAGCCTTGGTATAACCTGAGATGTTCAGCACCGGAGCTTCCAGGAGCAAGTCTCTGGTAGTCTTGTTGTAAAGGTCCAAGTCGAAATGCAGTCTTTCGTCAAAGATTCCGAACTCTAGTCCCAGATTATATTCGAGTGTCTTTTCCCAAGTAAGGTTTTCATTTGCAAGTGTAACAGGCGACTGGCCGATACTGATGGATGTACCGAATGCAGTGCTTGTAGTATAGAGTTGCGCAAATGAACCTGATGTCGGGACGTTGGAGTTGCCGACCTCGCCGAGCGATGCCCTGAGCTTAAGGCCGCTGATCACGTCGTTGTATTTGAGGAATTGTTCCTGCTTGACATTCCACGCCAATGCTCCGGAGAAGAACGAGCCCCACTTGTTCCTGAGGAATGCGGAAGTACCGTCACGCCGGAATGTGAATGTGGCTATATAGCGGTCATCGTACGCATAATTAGCACGGAAGATGAATGACAGCATCGAGCTTTTGCTTGTGTTGGAGTAGGAATGGAAATCCTTCGCCAATGAAAGGTTGTTGTAGCCGAGCGATTCATTCGAGAATGACGAAGCCTCTGTAGCTGCATAATTGTATCTGGAACCCTGCTCCGTGACACCTGCCATAATATTCAGCCTATGTACATCGTTGAATGTCGGCGACCACGTGAGAGTATTCTCGTTAAGCCACCCGAAACTTGACACATTCGCGATGCAGGCCTGCGCATTATACAGATACCCGCGCGGAGTGGTTGTCGGATAGAACTGTTTATCAGAAAGCGAATAATCGTCATATCCTCCTGTCACCTTCAGCACAAGGTCATCAAGGATGTTGTATTGCGCGTAGGAGTTCACTATCGTACGGCTCAAGATTTTTTTCATCTTGATGTCGCTCGCCATAGTCACCGGATTCTGCTTATTTCCTTCATTATAAGCATTTATCATATACTGCTCCACGCCAGCGCGACGGAAAAGCACCTGAGTCTGCTCATCTGTCAGGTCAAAAGGCTGCGAAATGAGTGCGCCCATAACTGTTCCGACTGCAGTGCCGTCACCGCCAGAGGTAGGTACGCCGTCATCAATGATGCGGCTATAATTCATATCAATACCGACTTTGAACTTGTCGGTGAATTTGTGGTCAATATTAGCCTTGGTGGTGAGTTTCTGCCAATTGGTATTGATGATGATGGACTCATTCTGCATATATGATGCGCTGACCAGGAAATTGGTCTTGTCTGTAGAATGCTGAAGCGAAAGATTGTGGTTCTGAATGAATCCGGTACGGTAAATCTTATCCTGCCAATCAATGCTCTTTATTCTCTTGTAGTCAAAATCCCTGAGATCTCCATTCGAGTCACTGAACAGAAGATTTGAAGGATTCTTGACATTCATCATAGACGCATATCCCTGGAAGTCAAGCATATCATACTTATGAGGCAGGCTCTGCATACTGACATAGCCGTTGTACTGGATACGCCCTGATGAGGCCTTGCCTTTCTTGGTCGTAATCATTATGACTCCGTTCGCGCCTCTGTTTCCGTAGATGGCCGTTGACGAAGCATCCTTCAGCACTTCAATCGAGGCGATATCCTCGGTGTTTATCATAGCGAGCGGACTCATCTGAGAATCCAGTCCCGCCATACCCATACCGGAAGATGTAGAAACGTCACCCAGAGGGAATCCGTCCACGACAATAAGAGGAGAAGTGGAACCGGAGAGAGACGCAGCTCCTCGGATGAGCATCTTGGATGCCGCACCCGGCTGACCGCTGGTAGAAGACACCATAAGGCCGGCTACACCACCTTTGAGCGCATCATCGACGGAGAAAAGCACCTGATTCTTCAAGTTGTCGGAATTGATGGAAGCCACACTTCCCGTCAAGTCCTGCCTGCGCGCCGTACCATAGCCTATGACAACGGCATTGTCCAGCACGTCCGAATCAGATTCTAACACGAAATCGATTACTGTTTTACCGGAAACGGCTTTTTCACAATCCTGATAGCCGAGAAAAGATGCCACCAGAACAGCGTCCGACGTATTGACGGTTATCGTGTAATTGCCGTCATCATCTGAAGTCGTACCATAGTGCGCCCCTTTCGGATACACATTTGCCCACGGTATAGGGTCGCCGTGCGTGTCTGTCACACGACCGGTGATTTTCTGCTGGGCAAAAGCAGAGCCTGCTGTCACCGCCAACAGTGAAAGTAAAAGAAAAAACCGTTTCATTATCGGTAAAATAGTTGATGATTATTCTTCTATCAAATTGATCTGAACCTCGTCGATGTAGATCTTGGCACCCATACCGCTGATTCCCAAACAGAGGTAGCAGTTCCTATAGACATCACCTTCAGTTCCTGACGGAGTAAACTCAAAGGTATATTTTGTCCATTCAGTTGAAAGAGCTCCTTCGATTCTATATCCGGCCTCTTGAGTGTCGTCCTGGATAACAGAGGTGATGGCATTCTCATACAACCTTATCTGACCACCCTCGACAAAATCGGACCCGAACACCTCTTTCCAGTCTTCTTTTGCTGCTGCTCCGCGAAGAGGGTCATTCAGCCAATCTGGGCAATAGCTGTAAAGATGAACCCAATAGCAAGCGCCGTAAGCACCTTCGCTCTTGAGCCAGAATGTAAATTCATACTTTTTGCCGACTTCAAGCCAAGCATTCGTAGGCCAACTGTTACGATGAGCAATCTCGCATATATCCGTTCCGTTAGTAATAGGTGAAATATCAATCTTCATCGCTTTGGCTGTACCGTTAGCACCGCCGTCAACAATCGTAAAGTTATTTGGATGCTCGCCCGCAGCCGCCTCACCAGGGAACTGAATCCAGTCATACCAGCCTTTAGTACAGCCTTCTCCTTTCTCAAATCCATACACGTCATAGTTATCAACTTTGAGCAGAGGATAATTACCGGCTGTAAGAGGATATGAAAGTTCAAGCTTTGCTCCATCAGAACGCGTAACTGTACAAGTCACTTCCAAATCGTTGATTTGGGAATTCCACACAACCTTAGGCTTTGATTCCGTAGATGTTGCAGGAGTGGCGCCAGGGAATGTCCAGGCGTACGTCAGATCCATACCGGACTTGTTTTCGAGCGGATCGAGAGAGAACGTTATCTCCGTACCCTTTGCCGCACAATGATTTGGAGTAAGTCCCTCAGCGTGAATCTGTGCGGAGAAATAGTCCTTGACTGTTACAGTCTTGGTAACTTCATCTTTGGTTCCGTCAGCATAATTGACAGTGAGAGTCACCTTCTTGTCTCCGTCCTTGGTGAAAGTGACGCTAACCTTGGATTCTGTTGAAGTCTCAGGAAGAGCATCTTCAAATGTCCAGGTACGTGATTTTACATTAATGGAAAGATCCTCGACAACGATACTGTTCCCAACGATAGCCTCTGTAGGGATGCTGTACGAGAAATCCTTGTCAATGGTTTTATCCTCCTTCTTGCAGGATACTGCGAAGATCACTCCGCAAGTGGCCGCAGCCAATAAGACTTTCTTCATAAAATTGGTATTAGTGTTTGTTCTGTTATCAATTATAGCAAAAAAGCTGTCCAGCAGCGATTGCAGGACTAATTTATGAATATACGACTCCGGAGTTCTTTACAAATCGTTCAGATTTTAGCACTTTTAATATAAAGTACATTCCACAGGCATACAACTAGCCTTTATAGTCTTTAGGGAGCACTCCGAATTCAGCGAAAAAGATCTTTGAAAAATAAGATATATTGCTGAAGCCGACTGCTGTCATAACTTGGGCCACATTCATTCCGCCACCTGAAGAAAGGAGTTGAGCAGCTCTTTTGAGACGGATACTGCGAAGGAATTGAATCGCTGACATTCCTGTTATGGATTTAATCTTTCTATACAACTGAGGACGCGAATAACCTATATTCTGGCACAAGTCATCTACGCCATAGTCCACTTCACCGATATGCTCCTCGATATCTTTTATGCACGAGCGTATGAATTTCTCATCCACGGACGTAACCGTGACTGTGGACGGTTCCACATTGACCTCCGTATGAAAAGCCTGCTTCATACACTCTCTCTGACGGATCAGGTTATCAATCCGTGAAAGCAACAGAGCCGCGTGGAAAGGTTTGGTTATATAGTCATCCGCAAGCATCTGATAGCCTTCCATCTTGTAGGTCGGAAGGTCTCTTGCCGAAATGAGTATAACCGGGATATGTGAAGTGACATTATTCTCCTTGATTCGCCGGCACAGTTCAAGTCCGTTCAGTTTAGGCATCACGACATCGGTAAGCACCAGGTCCGGCTGCTCCGAAATAGCCATTTCATAAGCTCTCTCTCCATCCGAAGCTGCAAGGACATTGTATTTGGAGGACAACAGCTGAGACAAGTATCCCGAAAGTTCCTTGCTGTCATCAGCGATAAGCACACTCTTCTCACGTTCCACTCCGCTTACGACACCGACTTCAGGGGACATAAATTCAGCTAGAGAGTCATAATTGGCAATATAGTCACTGTTACGATACCCCCTGTCTATATCCTCCGCCTTGAAATGGGCACAGCCATAAGGAATCAGCACGTAAAATGCCGTTACGCCTCCGGGAACAGATTCCGCCCAGATTTTGCCACTATGGGAAAGAACCACGGATTTACTGATAGACAGTCCGATTCCCATTCCGCCTCGGTCATTATTCTTTCCCTGCCTGAACCGGTCAAATACATAAGGCAAATCTTCAGGAAGAATGCCTATTCCAAGATTGGACACACTGAAAAGCGCCCCTTCATCCGTGGAAGTCAAACTTACGTCTATCTTTCCTCCGCGTTCAGGAGAATATTTCACGGCATTGGACATCAGGTTAAGTATCACCTTCTCCATCCCGTCCTTGTCGATGAACACCTTCTGCTCCAAATGATTGATTTTCACATTGAATTCGTATCCGCGTGAAGATGCCAGCGGTTGGAACAAGAGGCATATTTCTTCCGCGAACCTTGCGAAATCGACTTCAACCACGTGCAGGCTGACCTTACCGTTGTCATATTTTCGCAAGTCGGTTACGGATTCTATGTGTTTCTGAAGGATATTTACGCTTTTCTCCACAAGATGCAGACGACTGAGCGTGCCTTTTCCCAGATTCGGATTCAAGAGCAATTCCTCGACAGGTGTTGTTATGAGAGTCAGCGGTGTACGTATCTCGTGCAGGAAATCAGTGTGGAATTTAAGTTCTTCTTCATTCCTTTCCCTTTGTTCTTCCGCAAGTTTCTTTGCTATTTCATTTTTGTGCCTTTCTTCTATCCGTCTCTTTTTGAAGCGTACAAAAGCCGCTACAATCCCCATAAGAGCAATGAGATAACAGATTTTTGAAGTCAATGACAGGTACCACGGAGGGAGTATCCTCAAAGCGAGTCTTGCCGGTTTAGCTCCCCACACTCCGTCGCTATTGGAACCATAAACGACAAATGTGTATCGTCCGGGATTCAAGTTGAGATACGATGCGCCCGGATTGGAGCCGTCAGTATAATGCCATACGTCATCAAGGCCTTTCATCATATACTTGTATCTGTTCTGCTCCGGAACGCTGTAACTCATTGAGGAAAATCCGAATGTCAGATTGTTCTCGGCGTGAGTCAGTTTCAACGGCTTTTCACTTTCTACGGCATTCTCTCCATTGATGCCAATAGAAGTAATCCTTACGTTGACCGGACTCTCATTGTTTTTTATATCATCCGGAAAGAAAATATTCAGTCCGTTTATGCCGCCGAACGCCATACGACCATCTAAAAACGTGGCGGAATCCCATATTTTGAATGAGTTGCTCTGAAGTCCGTCCTTGCGGGTGTACACTCTTGCAGTCCCGGTTTCAGGTGAGAATCTGGTGATACCGAATCCGCCTATCCAGAAGTTGCCGTGTTTATCTTCCAGCAAAGACTCGAATTCATTATTCACGAAATCCGGACATACGCTCTTGTTATAGACCTTGAATTCATACCCGTTATCATCGCTCGTCATCTTGGCCAATCCCAGTCCGAGAACAGACACCCATAACGAGCCGTCCGAGGATTTATGGATAAATGACACAAATTCGCCGGCGTTGCCTTTCTCTCTCACATACACCCTCTCTGTCTTGAGGACAGACCCGTCCACGGCAAGAGTAATCCTGTTGAGACTGGCACGGGTCCCGACCCACACATTTCTTCCGTCCACGAGAATATCAGTCGTAAAATTGTCGCTAATTGTGGATGTATCTCTTCTGGAGTAGCGGAGATTATCCCAATCCGAATGGATGTCGGACGTTCTTGAACGATAAACTCCGTTATCCGTCGTAATCCAGAAACGTCCGAAAGAATCTTCGGCGAACTTGTACACACTTAATTGAGAAGGAAGCTCCGCAAGTCTGTTCAATTGAAAGGATTTCCCTTCGCAGGCCCTTTCCACGTCTGATTTATTTATCCGCAGGACTCCTTTGTTCCAAGTCCCGAGCAAAATATTACCGTCCCTGTCCTCATAGATCGATGAAATCGGCATAGATTCCAACGAATAAAGAGAGCTAGGAGCAACCTGCGTGAAAGCATCTCGCTGCAGCACGGACACACGTCCATCTCTGGAAGCAACCCACAGACGGTCAGCACTATCCACAAACATCGTTACTATCTGGCATCCTCCTTCATAAAACGGCAGGTAAAGTTTGAATGCCCTACCCGTCCTGGTGCTTCTGAAGCATCCGCAACCGTTTGTGCCCAGCCACATCACGCCGGCATCATCACAAAAGATGGTTGAGAGTTCAATGTCAGCGCCTTGAGATGAGGTATTCCACGGGACAACCTCGTCCGAAAGACAAAGATTCTGATCATATTCAAGAACGCCGTGATGCGCCGTGCACACCATAAGACATTTTCCGTCGTCAGATAGGAAGGCGCTTCGGGAATCATATTGGTTGAGCCTCCATACTTCTTCAGCTTTAATGTCATAGACGAATGTACCTTGAGAAGCCGCCAATATGACCTTGTCATCAGAAAATTTCAGAAAAGAATTTATGAAAAGGCCCTCCTGCACCTTGTGGAATCCGTCCTGCTTGCTGAAAACGCCAAGATTTCCGGATGAACTGACCAGAAGTTCATCTGCGCGAACTGCACATCCGGCATAGGAATAACCCTGCAGAGAATAAGACGACGTATTGCAGTTGTCTCCGTCAATGTTCACCTGCAAGAGGCCCTCATTGGTACAAGCCCAGACTGAACGTCCGTCATACGAACCGAACAGGCAATTGACAAAATTGCCGGGTACATCTATATTTCTCAGAAACTTTCCAGACTTGACGTCATATATGGTTATGCCCCCATTCTCAGTCCCTATATAAAGAAGACTACCGGAAAGAAAAAGAGAACGGATTCTTGAACTCTGAAGAATGGAATTGGACATATCCCAGCAGTCAAGATGATTCCCGTCATAACGGCACAGCCCGGAATAAGTCCCGATCCAGATATATCCGTACTCATCTTGCAGGATAGAAGACACGTCTGTATGCGGAAGGCCCTCATCCACAGAAAATTGCTGCATATACGAATACGATTGGCCAGCAAGCTGCAGCAGAGATGCAACCAGCAAGCTCAATCCTGACAAGATTACCTTTCCGAGTCCATTCGCCATATCCGAAGCGTCTTCTTATATCAACAAGCGGCTGACTAAAATCACTTTCAGCCAGCCACTTGATATTAAACTTTGTTTATTTTACGACCTGCGCGGGATAGTTCAGCCTGTCGTCTTAAATGGCCATTATTCCTGCACAATGTCGGAGAAAAGGCATTAGAAACTGTATCTTACACCGAGGGTAGGAGCAAATCCCCACAAACCGTTCATCCAGAACTCGCCGTCGCAGAATCCGAATACAGGACGGAGGTCTGCTGAAAGCTGAAGAGGGAACCAGAATGTATACTCGAGACCAACCTGACCTACGATACCACCGAAGAAGTTGTTTTCGTCATTGTAGTGGGTGGAACCGAGGGTGATACCGGGACCTGCATACCAAGCCCAGTTTCCTCTTGGAGTCCAGGCCGGCTGAGCGAAAGTAAAGTTATAGATACCAGTAGCATCAGCACCGCATCCATCGCCATACCAGTTCATTCCCACGTTAACTTCAAGGAAATTAGGATTTCCGAGATAATGCTCATAGCTGACTTCAAGTCCGCCCCAAGTGCTGAGCCTTCCACCGATAGCCTTAGGCTGAGCGGAAGCCATTACTGCAAAACCTAACACGGCTGCAATAACAATAATTGCTTTTTTCATTTTCAATAAAGTTTACGGCTGCAGAAACTCCGCAACCAAGTTCAGAAACTGTCCGAGCTTTATCGAACAGTCTCTTTTAGTTTAAATACAAGTTTTACGCGAGCAAATATAGCAAAAAACTTATAAGGTGCAACCGCTCCTTATTATTTCACCATACCGGAGAATCCCATAAACGCCATCGCAAGAATACTTACTGTAATCAGCGCGATAGGAATGCCGCGGAACGCCTTAGGAACATTGCTGAGCGCAAGCTGCTCACGCATACCTGCAAACAGCACCATTGCAAGGCCATAGCCGACAGATGTCGCGAAAGCATAAAGGATGGCCTCTCCGAGTCCCAGCATGTGAGACGGAAGTCCAAATGTAAACTCCTTGGTAACCACAGTAATAGCCACACCGAGAACTGTACAGTTGGTGGTAATCAGCGGAAGGAAGATTCCGAGAGCCTGATAAAGCGACGGGCTGACTTTTTTGAGCACAATCTCCACCATCTGCACAAGCGCGGCGATGACGAGAATGAACGAAATCGTCTGCAGGAATTCCAGCTGGAGCGGCACGAGGACATAATTGTTAAGAAGATATGTCACAAGTGTAGCCAACGTAATCACGAAGCAGACTGCAGCCGACATACCTGTCGCAGTAGAAAGCTTGTTGGAAACGCCCAGGAACGGACAGATACCGAGGAACTGAGCAAGGACAATATTGTTTACAAATATTGCTGATATTATAATAAGTAATATTTCCATAATCAGACCCTTTATTTCTTCAGAAACTTATTGAACAACACCATCAGATAGCCCAGCACGAGGAATGCACCCGGTGCCATCACGAATGCGAGGATACCGTCACCCGGAATGAATTTGAATCCGAATGCAGAACCGCTTCCGAGGATTTCACGCACAAGACCGATAACGGTGAGCGAGCAGGTGAATCCGAGGCCGACTCCGAGACCGTCGAGAGCGGAATCAATGACGCCGTTCTTGTTTGCGAAAGCCTCGGCACGTCCGAGCACGATACAGTTCACAACGATAAGCGGAATGAACAGACCGAGCGTGGAATAGATGGCAGGAGTATAAGCCTGCATAAGGAA
Organism: Acutalibacteraceae bacterium; assembly: GCA_963636275.1. Lineage (GTDB taxonomy): Bacteria > Bacteroidota > Bacteroidia > Bacteroidales > UBA932 > Cryptobacteroides. The sequence goes on along the minus strand of CAVHJF010000007.1, from coordinate 47,910 downwards.
CTGGAGCACAGTCACGAATGTAGCTATGACCACGATATATACAGGAATATGGACCTTGTCCGGAACTGCCGGAGCAATAGCCGAGATTGCCATATTTGAAAGAATCAGCACGAACAACGTCGCAAGACCCATACTGAGTCCGTTGATTGCGGATGTAGTTGTCGCCAGTGTAGGACACATACCAAGGATAAGAACAAATGTAGGGTTGTCCTTGACAAGTCCTTTAGTGATAAGTTGTAATTTTGTCATTGTTCTGTCCTCCTTATTCTACAACAGATTCTGTCACAACAGGTTCGCCGCCTTCTTCAGGCAAAGTTGCCAGAGAATGCAGTGCGTTGTCAATTGCGAGAGTATATGCTCTTGAAGTGATGGTAGATGCAGTTATCGCGTCGATGTCACCACCGTCTTTCTTTACGGAAAGCTTCTTCTGCTCAGGGTTCAGGCCTCTGAACTGGGCCATGAAGTGCTCGTCAGAAGTACATTTCGCGCCAAGACCCGGAGTCTCGCTGTGAGACAGAACCGCAGTGTTGTAAACTGTACCGTCACTGAGGATGCCGACCATAAGCACAAGAGGTCCGCCGAAGCCGATAACTGTGGATTTTACAGCTACTGCGATGACCTCTCCGTCTTTTGTGCACTGGTAGCACTCAGAAGGCTGGCCGCCCACTTCGCAAGGAAGAGCGTCAGAAATTTCTCCGCCTTCCGGAAGCACCTTGGCTACAGATGCTTTCAGCAATGCTTCGTTGGTTTTCGCGATAGGCTCGGCAGTAACCGCATATACTCCGGCCAATACGGCTGAGCAGATGAGAGTGGTGCCGAACAGACAGAGAACCATATTTTTCAATGTTGATTTTGCTGCCATTGTTATTTCCTCCCGTACTTTTTCTGGTGAAACCACATATTGATCAGAGGAACGGTCGCATTCATTATGAGAATAGCGAATGACATACCCTCCGGATAAGAACCGAAGTATCTGATCATCAATGTAATAAAGCCTATTCCTATACCATAGACGATACCGCCTTTAACTGACATCGGAGATGTGGCATAGTCAGTTGCCATAAAGCAGGATCCGAGAATCATACCTCCGGAAAGGAGATTGAACAGAGGATCAGTGAATCTGTCCGGAGCTGCAAGCCAGAAAATCAATGACACCAAAGCTACTGTTCCCCAGATTGAAAGGGTGATATGAGGTTTGATCACCTTGCGAACAAGCAGATAAACAAAGCCTGCAAGCAGTGCAAGTGCTGAAACCTCACCTACTGAACCGCCAAGATTGGCGAAAAGCATCTGGGAATATGAAAGTCCGTTCGCAGACATTATCTCAGGCACGGTAAGGCCGCCCATAAGGCCTTCGTTGATGAGTCCGAGAGGTGTTGCTCCTGAAACTGCGTCAACGCCGAAGAGTCCCTGAGGCATACTCCAGCTTGTCATATAGCTTGGGAATGACACGAGCAGGAACACACGGCCTGCAATGGCAGGATTGAAAAGGTTCTGTCCCAGACCGCCGAATGTCATCTTGACAACGCCGATAGCGAACAGCGCGCCGATAAGCACTACCCACCAAGGAGTGGTATAAGGCAGGTTAAGAGCAAGAAGAACTCCAGTCACAGCCGCAGAATAATCGCAGATTGTGGAAGGCTTCTTCAATAAAAATCTTGTGATAAGATACTCGATGAGGATGCAGGAGAGCACACTGACACCGAGAACAACGATTTCGCCAAGGCCATAGAAAATGACCGAGACGATGACTGCCGGCAGCAGAGCAATGACCACGTCACGCATAAGCGACTTGGTGGAAACTGCCGCGTGGATATGCGGAGCCGGTGAAACCAAAAGTCTATTCATCGTATATTGTTGGTTTAACGTTCAACTTATTTTTGAGGTGCCGGCTGAGCGGCTGCTGCAGCTGCTTTTGCCGCGGCTGCTCTTGCCCTGATGATACCCATCACCTGACCTTTGGCAGGTCTGATGATATCCAGCAGAGGAATGTATGCAGGACAGCTATATAGACAGCATCCGCACTCGATACAATCCTGAACTGCATTTGCTTCCAGTTCTTCCGTCATATTGTGGCGGGCAAGTCTCTGAAGCAGGAACGGCTCCAAGCCCATAGGACAAGCCTCTGCGCATTTGCCGCATCTGATACAGTTGCCTTCCGGCTTACGTTCAGTCTGTTCTGCAGTGAGGAAAAGCAGTGCAGATGTGCCTTTAAGTGTGGCGGCATCCAGATTTGCTATAGCCTTACCCATCATTGGACCTCCGCTTATCACCTTGACGGCATCATCCGGAGCGCCGCCCATCTGTTCGATGATATATGACAGCGGTGTACCTACACGGACGAGGTAGTTGTGCTGCTTGTCAGAAGGCAGGCAAGTTCCCGTAACGGTAACTGAATTGTCGATAATCGGCTTGTTCTTCTGAACTGCGTCATATACTGCGAGAGCGGTAGCGACATTCTGAACGACTGCACCGACATCTATCGGAAGAGCACCTGAAGGCACCTGACGGTGCATAACAGCATCAATCAACTGCTTTTCACCGCCTTCCGGATATTTCTTCATCAGGCTGAGCACCTTGATTCCGTCGAACTTGGATGACTTCTTCCTGAAATCGGCAAGTATCTTCTCTATATGTTCGATAGCCTCAGGCTTGTTGTCCTCTATGCCGATAGTAGCTTCAGCCACACCGAGCACCTGCTTGATGATGGCGACACCGACTACAACCTGCTCGCCCTTTTCAAGGAGTGTACGGAAGTCTGATGTCAGATACGGCTCACATTCGCAACCGTTGATAATCAGCATCTCGCATTTCTTTCCCGGAGGAGGTGAAAGCTTGACGTGGGTCGGGAATGTTGCTCCACCGAGACCTACGACTCCGCCCATCTTGATTTTGTCCATTATGACCTTGTTGTCATCAGTGAACTCGGTCACGAGAGTATCTGTTCTGTCGATGCCTTCTGCCCACTCGTCTCCTTCAACCTGAATTTCGATGCAGGTCTGCACATTGCCTGCAAGGTCTTTGCGCGGTCCGATTGATTTTACGGTACCGGAAACGGATGAATGAATGTACGCTGAGACGAATCCGCCCGGTTCTGCTATTGGCTGGCCGGTCTTGACCTTGTCTCCGACTGCTACAATCGGTTTTGCAGGAGCACCGATATGCTGTGCTACTGAAAGATATACAGTCGGCGGTGTAGGCAGGACTTCAATCGCGCAACCGCGTGAAATCTTATTGTCTGCAGGATGTACACCACCTATTGAAAATGTTCTCTTCATATTGTCGGTTCTCCTTATTCTTTAACATCTGATTTCTCTGCAGGAGTTGCTGCAGACTTCTCAGCAACTGGTGCAGCAGCAGGGGCTTTAGCCTCAGCGGTTGCTGGTGCAGCTGCATTCGCAACCGGTACTGCCGGTTTAGCTGCAGGCGCAACAGCTGGTTTTGCTGCAGGGGCCGGCTTCTTTGTCCTGTCAACAGGTATAGGGAAATTCACATCGTGAATTGCACCTGTAGGACATACGACAACGCATTTACGGCACAGTTTGCACTTTGTATAATCAATGTAAGCCACATTGCCCTCAACTGTAATCGCCTCGTGAGGACAAGTCTTGGCGCAGAGTCCGCAACCTATGCAGGCAGCCTTGCAGGCCTTGCGGGCAACAGGACCCTTGTCCTTGTTCACGCAGGACACATAGACGCGCATACCGCGAGGACCTTTGTTTCTGAGTTCTATGATGGATTTAGGACAAGCCTTGACGCAGGCGCCGCAAGCGACACATTTGCTTTCGTCAACCACCGGAAGTCCAGTCTTTTCATCCATTGAAAGAGCACCGAACTGGCAGGCCTCCACGCAGTCACCGCAACCGAGGCAACCGAACTGGCAGCCGGTATCACCGCTGTACAGCGCAGCCTTCACCTTGCAGGACTTGTATCCGTCATACTCGTTCGTCTTCGGCCTGTTTTCACAGGTACCGTTACAACGGACGACAGCCACCATAGGGGCTTTTTCCTTTACCTCATAGCCGAGAATAGCCGCAACTTTCTGCATTACCGCATTGCCGCCGACAGGACAATAATTCTTGTCGAGATTCGACGCCTTGACAGCTGCCTCAGCGAAAGCGTGGCAACCTGCAAAACCGCAGCCACCACAATTGGCACCTGGCATTACTTTCTCGACCTCTTCTATGCGGGGATCCTCTTCCACCTTGAACTTTTCAGCCACAAGGTACAGGACCACTGCCAGAATAAGACCCAGAGCAGCAATAACCACGATTGTCCAAATAATTGTTGAAGTCATCTTATTACTGAATTGAGATTGTTGTTCTTCCTTATGCAGAAAACATATTCGGACGCCAGTCTGTCTCTGAACAGATAAACAGCCAGATAATAGACTGCAATGCCCGAAAGGCCTGCAATACCTATATATAGTTCGTGCATTCCCGTGTACGACAGGGAAACACATATTATCAATAACACAAACAGCGGAATCACGTATGCCAGCACCACCGCCTTCATTCCCATTGACGGAGTCAGCAGAAGTTCCACCTCTTCACCAGGCACATATCCGTCATTCCCCGCACGCGGAATCTCCACTGTCTTCTTGACAGACTCCGACATGGAACAAAGTCCGGCCGCGTGACAGGCCGAGCAGGCGGAACTGGATATCATCTCCACCCTGATGACAGCATCATTGACCTCAATGACTTTCCCCTTATGTGAAATCTCTCCCTTCATCTTCATTTAGTGCTTATTCTGGAGTCGAACGGATGCTTGAGATTCTTCCAGTCCGACAGCCATCCTGTAGCAGTCCCCACACGCAGAGGAGCCTCAAAATACACAGGAATACGGTTATCGTCTTCGCTTATCCACACGAACATATCCTGTCCGCTTCCGAAAACGTCCCCCGCAATCAGTTTCGCCGCGAATTTCATCGTCTGCACAGTCCCTATCCCTTTTATCGCCTTCTTCTCTCGGCCGAGCCAGATGAAATACACATTGTATATATCGTCATCAATGACAAATGTCATCGGATATTTCGTATTAGGCTTCACCTTGGCGAAATTCATATTCCTCGCCATATAGAACAGCGACGGAAGGTCATAAGTGCAGCCCGTAAGCGCAATCTGCTCATTCCTGACAGGCTTTCTGGATGACTCCAGTTCTGCATCTATATGCTTGGTCTCGTCAGGTTCCCAGACATAATCATACCTGTTCACCGCGTAATAATTGCCCTCTCTGGAGTCGCGGGTGAATTTCATAGGCACTATGCCGTCCCTTGTGAACCAGGACTGGAAATCTTCCCTGACCTTGAAGAACATATCATAGAATCTGGCTGTCTTTCCATAGACCGAGCAATGGAACACCGGCACCCCATTGAGCGTCGTGGTATCCAGTTTCACATTCGCCTTGGCGACATCCGAATTGATAGCGCCCCATTTATAATGAATCACAAAATCCAGTCTCTCACCGCCTTTGTATGCCAACTTACTCTCAGCAAGGCTTTTCACAGGAATACAATTAGCCCCTTTCAACGGTTCAGTTGCACCTGCCGGCTGTTGAAGAAACAGCAGCAACGCCAATATGGAATTTGTAATCAGCGCTTTCATCAGAAACTTCCGAAATCATTATGACTGAATTCTCCGGCGCCTGAAGAATATCCGACATCAGGAAAACCCTGATCGCCGCCCATCTGCTGTCCCGGGAAACCGCCGGCACCCGGATCTGAATTCATCGCGGACTCATATACCGTACCCAATCCTTCGCTTTCCTCAACGAAACGCACCTGAGCGCCCTTGAACTTCATCGGAATAGTGCCGATCTGACCGTTACGGTTCTTGGCTATGATTATCTCAGTATATTCCCTGTCCTCAACAGTGTCGCCGAGACCGATTGCGTCAGGTCTGTGTACGAACAATACGATATCGGCATCCTGCTCGATTGAACCGGATTCTCGCAAGTCGCTCAACATAGGGCGGTTGTTGCTGTTGGTACGCTGCACGGAGTTTCGTGACAGCTGTGACAATGCCATAATAGGAATCTCGAGTTCTTTCGCCGTAGCTTTCAATGTTCTTGAGATGGCCGCAACCTCCTGCTCACGCATTCCGCGCAACTCTGCAGGTCCCTGCATCAGCTGAAGGTAATCGACGATGATGAATCTGACGCCCTTGGACTTGACCAGACGCTTTGCCTTGGTCCTGAACTCCATTACGGAGATGCCCGGAGTGTCGTCTATGTACAGTGGAGCCTTTGCCAATGCTTTCGTGCTGTAATGCAACTGCTCCCAGTCATTCTGGCTCAGTTTCTCCGCACCCTTGATTTTATCCGCGGCAAGACCTGACTCGGTGGTCATCAGACGTTTGACCAACTCCAACGCCGACATTTCAAGCGAAAATATCGCTACCGGCATATTGTTGTCCACTGCCGCATTCCTCAGAATATTCAACGCGAACGCAGTCTTACCCACAGAAGGACGGGCTCCCAAGATGATGAGGTTGGACTTCTGCCAACCGAGAGTGTACTTGTCTATGCTGGCATATCCTGAAGGGACACCGCTGATGCCGGACTGCTCCTGCATTTCCTCGATTTCCTTCATCGCGTTGCTCAAGACAGAGCCCACATCCTGCACATCCTTCTTCACATTGTTCTGGATGGCGGCAAAAATCTTTGACTGGGAATTGTCTATAAGATTGTCAACATTTACCGAATCGTCATACGCATCCTTGAGAATGTCGTATGATGCCGTGATGAGGTCTCGCTGGATACACTTCTGCTTGAGAATCTTGATGTAATACTCCACGTGAGCCGCCGCACCTATCTTCTGGGAAAGGGTGGCAAGCATAACAGTTCCCCCGACATTCTCAAGATTGTCCATCTCCTTGAGTTTCTGGGAAACTGAAAGAAGGTCTATGGCAACGTGCTCATTGACGAGCTTTACCATAGCCTCGTATATCATCTTGTGCTTAGGTTCGTAGAAACAGCTTGGGGACAACTCCTCCATAGCTTCATCCACGCAACTCGGCTCAATGAGCAATGCACCGAGAACCGCCTCCTCAAAATCTACCGCTTGAGGCGGTTTGGTACCCATTTCCGCCCCAAGATAGTCTAGATCAGGTTTTTTCTCTGCCTTGCTTCTGGATTTCTTTTTCGATTCAGGCATAAGAAGCGAAGATTCTCGTCAAGATTAAGCCTTACCCGCGATTTCGTCGCTGACAATGATTCTGCCGCAGTGCTCGCAGATAACAAGTTTCTTGTTTGAATATACGTCGAGAAGACGCTGAAGGATGATGGTGTTGAAGCATCCGCCGCAGGCACCGCTCAATGTACCGTCACTGATTCCTTTCCTTACATCTGTATTCTTGGAATCCACCGCGTCGCTGTCCTTGCTACTGCTGTAATATACGCTTACGACTGCAAGGTGGTTCTTCTCGCTTTCGCGGATACGCTCATAAGCGCTCATTGTCCTGGCATCGATAAGGGCTGCGCACTCGTCTCTCTTGGCACGGAGCGCTTTCTCATCTTTGGATGTCTCCTCCACGATGTGTGCAAGCTCTTCCTTCTTTGCCTTGAGGTCTTCGCTGCGTACGCTGATCTCCTCTTTCAAATCTGCGAGAACAGTCTTCTTCTGAAGAATATCATCCTTGGTGTCAGTCACCTTCTTCTGAGCAATCTGCCTCAGAAGTTCCTGGTTCTCTACCTCTTTTGAGAGGGAGTCATACTCACGGCTATTGGTGACGGAATCCATCTGATTTTTATATTTCTCTATTGTAGTATCGCACACTACAATCTCGTGCTTGTAACCGGTGATGGCCTCATTCGCCTCATCAATCTCGGCATTTACCTGCACAGCCTTAGCTTTCAATTCAGCTACCTCATTCTCCAGATTCTCGACCTCCACCGGAAGTTCACCTCTCTGCTGAAGAATCTTATCAATTGCGGAATCTGCCTCCTGAAGAGAATACAAAGTTCTGAGCTTCTCCTCAACACTCATCTCTGAGTCAGCGAAATTTTTCTGAATAGATACGAAAGTCTCTCTCTGGTCAATTGGAGTTTCAACTTTCTTGATTTTCTTGGCCATATTTGAATTATATATAATTTACATTAGGTAACCCTCAAAACCAGCAGACCGGATTGCTTTTCTCCAGCCCGCCACTTTTGCGAACTGCAAAGTTAGGAAATTTTTTCGTTAACAAGGAAAATAAAATGTCCACTATGTCCACTTCACTTTCAAAATGTCCTATATCCATAATCATAAAGTCCCCGGAGGTGAAGAAATGATGATATGAGATGTCACCGCTTATATAAAGCTGCGCTCCGGATGCCATCGCTTCGGAAATGAGTGACGCACCGCTGCCCCCGCACATCGCAATCCTTGAAATCTTGGAAGATATGGGTTTGGAGCATTTGAGGCATTTCAGAGAGAACTTTTCTTTCACCAACCGGATTGCCTCTTCCGAGGAAACGGGACTCGGCAACTCTCCGACTGCACCAAGTCCGGCCTCATTACCGTCCGGCTCAAGTATCGACACATTCTTCAGGCCCAGACGCTTCGCCATCGCTCCGCTCACGCCTTCCAGAACTTTATCTGCCGTGGTATGGGCCGCATAAACTGAAACGCCTCCGGCAATCGCCTTCATAATGGCAAGGCCGGTCTGGTCTTCGGGACTGATTTTCTTCACTCCGCCGAAAATAAGCGGATGGTGGGTCACAATCATATCCGCGCCAACTGCAACTGCTTCATCCACAAGCTCCGGCGTACAGTCAAATCCCACCAGAACGCCGTGCACATCGGCAGACGGAGACCCTATTATAAGTCCGCTATTGTCCCATTTCTCCTGAATCCCCAACGGGGCGAACGCCTCGAGGACATCCGTTATATCCTTGACAGTCATAGTTATAGAGTCTTTCTTATTTCATCCAACTGAGTACGTATAGCTTTCAGGCAGTCAACCGCCTTGACCCGGCTTTCAACGCTCTTCCGGTCTTCCGTCATCTTCTTTTTGGCACCTTCGAGAGTCATCTTGTTGACCTTGACCAGGTGATAAATCTGTTTGAGCACGCTCAGGTCATCAACCGTATATATCCTGTTGCCTTTGCTGTTGCGGTGCGGTTTGAGGAACTTGCTGAAAGTATCTGACCAATAGCGCACAAGGGAAACATTCTCCCCCAGCATTTCGGCGGCTTCGCCAATCGAATAATAGAGTTTTTCCATAACTAATCCATACTTTGACCTGTTGTCGCGGCCATATAGGCCACTTTGACGTATTCGTCCGGAGAATATGACTCGAAAAAGAAATTCACAGGGTCCAGAACCAGGCTGTCCTTATGCACTTCATAATGTAGATGCGGTGCGAACGAATTGCCTGACACTCCTACCGTCCCGACCTTCTTTCCGGCCTTCACCTGTTCACCTCTTCTCACCGACATTTCATCCAGATGAGCATATACTGTCACAAAACCTCCCTCGTGTTCAATCTCCACCACATTGCCGAGTCCCTTGCCGGACCTGCGGACATCCTTCACGACCCCGTCGCCGGAAGCCAGGACCGGAGTTCCCTGACCTACAATCAAGTCTATGCCATTATGCTGAGTCTGAACCTTATAGAAAGGATTGAGTTTCATTCCGACTGACGCTCCCACCTGCGCGTACTTCAGGCCTTCCACAGGCACTGCCATAGGCGGAAATTTCCCGGAAGTCCTTTTCGCGCCAGAAAGGATCTGACTGAAACCGACATTCACGCTGTCAACAAGCTGAAATAAGGTAGAAGCTTTCCGCTGAGTATATTCGACGATATCCTTGTCGGCTATGGAATCATTGGCAAACACGAAAAGGTCTGCGCTCTGAGGGTCGACCGAAGGAGCGTTCGCATTGAATATCTGTTTATATATGGTAGCGTCCCTGTATTGGAGGTCCTTCATCTCGTAGTCCAGCAACTCCGCCTTGTTCTTCAGTTCGGGATAGAGTTTCTCGTACATCCTGTTTTCCCTGCGCAGACGTTTCTCCTCGTCCGTGCTGATCACAAATGAGAACAGCAGGTAGCAGAATGACGCCAGAGACACTGACGCAATGATCCATTTGAGACACGTCCACAGAATCTCCCCTATCGAATGGGTGACTTTGCGGAGATTGAAATCGCGGTCGAATATGTATCTGTTACTCATAGGCTTCCGCTATTTCTTGATTTTAGGGATATTCTTTCCCATTATCATAATATTGTCAGACTCTTTTGAGGCCTTGTCAATCATAGCCTGGTATTCGTCCATCGGGATTTCAAGGTCGAAATAGTTCACCGGATTCACATAACCGCTCTTGTACATCACCTCGTAATGCAGATGCGGGCCAGTGGATTTGCCGGTATTGCCGCTTTCCGCTATACATTCGCCGCGTTTGACGGACATACCTTCGCTCACATAGACAGTTTTCAGATGCGCATACCTGGTTTTGTAGCCGAAGCCGTGGTCGACTATCACGGAGTTGCCGTAATTGAACAAATCGAACGAAACTGACACCACCACGCCGTCTCCGGTGGCATAGACAGGATTGCCCGGCCTGCAGGCGAAATCGAATCCCGTGTGCATCTTTCTCTTGCCGGAAATAGGGTCCGACCTATAGCCGAATGTGCTTGACAGTCTGTATTTTGTCTTGTCCGGGAAAATCGGAATCACCGCCGGTATGCAGGATGCCATATCTCCAGCCCGTTTGGACAATGCTTCCACGTCATCGAACGAACGGCTCTGCACGTAAGACTTTTTCGTGAGCATATCCATCCTCATCGATGTATTCTTCAGGAGAGGGCTGCCCAGCATATTGTCCAGAAAAGCATATCTGTTCACTCCGCCGAATCCGGCATTTCTCACTTCCGCAGGTATCTGATTCATACCGAATATGTTACGGTAGATTTCATCGTCTCTGATACTGAGTCCCTGCAGAGTCTCGTCATAGATGTCGAGCTGTTTGTTCAGCAGTTCCATCTTGGAAACCCACCTGGCATTCACCTTCTTCAGCCATACCGTCTTCGGCAACTCCATTCCCAGGACTGACGTGAAAATCCACAAATAAGCGCCGGAAAGAGCCAGGCTGACAATCAGCAGCATAAGCATCTTCAGGACACGCGACTTCGCCGAGACTTTCTCAATCTCGTACAGCAGCGTTTCCGGGTTCAGTTTATATTTCCTGAAGCTTGACATATCTCGCAAATATAATGAAATCCAAGAAAAAAGTTATAATTTTGCAGTCTGCCAAAATTTGGCCAAAAACCGAAGACGCACAAAGTGATGAGACGGATTCGGACAGTCAACAGATAATAAAATAAAGTCATTATGATGACATCTAACGAAATACGACAGAAATTCTTGGATTTTTTCGCATCCAAGGGGCACACCATTGTACCTTCAGCACCTATGGTCATAAAGAATGACCCTACCCTTATGTTCACAAATGCCGGAATGAACCAGTTCAAAGATATATTTCTCGGCAATGTCACACCTAAATCGCATCGCGCGACTGACTCGCAGAAGTGCTTGAGAGTGAGCGGAAAACATAATGACCTTGAAGAAGTAGGACATGATTCATATCACCATACTATGTTTGAAATGCTCGGAAACTGGAGTTTCGGAGATTATTTCAAGACAGAGGCCATATCCTGGGCTTGGGAACTGCTCACGGAAGTGTACAAAATCGACAAGACTAAACTGTACGCCACCGTATTCGAAGGTTCCAAGGAAGACGGGACAGAATTGGATGAAGAAGCACGTCAGACCTGGCTCAAATATCTCCCTGAAGACCACGTCCTGCTCGGAGACAAGCACGACAATTTCTGGGAAATGGGCGACACAGGCCCTTGCGGACCTTGCAGCGAGATTCATATCGACCTCAGAAGCGACGAGGAAATCGCCAAGATTCCGGGACGCGAGCTTGTAAACAAAAGCAACCCGCTCGTAATCGAAATCTGGAACCTCGTGTTCATGCAGTACAACCGTAAGGCTAACGGAGAGTTGGAACTTCTCCCTGCACACAACATCGATACGGGAATGGGTTTCGAAAGGCTCTGTATGGTTCTGCAGGACAAGAAGAGCAACTACGACACTGACGTATTCACCGGAATGATCAGCAAGATTGAGGAACTCTCCGGACATCAGTATCACGAATCAGACAAGGTGGAGGTCGCAATGAGGGTCATCGCAGACCACATCCGCGCCATAAGTTTCTCTATTGCGGACGGTCAGCTTCCTTCAAATGTGAAGGCCGGATATGTAATCCGCCGTATTCTCAGAAGAGCGGTACGCTACGGTTATACATTCCTCGGATTCAACGAGCCGTTCCTTTGCCGCCTTGTACAGCAGCTCGCCGATGATATGGGAGGAGCATATCCTGAGCTCAGGACACAGCAGAAACTCATCGAGAGCGTCATCAAGGAAGAGGAATTCGCATTCCTGCGCACTCTTGACAGAGGAATCAGACTGATGGATGACTATCTCGCAAAATCTGCGGACACCAAGGTCATCAGCGGAAAAGACGCATTCGTTCTCTACGATACCTACGGATTCCCTATTGACCTCACCGAGCTCATCGCTTCAGAGAAAGGCTTCAAAGTGGATCTTGAAGAATTCAACGTTGAGCTGCAGAAGCAGAAGGAACGTGCCCGTCAGGCTACTTCAAACGAATTCGGAGACTGGATTCAGTACCACAACGGAGAGGAAGAGGAATTCCTCGGATATGACTGCACTGACCTGGACGGCGTAAGCCTCATCAAACAGCGTACAGTAAAGCAGAAGAACAAGGTGATGTACCAGCTCGTCTTCGACCGCACTCCTTTCTATGCTGAAATGGGCGGACAGATCGGTGACACAGGATATATCGAATCAGAAAGCGGAGAGAGAATCAACATTCTTGACACCGTCAAGGAGAACAATCTTACAATCCACATTGCCGAGCGCATTCCTTCAGACTGCTCGGAATCATTCTCACTTCACGTTGACGCTGAGCGCAGACTCAAGATTACAAACAACCATACGACCACTCACCTTCTGGACCAGGCTCTCAGGGAAGTTCTCGGAACACACGTAGAGCAGAAAGGTTCATACGTATGCCCTGATTATCTGCGTTTTGACTTCTCGCATTTCTCCAAGATGACAGACGAGGAGCTGGAAAAGGTGGAGAAGAGAGTCAACGAACTTATCCGTGCCAACTACCCGCTTGAGGAAAAGAGAGATGCGACTATGGATGAGGCGAAGGCTATGGGAGCAATCGCATTGTTCGGCGAAAAATACGGCGACAAGGTGAGAGTTGTCAAATTCGGAAAATCAGTAGAGCTCTGCGGCGGTACACACGCGCAGGCAACCGGACAGATCGGAATGTTCATCATCCTTTCTGAAGGTGCTGTTGCAGCCGGCGTAAGACGTATCGAGGCCGTGACCGGAGAAGCTGCCTGGGAGCAGATGAGAGCGATGACCAGCGCGCTCAAGAGTGCTAAAGCATTCTTCAACAATACTCCTGACTTGAGCGAGGCAATCCACAAACTCATTGACGAGAATGCCGGCTACAAGAAGGAAATCGAAAGTTTCGTCCAGGAGAAAATCGCGAAACTCGCAAACAAACTCGCCAGCGAGGCTCAGGAAATCAACGGCGTGAAAGTGGTCAAATTCACAAATTCTGTTGACCCGACCATCGTCAAAGGAGTTGCAGGACTTCTGCAGAAGCAGACTGAGAATTTCGTACTTGCAGCAGCATTCGCTTATGCGGAGAAACCGAACCTTGTACTTATGTACTCACAGGATCTCGTTGCAAAGGGCAAGAACGCCGGAAAGGATGTCAGAGAGGCCGCAAAGGCAATTCTCGGTGGCGGTGGCGGACAGCCTGGCCTTGCTACTGCAGGTGGCAAGAATGTTGCCGGACTTGACGAGTCTCTCGCAAAACTCGTGGAGCTCGCTACAGCATAAAGTCCTGAGCAACTGCTGATACAGTAGGCATCAATCTCAAGCATCGGTATGAAGAAGCTCGACCGTTTCATATTGAAATCATTTCTGGGGCCGTTTTTCGGCATCCTGGCGGTTGTCATTTTCATCCTGATGCTTCAGTTTCTATGGCTCTACATCGATGAACTTGTAGGTAAAGGACTGAGTTTCAGAATCATATTGGAGTTCCTCGGCTGGGGAAGCGCGACTATGTTGCCTCTGGCACTTCCGCTTGCCACTTTGCTGAGTTCGGTGATGACGGTCGGCCAGATGGCGGAGAACAATGAGCTCATCGCCATGAAATCCGCAGGAATCTCGCTGACACGAGTGCTCACGCCTATAATTTATTGTGCTGCAGTCATCAGTGTCCTGGCATTTTTCGCGGCCAACAATCTGGTACCGGTCTCATACAACAAGATTTATACTCTGCGAGATGACATTCTCAAGACAAAGGAGGAGATAAACATCCCTGCCGGTACATTCTACAACGGCATCGACGGATATGTGCTCCGCATAAATTCGAAGGATGACAAGACCGGAATAATGCACGGCGTGCTGGTATATGACCATACCGCAGGCAAGGGCAATATCAGCGTCACCATCGCGGATTCAGCCATACTGAAGATGTCCGAGTCCAAGGACTACCTGACATTCCAGATGTTCAGCGGCATCAACTATCAGGAAACCAATAAGATGACGTATAGGGATACGTCTCTCCAGCTTCAGAAGATTAATTTCAGGAGGCAGGATATGATTATCCCGCTTGAGAATTACGCTTTCAAGAAATCCGAGAACGCCAAGTTCGGAGATCAGGTCCGCGCGATGAACCTGAAGCAGCTCAATCACGGCAAGGACTCCCTGAGCCATCTCAATGACTCCGCGAGAGTTGCAAACACTGCCGGATTCCTGTCAAGACGTATTCTCAGATATGCCAACCAGCTGGACACCGCATCGCATTACCAGAGCCAGACTCCATTCGATTTCAAGGACTTCGGCAACTGGAAAAGCAAGGATGAAGAACTTCGTGCCTACCAGAAGGCCGCAAGTATGGCGGATGAATACAAGAACGCCGTCGGAAATTATGAGAATGACGTTTACAGTTATGTGTTCATCCTCAGGCGTACGGACGTGGAAAGGCTGAAGAAATTCGCCGAGGCACTAGCCTGCTTCATATTGTTCTTCATCGGAGCCCCTCTTGGAGCTTTCATCCGGAAAGGAGGGCTGGGAGTGTCCGCAATCATAGCCGTACTGTTCTTCGTGCTGTACTGGGTAGTAGATATTACCGGAACAAAACTGGCTAGAGACGGCGCCGTGACCGCGGCGCAGGGCGTATTCATATCGACCTTCGTACTCGGGCCTCTGGGGGCATATTTCACTTGGAAAGCCGCTCACGACTCCGCAATCTTCAATACCGAAAACTTCGGATCGTGGTGGAGAAAAATCAAGAGCAAATTTATGAACACATTCAGAAAGACAAGAATAGTTTATATGGGAACGCCGGAATTTGCGGTCGCTCCTCTGAAAGCACTCATTGACGCAAAATATAAGGTAGTCGGTGTCGTTACGGTTGCAGACAAGCCTAGCGGACGCGGACTGAAAGTCAACGAGAGCGCAGTCAAGAAGTATGCAGTCGAGCAGGGCATTCCTGTTCTGCAGCCGGTCAAGCTGAAAGATCCGGAATTCCTGAAACAGCTCAAGTCTCTCAACGCGGACCTGTTCGTGGTGGTTGCATTCAGAATGCTTCCTGAAGAGGTATGGTCTATGCCTAAGCTCGGAACATTCAATCTGCACGCAGCACTTCTGCCGCAATACCGTGGAGCCGCGCCTATCAACTGGGCGGTAATCAACGGCGAGAGGATGACAGGTGTCACTACCTTTATGATTGACAAGGATATCGACACCGGCGGAATTATGCTGAGACAGGAATGCAGAATAACTCCGGAGGACACAGCCGGGACTCTGCACGACAAACTTATGCCGATCGGAGCTGAACTCGTGCTCCAGACTGTCCAGGGCATAATCGAAAAGAACATCGAGACACGTGTCCAGCGCAGTTTCATCCAGGGTTCAGAGGTGCTCAAGCCTGCACCGAAGCTTACGCGTGAGCTGTGCCATATCGACTGGAACAATTCAACAAAGAATACCTATAATCTCATCAGAGGTCTGAGTCCTTATCCGACTGCATTCACCGAACTGGTACCGAAAGCCGGAGGCGAGCCTGTGCAGTTGAAGATTTTCTTCGGCGAAATGGTTGAAGGAGAAGACTTTACCGCTATGCTTTCCCGTACTGCTGACGGGGTGGACGAAACATCGGCACAGAAGCCAGTACCTGGCACAATATTGACCGACGGAAAGACTTTCTTCGCTGTCGCCACCGCGGACGGAGCCATTTCCATCAAGGATTTGCAGCTTGCAGGAAAGAAGCGTATGGACGTGAAGGCCTTCCTTGCGGGATACCGAGATATCTATGACCAAATTTGCAAATAGTCTAATTTTATTGTAATTTTGGAGATTTAGTATATATTTAGAGTAATTGATGAACTATTGTAGAACATTGGTTATCTGCACTTTAGCCATCTTTCTCTATGCTTGCAGTTCCTCTATGCAAGATATTGAAGAGGGCACGACAGAAGTGATTCTGTCGCTTGATGCAGACAATAGCCACTGGACAAAGGCCGAGGCTGAAGACTCGTTGCCGTCCATTGAAGATTTCACAGTTGAGATTTTCAAGAAAGCGACAGGTGCCAGACTTTACAGGGACACCTATTCTAATGCAAAAGACACGAAAATCCGCCTGAACGCAGGAGATTATCGTCTTGTTGCCTTCCACGGAGATTCTCTCAAAGCTGGTTTCTCCGCTGCTTACTATCAGACAATTGTACCATTTTCCATTGAAGCGTCACAAAGACGGGTGAATGTTTCCGGCACAGCCAAACTTGCGAACACCAAGGTCGCAGTCAATTATGGCGAAATGCTGAATACATATTACTCGAGATTCTGCACATCTGTGCTCACCGACAAGGAAAATGTATCTGACACCCTCGGATTCTCACAGACAGAAACACGCGCGGGATTCATTCCTGCCGGCACACTTACAGTAAATCTGTATGCCGCTCTGCCAGGCGAGAAGATGAAGTATTATCACACGACAGTTGATGCCGCACCTAATGATTTCATTACGCTCAACATTGACACGAATCCTCAGCAGGGCAAGCTGACTGTAGGCATTATAATCGACAACAGCGTTGACATCATCGAGAAAGAGGTGGAGCTGGATGCGACAGACATCGCTACTGGCACTCCTGAAATCTCCATCAGCGACAATCTTAAGGCCGGAACAGTCGAGTTCTACGAAGGAGACAACCTGGACGGCACGACCGTAAGCGTAGTATCCCCTGCCGGCATTGCACACGCTTGGCTTGAGACTACATCTGAATATCTCAAGGCAAAAGGTGTTGCCGAGAAGATTGATCTCTGCGAAATCGACTCCGCCACAAAAGCCGTATTCAACAATCTCGGAATCCAGATTCTCAAGATGGGTGGCACGACGATGTATTCGTACATTGATTTCGGCGGAATGAAATACAAGACCAAGTATGAAGAGTCTCCTTTCGAGGGTACATTCAAGCTTACCATAGAGGACAAGAACGGAGCTCAGGTCACTTCATCAGAATTCTCGCTGAAGATGCTCAAGAACGTAGCTGCACTCACAGTTAATGAGAACAATGCGTTCGCAAGGAGCTTCCGCAAGGTCAACATCGCTGTGACCAACGGAGATCCTGAGAAATATACTCTCCAGTACAGAGTCAAGGACGGAAGCTGGGTCAATGCCACCGGAGTCGTATCCGGCAACAGCATCGACTACGAAAGGATTTCAGGAATCGAGCCTGGAACAGAATATGAGTTCAGGGCAATATACAACAACAATCCTTACAACTCTACAGACGTCGTCACCGTCAAATCAGAAGATGCGGCTCAGGTAAGCAATGCCGGATTTGAGGACTGGACTACTGAGACAATCAAGATTTCAGTGACATTGTCAAGCAGCAGGACCCTTGACTGGTACTTGCCTTACGCAAGCGCTACAGATTCCTGGTGGGCTGTAACCAGCAAGAAGAGTATGCCTACAAGCATATTGGCAACCACCAAGACAAGCGTGAAGTCATTCCCTACCGTAGCTTATTCTCCGGACTGCGTCAGCGGTGCCAGATCCGCACATATCTATTCAGTGAATGTCGGCCGTTACAATACCGACCTTGTCGCATCAGGAACCACTTATCCGGGCGAACTGTTCATCGGCAAAGCTGATGACTCCGGCAACCATTCTTCCGACGGACACAGTTTCGCAAGCAGACCGGACAAGTTCTCATTCAAATATAAGTTCGCACCTAAAGGAAGTGAGAACTTCTATGTCAAGATAGAATTCAAAGACGCTTCAGGCAATGTCATCAACACTATGGAAGACACTGCAGGCCCTTCAGCTTCAGACTGGACTGACTACAGCGTTGACCTGAGTTGGGATGACTTGACCAAGAAGGCCGCAAGCATCTATATTTCATTCAAATCATCATCCTCAAGTTCTCCTGGCATCAATGCAAATTCGGCCCTGGAAGTTGCAGGAAACAGCGAACAGTACGGCCACTTCGGCAGCTCACTGTACGTGGATGACATTGAACTCACTTATGAATAATCAATTTGAATAAAAAAAGACAATATATGAAACGCATTATTCTATCGATACTTGCCGTTGCTGCGGTAGTTGCAGGATGCAAGAAGAACACGACGAAAGAAGAAGGCATCGGATATATGGTATTGAAGTCAGTGACCGCTGATGTCAATACGAACGACAAGGAAATCAACACATCCGGAACCAAGGCAGTTCCTTCAGACCTTGTCGATCTCAATGAATTCCAGATCAAGATCGAGAGCGGACTCGAAGGAGGCGGCACTCAGACATATAAATATGGTGACATTCTCGACCAGGCAGTAACCCTGGCGACCGGCAACTACATTCTCACCGCAAGCTCACCTGAAGGCAAAGTTGCTGCTTGGGATCAGCCGCTCTTCACCGGAACAAAGAACTTCACGGTCGTAGCCGGCGCAGTTTCTCCGGTAGAGGTGAAATGCTCACTTTCCAACGCCATTGTTTCCGTAAAATGCACGGATACATTCAAGACCGAGTTGAGCAGCTACAACATCAAGGTTTCCGCTTCAAATGAGGATTACCTCACATGGACAAAGGACAACATCGACAGCGACGGATATTTTAACGCTACAGAGCTGAACATCCAGATTGACGGAGTACGTGAAATCGACGGTTCAACCGCGGCCCTTACGGCAAAAATCAGCAATATCCATCCTAAGGACCATATCATCCTCAATCTTGACGCAAAGGTGACCGGAGAGGTTCAGAGCATCACTCTCACTCTTGACGGCTCAGTTTCAGAGCGCAACCAGGAAATCATCGTGGAAGGATTCGACGAGATTCCTATTCCTGATCCGGACCCTACCCCAGACCCTGACCCGGATCCAGATCCGGACCCGGACCCAGTTGACCCTACACTGCCTTCACTCGTATGGGAAGCAAACCCTACATTCGCGGTGACAGAGCTCAAATCAGAGGGAATGTCAGCAGAAATGACAGTCAACGCGCCTAACAAGATTGCAGAATTCCTGATTGACGTAAAATCAGACTACAGCGACTTCGAGACAACTATCACCCAGCTTGCAGGCAGTCTGACAATGGACTTGATCAACAACACTGACGCCACATTCGTAAGTATGATGACTCAGGTGAACATCCCTACAGGAGATGCAGTGAAAGGACAGACTTCCGTACCGTTCTCATTGTCACAGATTCTGCCGATGATGCTGGTTTACAAACCGGACGGAGACACTGATTCTTACCACACATTCACACTGAGAGTGACTGACGAGTCCGGCAATACGCTTACTCAGGAGTTGAAATTCCACTATATGGGCAACTAATCGATATGGAGATATTATCGATGAACAACAGAATATTGACATACATCCTGACCGGAGCCGCAATGATAGCGATATCTTGCGAAAGAGAAAACTTCGGTTCCGGAGAGAAAGGATATCTGACGGCTGCCATAGAACAGGACAATACCGTCAATATCATAAGCACGAAGTCGGATGAGACTACCTCCGACACGCCTTTCTCGCTCAACATATACAAGGGAGATGAACTTCTGCAGTCAATCAGTGACCACAGGACACTGGCTGACGAGCCCCTTGTTCTGAACTGCGCCACTTACAAGGTTACGGCACAGAACCGTGACACAGTAGCGGCTACTTTCGACGGTCCGAGATATTACGGAGAGACTCAGATTAAGATTCTTGCAGATGTCGTAAACAATGTGGACATCACCTGTTCTCTCGCTGACGTGCTCGTGGCACCGACATTCACTGACGACTTCAACTCAAATTTCACGGCGTGGTCACTGTCCGTAAGCAACGGCAAAGGCTCTCTCGAATGGGCCAAAGACGGTGAGACGCTCGGAAAGACCGGATACTTTTATGCAACTGGCACGTTGACCTGGACATTGACTCTGACCAACAAAGCCGGCAGAACATTCAAACGCACGGAGACTATCTCCGACGCTGTCGCAAAGCAGCAGTACGCTATGAATTTCAAGGTCAAAATCATTGACGAGAATACCGGCGCATCAGGCATCAGGATAGTTCTGGATGACGAGACATCAGAACGCGAGTATGACCTCACACTTGATTTCACAAGTTCTGAAGCTGAAGCCAAGAGCGTGAATGCCTGGGCACTGTTTGCGGACATTACCGGAGAATTCAAGAACGCGGCTGTACCTGACGGACTCAAGCTCCAGTACAAGAAACTCAGTGACGATTCTTGGGTTGACTTTGACGGCACAATCAGCACAGACGCGGAGAACAAGTCATTCACCGCACGTCTGACAGGTCTTGAGCCTAGCACCGAATACGTTGTACGCGCAGTAACCACGAAAGAGAACGGCAAAAAGCAGATTTCTTTCACGACTGAAGCAGCCGCAGAGGTTCACAATATGAGTTTCGACTCGTGGTATATGAGCGGAAAGGCTCCGATGCCTAACGCAAGCGGATACTCGGTATGGGATTCAGCCAACAAGGCTACCGCAAGCCTCGGTACTATACCTACGAAGCAGGAGACCAGCCACGTTGCAGTAACTGGCGACGGCAAGAGCGCAGCAAGACTTGAAAGCTGCACAGCATTCGGATTCCTCGCAGCAGGTAACATCTACACCGGTTCATTCGTGAAGGTCATCGGTATGAGCGGAGCTTCACTTAACTGGGGTACGCCATTCACTTCAAGGCCGTTGGCTATGAAGGGCTATTTTGACTACGCTCCTAAGGCAATCGACAAGACCGACAGCGACCACAGCAGCCTTGCAGGCGAGACCGATATCTGCCAGATTCAGGTATTCCTGACAGACAGGACTGATATGTACAATATCAACACTTCTGAAGGCAAATTCGTGGATGTCAACGGAAGCGATGTCATTGCATACGGCAAGCTTGAGTCAAATGTGACTACCAGCACCAAGTCAGACCTCGTAAACGGCTATGAACAGTTCACGATAAAGCTTGAGTACAGGGATCTTACCAGAAAACCTGCCCAGGTGGTGATTGTGGGTGCAGCCAGCAAGTACGGAGACTACTTCACCGGAGGTATAGGCAGTGTGCTTTACCTGGATGAGTTCTCATTCGTATATGACCCTGCAGAACTTGACTGATTCTGACAATGAACAGCAAAATCAGAATAATCATTCTATGTGCGGCAATGGCCTTTACGTCTTGCCGCATCGAGAATGACATTGCATTGCCCAAGATAATCGCAGAGTTTACTGACTTCAAGGTTGACGGGCAGAACTCTGTCAAGATTGATTCCAAGGCGCTGACTGTCACAGTGGATCTCAGCGAGGACGTAAGGATGAACAATCTGAACATCTCCGCCGTGAAGATTTCCGAGGGCTCGAGATGCAGCGACACCAAGATTGCCGAAGGTCAACGGATAGATTTGTCCAAGCCTTACAGCGTGGTGCTGTCTAATTTCAGGAAATACACCTGGACCATCTCGGCGACCCAGTCTGTGGAAAGGTATGTGAAATGCGAAAACCAGATTGGTGACGCGGCAATCTTTCCGGATGAGCACAAGGTCAGCCTGAGGGTGAAAGCTAAGCCGAACAGCGCTGTTGACACCAGATCAAATCTTGTCATCACGGATATGAAACTCGGTCTGAAAGGCTCGAAAATCATTTCCACGACGGATATGAGCGGCAATACGCAGGCTATTGAATCATTCCCTGTCACGCTTGACTGCTTCTACGAACGCACGTTCACCGTGGAGGACAACGGTACGACCACAGAGTGGCTGCTTATCGCGCTTCCGCCTACGGAATAACGGAGAGAAAATAGTTATAAAAAACCGACTGAAATCCTCGGCTCAGAAAAAATTCGCCTCTGGATTTCAGTCGGTTTTCTGTATTTACGCCCCTGCTACTGATTACTATTAACTAGCCGATTTCAGAGCCGTTATGCAGTCTCTCTTCCGGGGTAATGAACTTCATAGTGCCGTCGCCCTGACGCGCCATAAGAATCATTCCTTTCGACTCGATACCAAATATAGTGCGCGGTTTGAGATTGGCTAATATGCAAATCTGCTTGCCGACCATCTGCTCAGGAGTATAGTATTTGGCAATACCTGAAACTATCACCCTCTTGTCGATACCGGTGTCGATGGTAAGTTTGAGAAGTTTGTCAGACTTAGGAACTTTCACTGCCTCAAGCACTGTGGCAGTCCTGATATCCATCTTGCCGAAATCATCAAACTCCACCTCATCTTTCTGCGGAGTCACCTGATTAGCCTCTGCAGCCTTCTTAGCGGCCTCATTGGCGGCCTTGATCTTCTCAAGCCTTGTCATCTGAGCCTCAACTACAGAATCCTCTATCTTGCTGAACAGCAATTCAGGCTCGCAAATCTGGTGACCGACAGGGAGAATCTCACTTTCGCCGAGAAGATTCCAGCTCAGAACAATCTCTCCGTCTTTCGCATCCGCAGAAGTTCCGGCAGGCAATGTATGCAGCGCCCTGCTTTCACCCGGCTTGTAGATATTCTCGCCGCAAGTGCCTTCTTCTCCGGCTCTGTGGTCATAACCTGCAAACAGGCTTACGCCAAGAATCTTGCGCAATTTCTCGCAGGAGAACGGCAGGAACGGCTCGAAAGCGATTGCCAAGTCAGCACAAATCTGGAGTGACACATTGAGGATGGATGCAGTGCGGTCAAGGTCAGTCTTTGCAACCTTCCAAGGCTCCGTGTCTGAGATATATTTATTTCCGATACGTGCGATATTCATCGCTTCCTTGAGAGCTTCGCGGAAATGATAGGTGCTGATATATTTTTCCAATGCGGCCTTGCATTCCGGAATCTGAGCCAATGTCTCGCTGTCAATCGGCTCCGGCTTCAGATTGGCCGGCACCTTGCCGCCGAAATATTTGTGTGTCAGCACTATGGCACGGTTCACAAAGTTGCCGAAGATAGCCACAAGTTCGCTGTTGTTGCGCTGCTGGAAATCTTTCCAGGTAAAGTCATTGTCCTTTGTCTCTGGAGCATTTGCACACAGGACATAGCGGAGAACATCCTCCTGACCAGGGAACTGCTCCACATATTCGTTGAGCCATACAGCCCAGTTCCTTGAAGTCGAGATTTTGTCACCTTCCAGATTGAGGAACTCGTTTGCCGGCACATTGTCAGGCAGGATATATCCCTCGTGAGCCTTCAGCATTGAAGGGAACACGATGCAGTGGAATACGATATTGTCCTTACCAATGAAATGCACAAGCTTCGTCTCCTGATCCTGCCACCAGGTCTTCCAAGATTTAGGAAGAAGTTCCTGAGTATTGGAAACATAGCCGATAGGCGCGTCAAACCAGACATACAGCACTTTGCCTTCAGCCCCCTCGACTGGAACAGGCACTCCCCAATCCAAATCACGGCTCACAGCCCTAGGCTGCAGATGCGCATCGAGCCAGGACTTGCACTGACCGTAAACATTGGTCTTCCACTCCTTGTGCTGCTCGAGAATCCACTCGCGGAGCCACGGCTCATACTGATCCAACGGCAGATACCAGTGTTTGGTCTTCACCTTCTCAGGCTTGCTTCCGCTCAATGCGGATTTCGGGTCTATCAACTCCTCCGGGCTCAATGTCGAGCCGCATTTCTCGCACTGGTCGCCATAAGCATTCGGATTGCCACATTTAGGGCAAGTTCCTGTTATATAACGGTCTGCAAGAAAGACTTTTGCCTCAGGGTCGAAGAACTGCTCGGTCTCCTTTGTGATGAACTTACCATCATCATACAGTTTGCGGAAGAAATCCGACGCATTCTTGTCGTGGACCTTTGAGGTTGTCCTGGAATAGATATCGAAATTGATACCCAGTCCGGTGAATGAGTCCTTGATTATCTTGTGATATTTGTCAACGATATCCTGGGGGCTGACTCCCTGACGTTTAGCCGCAATGGTAATAGGCACGCCGTGCTCATCACTTCCGCAGACATAAAGGACATCCTCCCCACGCATTCTCAGATACCTGACGTAAATGTCAGCCGGCACATAAACTCCGGCCAGATGTCCTATATGCACAGGTCCGTTGGCATAAGGCAACGCGCAAGTAACAAGCGTTCTTTTAAATTTGTTGTCCATAATTATTGTATTTTAATTTCTTTCCTAATCTATCTGTCTGAGCGCCGACTCCATCGAGTCCGCTCCATTATCACACGGCAAGTACGTTTATTGTACCCTGCCGAGCTTTTTCATTATTATCTTCCTGAGTTCCTGAAGTTTCAGCTGTTTTCGAAGCAGCTCCTCCATTTCTGCCTGCTGTTCCTCGCTGCCGGTATAATTCCTGCTCAGCGTCTTGATCTGTACGAAAACCTCCTGTTCCTGAGACTTCACCAATGCTGAATTATAGACCATTATCGCTTTCGGAACATTGAGGACAAGAAGTGAAGCCACAGTAGTCATCGATTTCTTGAAATTCTTCACGGTGAGCTCATATTTATCCTCCATCAGCGACGCCGTTATCGCCGATGTCAGCCTGTCGTGACCGTTGAGCAATTTCAGCACAATATCCTTCTGTGTCAGGGAATCATCCGAATCATACAAGTCAAAATAGGCATTATAAGCGTTCAGGTACGCCGAATTTGAAAAAGGATGGTCCTCAATGGCATCCCGTATGAAATCCGCAACCGTTATCGGTTCGCCGTTGTCATAATATTCCGAATCCGACTCAAAGTCCAGTGTTTCAAGCCCGTAGCGCAATATGAAAGTCAAAAGGTCCTTTTCTGAAGGCGCAGTTATGGGATTCTCAAAACGCAACACCCCGTCCGGCTCTTGAACCACCGGCGGTTCTTGCTGCGGAATGTCAACATCTGCATCGCCGGGCATAAACTCATCAGGTTCCGGAGACGGAATATATTCCGGAGGGGCTGACTGGCTAGGCTCTTGAGAAGTCTGCTTTCTTGAGTCGCGCAACCGCTGACGTTCCTCTTCCTTACGCTGCTCAGCCACAGTTTTGCGGATAGTGGAAGAAACACGGTCATATAACACTTGTTCGTCCACCTGGAACTTCCCGGCCGCCGTCTGCACATACACTGCCCTCTTCACCTGGTCTGGAATCAAAGCGATTGTATCGGCTATGTCATTAATTACCGCCGCACGTGTAAGCGGGTCATTTCCTGCCTGTTGCAGGAGCAGTTCAGTCTTGAATCCGATAAAATCCTGTTCGTTGGCGGATATGAATGACTGCACCTCCTCCAGCGTATGCTTTCTCGAATATGAATCCGGATCATCACCGTCAGGAATCAGTACGACTCTGACATTCAGCCCTTCTTTGAGAATCAATCCTATTCCGCGGAGGGCAGCGTGTATTCCGGCGGCATCACCGTCATACATTATAGTGATGTTCTCCGTAAATTTCTTGATCAGCCTTATCTGGGGAACCGTGAGCGAAGTGCCGCTCGACGCAACCACATTCGTAATGCCCAACTGGTGCATTGACAGCACATCCAAGTATCCCTCAACCAGATAGCACTTGTCCTGTCTGGAGATTTCACTTTTGGCGAAATATATTCCGTAAAGCGAATTGCTCTTGTCATATATTTCTGTTTCCGGGGAATTCACATATTTCCCGATGTTGGCAGACTTGTAATCGGTAAGCAAAGTCCTTCCGCCGAAGGCGATTACCCTGCCTGTGACAGAATGAATCGGGAACATCACCCTGTCGTAGAATTTGTCAATCAGACTGCCGTCATTGCGCTGTATGCTCACACCGGTAGCCGTGAGATATTCAGCCTTATAACCTTTGGACAAAGCCAACTGGGACAGGGCTTTCCCGCTCTTTGGAGACCAACCGAGCCCGTATTTTTCAATCGTCGAATCCTCCAGTCCCCTGTTTCTGAAATAAGCATATCCGATTGCCCTTCCTTCATCGCTTTTCAGGCTGTCCTTGAAAAACTGCTCGGCGAAATCCATCACCAGATACAGGCTCTCGCTGCGCTGCCTCTGCGCTATAGCCTCCGGAGTTTCCTCCTCTTCCCGAACTTCAATGCCGTATTTCTTCGCCAAATATTTGAGCGCCTCAGGATATGTAAGACTCTCGTGCTCCATCACGAACCCCACCGCAGACCCTGTCTTTCCGCATCCGAAACAATGGTATATGCCCTTTGCCGGGGAGACGCTGAATGAAGGCGTCTTCTCGTTATGGAACGGACAGCAGGCGATATAGTTGGAGCCGCGTTTTTTCAACGACACAAAATCGCTGACGACATCAACTATCTCCGCTGTATCCAGAATCTTATTTACAGTATCCTGGGGAATCATTATTTATTAGCGCTCCTTGCGGTAATCTACATCTTTCACATCTTCCAGGCCTTCCGGAACATCCTCAGCCGGCGCCTGATTTCCATTGAAATGGATTTCATACTCTTGTTTTGCCTTGGCCACCCTGCGCATCGAGACCAGTTCCGAAATTCCGTAGAATATCAGGAAAACGCCTGCCAGAATGGACATAATCCTCTCTGAGAACGGATTGAACAAGCACATTACGCCGCCCACAACCGCAATCACAGAGAGTATCAGTGCAAATACGCCTGAACCCAGCAGCGACATAGTCCCGACCAATGCGAACATCTGCATAAATCCGAATATGAGAATCACTATTCCCACAATCGTGACAATCGCGCCTGCGACCCAACCCGGCCAGCAGTACAGCAAAATACCGATTATGATGTCCACAACCGCATTCAGCGACATCAGTGACAGCGCTCCCTCTTTTCTGTGAGCATAGCCGTATGCAAACGACACGACACCCGCCGCGAACAGGAACGCAGCAATTATTTTCACCACCTGCACAGTAGCGTCAGTGGAAAATACCATAACCAGACCTATGCCTATCGCGGCCAAAGACCTCAATATGGAACTGAACTTATTTTTGTAACCGAAATCAACCATATTTTCAGATATTTTTGCAAACGACAAATATACAAAATCCGCACAAGAAATTAGTTCAGATATTGCCTGCATTCAAATAATCTTCTGCGCCCCTTTGAAAACCGGGTCTTATTCGTATATTTGTATGTTTATACAAAACGAACAATACAACAACCAAACAAATATGAACAAAATCCATCTATGTGCATTTGTAGCAGTCATTCTGGCACTGGCAGGCTGCAGCAAAGAGTCCGGAGACAAGGGCAAGCACTCAGCTCTGACATTCAGTCAGGACCAGGAATTCAATTTCACTTATGAAGCGGACGCTACAGACGAAAACGTATTCTTCTCATCCGAGGGTATCTGGATGGCTGAAAAGGAGAATGTTGAAGGCGTGGATAACTCCTGGTTTACAATCGAGCCGGAATACGGCAAGGCAGGAGCAGCTTTCATCTCATTATCAATCTCAGAAAACTCTGAAAGCGACAAGGACAGAAGTGCAAGTTTCAAAATCACCAGCGGCGATGACGAACAGATTTTCACTATCCTGCAGTACGCGAGAAATTCTGCCGCCAGCAAGTATGTTTATTTCGCCGACAACGCGTTCAAATCATATTGCGTAGCTAATTTCGACACCGACGGTGACACCAGAATATCTAAGGAAGAGGCCGCACAAATCACTGAAATAGATTGTCAGGAGCTGGAAATCACCTCACTTGAAGGCATTCAGAATATGACGGCTCTTACGTCATTGAACTGCCGTTACAACTCGATTGAGGGAGAACTTAACCTGAGCGGTCTTAAAAATCTCAAGACTCTTTATGCGGACCACAACCTGCTTTCAAAGATTGACGTGAGCGGTTGTTCTTCATTGGAAACTCTCTGGAGCTATGACAATTATGCGTATGATGACAACAGCAGGATGTACTTCTCTCTCAAGGAGGTCAACCTCGAAGGCTGCTCTGCGCTTAAGTATGTGAAACTTGCGGACAACGCAATCACCTCACTCGATTTTTCTGACAGCCCTGAACTTGAGGAACTTGACGTAACACTCAACAGCCTGACAAGCATAAACGTGTCAAACTGTTCAAAACTCCGTCAGGCAAGCATCCGCGGCAACAAGTTCAATTCCGCAGTGGATTTCAGCCATTGCTCAGAAATGACATATCTCAATGCCGCTGAAGCAGAATTGACCGGCTTGAATGTTTCAGGATGTTCAAAACTGGTTCAGTTCATCGCATACAGAAACACCGGCATCAAGACTATGGATGTCACTTCCTGCACAGAATTGACCGAGCTGAATCTCTATGAGACAGGAATCACGGCAATCGATGTCAGAAACAACACAAAACTCACAAAACTGAATCTCGGTTTCACCGGAGGACTCACATCCATCGACGTATCGGCCTGCAGCAAGCTCGTCGAACTCAATCTACAGGAGAACCTGCTCGAGACTCTGGACGTTTCAGGATGTCCTGAACTGTCAGTTCTCAAGGCTGAGGACAATGCGCTTACATACATCAACCTCAACGGTTGCAAAGCGATGAGCAAACTCTACCTGTACAACAACAGGCTCAATTCAGTGGACCTCAGCTCTTGCGAGAATCTCGGCAGCCTTGCCATCTACAAGAACAGTCTGACTTCTCTTGACGTAAATCCTTGTGCAGCATCAATGTATTTCCTTGACTGCAAAGAGAATGAGCTCGCAGAACTCAAATGCGACAAACTGACTCTTCTGAATTCAATCGACGCAAGCACCAACGCGCTGACAAGCCTCGACCTAAGAAATTGCAAGGAACTTACAGAAGCATATCTGAACAACAACAAGTTGAGCTCACTCAAAATCAAAGGACTTGACAAACTTGCCACCTGCGAATTCCAG
Source organism: Acutalibacteraceae bacterium (assembly GCA_963636275.1). Lineage (GTDB taxonomy): Bacteria > Bacteroidota > Bacteroidia > Bacteroidales > UBA932 > Cryptobacteroides. The sequence goes on along the minus strand of CAVHJF010000007.1, from coordinate 18,558 downwards.
AGCAACAATCTTCAGAGAATTGATCTCCGCGGATGTACCGCAATCAGCGAGCTCCACATCCAGCAGAACGCCGACCTTGCTTATGTATCTTTCTACGGATGCACAGCCCTTAATTATGTAGACTGCCGCAAGACCAGCGTTTCCACATTGGATTTCAGCAACAACTCAAGTATGAACTTCCTGTTTGCTACCGACTGTCCTAAACTTCACAACATCTATATCCAGACTGGCGCAAACTACAGCTCTCTCGAATATGATGAGACAGTGGAAGTTCTCCAGAAGGACCCGTCAGATTACAACGACGTGGATGGAGACAACTGGGGAGACGATGACGTAGATCCGTGGAACAACTAATCAGATCAGACAATGAAATCATATATTCTTAAATCATATTTGACGGCAGCCGCAGCTCTTTGCCTTGTAGGATGCCAGAAAGAAAGCGCAGTTAAGACTCCTGCAGTTGAAACCAGGCCTGTCACTGTCAACAGCATACTGACCAAGACAAGCATCGACTATGAAGGAGACGTTTCCCATCTCGTATGGAAAGACGGTGACAAAGTATTGTATATCACCAACGACAGCGAGGGCTTGTACGACCTCGGATTCCAGGAGGCGGTGGTTGATTCCAACAAATTCACCGCTAACATTTCTTCAAAGGCTACAGCAGACAACAAGCTGCTCGTAGTATGGGGTGGCTCAGCCACTGACCTCGGCGGCAGCGACCTCAGAATCTGGATGAAGAAAACCGTTTCACAGAAAAGCACAGATGAGTTCAACGGGAAGCTCCTTCCGATGGTGGCATTGATGAATGTGCCTGAAGGCAAGGAAGTCAGCGCATCATACAAACCGCTTGCATCTGTCCTCCGCGTCGCTATCGACTCCACCGGACACGCTTCAGAAAAGTTGAAATCAATCAAGATTTCCACTGCTGAGAACTGCGTGGGAAGCTATGCTGTTTCAACTACAGCCGAGAACGGATATGAGTTCAAAGGTTCATCCAACTCTGTTACCGTAACACTTACCGATGAGCCTCAACTCCGTGACTTCAAATATGTTTACATTGTTGTTGCGAAAGGCGCATACACCGGAGTCACCGCAGAAGTGACCACCGACGTACGCACATACACATTCGAAGACGGCAAGATGGACGTTTCCGCCGAGGACAGAGGTCTGTTCAGAATGAAACTCACACTGTCAACTCCTCCTGCACCTGCGGAGCAGAAATTCGTCAAAGTGACCGACCAGTCTCAGATCGAAGTCGGAGGCACATACCTCATCGTTTCAGAGAAGGCATCCGGAAGTTACTATGTGGCAATCAATTCTCAGAGCGACAATTACCTCGAATCAACAGTTCTCAGCTGCGACGCTGACGGTGCCATCGTCAAGACTGACGACATCGTGAAGAACTATGCAGTAACTCTTGAGGCTGGCAGCGGCTCGTTTGCCGGTCAATATGCCATCAAGATGTCTGGACTCGGTTCCACGCCGTATCTCAAGGCTCCAAGTAATGTTTCAGAGGCTGTAGGTTATGTCGGCAAGTTCTGGTACGGCGCCGCGATAGCGGAACAGTCCAACTTCTTCTGGACAATCACCGTAACCGACGGCAGCGTACGTATCGGCTCCCACGAATTCATTGGTGCGACAGGCAGAACCGGTGGCGTAGCATTCTTCAGCGACGGCTCTAAGTTCGGCGTATTCGCTCCTGAATCTGAGGATTATGCTGTAGCCCAGCTGTTCAAGTTACAGTAGGTTACTTCCAATCTTTATACGGCGTTTTTGACAGCGCCGCGTTATAGTACCGGTTGTCGCCGGTGACTTCATCACCTAGCCAGGATGGACTCTCATAGGGTTCATCCTGGTTTTTTAATTCCAGTTCTGCCATAACGAGGCCCTCATTGTCCCCATAGAATTCGTCCACTTCAAAAGTATGTCCGGCATAGTCCACAAGATAACGGGATTTGTCAATGACTCCCCTCTCGCAGAGCTTGAGCAATTCGCGTGCATCTTCCGCACTGATTTCCTTTTCCCACTCAAATCTGCTTACTCCGAACTTATCGCTCTTCCCTTTTACCGTGATAAAACCCTGATTGTCACGGACTCGCACACGGACAGTCCTTTCCGGCACGGAGCATAGATATCCCTGGCTTATTCTCACAACCTTCTTGGCGAATTGCTTGAATTCACCTTTCACCTTGAATTTTCTTTCGATTTCCTGCGGCATAACACGAATATTTTATCGGGGGCAAAGATAGCAAACCTTTCCGTCAGCGCTACCTTAAATTTAATTTCGGTTTGACGGCGTTATTTAGTAAATTAGCGAAGCTTTTTGAACACAACAACCATTAAATATTGATAGTATGAAATCAGACATCGAGATTGCAAGAAGCATCAAGTTGAAACCTATCAGCGAGATTGCTGAAAAAGTGGGTATTCCTCAGGACGAAATCGAACCTTATGGAAAGAGCATGGCGAAAGTGCCGCTCTCACTGATTGACGACAATAAAGTCAACAAGAGCAAACTGATTCTGGTAACGGCTATCACGCCTACCAAAGCCGGCATCGGCAAGACCACGGTTTCCGTCGGACTGGCATTGGGCCTTAACAAAATCGGCAAGAAAGCGATTGCAGCACTGCGCGAGCCTTCACTTGGACCTTGCTTCGGAATGAAAGGCGGCGCCGCGGGAGGCGGATATGCACAGGTGCTCCCTATGGAGAAAATCAACCTGCATTTCACCGGTGATTTTCACGCTATCACCTCCGCCAACAATATGATTTCCGCTCTGTTGGACAACTACCTTTATCAGCATCAGGCAGAAGGCTTCGGACTCAAGCAGATTCTGTGGAAAAGAGTTCTGGACGTCAACGACCGCTCATTGAGACATATCGTAACAGGTCTCGGCCCTCACGCCAACGGCCTTGTCCAGGAATCAGGATTCGACATCACACCGGCTTCAGAGATTATGGCAATCCTCTGTCTCTCAAAGGATATCAATGACTTGAGGCGCAGAATCGACAATATTCTCCTCGGATATACACTTGACAACAAACCTTTCACCGTGAAAGAACTCGGTGTCGGCGGTTCTATTGTCGCATTGCTGCTGGACGCTATGAATCCGAACCTCGTGCAGACCACAGAAGGCACTCCGGCATTCATCCACGGAGGTCCTTTCGCAAACATCGCACACGGCTGCAACTCCATCATCGCCACCAAGATGGCTATGACTTACGGAGACTATGTCATCACTGAGGCAGGCTTCGGTGCAGACCTCGGTGCGGAGAAATTCTTCGACATCAAGTGCCGCAAGAGCGGACTCAATCCGTCCCTGACCATCCTGGTAGCAACACTGAGAGGCCTTAAGATGCACGGCGACGTTCCTGTCGAGAGCATCAGCGAGCCATCCGAAGAAGGCATCCGCAAGGGATTCGCCAATATGGACAGACACATCGAGAATATGAGAAAGTTCGGCCAGACCGTTCTTGTCTGCTTCAATAAATTCGGTGACGACCGTGACAATGAAATCCAGCTGGTACGCGACCACTGCGCAGAACTGGGCGTTCCGTTCGCACTGAATGACGCGTTCGCAAAAGGCGGCGAAGGTGCAGTCGAGCTTGCGGAGCTGGTTGTCAAGACAATTGATGAAAAGCCTTCAGTTCCTGTCAAGTTCATGTACAGCGACGATGAAAGCATCGAGAAGAAGATTGTAAATGTAGCAAAGGAGATTTACCGTGCGGGGAATGTGGAATTCAGCCAGGAAGCACGGAAGATGCTCGGCAAAATCGAAGGCACTGATTACGCCAAATTCCCTGTCTGCATCGCCAAAACCCAATATTCATTCTCTCAGGACCAGAAGAAATACGGCGCACCTGAAGGGTTCAACTTCGACATCAAGGATATAGTTATCAATGCGGGCGCGGAACTCATTGTCGCAATTGCAGGTGACATCATCAGGATGCCGGGACTTCCGAAGTCACCTCAGGCACTGAGAATCGATGTTGTTGACGGCCATATAGACGGTTTGAGCTAGACTTATCCGAATGTTGTATGACAATCACAACCACTGCCAGTTCTCCTTCGACGGAGGACGCACGACAGTGGAGGACACTACAAGAGGGGCCATCCGGAAAGGACTGGGTGGCCTCTGTTTTACTGACCATTGCGACTTCTATGTCCCTCCGATGAAGGCAGGCTTCGAGAAATATGTACCCGAAGAGTTTGATGTGGAGGAAAGGAATGCGGAAATCGACCGGGTCAATGCTCTTGTCAGAAGCGGAGACATATTGGACCAAGATGACAAAGACAAGGGTCTGCATATTCCCTCGACATTCAAAATCTACAAGGGAATCGAAATCGGCGTTCAGAAAAGCGAACGGGAAAAGATTGCCGCCCACCTTGCTAAATACAGCTTTGACGAGATAATCGCGTCTGTGCACTATCTGGACGAGACCGATCCATTCTGGGGCGGATATTACGAAGGCAAGACTTGGAAGAGGGCCTACAGCCATTATCTTGAGACTCTCTACGAGGAAATCGTCTGGCTGGGCGACAGATTCGACATTATGGGGCACTACGACTACGTCACACGCTACGCCCCTTACCCGGAAACAAGCATAATGTACAAGGACTTCCCCGACATTCTAGACACAATTCTCCGGTTTCTCTCCGAGAATGGTAAAGCTTTGGAAATCAACACCAAGACTTATTTAGAGCTAAAGGGAAGGACCCCGGTGCTGGACCTTAATATTCTCAAACGGTATCGGGAACTGGGCGGAGAAATCATAAGCTTCGGTTCCGACTCTCACGACGCCAAGCGTGTAGGACTGCATTTCGAGCAGTACGCCGACATTGTCCAGTCAGCGGGATTCAAATATCTCGCACATTACGAGTCCAGAAAACTGATTATGGAGAAGCCTTGAGGCGATGCGAAAGTTCTATTGGCAAGACCTGACAAGAATTAGCTTATAACATTGGATAACAGCCATTGGGAGCGTCAGACGGAATCAGTTGGCGACATCCGACAGGAATTTCATACGGACAAGCCTGATTTCCTGTTCTTCGAAATCCGCCTCCAACGCACTTAGCGCATCCTTGAGAGAATCAGATTCGGCTTCATCCTTGAACCATTCGAAAATGGCATCCGCTACATCCTGGTCCACATTTGCGTCAATGTAATAGTTCAGATTGAGCTTGGTACCTGCCTCCACTATGTTTTCCATAGCAGTCAGAAGGTCGTTCATATCCATATTGCGCGCATCAGCGATGTCCTCCAAGTCCATACGCCTGTCAACGCTCTGAATGATGAAAATCTTGTCCGATGACTTGTTCGGCATAGACTTGACCACAAAATCATCCGGGCGCGAAATGTCATTGTCCTCTATATACCTGGCAATCAGCTCCAGGAACGGCTTTCCGTATTTACGGGCCTTACCCTCTCCGACTCCCTGGCATTTCACAAGCTCATCCAGCGTCTTCGGATACATTATGGACATATCCTCCAATGAAGCATCGCTGAATATTATCCACGGCTGCAGATGCTGTTTATGCCCTTCAGACTTTCTCAGGTCCTTGAGCATCGCGAGCAATACCGGGTCGCCACCCGAACCGCCTTTCGCCATTGCCGGAGCGTCATCATCGTCGTCATCGTCAGTTCCCTCCGAGAAACTTCTATCCCCTGCTAGCATCAGCTCGTGAGGATGCTCCAGAAACTTCAGGCCCTCGTCAGAGATGGAAACCAAGCCATAAGATTCAAGATCCCTTTTCAGGTAATGTCTTATAATAGCCTGATGCAGAATCATTTCCCAAAATCTTACAGGATGGTCTGAACCGGAGCCGAAAGCCTTGAGTTTATCGTGTTTATATGATTTGACGATGGCTGTAGCTATGCCTGTGAGGATATTTGCGAGATGCTCCACTTTGAAATGCTCCGGCAGCGACTTCACAAGAGAAATCGCCATACACATCTCTTTCTGGGCATTGAATCTCGGCTTAGGATTGAGACAGTTGTCACACGCCCCGCAGTTGCACTCCGTATAGTCTTCGCCGAAATAACTCAGGAGAAGTCGTCTGCGGCAATCTCCGGATTCGGCATAAGCCACGGTCTCCATCAGCAGCTGCCGTCCTATTTCCTGCTCGGATACAGACTTGCTGTTCAAGAACTTATCCAGTTTGCGTATATCCTTGTAGCTGTAATATGCGATACATCTGCCTTCCTTGCCGTCTCTTCCGGCCCTGCCTGTCTCCTGATAATACCCCTCCAAGCTTCTCGGAATATCATAATGTATCACGAAACGCACATCCGGCTTGTCAATTCCCATTCCGAATGCAATCGTGGCCACTATGACGTCCACATCCTCCATCAGGAAACGGTCCTGATTCTCCGCGCGTACCTTCGCATCCAGACCGGCGTGATATGGTAACGCCTTTATTCCATTGATACTCAGGATTTGAGCAAGTTCTTCAACCTTTTTACGGCTCAAGCAATAGATGATTCCCGACTTTCCGGGATTCTGCTTTATGAATTTGATTATATCCTTGTCCGGGTCAACCTTGTCCCTTACCTCATAATAAAGATTCGGCCTGTTGAACGAGGATTTGAACACTCCCGCCTCCGAGATTCCCAAGTTCTTGAGAATATCATTCTGCACTTTAGGAGTAGCCGTAGCAGTCAACGCGATAATCGGCGCACGTCCAATTTCATCCACAATCGGACGAATCCTTCTGTACTCAGGTCTGAAATCGTGTCCCCAATCGGAAATGCAATGAGCCTCGTCAATGGCATAGAAGGAAATCTTTATGTCTTTGAGAATGGCTATGTTATCCTCTTTCGTAAGGCTCTCCGGCGCGACATACAGAAGCTTGGTGACTCCTGATTTCAGATCTGCGGTCACTTCCGCAATCTGCGCTCTCGTCAAAGAAGAATTGAGAAAATGCGCAATGCCGTCATTCCCTGATACAAAACCCCTGATGGCATCCACCTGATTCTTCATAAGGGCAATAAGCGGAGAAACCACAATCGCCGTCCCGGGCATAAGCAAAGCCGGCAACTGGTAGCACAATGACTTACCGCCGCCCGTAGGCATAATGACAAACGAGTCATTGCCGTCCAGCAGGTTCTTGATGATTTTCTCCTGATCTCCCTTGAATGAAGAATAGCCGAAAAATTCCTTTAATTTGGAATGGATGTCCGCAGAGTCAATATCCATAGGCGCGAAATCAATTTAATCAAAAATAGTAAATTATTTCGCTCCGTCAAAATTTAGTTTCCGTCTTTCAAATAAAATTACGATATTTGCGTTCGCCAAAATTGGAGAAAAATTAAATTACTCAATACAATGAAAACTTGCAGATTAATCGCCGCAGCGCTTATTGTAACGCTCGCAGCTTCCTGCTCCGCAAACGGCGGACAAAAAGCAGGTGTTGACGGAAAAGATTCTACTAAAGTAGTCACAGTCAACCCTGAATCACTCAAACCAAGAAAATCTGAAGTTGACTCAGTCAGCTACCTTATGGGTGTTAATTTCGGTATGTTCATCAAAGGCTACAACTTCGGTGACCAGCTCAATTACAAACTCATAGAGAAAGGTATCAAGGACCTTCTCAAAGCTAAAGGCGACTACCGCGATTCAACATACGCAGACCAGTTCAAGATTGATCCTGAGCTTCTCAACGATGTATTCAACTCATATCTTTCAAAGAGACGCGAGTACACAGCTGCTGTCAACAAGCAGAAAGAGGCTAACTTCCTCGCAAAGAATGCAAAGGCAGACAGCGTTCAGGTTACTGCAAGCGGTCTTCAGTACATCATCCGCGAGGCTGGTAACGATGTTAAGCCAAGCGAGGCCGACACAGTATTCGTAAACTACAAAGGAACTCTTACTGACGGTACAACATTCGACGAGTCACACTCTTCTACAGGTGTAAGAATGCTTCTCAACCGTGTCATCAAAGGATGGACAGAGGGTATGCAGCTCGTAGGTGAAGGCGGAAAGATCAGACTCTTCGTTCCTTCAGAACTCGGATACGGCGAGAACGGCAACCGCAACATCGAGCCTAACAGCACTCTTATCTTCGATGTAGAGCTCGTTAAGGTAAACAAAGTCGCTCCAAAAGAAGAAGCCGCTGAATAATTTATAACTCAGCGATTTACAAATATAAGACTGATCTGTTTGCAAGACATTCAGGTCAGTCTTTTTTCAAAAGCATATAACAGAATACAACTTAATATGGAACTCGAAGGAACACTTCTCCAAAAGCTTGCAGTCCAGAACGGCAAATCCGCAAAGGGCGACTGGGCAAAGCAAGATTTCATAGTAGAATATCAGGACGGAAACTTCCCTACCAAGGTTTGTCTCAACGTATGGGGCGCCGACAAAGTAAAAGACCTTGAGAGATTCAAACCCGGCGAAAGGATCAGAGTATCGTTCAGTCTGTCCAGCCGCGAATACAACGGCAGATGGTACAATGACATCCGTGCCTGGAGAATCGCACCGTCCGGAGGTCAGGCAGGAACACAGCCTGCTCCGCAGGGAGACTACGGCTACGCACCTCAGCCTCAGAGCACTCCGGCAGCAAGCACATCATTCGATGACGGTAACGATTTGCCGTTCTGATATCCTACTTGCTGAGTCATAACAAAGAAAACGACAGGAGGGTGACTAAAAAGTCATCCTCTGTTTGTTTCGCGCAATTACTCGCTCCGTTGGAGCGAACTGAAGTTTAATTGGGGAGCGTACTCCCCAAACCCCTTGGGTCGCTGCGCTCCGAATATTGGAGATTTGTCCACGAAAACACCTGTTTTTGTGGACAAATGTTGTCTTTTCTGCATTTTGTCCACAAAAAGTGCCGTTTTTCCGGACAAATTAAGATTGTGGGAAGACTTTGCCGGAGCGTGGCCGGCCGCGGCCTCGTGAGCGGCTCCCGGAGGAACACAGTTCCGGAGGTTGGATGGAGCGAAGCGGAACTCCGGCAAAGACTTCCGACAACTACTCAACCAACTGTTATTCAGCGGTTAATCCAATTTATGGATTGCAAGTCCGGAACGCAACTTCGGTTCAAACCAAGTAGTCTTAGGAGGCATAATATTGCCGCTGTCAGCTATGTCAGTGAGCTGTTTCATAGACACTGGGTACAAAGCAAAAGCTACCCGCATCTCACCGCTGTCAACGCGACGGGAGAGCTCTCCCAAACCTCTTATACCTCCGACGAAATCAATCCTCTTGTCCGTACGCAAATCCTTGATACCAAGAATCTTATCCAGCACAAGATTAGAAAGTATCGTAACGTCGAGGACACCTATAGGATCTTTGTCGTCATATCTGCCAGGCTTGGCCTCAAGCGAATACCACTTGCCGTCCAGATACATCGAGAAGTTATGCAAGTGCGACGGATGGCATTCTCCTTCACCATCATACTCCGTCACGACAAAATCCTGCTCAAGTGCTGAAAGAAACTGCTTGGAGTCCAGCCCGTTGAGATCCTTGACCACCCTATTGTAATCAATAATTTTAAGCTGGCTTTCCGGGAAGCACACTGCCAGGAAATAATTGTATTCCTCGTCGCCGGTATGCGATGCGTTGCCTTGACGTTTCTCTGCCCCCACTCTCGCTGCTGCAGCCGTACGATGGTGACCATCAGCCACATAGAAAGCTTTCACATCATCAGTAAAAATCTCGGTTATGCGTGAGATTTCCGCATCGTCAGATATCACCCAGAAAGTATGGCCGAAACCATTCTCGTCAGTGAATGAATACTCCGGTTCGCCTGCCACAGTTGCGGAAACAATCCCGTTGAGCACATCATTGTCCTTATATGCAAAGAACACAGGCTCTATATTGGCATTCTGTATCTTGACGTGGACCATACGGTCGTCTTCCTTATCCTTTCTGGTAAGTTCGTGTTTCTTGATCTTACCTTCTGAATAATCGTCGGTATGGGCGCAAAGGACCAATCCATATTGCGTACGGCCGTCCATAGTCTGCGCATACACATAATAGCAAGGCTTCTTGTCCTGTACCAGCCAGCCTTTCTTCTGCCACTGCGCAAAATTCGTCACAGCCTCATCATAAACTCTCTGGTCGTGGTCCGGAAGAATAGGATCGAAATCAATCTCCGGCTTGGTGATATGAAGAAGAGACTTCTCCCCTGCCATCTTCTTGGCTTCCTCCGAATTGAGGACATCATAAGGCGGAGCCGCAACTTCCGTAACTATCTCTTTTGGTGGCCTTATGGCCGCGAACGGTTTAACTTTTACCATATCGGCTATCAGTGTTAGATTATTTGTTCACTTGGAATTTAGTGCATCCTTCAGTAAAGAACGCAACTATCTGACGTGCAGCGGCTAGGCCGGCATTCATATTCGCCTCGGCAGTCTGCGCGCCCATCTTCTTCGGAGTCGCAAAAACACGGACACCGAATTTCTCGCGAAGACGCTCGATATTGTCCGGAGCGACATCAGTTATATATTTCAGATCCTGCCTGTCTTCCAAAGCCTTTTCCAGACCGGCTTCGTCGATAACTTCCTTTCTGGCAGTATTGACAAGGACAGCACCCTTAGGCATCGAAGTAATCAGTTCATATCCGATTGAGCCGACAGTATCCGGAGTGGCCGGAATATGTACGGACACGAAATCAGACTCGGCATACAGTTCGCGCACAGTCGTCACCGGCTTGGCGCCAGCCTCTGCGATTTTCTCTTCAGGTATGAACGGATCAGTAGCCAAAACGCTCATTCCCAATGCTTCAGCTTTCTTTGCCACAAGCCTGCCCACATTTCCGAAAGCCTGGATTCCTATTTTTTTGCCTGAAATCTCGCAACCTGTGACAGGCGTGAACTGATTACGGCACATATAAATCATCATAGCAATCGCAAGCTCAGCGACGGCATTTGAGTTCTGCCCCGGAGTATTCTCCACGACCACACCGTGCGCTTTCGCCGCCTCGAGGTCTACATTGTCATAACCGGCACCGGCCCTGACAACGATTTTCAACTTCTTCGCATTCTCCAGCACTTCCGCCGTGACTTTATCGGATCTTACAATCAGCGCTTCTGCATCGGCTGCCGCAGACACCAAATCTGACTGCTCCTGATACTTTTCGAGCAGAACCACTTCGTGCCCGGCACCCTCGAGAATCTCGCTTATACCCTTCACAGCCGCTGCCGCAAAAGGTTTCTGTGTTGCAATCAAGACCTTCATATTCAGATGATTATTTCTTCAAAGATTCAAATTCCTTCATACAGCCGACCAGAGCCTCAACGTCTTCCTTCGTGCAGGCGTTATAGATAGACGCTCTGAAACCGCCAACTGACCTATGTCCCTTGATGCCAATCATTCCCTGAGCCTTCGCGAATGACAGGAATTCATCCTGAAGCCCCTCATAGCCCGGAGACATTACGAAAGAGACGTTCATAATTGACCTGTCTTCTTTGACTGCAGTACCGGTGAACAACGCGTTTCTGTCGATTTCATTATACAGAATCGCAGCTTTCTCCTCATCCAATTTGTGTATAGCCTCAACGCCTCCGACACTCTTCAACCATTTCAGAGTCTCATTCATCACGAAAATCGAGAACACCGGAGGAGTGTTGTACATAGACTCTTTGTCGATATGCACTTTATAGTCAAGCATAGGCGGGATATATCGGCAAACCTTGCCCAACGCATCCTTACGGATAATGGCGAATATGACACCCGCAGGGCCGACATTCTTCTGAGCGCCTCCGTAAATCATCGCATACTTGCTTATATCGACAGGCCGGCTCATTATGTCTGACGACATATCCGCAATCAATGGAACAGGACAGTCCATATCTTCCTTGACTTCAGTACCATAGATAGTATTGTTCGTCGTGATATGGAAATAATCTATATCTGTCGGAATCTCATATCCCTTAGGAATATACGTATAGTTCTTGTCCGCCGAGCAAGCCAACGCGTAAGCATTTCCGATGCCCTGCGCCTGCTGAAGAGCCTTGTGAGCCCATACGCCTGTATCCAGATAAGCGGCCTTGTTCTCGAGGAAATTCAGCGCCACATAAAGAAACTGCAGACTCGCACCGCCACCAAGAAATATAACCTCGTGAGTATCAGGAATATGCAGAAGTTCCTTCCAATTAGCACGGACCTCGTCCATCACTTCACCCCATTCTTTGGAACGGTGAGATACTGAAAGCACCGAAATGCCTGTATTCTTGAAATTTTTCAGAGCCTCTATTGAGCTGTCAATAGCCTGCTGGGGCAAAAGGCAAGGTCCAGCATTGAACACGTGTACTTTAGACATATCGATTAGTCTTTAAATTAACTGATACCGAAACAGTTCCTGTCAGCGCGTGAAAACATTTGAAGCCATACCTTTCGAGCCATCACTGTCCCACATAAAGCAGAATCGGAACGTTCCTTATAGTATCTACTGAAAAATCTTTACAATGATTAATAATAGACATTATAAATCGTTGTAAAGATAACAAATATTTATAAAAACAAAAATCTAAGATATATTTTTGTTACCTGTAACCGAGAAGATAGGAGATTACCGCCATCCTGACGTACATTCCGTTTCTAGCCTGCTGGAAATAATAAGCATAAGGCGTGTCATCCACATCAGTCGCAATTTCCGTTATTCTAGGAAGCGGATGGAGAATCTTCATATTCGGCTTGACACCAGAAAGCATCGAAGCATTAAGCACATAAGTATCCTTGACCTTGTCATAATCCTCCTTGCTCGGGAATCTCTCCTGCTGAACCCTTGTCATATACAATATGTCGCAGTCATTCAGATGCTCCTCCAAAGACGCGGTCTCTTCATAGCTTACCTTCTTGTCATCCAGGAATTTCAGATACTTTGACGGCATCTTGAGTTCGTCCGGAGCCGTAAAGATGTAGTTGGGAGAAAAATCAGACATAGCCTCAGACAGAGAATGCACGGTACGACCATATTTCAGGTCACCTACCATATTGATAGTCAAGCCGTCCAAATGGCCCTGCGTCTGCTGTATGGTAAACATATCCAGAAGCGTCTGGGTCGGATGCTGATTAGAACCGTCTCCTGCGTTAACCACAGGCACCGGCGCAACGCTTGCCGCTATTGCTGCCGCCCCCTCTACAGGATGACGCATCACTATCATATCCACATAGTTGGAAACAATCTTGATAGTATCTTCCAGCGTCTCCCCTTTTGTCACACTCGTATTTTTAGCGTCCGGAAAACCGATAACCCTTGCACCCAAACGATTGACGGCCGCTTCGAACGACAGTCGCGTCCTGGTTGACGGTTCAAAGAACAGACAGGCTATCACCTTGCCTGCAAGAAAGTTCTGTTCTCTGTTTTTTTCAAATTCCTTGGCAACGTCAAGGATATGAAGGATTTCGTCCTTCGAAAAATCACTGATTGAAATCAGACTCTTAGGCATAACGCTAAAAATTTTTACCGGCGGCCGGACCAAGATCCGCCTCTAAAATATCATTGACGGGCTTTGGCCAGCCCTTAATTTCAAATTTCATCCGCACTGCACCCCGATATTCCTTCGACCGACTCCAGAAAATCAGTCACCTGAGACAATCTCACCCGCACTGTAAGTTCACAATCCAGTCCGAAATTCTGGTTGCACTGCTCCAACGACATATCCTTCACCATCTTCATCACATTATTCATCGAGTCATAGCCGAACTTGACCAGATATCTCTTCGTCGCAATCTTCGTAATTATGGAATTGTTCGCGATAGCATCTGCGGAAGACGTCTTATAGGCACGGATCAGCCCCGGTATTCCAAGTTTTATCCCACCGAAATAACGGACCACAACAATCAGGATATCGCTAAGGCCATTGGAATCAATCTGTCCCAGAATCGGACGGCCGGCGGAAGAAGATGGCTCCCCGTCATCGTTCGCGCGAAACATTTCGCCCTTGTAACCGATACGATAGGCATAGCAATGATGTCTTGCATCGTGGTATTCCTTTTTCAAAGAACCTACTATACTCTTGACCTCTTCCTCAGTCTCTACAGGATATGCAAAAGCTATGAAACGGCTTCCATTGTCCTTGAAGAGCCCTTCAGAAGGACCGGCAATGCTCTTGTAAGAGTCAAAGACTGGAGTTTCATTCTTTTCCATATACTCAAAATTAACTAAAACCGACTGATTCTGCAATGTTGCGCCGAAATATTGGGGAAATATTTTGTAACTTTGACGCCAGTTAAAAGAGCTATATAGGTATATGATTCTCAGATATCGTGTTTCCCTGCCGGGAATAAAGGGGTTCGCCCGCGTATATGAATTGAAGTCCAATACAACTCTCTATGAGTTCCATAAACGTATGAGAGACGATATGGACTTTTCCCACGACCAGTTGATCCAGTTCAAAGGAATGGCTCCGGATGCTGGGGAAAAGGATGATCCGATTGCAAGATACGGAATGTTCGATCTGGGCGCAGGCACAGTTGACAACGTTACACTCGCGGAAACCGTGGAGAAAGGCATCGGCTACTTCAAATATTTCTATGATGTCACAGACAGAAAGAGCGTCATAGTCACGTTCGAAGGCGAAGTTGAAGAGACTCCGGGAAGGTCTTATCCTGCTCTGGTTGAGAGCAAAGGCCCTAATCCGATTGAGTTCGAAAACGGATTTGTGGCGTACGAAGACCTGCCTGACGAGCAGAAGCACCTGCCTGGAGAATCATCTTGGGGCAAGAGCGAGCCTGCATCCGCAGAAGACAGTGACGATGACGATCTGCTCAGTGATGACATCGATGATGCAGATGACGATGAGGAGGATGAGGAGGACGATCTCAAGTCTTCAATCGAGGAAGACAGCGACCAGATTTTCGACGGTTCAGAGGAACTGATGTTCTGATGCCGCTCCCAATGGGCAGAAAACTCATCATCATCACTGGCGCAACCGGCGTAGGCAAGACCGATTACAGCATTGAAGCCGCTCTCAAATACGGCTCACCTGTGATCTCCTGCGACTCCCGCCAGATATATAAGGAAATGACAATCGGGACAGCAGTCCCTGATGCTTCGCAGTTAGCCGCTGTGAAGCATTATTTTATACATAGCATTCCGGTAACAGAGCCGTATTCTTCCGGACAGTATGAGATTGACGCATTGAGGTTGATTGAGCAGTTGTTCTCCGAAGGACACGAGACGTTGGTAATGTGCGGAGGCTCTGGATTTTATATCAATGCCGTATGCAACGGACTCGACAGCCTGCCCGTACCGCCTCCCGAGCTCCGGGAAAGTCTTACGGAACGGATACGGACAGAAGGAGTTGACGCACTGGCAGCCGAGCTTAAGCGACTGGATCCGAAAGCGTGGGAGTCCATCGACATCAAAAACGGACAGAGAGTCGTAAGAGCCCTGGAAACAGTCATTGTCTCCGGACGTTCATTCACGGAATTCAAACTGAGCCAGCCCAAGAAGAGAGATTTCGAAATTGAAAAAATCTGCCTCTTCCGGCCTAGGGAAGTCACTTTCGACAGGATCAACCGGAGAGTCATCAAGATGATTGACGACGGCCTTGTGGAGGAGGTCAAATCGCTGGTGCAATACCGCAAACTGCCGGCCCTACAGACTGTCGGATACAAGGAAATATTCGACTATCTCGACGGAAACATTTCACTGGACGAAGCTATAAGGCAGATACAGGTCAACACGCGCCACTATGCAAAAAAACAGCTCACGTGGTGGAAACGTGAGCCGGAAATCAAATGGATTGAACTGTAGAGTGTAAGCATTATTCCTGCCTCAACACGACATCACCATCGAATTCTTTGTTGACAATTATTATAAGAATCGGATTAATGCGGTAGGACATAACATCACCGAGTTCCACCTTGTATTTAAAAACCACCTTTCGGTCTTTTCCGCGGGTCAAACTGACCGGCTCGATTTCAGTATTTCTGTCAGTCTCCGGAACAGTGACTGCTATAACATACTGAGTATCAAAATCAATGGCTGACGGCAAACCGTTCACACCCATAACTGTCGCCATTCCGAAATATTTTTCAAAGTCTGCGCGATTTGTCAACTTAGACGGAACCTCTCCGGTCACATCATTCTTCAGGAAATAGCGATCCGCAACCGTGTACGGAACATTCTCGGAGCAAGCCGACAGCATCAGCGCAGACATCGCCGCAACAATAAACAACACAATTTTATTCATAACTAACTATTTAACAATCTCTTATAAAAGCAGCGAGTGCATTTTCGATGTTTACTCACCTAGCGACACCGTTCTTTTAACGCCACGCAACAAAGAAAATGCAAGGCTCCGTAGAACCTTGCATAGTAAGTGTAAATATTTCCGGATATTTTTCCTGACTGATGATGCGGAATAGTCTGCCTATACTTTGGCGAAGGGACATCCACCTCAATCATTAAAGCTGAGCCGAAATGCTCTGAATGAATTCCGTCATTTCCGCCTCTTTCTTGAGGGCGCTCTGGAACAGCTTTATCTGGTTTTTGGTGCGCACAAGATTGTGCTCCGGATATTTTATCTTATAATAGGTATCACCATTGATGTAATCCGTAAGGAAGCGGACTCCCTGCATAAAGGCGAACAACTGCACAGCGTACGGAAGCATTTCCTTCTCGCGTTGAGTCAGGAAGGATTTTGTCGCGTTAAGATAGCCTAGCGTGAACGACTTGAAAATATCCATCCTTACGTCTATCTTGTCATACTCAGGGCTGTCCTCCGCCACAGGATTAGCGGCAGTGCGCATAAAATCACCGAAGTCCGAGAATATGAATGACGGCATCACTGTGTCCAAGTCAATAACGCACAATACTTTACCGTCTTTATCAAACAGAATGTTACCCACTTTGGTGTCGCAATGGCAGATTCGTTTCGGCAGAAGTCCACGGCTGTGAAGCGTTTCCGCCAGGCACATCCTGTCACCGTATTCTTCGCAGAGCGCCACAAGGTCTTCCACTTCCGCAACTCGGCCCACCGGATCATTTTTGACAGCTTCGCGAAGTTGCCTGAGACGAAGCGGCATATTATGGAAGTCAGGAATGGTCTCCCCTATCTCGCCCTGCAAATCCACCAGCATCGCCTCAAATTCGCCGAACGCCTCACCTGCCAGACGCGAAGACAACTCGTTCACTTCCGTGACATTATGGCTTCCCTCGATGAATGCTGATACTCTCCAATAGTTTCCTTTATTGTCCACATAATAAGTCTTGTCCGAGCCCTTAAGCGGAACGAAATGAAGAACCCGTTGCTCGAGCGGGGTCTGCGGATCTTTCGCAAGCAGTTTCTCACGGATATGCGCGGTAACTTTTTCTATGTTGGACTGAAGCAGCTCAACGTCCTGAAAAATGGAATTGTTTATGCGCTGAAGTGCGTAATGCCTTGATGCTGTGGTAACTTTGAACGTGTCATTGATAAGTCCGTCACCGAGCGGAGCGACATCAACGATTTCAGAGTCTATATTGAAAGCGCTTGCTATCCCGAATAATTCGTCTTTAGTAAAATTCATCTTAGTGTAATCTAATTAGCGTTAATTATCAATATTCACTAAGTTACTCAATTTATCGGGACATCGCGCCTCCCCTGTCAAAAAACATATTAGATTATGGCTTCAAGCTACTTTCTGCTATTTGCTTGAAAGTTTCTTTATTAGAGTTTTAATTTCAGCCGCCGCCAAATAAATATTCCCGGCTCGATTCATATCTTCAAACGTAAAATTGAACTTATCAAACTTTACGACACGATAAGGTTCCGCTACGCCGTTCAAATTAATTGTAAATTTTGTAGACTCACCGTTAGACATTGTGCTATGCAAATCCAACAGATCTTTCAATGTTTGCAATGCAGATTCTTTACCGACTCCTAGATAAACTACCACAGGATCTTCGAGTTTGTTTGTAGAGATAAGGCCCAAATAATAAAGGTCCTCTCTCTCATTAAGAGAACAAAGCCCCATTCTAAATTTTGAAATCACTGTTGATGATTCACGGGTCTTTACATTTGAGATTTGAGCAGATGCGACAAAAGCCACTGACAGCATAAGGACTGTCAATAATAATTTTTTCAAGTGCATAAGAAGATTAATTTTTGTCGCGAAAGTAAAAAAAAGCAAAATTTGCAACCATTTAATCTGCACCTTTATCACTCTTTTGCATTCCTATGATTTTCAATTAGTTACACAGTCTATTTTCAAAAATTCAGTAATTTGGCATTGATTCGTTCAGTAATTTGGCATTAATTCGTTCAGTAATTTGGCGCGATTTTGTTCAGCAATTTGGTAAAATGTGTACCGGACGCAGAAAGTAGAGTGTACCAGGCTCGAGAAGTAGGATTGAAAATCAATCTTAAAACAAATAAAATCCAGCGGAAAACCGCCGGATTTTATTTTTAGACAACAGCCACTAACAAGTTGTGTTACAATTCTTTGCATAGGGTCTGTTGTTGACTATATGTCAAAGATAAAAATTCTGAAAGCAAATCACAACATCCGTTGGGAGTGCTACTGAACTCATTGAGTTGTTGACTATATGTCAAAGATAAAAATTCTGAAAGCAAATCACAACTGCTATCGGAGAGATAAAGCGGAGCATCAAGT
>CAVHJF010000006.1:60621-97092 GCA_963636275.1 Acutalibacteraceae bacterium | reverse complement strand
TACCGCAAGGGTGTGTAATAACTTTTGAGCGACCGGAAATTAAATCAACTTTCCTGGTTATGGGGTTAAGACACATTACTTATTTTTGTTAAAGTCAAAGCCTAGTGTATCAATGCGACTGCGTAGGTCCACACTAGTAGGGTTATTAGTGCTAACTGAGATAGTGGCGGACATTTGTCCATCATCTGAAGTTTTGGCAACAACTTTTGTAGTACCGCACGAAGTGAGAAGATAGATAGTAGCGAGTGCAGATAAGATAATAGGCACAACGATTTTCCCCCATTTGGGAAGAGATTTGAGATAATCAATAATTTTAGAGTAATCCATAACTAATATTTTATCCTGGTTGAATGGTCAAGAGATACAGTACACGTAATGTCATTGTCTAATAGCTGTTTCATTTGTGCGAATAGGCAAAATGTATCATCTAAGTCAAAGTAAAGTTTACATTTGGCGTCCCTGGCATAATAGACAGTGAGGACGTAACGCGTACAACCGTGCTTAATTGGTTTAACTGAGGGGTATTCTTTCATAATGGTAGAAATAACGATTTGCAGATTTTACAAGAACACAACGCGCAAGGGTGATAGAGGGGTCCTGGGTTGCTCGTTTTCGCCAGTAGTCAAGGCGCTTTCCCTCGTGTTTTTCAATCACAAAACGATGTTTAGGGGTGAAGACTTTATAATAGAGCAAGTATGGTTTCATAGCTGAACTTATTACAATAGATATATGATTTCAGAGCAACGGAATAGACATTAACCATAACAGAAAATTCAATGTTATCAGTAATGTTATAGATGTCTCGTGACTGTCTGCCAGCAAGTTCAGCAACGTAACGCGCTGACTGAATGGAATTACAGCAGGTTGGACGTTTAACCAGGCAATAAAGGTTACCGAATTGGTCGATAACTCTAGCGGTTGCAATGTGTGTGAAAGATTTCATATATTTGTATGATTAAATAATACAATGTGTTACACAATTTATATTATGTTAAGTTGATATGTTTTTACAGTTATTTTGTCTGTTGGGTGCCATTGCCCTATTCCTTTACGGATTGAATATGCTGAGCAATGGTTTGCTCAAATTGACCGGCGACAGATTACGTGCGATTTTGCCTTGGATGAAGAAAAATCCCTTGAACAGCATAATCGCCGGTTTCGGAATAACTGCTGTTGCAGAATCTTCAAGCGCGGCAACCATTATGGTGGTCAGTTTCGTGAATGCCGGCGTTCTTGCTCTCAGCCAGGCTATTCTCGTGATTATGGGAGCCAATATCGGAGCATCCGTAACGACCTGGATTATCGCCGCACTAGGTTTTGGAATCGGAATCAAATACTTTACATATCCTTTGATTGCTGTAGGATTCCTCCTCACGACAATGAAGGGCCGCAAAAAGAAAATTGTCGGCGAGGTGATTATGGGATTCTCGCTGCTGTTCATCGGATTATCCTTCGTAATTGCCAATTTCCCCGCAACCTCGCAATTCCCTACCCTCAGCGAATATATTACAGAACTTGGTGATTCTCACGCACTTGCGATACTTCTATTTATGGCATTGGGATGTATTCTCGCATTCGGAATGCAATCGACAGGAGCAGTTGCTCTCACTATGGTAATGCTGCTGTGCGGATGGATTTCATTCGATATGGCTGTCGCAATGGTTATGGGCGAGAATATCGGAACTACAATTTCCGCCAACGTAGCCGCTACTGAAGCTACGACACAGGCCAAACAGGCCGCTCTGGTCCATACGCTGTTCAATGTGTTCGGAGCAATTCTGGCTCTCATATTCTTCAATCCGTTCACCAATCTTGTCGGAAACATCACCGCACTTGTAGGACTCGACAACCCGGCAGTATCTGCAAACGCATCAGCCTGGTCCTGCATTTTCGGCGTAGCTACATTCCACACACTGTTCAATCTTCTCGGAACCTGCATACTCGGATGGTTCACCAAACCTATCGAGAAATTCATAACCTTGCTGGTCAAGAATGCTGAAGACAAAGACAGCGACAACGGTCGTCTGGTATATATCTCATCCAGACAATTCGGTACGCCATCCATTTCTATCGAATTGGCATTCAAAGAAGTAGCACATTTCTCAGAGATACTTTGCTCAGGTTTTGACAATGTCAAGAACGCAGTCAACGAGAAAGATCCGGACAAATTCGAGACATACAGGATGAAACTTGTCCAACTCGAAGAACTGTCGGACAAAATCGAATATCAGATTGCGACTTTCCTTAACAACGTATCGTCAGAAGCACTCAGCGAAGAAGAATCCGAGCAGGTTAAAGTCCTTTATCGTGTAATCGGCGAAATGGAAAGCCTCGGTGACAGCGGAGAGAATATCAGCCGCATTCTGGAACGCGAACGTGTACACAACAGGAAATTCGATGAGGTTGCAATCGAAAAGATCAACCTTATGATATCCAAGGTCGAGAATGCATACAAAGTGATGACGGAGAACCTAGGAAAAGCTGCAGAAAGTTCACTGACGGACATCTCCAACGCTTATGACGCAGAGGATATCATTAACGAAACAAGAAACAAACTTAGAGAGGAAGGCATCAACCAAATTGAGAGCCACACTGGTAACTACCAGTCACTCAACTACTTCCTCGACATCATATCAGAATTGGAAGCTATGGGCGATTTTATGATAAATGTATCCCAGGCTGTTGTTAGAAACGAGAACTAATGTCAAAGAAGAAGCTGGATCTCATTCTTGAAAATGTTGTAATCGAGACCGTTGCCGCTGAGGGACGATCTCTTGCACACGTTGACGGAACTGTAGTGTTTGTTGAATTTGCAGTACCCGGAGATGTTGTAAATGTGAGGATTACAAAGAAAAAGAAAAACTATATGGAAGGCTATATCCTTGAAATCATCAAGCCTTCCGAACACAGACTTACTCCATTCTGCGAGCACTTCGGAATTTGCGGAGGATGCCGTTGGCAGCCTCTCCCCTACGAAATGCAGCTTCAGGCAAAGCAACAGCAGGTTTGGGATCAATTGGTGCGCATCGGACATCTTCAGATTCCTGAAATAAATCCGATTCTACCGTCTGACAAGACCAGGTATTACAGGAACAAACTTGAGTTCACATTCTCCTGCCGCCGTTGGATTTACGATACGGAAGATCCTGAATCACTTACGGATACAGAGCGTCTCGGCTTGGGATTCCACGTAGGAAGATTCTTTGATAAGGTATTGGATATCAAGCAGTGCCACCTGCAGCCGGAGCCTTCAAACCAGATCCGTCTGTTCATAAAAGACTATGCGATAAAGCATAATCTGTCATTTTACAATATCAGAGAGAACACAGGCTTCCTCCGTAACATCATCATCCGCAACAACAAGAAAGGCGAAGTGATGCTTACGGTAAGTTTCGCATACTTTGACAAGGATTCCATTTTTCCGCTGCTGGATGCCATCGCAGAGAAATTCCCGGAGATTATCTCATTGAATTATGTCATAAATGAGAAGCTCAATGACTCGATTGCAGACTTGGAATGCGTATTATACAAAGGTGAAGACGCAATCTGGGAGACAATGGACAATCTCAAGTTCAAGATCGGTCCGAAATCATTCTACCAGACCAACAGCGAACAGGCCGAGAAATTATACGCAGTCGCGAAGAAATTCGCAGAACTAACTGGAAATGAGACAGTTTACGACTTATATACAGGAACTGGTACGATCGCTCAATATGTCTCTGACAAGGCTGCAAAAGTCATAGGTATCGAATACGTCAAAGAAGCAATCGCAGACGCTGAAATAAACGCCTCCGTGAACGGCATTGAAAACTGTTCATTCTTTGCAGGCGATATGAAGGACATTCTGACTTCTGATTTCATCGAGAAACACGGAAAGCCTGAAGTTATGATTATTGACCCTCCACGTGCAGGAATGCACCCAGATGTAATCAAAGTCATTCTTGAGGCAAAGCCAGAGCGAATCGTGTATGTAAGCTGTAATCCGGCATCACAGGCCAGAGACCTCGCTATGATGTCTGATGCTTACGAAATCACTGAGGTTCAGCCTGTTGATATGTTCCCGCACACTATGCACGTTGAAAACGTCTGTGCGCTGAAAAGGTGTGAAAAAGCGTCTGAATAATTAGAATTATAGAAAATGTTACTTGAGTGTGCAATTCTCATAGCCGGATTGTCTTTGGTGGTAATCGGTGCCGACTGGCTCGTTGACGGTTCGTCATCAATAGCCAAGCGGATGGGCATCAGCGACTTTGTGATAGGCCTGACGGTCGTCGGAATGGGAACATCCGCACCTGAATTTGTCGTCAGCATAATAGGCGCAATCCAGGGAAACGGAGACATCGCAATAGGTAACGTAGTGGGTTCCAATATTTTCAATGTTTTTCTGATATTGGGTATCACAGCATTGATCTTCCCAATGGAGATTACTAAACTGAACAGGCAGAAGGACATTCCGCTGAACATTTTCATAACCATTGTCCTCATAGTTCTGGGACTGAACAAGACATTGTTCGGACTCGGTGAGAATGTGCTCAGCCGGGTTGACGGCATTGTCCTGCTTCTGTTGTTTGCCGTATATTTATATATGTGCTTCCACTTCGACAAGCCTGCAGAAACCGCCTCGACGGAAGAATTGCCGGAATCAGCCGAAGAAAAAATAATTAAGCCGCTCCCTGCAGTTCTGATGATTATCGGCGGACTGCTCGGACTGGTTTTCGGAGGAAAACTTTTCGTCAATTCCGCCACGGAAATCGCTAGAATGCTGAATGTCAGCGACAAACTCATAGCAGTCACCATCTTGGCCGGCGGAACGTCAATGCCGGAACTCGTGACCTGCATTGTGGCGGCTGTAAAGAAGAAAGGTCAGCTTGCGCTGGGTAACATAATAGGCTCCAATATCTTCAACATTCTGCTGATATTGGGAGGCGCCGCAGTCATCAATCCTCTTTCATTTGCAGGAATGAGTTATATGGATTTGGGAGCTTTGCTTGTAAGTTCAGTCGCCCTTTTCACCTGCATTTATTCAGGGAAAAAAGATATCCTCGACAGACTTGACGGCGTAATTCTTCTGCTTCTCGAAGCAGGATATATGACCTGGCTTATAATTCAGAAATAAAACAACACATAACAATTATGTTCAAACCAATAAAATACAAACTGTTAAATATAGGTACTGGGCGTACATTCGAAGACGAAGGATGGACACTTGCAGATCCTGAAGCAACAGCGCCTTCACTTGTAAGGGCCGTATATGAGAACCAGAAATTCACCCCGAGGGACGACCTCAAAGGTCTGTACAGATATGCGGAATGGCTTCCTATCAGGAAACCGCTCCGTCATTCCCACGCACCTGTCACCTACAAGAGCAAAGGATTGGCTGCGATGCTAGGAATGGATAATCTTTACATCACGTTCTCAGGATACGCTCCTAAGCTCGGTGCCAAGATGGAAACCTGCTCGTTCAAGGAAACGGAAGCGTATTCAGTTTGCGCAAGATTGCCGAAAAACAACAAACGCATATTGGTTGTACAGTCCGCAGGAAACACTGCGAGAGCATTTGCAAAGGTTTGCTCAGACAACAACATTCCTATTGTCATCTGCATTCCTAAAGACAATATCAGTGACCTTTGGTTCAAGAAGAAATTGTCATCTTGCGTAAAAATCGTCGCAAGCCCTGCAGGTTCAGACTATTACGATGCCATTGCCCTTGGTGACAAATTGTGCAAAAGTCCAAGGTATCTCGCTGAAGGCGGAGCCAAGAACGTAGCAAGACGTGATGGTATGGGTACAACCGTGCTGTCTGCTGTGGAAGCCATAGGACGTATTCCTGATGCTTATTTCCAGGCTGTCGGAAGCGGTACCGGTGCTATAGCAGCTTGGGAGAATGCAGAGAGACTGGCTGCGGACGGCCGATTCGGCAAGAACAATATGAGAATTTATGCCTGCCAGAATGCTCCGTTCACAATAATGTACGATTCGTGGAAGGCTCATAGCCGTGAGCTAGTGCCTATGACTCCGGAAGAGTCCAGACAAAAGGCCGAGATTATTCTGGGCAAGGTCCTTTCCAACAGAAAACCGCCATACAGTCTCGCAGGAGGCCTCTTTGACGTTCTTGATAAGTCCAATGGAGATATGTTTAAGGTTTCCAATGATGAAATCGTATCTTGGGTAATACGCTACTTCAGCGCAGAAGGTTACGATATATTCCCGGCTTCAGCTTGCGCAGTAGCCAGCCTCAAACAGGCATTGGATGCAGGCATAGTAAAGAAAGACGAGACCGTTATGCTGAATATCACCGGAGGTGGTATGCTGAACGCCACAAAGAAAGGATTCGTTCTCAAAGAGCCGGATCTTGTACTTGACCCGGATATGCCATACGAGGATATCGTGGCTGCCGTTGACAAATTATTTTAAGATACTATTGTAGGCTATTATTTTAAGCTATGCCGGTTACCAAACTGCCACCGATAAATGACTCGACAGGATTTAATCCTGATTCTGCAAAAGTCGCGATCAACAATCTTGCACAGGAAATCGCTTCAGATCCGAACCAATTCCTTCAGGATTTGACAAGAGAAGCAATTTCTTTCGGCCTGAAAGTGCTTGCGGCAATAGTCATTTACGCAATCGGAGCCTGGCTTATACGTAGAGTCAAGGCTATACTGCACAAGATATTCGAGCGCAAACACACAGAGAAAACGCTTGCATCTTTTGTCACAAGCCTTGTCACCATCTCGTTGACGGTTCTGCTTATCATCATTACGATAGGCACATTAGGAATAAATACCACGTCTCTGGCTGCTCTTCTGGCAGCCGGAGGTATGGCTATCGGTATGGCGTTAAGCGGCACGGTCCAGAACTTTGCCGGTGGCATAATGATACTGATGTTCAAGCCGTTCAAGGCAGGAGACTATATCGAAGCTTTAGGTTATTCAGGCATCGTTGCCGAGGTTAATATTGTAAGCACTAAACTGCGTACATTCAGCAATCAGACTATCGTTCTGCCGAATGGCGCACTGTCAAACGGAAATATCCGCAATTATTTCGAGAGAAAGATCAACCGCCTGGAATGGCTCGTAGATGTGGACTACAGCACCGACAACGACAAAGCCAAAGAGGTTATGATGTCGCTGCTCAAATCCGACCCCAGAATCCTGGACAGCAAGACGCCAGGTGCGGGCAACCCGTTTGTAGGTCTCAACTCATTGAAAGACAGCAGCGTTCAATACATAATGAAGGGCTGGGTTGCAGAGAAGGATTACTGGGATGTAATGTACGACATCAACGAAGCAATCTTCACCCAACTGCCGAAGAATGGAATAAGTTTCCCATTCCCGCAGATGGATGTGCACGTAAAATAGTTTAAAGTTTTTTATTCCTCAGAATTGGCGGAGTTCTTTTCTTCAGCCAGTTTCTCCTTGCTCAATACCGGATTGGCATAGATGTTAAGGAATATGTTGCGCAAATCTGCACGACATAGAGATTTCTCCACTTTATCGAGCTGTTTCTCAACGTATTCTGTAAATTGAGCGGCCTCATCCGGAGAATACATCTTGCTGTATTTG
Organism: Acutalibacteraceae bacterium; assembly: GCA_963636275.1. Taxonomy (GTDB): domain Bacteria; phylum Bacteroidota; class Bacteroidia; order Bacteroidales; family UBA932; genus Cryptobacteroides. The sequence continues at coordinate 89,527 of CAVHJF010000006.1, read as the reverse complement.
AAGCAATGGTTAACCATATCATAGGCGATATAATTGGTCTTCCACAGTTTATATCCTTCAATAATCCGGACATCGACAGCGTGTCTGATAGCCTGATACCGGTCGTTCTTCATACAATATGATGCGGCCTGAATTTCATCGTGCGTAAGAGGCTCACCTATATTAAGATGGATATTGCCTTTCTGCTGCTCAATACCGGTCATAATGCTGATAAGGTCCTCGCGGGAACCCTTGACATATTTCTGAGTACGTGAAATCAGGAGCTCCCTTGCCTTCAGAATGTCGCAAGGCTCATACTCGTATGAAATACTCAAAGGAACAATGTTCAAGACTTCGAAATTTGTCGTGAAGTCGCCAGTACCGCTCATATCGAGCATTTTCAGCAAGCCTTGCTCCGTAGTATCAACACCGTCCTTGGCACGTCCTTCACGCTGCGCAATCCATACTGAGCTACGTCCGGATGTGACGCAATCACGGATATATTTTGAAAGCACCTGCGATGACAGATACAATTGACGGGCATTTATTCCGCGGATAACCTTGATCATCCTGTTGGAGCGGATCAGATACTCAACATACTTGTTGGAAAGAAGGTTACTTCCGACTGCAATTTCGGTCATAGGGATTGCATTGCGATACAGAACCACCTGAGTGATTGCAGGATCGAGAATTATATCCCTGTGATTTGACATTGCAACGAATTTCTTGCCGTCAAGCTTTTTGATGTTGGCAATACCGTCGTATGAGAAATTGTGGGCCGTTGTCGACAACACCCACTCAATAGCTTTATTCATAACCAGTTTCTGAAATTCATCAATACTCTTGATGCTCTTCAGAACTTTTCTTAGAAATTCAGATTCCTTATCCGGAAATATTGCTTTCGACACTTCCAGCACTGCCGGATGGTCAGCCAGTTTTCCCAACGCCTCTACAGCCTCCTGGTCTGTATAAGGACAGATATCGGTGAATTCGTTCAGTTCTTCACTCATATTACAAGAAGTAACTTATAAAAATCCGTTATTTCAGAAGCCGATTAAACTTTTTCACACAAATTTAACCAGCCTCTCCAACGAAACCGAAGACAAATCTAATAAAAATAGATAAGAAGTCCAAAAGTAGGACTCGGACACTCTGAAAAGTCAAAGCGTTCGAGAAATCTTCGGCTTCAAGAATGTATTATAAACTTCTGAACAGCAATGAACTGTCGCCATAACTCAGGAATCTGAAGTCGTGAGACAGCGCATAATCGTAAATTGTTTTCCAGTCGCCACCTACGAATGCGGATACGAGGAGAATCAATGTGCTTTCAGGCTGATGGAAGTTTGTGACCAGCATATCTACAATCCTGAATTTGAAGCCTGGAACGATAATGATACGAGTTCCGGCAGAAAGCTCTTTGAGATTGTTTTTCTCCAAATATGAGATAATGGCATCCAGAGCCTCATTCAAGGTCCAACTGTATTCTCTGGTATATGGAGCCCATTGTTCGACATCCTCCGGCTTCCCGTGTTCGATACAAGACACGCCAATATAATATAGGGATTCCAATGTACGCACGGATGTGGTTCCGACTGCAATGACCTTCTTTCCTGACTGTCGGATATCTTTGAGAAAATCCAACGACACGACAAACGGTTCTCTGTGCATAGGGTGTTTTGCAACTTCCGAATCCTTGACCGGCAGGAATGTACCTGCGCCAACGTGCAGACAGACAGTCTCAGTATCAATGCCTTTAGATTTAATCTCGCTCAGTACGCGCTCGGTAAAATGCAAGCCGGCAGTAGGGGCCGCAACTGACCCGCGTATTTTGGCATACAGAGTCTGATAGCGTTCCTTGTCTATCAATTCGCTTTCCCTGTTAAGATACGGAGGTATAGGAATCGTGCCGCAAATCTCGAGGATACGCGAAAAAGGATCACCGCCTTCCCAAGAGAACTTGACTATACCCGTTTCACCGTCTCTGGATAGCAATTCAGCTGTCATATTTATTGCGGAAATATCAGATGACTGCTCAGGATTATATAGGGAAAGAATGTCGCCTTTCCATTTCTTAGCGTTTCCGATAACACATTTCCACGAACAGGATGAAGTTGTGGCAAACGCCAGGTTATATTCTTCAGGATCAACAGGCTGCAGGCAGAATATCTCTATTCTCGCACCAGTCTGTCTAGTGAAATGCAGACGCGCAGGAACGACTTTGGTATCGTTGAACACCATTATCGCATTATCCGGCAGAAGCGTAGGCAATTGCCTGAAAATATATTCCTGCACATTACCGGACTTATAGCACAACAATTTTGAAGAATCTCTCTCAGCAAGCGGATATTTTGCGATTCTCTCATCCGGGAGAGGATAGTTGTAATCTTCGATTCTTATATCAGGTATCATATTCAATCATTTGAGAATGCAAAATTACATCGCACACTCGACAATCAGAAATGAATTTTCGATTCTCGTGAATTATGTAAAATTTACAACTTTATCTATTTACAAATGTTTAGCCTATGTAATTATTTGTAAAATTAACATTCCTAAACTATGTTATCAATAAACTTTTGTTAACATATAAAAATGTAAAATAAGGAAATTTTATATATGAATCATCTACGCTATAATAACTTGGAAATCTATGCTTTATATTACTTGTTCGAAAGTAACGCATAATAAAGAACCGGTAAATGTAACCAAAATTAAGTAACTAGGCGGTATTATGGTACTTAGTGTAATACCAAAGTAATTATATATCTATATTTTATATACTTTGATATGCAGTTTTACTAAATATAATTACGGATACTATTTTACATTTCTACAGTTCTATATACAATTGTAACTAATAACATTATTTGCTCTCTTTAAAATTCTTTATTACATTTGTAAAACTAATGTTAAGAAATATGAACAATCGGTTAGTACAGTTTCTCGCGGCAGAAAACATATCTCAATCTCAGTTTGCGGATACCATCGAAGTCGCACGAGCTAGCGTATCCCACATAATTGCAGGGCGCAACAAACCAGGCTGGGATTTTCTTAACAGTATGCTTAAGCACTACCCTAACTTGAACATCGAATGGCTGCTTAACGGCACTGGAAAAATGTATAAAACTGTTGCTGTAGAACCAGTTGCAGAGAAAGTTCAGCAAAAAACTGAGGCAATTCCGGATTTATTCTCGAATCAGGAGTCGTATTCCGGCAATCTTGAGAACGATTACTCTAAGGCTACTCATACGGCATCAACAACTTCACGAGAATCCAAAATTTCGGATAATCTCCCTACTCGCGCCGGGATACTCGATTCCGAAAGCGGAAACAATACCGCAAACTCCCCTGTCGTAAAAGGGCAACAAGTTGATAATCAACGTAAAATATCGAAAATAGTTGTCTTTTATGACGACAATACATTTACGGAAATTATATAGAAATAGTTATCTTTGTACTATCATTTTCTAAACGTTGTCTTAGACGATATGTACAAGAGATTTATCCGACCGATTCTTTTCAAGTTCAATCCAGAACTTGCTCACGTAATGACAATGAAAGGCCTTAAAGTGCTGAGGAAGATTCCTTTCGCACGTAGCCTTGTAAGATTGATCTTCAAAAAAGAACATCCTGGTTTACAGCGCGAGATTTTCGGAATAAACTTTCCGAATCCTGTAGGACTTGCTGGAGGCCTGGACAAGAACGGTGAATGTTACAACGAGCTTTCCGATTTCGGTTTCGGATTTGTTGAAATCGGTTCCCTTACAGTGAGACCACAGAGCGGAAATCCCAAGCCTAGATTATTCAGAGTGGTTCAGGATCAAGCGATTATCAATCGTATGGGTATCAATAACAATGGCATCAATGCAGCGATTGAAAATCTTAACAAGAATCATCCGGAGGTAATCATTGCAGGCAACATAGCGCCTAATTCTTTGTCGCAGGGCGAACAAGTTGCGGAAGACTACAAGAATGCGTTTTCGCTTCTCTACGATTTTGTAGATATGTTCGTCATCAACATTTCCTGCCCTAACGTAGAGGGCTTGACCAAACTTCAGGACGTTTCAAGTCTTTCCGACATTATGGATAACCTCTTGAATATGAGGACAGTATTTGATACATACAAGCCTATTCTGCTGAAACTTTCACCGGATCTCGCGCACGTTCAGATAGATGAGATTCTCGAGTACGCAATGCTCTCCGGAATTGACGGAATCGTGGCCGGAAATACATCCAGAAAGAGAGACGGTCTCACTATTCCGCAAAGCAAGATAGATGAAATCGGCAAAGGCGGAATGTCCGGAGCGCCAATATACCACAAGAATCTGGAGATGGTGAAATACATACACTCCAAGACAGCAGGCAAACTGCCTATCATAGGCGTCGGAGGCATTATGACCCCGGAACAGGCAAAAGAGATGCTTGACGCAGGTGCTTCACTCATAGAGATTTACAGCGGATTTATCTATGAAGGCCCTGGTTTCGTGGAGAAGATTCTCAAGTCATTGGACTCTAATATATCATAATCAATACTGAAATGGCAACAGCTGGTATTTGTACTATCGGTGATGAAATTCTCATCGGTCAAATTGTTGATACAAACTCGTCTGAGATAGCTAAATCATTGAATGCTATAGGTGTACGTGTAACATCGCTCAGATCAATCGGAGACAATCACGATATCATAGTCAAAACACTGGAAAACGAACTTTCCCGGCACAATATAGTCATCACGACTGGCGGTCTCGGACCGACTAAGGATGACATTACAAAGGCTGCGCTGGCAGAGTTGTCAGGAAGCGACCACTATGTCACCAATGAGGACCAGATGCTGATTATGAAGCAGATACTGCACTCCAGAGGGATAGATACGATTCCGTCAAATATCGCTCAGGCAAGCGTTCCGGATAAGGCAGAGGTGATTCCAAACAAATTCGGCACTGCCCCTATAATGGTATTCCGCTTTCCGGAAGCACGGTTCGGACATCCAGCCGTGCTGTATTCTATGCCTGGAGTTCCTTTTGAGACCCAGAATATGCTTCCGTCTGTTCTGGAAGATATCAGGTCCCACTTCTCGCTCGCTTCGATATATCACAGAAACATAATGACTTACGGCATTGCCGAATCTGCTTTGGCCGAAAAGGTCAAGGATTGGGAGGACAATCTCCCTTCAGATATGCACCTCGCCTATCTGCCAAATCCGCTTACTGGCGTAAGACTAAGACTTTCAATATACAGCGGTGACCGTAAATCCGAGGAATCGCGAGTGAATGAGAAAATCAATGAGCTTAAAGAGATTCTTGGAGACTATGTATATGCCGACTGTGATGACACTATAGAGCATACGCTTGGAGAACTGCTCAAAAAAGGCAATAAGACCTTGTGTGCCGCTGAATCCTGCACTGGAGGAGAGATTTCTCACCTTATAACGACAGTGCCAGGCTCTTCGGCTTATTATCTCGGTTCTGTAACCTCGTATGCAATTCCTGTAAAGGAATCCGTGCTCGGCGTACCTGCAAATACAATCAATGAGTTCGGTGTTGTCAGCAAAGAGGTTGCTGAAGCTATGGCGGAAGGAGTACGCAAACTTATGGGCGCAGATTACGCTGTTGCAACGACTGGGCTCGCCGGTCCCGGAGGTGGAGATGGAGTCAATCCTGACGGTACAGTTTGGGTCGGAGTCAGCACTGCAAAAGGCACTGTCGTGTCTCGCAAGTTCAATTACCATAATGACAGAAAGCGAAATATCGAACGTTTCGCAGCCTCCGCACTCTATTTTCTGTTGACGATTGTAAAAAGCGAGTTAAAATAAAGATTAACAATAAATATAACAATGAAGTTTTAAGCGGAAACATTTTTGTTATATTTACATTTGCCAACTATAAGGATTTTTGATACACACCTAAATAATTGACACTTAACACTTTAAGAGGAAAACACCAATTATGGTTAATAATTATTGAATTCAGTCTAGAATTAAGCTGAAAGCGACTTTTACAGCATAACGAAAAAGCACCTGCTGCGCCCAAATCAACACGTCAATCCCCTTCCGAAAAGACAAAAAATTGTCAGGCGAGCACTATTGTTGCGCAAGAATTAATAAGCCTCGGCGACCCTTCTAACCTCATCCATTACGCGCAGAAAATTGCGTCCGGCAACCTTTTCGATATCAGTTTCCGAGTATCCCCTCTTCCTCATCTCCTCAAAGACAGAAGGCATTTTGGAGACATCGTCGAGCCCTTCCGGAGGGACATTGATACCGTCAAAATCAGAACCGATGCCGACGTGATCTATGCCAGCAACCTGCACAGCGTGATCTATGTGATTCACGACATCCACTACTGAAGGCCTCTTCAATTCCTTAAGCTTACGCTGAATATCCACCCAAGCCCTGTATTTGTCAGGATTGGCAGGGTCCTTTATGAACTCCTCTTCTATGGCGTCTGCAATAGGATCCAGCCCGGACTCTTCCAGAACCTTTGCAAATTCATCGGAAAGAAACAAAGGATAGAAATTGATCTGTATCACTCCATCAACAGCCGCGATTGCCTTCAGCATATCATCAGTCATATTCCTTCGATGACTTGCCAGCGCCCTGCAACAGGAATGAGTCGAGACCACCGGAGCTTTGGAACAACGGATACAGTCATAAAAAGTATCATCTGACGCGTGTGCCAGGTCGATTATCATACCGATACGGTTCATCTCGGCCACAACTTTTCTTCCGAACGGACTCAATCCGCCCCAACGCTTCCCCTGCGCTGCGGAATCGCATATCTGATTGTCCGTATTGTGGGTCAACGTCATATAACGCACACCCATTCTGAAGAACTGACGCAGAAGAGACAGATTATTCTGAATCGGAAGGCCATTTTCCATCCCTATAAAAACAGAAGTCTTGCCTGTGGCCTTATTTCGAAAAGCGTCTTCAGTTGAATATGCCAAAGCAACCGTATCCGAGGATGCTTCCACTGCATCGTTCACGCCTGCAAGCATTTCCAGGGCATAACGAGTAGCCGCATCCGGTTGCATTGTCCCCGAGGTATATAGCGCAAAGAATGTCGCATCGACTCCACCTCTGCGCAACTTAGGAAAATCAACCTGAGCAAAAGGATTGTCAACGGAAAGATCTCTCAAACGTATAATCTGTGACGGTGTATCACAATGCGAATCCAATACGAACATATTATCAATCAATGTTTTCTGACAGTTCAGCCCACTCCTCTGTTTTTGCGTCAAGTTCACGCTTATCCTCAAGATAAGTTCTCGTCAGCTCCATTATATCGTCATCTTTACCGGGAGAAGCAAGAACAGCCTCAATCTTTTTCATTTTTGCTTCAAGCGAAGCTATCTCCTTCTCCAAGAATGAGATACGGTTCCGCACTTTGCGTTCCTCTTTGGATATGGATTTCTTTTCCATAAATTCCTTCTTGCCGGCAGAGACAGGTTCTGCGGCAACGACAGGCTTAGTTTCAGTCTTGAAACGTCTTTCCAATTCCTGAAGATTCTCAATCTTGCGCTCATCCAGGAAGTCCTGAATGCCACCGAGATGCTCCTTCACCTTTCCATCTCTGAACTCGTACAATTTATCCACAAGTCCATCCAGGAAATCACGGTCGTGGGAAACGACTACAAGCGTCCCGTCAAAATTCTTAAGTGCCTGTTTGAGAACATCTTTCGAGCGTATGTCCATATGGTTTGTCGGCTCATCAAGCGCAAGCAGGTTATACGGCTGCAGCATCAGTTTAGCCATTCCCAGCCTTGCACGCTCACCACCGCTGAGGACTGCCACCTTCTTGTCAATATCTTCCCCTTTGAACAGGAATGCGGCCAGAATATCCCGCAGTTTTGTGCGAATATCTCCGGAAGCGATATTCTCCAACGTTTCCAGCACAGTCAGATTTTTATCCAATATATCTTCCTGATTCTGAGCGAAATATCCCACATTGACATTGTGCCCTACACGGGCTGCTCCGGATATCGGATCAAGCTCACGCATTATGACTCGCATCAGCGTGGTCTTTCCCTCGCCGTTTCGGCCCACTAATGCAACCTTCTCACCACGTTTGATTTCAATCTCGGCATCCCGGAATACGACTTTCTGAGGATAGCCTACAGTAAGATCGGTTCCTTTGAACACCACATCACCGGACCTTGGAGCAGGCGGAAACTTTACAGACAATGTGGAATTGTCGGTCTCGTCAATTTCAATCCTGTCAAGCTTTTCGAGAGCCTTGATTCTGGACTGCACCTGATTGGACTTGGTAGGCTTATACCTGAATTTATTTATGAAATCCTCGGTCTTCTCAATCATCTTCTGCTGATTCTCGTATGCCGCCATTTGTTGCTGCAGACGTTCTTTTCGCAATGTAAGATATTGAGAATAAGGCACTTTATAGTCGTGTATCTTCCCAACCATAATCTCTATGGTACGGTTGGTGACATTATCGAGAAAACGGCGGTCGTGTGACACCAGCAATATTGAACCTCTGTATGCCTTAAGGTATTCTTCAAGCCATTCGATAGATTCTATGTCCAAATGGTTTGTAGGCTCGTCCAGCAGCAGCACATCAGGGCGCGCAAGAAGGATTTTGGCAAGCTCGATACGCATATTCCAACCTTGGCTGAACGTCTCCGTATTCCTGCCGAAATCTTCGTCTTTGAATCCGAGTCCGAGCAAAGTCTTCTCAGCCTGCACCATCGGCGGCTCCGAATGCTCAATCGCCAGGACATCATTTATCTCGTTCATCCTGGAAATCAATGACATATAATCTTCTGATTCGTAGTCATCCCTTTCGGCCAACTGTCTTCCGATTTCGTCGAGTTCGTTTTCCAGTGCAGCCATCGAGGCGAATGCGGTCATAGTTTCTTCCATAACCGTACGGCCCTTGTGATGCTGCATTATCTGAGGCAAATAGCCTATTTTCACACGGTTAGGCAAATCTATATGCCCCGAAGTCGGCGTCTGTTCCCCACAGATGAGTTTCATTATTGTGGATTTGCCTGCACCGTTCTTGCCGACAAGACCAATCTTGTCGTTCTCGCTAATATGGAAACTGACATTGTCCAGCAGCGTATAACTGCCATACGCCACCGTGATACCATTTATTGAAATCATTAATCGTTGTTTTTAACGCAGACAAAAACACTCAATTCATATAACAGGGAAAGAGGTATCGCCGCGATAAACATTGAGAATGGGTCTGCCGGAGTTATTATCGCCGCCACAATCAGAATTGCGACTATAGCGTGTTTACGATACTTTTTCAGACTCTGCCTTGAAACAATTCCCACTCTGGAGAGCACTGCAATAAGTACCGGAAACTCAAAAACAATCCCGAACAGCAATACCATAGACGTAAACATAGATATGTATGAATCTATGGTGATAGTATTCTGCACCAGAGAACTGACCGTGTAATCCTGAAAGAAATTGAGTGTAATGGGGAATATCAGGAAATATCCGGTAGCCAGACCGGTATAGAACAACAAGGACGCGAACGCAAATGCCTTGCGGACCGCCTGTTTTTCATTTGGATACAATGCCGGAGCGATAAACATCCAGATTTCATAGCACACATAGGGAAAGGTAATCACCAATCCGCAGATAAATGACACCTTGATATGTATGAAGAACTGCGCCGAAATGTCCGTATTGATCAATGACATATTGAACGGAACTCCGAGCCATTTGTAAAGAAAGAAATCACCTCTTGAGGGAGCCAGTATCACATCGTCAAAGAGAAATCCCTTGAAGCAAAGCAATATGCACCCGGCTATGGTTATGGCAACCGCTGAGCGGAACAGCGTCCCTCTCAACACATCAAGATGATCCCAAAAGGTCATTTCATCGCTGCGAGTATCCAAAGCGATCAACTATTTACTGTCCTTGTCAGCGTTCTCTTTAGGTTTCGGTTCAGAATCAAGATACGTCTTGACATCGTCTTTTGTCTCCGTTATCTCGTTCATACCTTCTTTAAAGCTCTTCAGACCTTTGCCGAGTCCCTTCATAAGCTCAGGAATCTTCTTGCCACCGAAAAGAAGAAGCACAACGAGGGCGATGATGACTAACTCCCAAGGCCCTACGACACCAAGCGGATATACTACCATAATCATTAAATTTTTAGTGTTTACAATTATCTGTCATTCATTCTTGATGAAATCATTTCCAGCAATTTCTCCGGACATCCGACAGGCCTTCCGGTATTTTTGTCAAGGAATCCAAGTATAACCTGACCGTCAGCGCACAATACGCCGTCCTGGTTATAGACCTGCTGCTTGATGACAAGTTTCGCCAATGGCACCTTATCTATTGAAGCAGTGCATCTTACGACATCTCCCATACGTGCGGAATGCTTATACTTACATTCCACAGACACTATCGGAATTACTACGCCGTCAGCTTCACACTGCTCTATCGGATATCCCCCTTCACGGATCATCAGGTTCCTGGCACATTCGAAATATCTGATATAATTCGAATGATGGACAATCCCCATCTGATCTGTCTCGTAATAACGGACCGGAAAACTTGTTTCAAAATACATCATAACTACAATGCTTTCAGGGCTTTAAGCTGAGCCTCATAACTCTCGATCTTTGAAAGCGAATCGGCTTCCTTCTGTCTCTCGACCGCAACCACTTTCTCAGGTGCGTGCGCAGTGAATTTCTCGTTTGAAAGTTTCTTGCGAACAGATTCAAGGAATTCTTTCTGATATTTCAATTCTGACTCCAGCTTCGCAATCTCCTCTGCCACATTCACTTTACCGGTCAGCGGAACATACATTTCCACCGTGCGTACCATCTGAGATACGCCCTCAGCAGTTGCACCGAAATCATCGACTATCTCAACTGAAGAAGCATTGGCCAATTTCGATACGACCGGCACCAGATTCTTAGGGAAATCACCTTTGAACTTGATCTGGAGAGCTTCTTTTGGAGATATGTTTTTCTGCTGACGCACGCTTCTGACTGCGTTTACAGCCTCTTCCGCCATTTCGAATGCAGTTATGAACTCGCTGTCATACTTGCCTGCAACAGGACTGCGCTGGAACATTATGGTTTCGCCCTCTTTCCTCTCAGCCATATCCTGCCACAACTCCTCTGTAATGAAAGGCATAACCGGATGAATCATCTTCAACAAAGACTCGAAGAAGCCTAAAGTTTCGCTATAGGTCTTCTTGTCAATCGGCTGTCCATAAGCAGGTTTGATCAGTTCAAGATACCAAGAGCAATAGTCATCCCAGAATAGTTTGTAGATACTCATCAAAGCATCTGAAATCCTGAATTTAGAGTAGTGATCCTCCACAAGTTCGACAGTCTGATTCATCTTGTTTCTGAACCATTCTGACGCAATCGCGCAGGCTTCTGACTGAGGAGCATTCTCATCCACAGTCCAGCCTTTGACCAACCTGTATGAATTCCAGATTTTACCGCAGAAATTCCTACCCTGCTCAATCTGAGATTCATCATAGAAAATATCGTTTCCTGCCGATGCGCAAAGCAACATTCCGATTCGCACTGCATCTGCGCCGTATTTAGCTATAAGATCCAACGGGTCAGGCGAATTACCCAATGTCTTGGACATCTTGCGTCCCAGTTTGTCACGCACGATACCTGTGAGATATACGTTGTGGAACGGCTCCTTGCCCATAAATTCATCACCGGCCATAATCATTCTGGCAACCCAGAAGAACAGGATATCCGGTCCTGTCACCAGGTCATTTGTCGGATAATAGTAAGCAAGGTCTTTGTTAGGCTCGTGCTCAGGATGTCCCGGACGGTTTGAATCGAAGACCGAAATAGGCCACAGCCAAGAAGAGAACCAAGTATCGAGTACATCTTCGTCCTGGCGCAACTGGTCGGCGGTAATATCCGGATTTATCTTCTTTGCAGCCTCAAGTGCAGCTTCAGGTGTAGCCTCTACAACATACTGCCCGTCAGGAAGATAATAAGCCGGAATTCTCTGGCCCCACCAAAGCTGGCGACTTATGCACCAGTCCCTGACTGTCTCCATCCAGTGCTTATATGTATTCCTGTATTTGTCCGGTATCAACTTGACACGACCGCTTTCAACAGAATCCAATGCAATTTCAGCCAAGTGACCCATTTTCAGGAACCACTGGGTTGAAAGTTTAGGCTCAATCACAGCGTTGGTTCTTTCAGAATAACCTATAGGAGATATGTATTCCTCTACTTTTTCAAGACAATCTGCTTCCTTGAGCATCTGCTCAATCTTCTTTCTGGCAACGAATCTATCCTCACCCACAAGGATTTGCGCCTTTTCATTGAGCTTGCCGTGATCATCAATGATGTCGATTACCGGAAGGTTGTGCCTGAGTCCGATTTCATAGTCGTTTATGTCGTGAGCCGGCGTAACTTTCAGACATCCTGTACCGAAACCGATCTCGACATAGGAGTCCTCGATAATAGGAATCTCCTTATCAATCAACGGGATAAGGACTTTCTTACCTTTGAGCCAATGATAACGTTCATCATCAGGATTTATACTTACGGCCGCATCAGCCATAATTGTCTCCGGACGGGTTGTGGCAACTACGATATACTTGTCTGTACGTTTCCCGTTACCGTCTGATATATAATATCTCAGATGATAGAAATGGCTTTTTGTCTCCTTGTGTATAACCTCTTCGTCACTTACTGCGGTATGTCCTTCCGGATCCCAGTTAACCATACGCACGCCTCTGTAAATCAGTCCTTTCTTATAGAAATATACGAAAGTGTTGATGACAGACTCGGTAAGATCCGGATCCATAGTGAACTTAGTCCTGTCCCAGTCACAGGAAGCGCCCAATTTGCGCAACTGGCTAAGAATGATGCCGCCGTGCTCTTCTTTCCACTCCCAGGCATATTTGAGGAATTCCTCACGTGTAAGGTCTTCTTTGCTGATACCCTGAGATTTAAGTCTTGCTACAACCTTGCTTTCCGTAGCGATAGAGGCGTGGTCCGTGCCGGGAATCCAGCAGGCATTCTTGCCGTCCATTCTTGCCTTACGAATCAATACATCATTCAAGGTATTGTTCAGCACATGTCCCATATGGAGAATACCGGTAACATTTGGTGGCGGTATTACGATTGTGTACGGCTCCCTCTCATCCGGTTCTGAATGAAAGAATTTATTTTTGAGCCAGTAAGCATACCATTTGTCTTCTACCTGAGACGGATCGTACTTAGCTGAAAGTTCCATATCTAAATATTTTTACATTCAAATAAACAAATCATACAAAGATAACTATTTTTAGTTAAATTTGTTTTAGGAAGATGCGTCTGAATATCTTCCATTGTTTAATAATTCTTAATTGCACTATGAACAACGAGGAAAACAAGAAAAACGGGAATGAGATGCAGCTTGAGCTCAGACCCGATATTGCCGCCGGCGTATATTCAAACCTTGCAATCATAACACATTCCCACAGCGAATTTATTCTCGACTTCGCCAGAATGTTGCCGGGTATGCCTAAACCGGATATTTGCAGCCGCGTAGTTATGGCTCCGGAACACGCAAAGAGATTGCTCCGCGCTCTTGAGGACAACATTTCCAAATACGAAAGCCACTTCGGACCAATCAGTACTGGTGACAGACAGGCTCCGCAAAACGGCAGCACATTCAATTTGGGTGATCTTTCAGGATTCAACAACGGAACAAAATCCTGACTTTATGCAAATGAACGAAGATAAAAACAACAAGCAAATGCCTGATTTCTCGAAGATTCGGGCGTTTGCTTTTGATGTGGACGGCGTTTTCACAGACGGAGGCATTCTCTGCGATCTGGCGGGCGAACTTTACCGCACGTTCGATTCCAAGGACGGATTCGGAGTAAGAATGGCTGTGATGAAAGGATATCCTTGCGCGATAATCACTGGAGGACGCTCCGGTTCGATTCTGGCCAGATTCAGAAGTTGCGGAATACAACCCGAAAACGTATATCTCGGTTCAAGGGATAAGATTGTGGATTTCAATGAATTCTGCCAAAAATACAATCTTTCAGCCGATGAAGTCCTTTATGTCGGGGATGACATACCTGACATTGACGTGATGTCCGCCTGCGGAATCGGAGTCTCCCCTGCCGACGGAGTTCCAGAGGCCAAACTTGCGGCAGATTTCATCTCATCCTTCCCGGGAGGCCGAGGATGTGTCAGGGATGTGATTGAGCGCGTGCTTAGAAGCAGAGGCGACTGGGAATTCGACGTTTCCGCATACAAAGCCCAATTCTGATGAAAACGTTTATGGATCTCAAGGGGAAACAGATCATTTTGTCAAGCGCATCGCCACGCAGAAAAGAGTTGCTTGCGGGATTGGGCGTTGATTTCACGATTGACACGGAAACATCATTCGTCGAGAAATATGACAAGGACACTCCTTTGGCGCAGATACCGGAGTTGATGTCAGAAGGAAAATCACTGGGATTTCATAGAGAACTGACTGAAAATGAGATTCTTCTGACTTCAGACACAATGGTATATTGTGACAATGTGATTCTGGGCAAACCCAACAGCAAGGATGAAGCAGTGGATATGCTCCGTCTGCTCTCCGGCAAGGTTCACCACGTGACGACAGCGATAACGCTCCGCTCAAACAAACGGACACATACTGTTTCCGACACCGCGTATGTCCATTTCAAAGAATTGAGCGACAGTGAGATAGAATACTATGTGGACACCTTCAAGCCTATGGACAAAGCCGGCGCATATGGTATTCAGGAATGGATCGGTTATATAGGCATCACGCGGATTGAGGGGTCGTATTTCACCATAATGGGTCTTCCGGTGCATCTGGTTTATGATGAACTGGGAAAGTTTATCGAGGAGGAATAGACAATACAAACCACCTATTCCACGTAGAGCAACAGGCCTTTAAGATATTCGCCTTCAGGATGATAGATATTCACGGCGTGGTCTGCAGGCTGATTGAGCCTGTCGAGAATACGAACCTTTCTTCCGGTCTGGGCAGCTGCAGAGAATACCGCAAGTGCGAACGCTTCTTTATCCACCACCTGTGAACAGCTGAAAGTGAACACGAAACCGCCCGGAGCGACTTTGGATATAGCAGCAGCATTGAGACGCTGATAAGCCCTGAGCGCATTATTCAACGCTCCCCTATGCTTGGCGAATGCAGGCGGATCCACAATCATAAGATCATACTTTCCCTCGGGAACATTTCTGAGGTAATCAAGAGCATCCACGCATAAACCGGTATGGAGCGAGTCATCGAAACCGCCCAGACGGACATTCTTTTCTACAAGAGACATCGCCTTGGCTGAGCTGTCAACCGAATCCACGTGCACAGCTCCGGCACCTAAAGCGTAAATTGAGAATCCTCCAGTATAACAGAACAAATTCAAGACATTACGTCCTTTCGCATACCTTTCCACAAGCGCCCTGTTCTCTCTCTGATCCAGAAAGAATCCGGTTTTCTGACCTTCCGTCCAGTTGACAATGAATTTGTGACCGTTTTCCACCACAACCTGTTCGTCATCATTGAAACCTTCGCGTTTGAACAGATAGCCGTCCACAAGTTCAAGACCGGCTTTGAACGGAGCCGTACCTGAGCTCTTGTCATATACGGCCTTCAATTTATCGCCATAGATTTTCACCAGGGCTGACGCAATCTGCTTTTTCGCACGGAACATTCCGACCGAATGAGCCTGCATCACGCAAACGCCGTCATACCAGTCTATTATGAGGCCTGGAAGATTGTCTCCCTCGCCGTGTACCAGCCTGTAACAATTTGTATTCTGATTATCAGCGAGTCCGGTGGCCACCCTGACAGCCAATGCTTTGGACAACATCTCCTCCCAGAAGTCATCGTTTATGACCGGAGAGTCGAAACTAAGCACCCTTACGGCAATCGAGCCTATCTGATAATGACCGGATGCCAAAAATCGGCCTTCAGAACTATATACGCCTACCACATCCCCCTCTGCAACGTCTCCGACTATCTGTGCTATAGCTCCGGAGAAAACCCAAGGATGAAATCTTTCAAGTGAATTTTCCCTACCTCTTTTCAGTATTATCTTTGCCATTATCTGTTTCTTTATTGGTTTCTTTATTGGTGTCTTTATTCTTGTTACGGTGTCTGCGTCTGTTCTGATAATATCTTCTGCGCCTCTCATATCTGCGGCTGTGACGCTTCTTTTTGTTATTTGAATCTCCATTCTGAGACTCAGTGTTTGAATCAGTTTGTTCTGATTTCTTCTTTTCAGGCTTGGATGTCTCAGGCTTGTGAACTGGTACAGGCGGCATCATCTGCTCAGGAGTAAGCGGATTCTTCTCCGACTTCATCAGCAGATTATACATTTCTCTGCACACCCAGGCATCCGTCGCTGCATACAGCCTCTGCGACTCAGACAGCACGTCAGCCTCCCAGTTTGACAACTGCTGCGTCTTGGATATTCTCACACCGAGAATTATCGCAGCCATCTTCTTGACACTCTTGTCTTTAATGCCATATTCCCAGACCATTTTCTGGAGATCAACAAAGCCTTTGGCGTCAAAATCAGTATATTTCTGCAGGCCCCTGACATCATCGTGCACAGCGGCTCCCACCTTGATTATTTTCTCAGACGAGAGTATGCGACAAAGCCTTTTGTGCATTCCCAAGTGCTTGATTCTAAACAGAAAAGCCTCCTTCGCCCCGGAAAGCTGAAGCAAAGCTACTCCAGACCTCGGCTGGGAATTTGTGAAACAAGGTCTTGTCTCAGTATCGAA
Organism: Acutalibacteraceae bacterium; assembly: GCA_963636275.1. Taxonomy (GTDB): domain Bacteria; phylum Bacteroidota; class Bacteroidia; order Bacteroidales; family UBA932; genus Cryptobacteroides. Next base: position 72,820 of record CAVHJF010000006.1, on the reverse strand, counting down.
TCCTATGATTTTCTGACGGCTGAGATATGCAATAGCCCTGTCGAATTCGGGACCTTCATTATCTATGACAGTGATTTTCCCCTCAAATGCAGCAAGATTCAGCTTCTCTATTTCCTCCGGTTGCACACTAATTTGAAACATAGTTCCCAAATGTTTTTACTGCAAAGTTCTCTAACCACGATTTTTGACTGCTGTCGAGAGAATTCCACGGACAATATGTCAAAATATACGAGTTTTTGTCGGAATTGTCAGCCCTGCCATACTTGAAACTGTCAGTATAGTCACCGTCTGAAGTATAATCCGACGAAGACAAACCTAATACCGGCGCTGTAGCATACAGGAGGATATTCGGATACGCAACCTTATGCGTAAAAGAATTGGTTTTCCTCAGATAATGGATGCAGTCAGCGGCAACAGCCTGTCCCGGATCTATGAACTCCAGTTTCGGGGAAATCAAATTGGCATACACCCTGAGGCTGTCATCTCTCTCAGAAATCATTTGCTCCAATGTAACATTCAGAGAATCAGCGCGTAAAGGAATATCATCCACAAGCACCGCGCTTATCTGTTCGCTTTGTCCTGAAGCTTTGTAAAGCCTTAAGAATGAAAGGATACGCTCTCTGTAACCGTCTTTTGAAGATGGACAGAAAGCAGTGTAGTTCAATTCAGGATATTCATCCGACAACTGGTCGAATACAATGGAATAAACGCCTGCGCCCAATATGGATTCATTGGTCCAAACAGCCAGGTTGGCGTCTTCTCCGTGTCTTGAAACAGCATATTCAATCAGTGAGTGGACAGGGGAAATCACCAGAATATCCGGTTTGGCGACTTTATACAGTTCCATAATGTCGCTGTAACCGAATGCTGAAGCGTATGAGGAACCCAGTATTATTACTTTTGCACTCTGCTTGCGCAGGGAAAGATTGTTCTCGAACTGATCTGCGGAACATACCGTATCGATTGCAGAAATGAAGTTCTTCACATTCACTTCCTTCAAAAAATTCTCGTTTCCGTTCTGCAGATAGCCAGAATAAGGAGCATTCGCGTCATCACTGATTACCGCTACGGTCTCTCCTGCAAAATCAGGCAGCCCGTCAGAATCCTTACGGCCGTCCACATTGTCAAAATAATCGCAGGACAACAGCTCTTCCGCATAATAAAACGCATCCTCAAACGGGCCTATTACGGCTATCGTTCCATTCTTTCCGTCTATGCCGGCATCACGGATCAGGGTATAAGGAGCAGAAACAGTATCCGCCAATACACTCCGCACATACGGTATAGACAAAGGGTCACCGACCCCACGGTTCCAACAGGAAACCACGAAGGCCGGTGACACTATGAGTAACAATACTAGTAACCTCTTCACAATTAATTTATTAGAAGAATAACAGTTCTCTATATTTCGGCAATGGCCAAAGCTCGTCATCAACAAGCATCTCGAGATGATCAGCACTGTAACGCACCTTGTCCATAGCGTCTTTGACTTCAGTCGAATAAAGATACGCTCTTTCTGCCATATCTTCAACTTTATTGGCTTTCTTTCTTGCTTCAACAAGAGCTTCCACATCAGCTGAAAGATCGTTTACGAAACCGGAAATCTTCTTGTAAGTATCCATATCGGCTTTGCAGAGAGACTTGAATTCGTCACCGAATACGTCTTTGCAACCCTGGATGCTCTTCACGAGGATATTCTGATAACTTACTGCGGCTGGTACAATGTGATTCAGACACATATCGCCAAGCAACCTTGCTTCAATCTGAAGTTTTTTCACATACGTCTCGTTCAAAACCTCATAACGTGCTTCAGACTCCACCGGAGTAAGTACACCGAGTTTTTCGAACATATCGACAGAGTCTTTCTCAAGGAATACTTTGTATGCCTGAGGAACATTGCGGACAGCCTTCAGACCTCTGCGCTCTGACTCTTCTTCCCATTCCTTGCTGTAGCCGTTACCCTCGAACATTACATTCTTAGCTTCCGCAATGAATGACCTTACGACTGAAAGCACAGCATTCTGACGGGATTCGCCTTTAGCTTCAAGTTCATCGACATCCTGACGGAATTTTCTGAGGCTCTCTGCGACAGCTGAATTGAGCACATAAACTGCGCTTGCCGCATTGGCTGATGAACCTACTGCTCTGAACTCGAAACGGTTACCTGTGAAGGCGAACGGAGATGTTCTGTTTCTGTCGGTGTTATCCTGAACGATTTCAGGGATAGAACTTACCATCTGGATTGAAGCCTTGCTTGCTTCCGCATCAGAGAAGTCCTTCATATTCAGGATGCTGTCGAAAATCTTGGCCAATGTTGTACCTGAGAATACTGACATAACTGCTGGAGGAGCTTCGTGTCCACCGAGTCTGTATGAATTGTTCAATGAGCATACTGAGGTCATCAGCAGATAATTGTGCTTGTAAACCGCACGTACTACAGATGAGTAGAATGCAAGGAACTGAAGATTCTTGGTAGGGGTCTTGCCAGGAGAAAGGAGATTGACTCCGGTATCTGTCTGCATAGACCAGTTGCAGTGCTTGCCGCTTCCGTTGATGCCGTCAAACGGTTTCTCGTGGAAAATGACTTTAAGGTGATGTTTCTCAGCAACTTTAGGCATAAGAATCATCAGAAGCATGTTCTGGTCGATTGCCTTAGTCGCCTCGCAGAATACAGGAGCACATTCGAACTGGTTAGGAGCCACTTCATTATGTCTTGTCTGGAGCTGGATACCGAGTTTGTAAGCCTCAGTCTCGAAGTCCTTCATAAATGCCTCCACGCGTGTCGGAATTGCACCGAAATAGTGGTCAGACAACTGTTGGTCCTTTGCTGACGTATGTCCGATAACGGTTCTGTCGCAAAGCTTGAGGTCAGGACGTGCATTGTACAATGCTTCATCAACAAGGAAATACTCCTGCTCGAGACCGACGTTGACAGAAACAGCTTTTACTGACTTGTCAAAAAGGTTTGACACTGATGTCGCTGCAGAGCTCAAAGCCTGGATAGACCTCAAGTTAGGCACCTTCATATCGAGAGCCTCTCCTGTGTATGACACGAATACTGACGGGATGCAAAGCGTTTCGTCAAGAATAAAGACCGGAGAGGTAGGATCCCAAGCGGAATAACCTCTGGCTTCAAATGTGTTACGCAGTCCTCCACTTGGAAAACTGGATGCATCAGGCTCCTGCTGGACGAGTGCACTTCCGCTGAATCTCTCGAATGCTTGACCATCCTTCACGGTGACGAAGGATTCGTGCTTCTCGGCTGTTGTTCCGGTAAGTGGCTGGAAAAGATGCGTGTAGTGGGTTGCACCTTTCTCGATAGCCCAGGTCTTCATCGCTGAAGCGATTTCATTCGCAACAGTCCTGTCGATCTTTTTACCGACTTTGACAGCTGACAAAACAGCATCATAAGCAGTCTGAGACATGTATTTCCTCATTTTTGCGAGGTCAAACACATTTTCTCCGAAGTAAGCCGAAACCGGCCTCTTCTCAACGAAGTAGCGCTCTGTTGTGTGAGCGGCCGCATCGTCCAAGGCTCTTTGTCTGAAAGTTGACATAATGTTTTTTGATTTTGTTAAGTACGCCCGCAAAGGTAAAAAAAAACACTATCTTTGTACCACCTTGAATGATATTTTTTTCAACTAAAACGGTAATAGTTAGAACTAAAACGTAATATATGGCTAAAATTTCCCACAAGTCTGAGCTTATGCCGGCTTCGGCCATCAGAAAGCTTGTTCCTTTCGCCGATGCAGCCAAGGCCGCAGGCACAAAAGTATATCATCTGAACGTAGGACAGCCGGACATCAAATCTCCGGAATGCGCGCTTGAAGCCGTGCGCAAGAACACTCTTGACCACGTCTCCTATTCCAATTCTGCAGGACTCATCGAATTGCGTACCGGTCTTGTGGAAAAGTACTATAAGAAGATAGGTATAGACATCGAAGTTCCCGAGATCATTATGACAGTGGCCGGCAGCGAAGCCGTGAATCTGGCGCTTCAGATAACTTGCGATGAGGGCGACGAAGTGATTGTGCTGGAACCGTTCTACACGAACTACAACACATTCGCATTTATGAACGGTATTACACTTAAGGCCGTTCCTACCGATATTAAGAACAGTTTCAAAGTCCCTGACATTTCCGAGTTCGAGAAACTTATAACTCCTCGCACAAAGGCGATTCTCATAAGCAACCCTGGAAATCCGACAGGAACTCTGTACTCGAAGGAGAATATGCTGGAAATCGGTGAAGTCGCAAAAAAGCACGACCTGTTCCTCATTTCTGACGAGGTTTACCGCGAATTCTGTTACACGGATGAACCGCATTTCTCCGCAATGAACATACCTGGATTGGAGCAGAACGTAATACTTGTTGACTCTGTATCAAAGAGATACAACCTTTGCGGATGCAGAATCGGATGTATCGTTTCCCATAATAAAGATGTAATGAAAGCCGCTATGAAATATGCGCAGGCAAGGTTGTGCCCTCCTATATATGGACAGATTGCGGCAATCGGAGCACTTGACACACCTCAGTCATATTTTGACGCAGTAAAGAAAGAGTACATCGCAAGACGCGACTATATGGTAGGAAGGCTGAACAATATGGAGGGTGTTTATTCTCCTGTTCCTATGGGAGCATTCTACACAATCGCGGAGATTCCTGTTGACAGCGCCGAGGATTTCGCAAAATGGATGCTTACTGAGTTCAGATATGAAGGACAGACAACGATGGTTACGCCTGCAGCATCATTCTACAAGACTAAAGGTGTGGGACAGAACCACATTCGCGTAGCTTACGTGCTTGAAATCCCTGAGCTGAAAAAAGCTCTTGACGTACTGGAGAATGGCCTTCTGGCATATCCAGGCAGGAAATAGCCGCAAAATTCACTTGTTCGGCTGATTCGGTTTCAAAGCCAGCCCGAGCACTTCCAGAATTTTCGGAATAAGCATTGAATAAAGGTACTCCTCTTCCATATAGTGAGTACCTTTATATATTTTGTAGCTGTCCGGACCAAAATGCTTTGCCCAACTCCGGACACTCACCACGCCACTCCTACGGTAGGTATCTTCAGTTCCGAAAAACGCAAAGAAATAATCACGTCCGCCATTTGCCGGAGAACAGTCCAGCACCCTTTTCCGCATTCCTCTATAATGGCGAAGCACCTTATAAGTGAAATCAAGGGGCTGACGCTCCCCCGGATGCGGTTTGAACATCATCCGCATAATACTCGCGGAAAACGGAAGCCAACTTGCAAATGCCATCCAGCGTGCGGCGCCAACTGCCGGAGAAACAAACAGGTGCGGAACTCCGGACAATCGGATAGCGTGCAATGAGCCCAGAGATTCGCCGATAACAAGATCAGGATTCAATTCGTTCCGCCAGGACGTTATCTGTTCCCAGGCTATTGACGGGTCAATGTCGTAAGTGCGCACGACTACATCAATCCGGGCATCTTGTCCGGGTGCTATGTAACTGTTTATATGAGAATTGAGTATCGATGGGATACGGCTGTCAACTCCCCCGCCCATTCCGTGTATATAGAGTATTGTATAATGTCGCATAAGTCTGACTGTATTCTTTTCAGATTGTAAAATTAGTGATTATTGCATATATTTGTCAAGATGTGCGCATCTGCAGAGGATGCGGCCAAGTATGAATTATATTAAAACAAATACTAATATGAAGAATTTTCTGACAACGTCATTGATCGCTCTATGCGTTCCGGCATTGATGTACGCACAGCCTCAAGGTCCGCAGAAACCGGTTGAGTATCAGTTTACTACCGTTAAGGCAAACCCTATTACCCCTGTCAAGAACCAATACCGTTCAGGTACTTGCTGGTGCTTCTCTACCCTCGGATTCCTCGAGTCTGAAGCAATCAGAATAAACAACATCAAGGACACTACCCTGTATCCTGATTTCTCAGAAATGTTTGTGGTAAGCCACTCTTATCAGGACCGTGCGGAGAAATATGTCAGACTTGACGGCAAGCTGAATTTCGCTGCAGGAAGTGAAGCCGGAGACGTGCTCCACATCGTAAAGGAATATGGGCTTGTCCCTCAGTCTGTCCAGAACGGAACGAACTACGGCACAGAGCTTCCTGTACACGGCGAGCTTGACGCTGCAACTCTCGCATTCGTTGAAGCGATCGCAAAGAATCCTAACAGAACCCTTTCCACTGCCTGGAAAACAGCATTCAAAGGTATCGTTGACGCATATCTCGGAGAATGCCCTACAGAGTTCACATATAACGGAAAGACTTGGACTCCTGCAGAATATCGCGACTACTACAAGATCAATCCGGACGACTACGTTTCTTTGACATCTTTTTCTCATCACCCGTTCTACCAGAAATTCGCATTGGAAATCAGTGATAACTGGCGTTGGGATATGGACTGGAATGTTCCTATCGATGATTTTATGGCGGCATTGGACAACGCAATTGAAAACGGATACACGGCATTCTGGGGAACAGACGTCAGCGAGAAAGGTTTCACCCGTGACGGTCTTGGCATTCTCTACAAGGACGAGCCTAAGAAGACTTCCGGTTCAGACCAGGAAAAATGGGTAGGTAAAGCAACTGACAAGCCAGAAGAGCCACAGGCTCCTGAAGAAGTTGAAGTAACTCAGGAATATCGTCAGCAGTGCTACGACAACAAGACATTGACCGATGACCACGGAATGCAGATTTTCGGTATCGCCCGCGACCAGTTCGGAAAGAAATACTATATGGTAAAGAATTCCTGGGGCACTGCCGGCAAATATAACGGAATCTGGTATGTGTCTGAGGCTTTTGTAAAGGGACGCTCAATGGATATTGTCCTTCACAAAGACGCTCTTCCAAAAACTCTTAAAAAGGAACTCGGAATAAAATAACCGTCTTACGTTTATGCAAATCATAAAGCATATTCCAAACACTATCACCTCAATGAACCTGCTTTCAGGCACTCTTGGGGTGATTTTTACCTTGCAGGGCAGAATCGACATCGCGTTCCTGCTGATGTTGGCAGCGGCCGTGTTTGATTTTTTCGACGGTTTCGCCGCCAGAATGCTCAAGGCGTACTCAGATATCGGCAAAGAACTGGACTCCCTGGCAGATATGATAAGCTTCGGAGTGCTTCCGGCCATAATGTTGCATAAGACAATGTGCAACAGCCTCGGAAACAGTATTGTTTGCTACATTCCGCTCATCCTTGCAGTATTTTCAGCACTCAGACTTGCCAAATTCAACATTGACGAGAGGCAGCACGAATCGTTCATTGGACTCGCGACACCTGCGGCTGCAATGATCTGCGGTTCACTCTCCTACTATGTATATTTCTCGCCATTGTCTTTTCTTGCAAAGGCTTGCCTGACATATTGGTTCTTGCCGGTTTTGGCAATCGTCCTGTCAGCATTGCTGGTGAGTGAGATTCCTATGTTCGCGATGAAATTCGGCAAAGACATCGAATGTGATTACCGCACAAAAATCCAGAGAATCGGATTCCTTGTAGGCATTGTATGCCTTGCGATACCGGTGCTGGTCCTGAGACTGAACTGGTCACTTATCGTACTGATGACATTCATATACTATCTTCTGTTGAACATCGCATTCATCTTCATGAAGAAAAAATAAGCGGCTCCCAAAGGAACGCAGTTCCGGAGGGTGGATGGAGCGAAGCGAAACTCTGCTGAGCCTTCCAACATTTTTTCTATGTCAAGATATAATAAAGAGAGACCACCCAAAAGGGTTAGTCTCTCTTTCATTTACATTCTAATTCCAGTCGCTGAAACGAAATCACTAGAGCCTAGGATATTTTCCGAAACCCGCAGACCGCTTACCGGACAAATCAATAATTCTCAGCTTTAATCTGGAAATAGCTCTTGGCGTGCTTACAGACAGGGCAAACTTCAGGAGCCTTCTTGCCGATAACGATATGACCGCAATTTGAGCATTCCCAAATCATATCCTCGTCCTTGGAGAATACCACACCGCTCTTGACATTGTCGAGCAATTTGCGGTAACGTTCCTCGTGATTTTTCTCAATAGCCCCAACCTTCTCGAAAAGGAAAGCTATATCTTCAAAGCCTTCTTCCTTAGCGATTTTGGCGAAACTTGCGTACATATCAGTCCATTCGAAGTTTTCACCGGCCGCAGCGTCTGCAAGATTGGTAGCAGTATCAGGAACTTCTCCGCCGTGAAGGAACTTGAACCAAATCTTTGCGTGTTCTTTTTCGTTCTTGGCAGTTTCCTCAAAGAGTTTTCCTATCTGCACGTAACCGTCCTTTATGGCCTTGGAAGCGAAATAAAGGTATTTGGTATGTGCCTGACACTCACCCGCAAATGCAGTCTTGAGATTTTCTTCTGTGCGTGATCCTTTTAATTCTGGCATAACAGTTAAATTTAGTGTTGCCAAAGATATGCAAAATTTGACTAATTTTACAATATATTAAAATACTAATAGGCTGTTTTCAGCATTATTTCCCGGCCAAGCGTTAAGAATTTATCTGCCATCAATAAGTAAAACAATAACGTTGGAGACGCTTTTGGCGATATAATCCACACCGGTCAGAAAAGGGATACGCTGGAACAGCACAGAAAGAGCAAGAAACTACATTATGGAGAATAAGCGCGGCAAAAATACGTCTAAAAATGCTCTTTCAGCACGCCACGGGACTCAATCGAGAAGAACGGCTAAGGCACCTGCAAAAAGAAAAGTTACCAAAAACTCGTCGTCGGGCAAAAAGAAGAACTCCGGCAACAAGATAATGCTGAACGCCTGGATAGCAGCCGGAATAATTGCTGTCCTTGCGCTCTGTATAATATTCTCCAGGCCGAGATACGTAAAAAGCGACAACGGAGACAAAATTCCTGTACGCGGATATAAATTTGCGATTGACCTCTCGCACCATAACACTAGTGAAATCGTGTGGGACTCTCTAAGGGTTATGATTGACAAGAAAGGCTATTCGACAAAGTCTGTAAACGCTGCAGTTGACATATATCCCGTATCGTATGTCATACTTAAGGCTACAGAAGGCAACAATTTGAAGGATAGGCACTTCAAAAGGAATTGGAACAACGCGAAAGAGGCCGGTTACAGGAGGGGTGCTTACCATTTTTTCAGAACTTCAAAGAATCCTGTCACCCAAGCGAATAACTTTATAAAGACTGTAGGCCACCTAGATGCCGATGACTTGCCCCCGATTCTTGACATTGAAACGCTCCACAAGGGCTGCTCCATAGCCAAGCTTAACGCAAGTATCAAGGAATGGCTTGACATAGTGGAGAAACATTATGGCAAAAAGCCAATCATCTATTCCTCAGAATCGTATATCAAAGATATACTGAGCAATGATATAAGGAGCGGCTATCCGTTATGGGTTGCACGTTACCGGAAAGCGCAACCGGACCGCAAAGACTGGACTATGTGGCAGTTCACGGACAAAGCCGTAGTTTATGGCATTGACGGCAATGTTGACCTGAATGTCATAAAAAACAATGCTTTTCTATAGTTCTCCGAAACCTTTGGCGAGTCCGCCTTCGCTAGTTTCCTTATAAAGCGACGGAATATCGTGTCCTGTCTGTTTCAGGACTTCCACTACCTTGTCAAATGAGACTCTGTGTTTTCCGTCCGAGAATGCAGCATACAGATTCGCATCGAGCGCACGCGTAGCCGCAAAGGCATTTCTCTCAATGCAAGGTATCTGTACCAGGCCGCAGACAGGATCACAAGTCATTCCCAAATGATGTTCCAAAGCCATCTCTGCAGCATATTCAATCTGAGACGGTGTCCCGCCGAAAATCTGGCTCGCTGCAGCCGCCGCCATAGCACAGGCAACGCCGACCTCTCCCTGACATCCGACGTCCGCTCCGGATATTGAAGCATTGTGTTTCACGACATTGCCGAAAATTCCGGCCGTGGCCAATGAATGAATTATTTTTGTATCGCTGAAATCGTGGCCTTTCTGCAAATGATAAAGAACACCTGGAAGCACACCGCTCGCTCCACACGTAGGAGCAGTCACTATCTGCCCGCCTGACGCGTTTTCTTCGCTTACCGCCAGCGCATAGGCATACACCAGACCTCTGGTCTGCAATGATTTCTTATATCCGGTTGCCTTCACATAATATGCAGGAGCTTTTCTCGCGAGATGGAGAGGACCTGGAAGCACCCCTTCGTGCTCGATACCGCTTTCGACGGACTTTTTCATCGCCCTCCAGATTTCAAGGAGATAATCCCAAATTTCAGGACCTTCGCACTTTTCCACGTATTCCCAATAATTCATACCGTTATCCTCGCACCAGTGCTGGATATCTGACAATCTGTCCAAGTCATATACGTCTCCGGTAGCTTCAAAACGGTCTCCTTTCGCTTTCCCCTCAGACAACGCTCCCCCGCCTACGCTATAAACAGTCCAGTCGCCAGTCTCATTGTCTGACGCATCGAACGCCTTGAAATTCATTCCGTTAGGATGAAAAGGAAGGAACACTGACGGTTTCCAGACTATCTCCACCGGCGCAGACTTCTCAAGTTCGTCCGTAATGGCAATGTCCGTCATATGGCCTTTACCGGTAGCAGCGAGGCTCCCGTACAGAGTTACTTGAAAATGATCGGTACCCGGATGTTCTGAAAGAAAAATGCGTGCGGCTCTCATCGGTCCCATTGTATGGCTGCTTGACGGTCCGCGTCCTATTTTGTAGAGTTCCTTGATGGATTTCATTGCAGTTCGTTTTACCTCCCCAAAGTTACATAGAACTTGTCATAATCTGTGCTGAATTAATCTAAAATAATTTATATTGAAAATCTTTTAATTTCTATGGAAAAACTTTTTCGGAGCTTGCGACTCAAAGGTTTGGGGCGTTCACCAATAAAACTTCGGTTCGCTCCAACGGAGCGAGAGTTTGCTCGAAATAGTCGAACAAATTTTTGAGACATAACGACAGCAAGGAGTTTTTGGTGATACTGGCGCGACTGCGTTTTATTCGATAAAAAAGGCTGAAAGAATTGGGAGCATTTAACGTTATGGTCATTGCTATGTTTCAGATGATCCTGTAGCCTTCCCTAAGTATTACCAACCCGTCATAGCCTTCGCGGATAGCCAGGTCAATAACAGGTTGTAAATCAGTTCCGACGCGTCCTAGTACGCCGCGCTTTCTTTAGAGCTAGAATTCCCGTCTTAATCTTACAGTCGAACTGAACAACATCAACGGACTCGAAGCCCTACTTGAAAGCGCTGTTTATGACGCCGAAGAAGTACGACAGGCTCTCGCTCGTGATCGATCCGCTGACATCCCCCCCCCACGAGCACCCGGTGCTGAACTCCCTGGATATCAAGAATTGATTCTATATGCCGAGATATTTGCCAAATACCCGTTTCTCTGACTGCTGGGCATCCTGCGGTCAGGTAACCTTTTTCCACCGTGATGGTGTCTGCTTCTGGAGGACAAAGGCTTCTCCGAAATTCCCTGGCACTCTTTCCCAACAGGAAGGAGCCGAAATTCATCATCGAGCATTGCTTGCATGGCAGTCGCTCTCCCCTTCTGTCCAGGAGGTTTGGAACAGCCTTGTCTTATCGGTCCAGAGCCATCGGACTCCATTTACCAATGACCACCATATCAGTGGGTACAATCTGTTCGTGAGTGCATATCATGGATTCGCGCAACTGCGTGATGAGCATGTGCCGAAGCCTCAAGCCTACGAGGAGTTTCCGGTGGTCTATTGCGAGTTCTCGTCGGCTTCAGTTGTGGAGAGCAATGACCTCTCAATCAAACTTCGAACGAAGCTAGACGGAAATGCAGATCCGACAAGGTACCGGCTTGCCGTGAGGATTCAGCTGACAAAGCCCGGAGCCGGCAGACAGCCTGGGTATCTACGCTCCTTCATAACAGCAAAGAACTGTACGACAAGCGACGGAATTGTCGAAGTGTCGGTACCGGACTACCGTGACATCTGGAAGCTGGACCTTGAGGAGTACCAGGTCCACATGAGGTATCTGCTCATTGACTCGAAGACTGGTTACAAGTGCAATTATCGCAAGACTTCCTTACTGATGAGTCTATGAATGTTTCATCAGAAGTCTTCTTCGGAAAACAGAGGACTCTTCTCCATGGCGTGAATAACTTCTATCTTAGTCTCCTCGTCCATGTCTTCGTGGTTAATGACGGAATGAATGATTTTACCTAGTAAATCTTTGTCAATGTTGCCGGCTGCCAC
>CAVHJF010000006.1:0-60573 GCA_963636275.1 Acutalibacteraceae bacterium | reverse complement strand
GGCTGCCACATGCCAAATATAAGCTTCCATGTCAGAGAGGAAATGAAAGCCAGCCCAACTTCTTTTGTTTTTCACCAGGAAGTGGGCGCCTGCGACTAGAGAAATTCGCTTATTACCGTCAGCAAAATAATGTCCATGGCACAACCCAAAGACAAGATAAGTTAGTTTATCCTCAAACGTTGGATAATAATCATCGTTCTTAACAAATTCAAGGACTTTATCAAGACCTCCAGCGTACCTTACTTCAGCCATTCCGCCTCCACTTTGCAGAATAGTCTCTCCATAGTAATTCAGCAAATCATCTTTGGATAAGTATATGATTCCTTCCATTGCTTATTACTGCTTAAGTCTGTTCAACACTGCTCTATTCTCGTCATTGTCAAGGAGTTTCTCCAGATCTAGAGATTCGCTTCCAATAAATTTTTCGAATTCTTCGGGTGAGAGTGCTCTTAAATAATCTGAGATGTTTTCATGGTAAACGTCACGCAACCCCAAATCTCTTGAAGCCATTTTCTGTCTGGCATCATATAAGAATGGCGTCATCGCCGGGTTTTCTGCTTGCTGATTTATTATTCCTTGAACTCTTTGGCAAGATAGTGGAATACCCGTTTGCTCAAATTCTTTCCTGATTGAAAAAGCTACGCCGTTTTCAAAAGAACTTATCACTCTCAATACTTCTGAATACATTGTTGCTCTTGCGTTATCGCTTTCCTTGAGGTTCAATAATTCCTTATATTCTTTTGCCTTTTCGAAAAAAACTGCCTTGTATATCATGTCAGTAACTAATGAGTACTTGTAAGTTTTATGCCCTTCTACACACTCATTTACTGCTGATGTAAAATTCTTGCGATAATTTTCTTCCTGAATGGCGGCTGGCAGGTATTCTCTATCCCTCCAATTAATATATTTTGTACCGCCGCCAGCTTTTTCATTGATTGTAGCGATTACAATATCAAGAATTGCACTTCTCAATTGTTTAGCTTTCTCACTATCATTGAGAAGCATTCCAATATTAAGAAAAGATCTGAAATCGAAGAGTCCCAATTGCGTGGTTTTGCTCGCGAAATCAATTTCGTGAGCAAAATGCAACTTGAACTCTTTCAACACTTTACCCTTGCATAAAATGTAACCATTGTGCTTAAGTTCTTCCTCGTATGTGGAAAGATAATTATCAATGGTACGAACGTCAACTTCAAAAAAATCGGCGACCATTTGTTTGGTCAAATAGTACTTGCCATTAAACTCAAGAGTTTTAATTCCTAAAGCCTCCTGGATTCTAGGTACAGCAATCCTATTGTTTAATACATTCTGCCGTTCAATTTGAGATGTGGTCAAATCTTGAGTCATATCATTGATGGTTTAATATTGATGAACTATCCTTCCATAGCCTACAAACAAATTTAATCATTTTATCTTTCGTGCATATACAATATTGTCAGAAACATTTTTAGTATATAGTGGCTGGAGTGTATATATAATACATAAAGCGTTACTTTATTAAAAGTATTATAATTCATTGTGTATTAAAATGTAAATTTTGTATATTTACCTTTGGAACGGTGGCTACTACATCAGTTTGCAGCATGAAGGCACTACCGTCAATAGCATTCAACGAGTTCACCGGATCTGCCGGTGATGTGACCGCCAGGAGTATCGGCTGTAGATACGGTCAACAGCTTCGACCAAAGTAAAACCATAGTCTCTGGCATACATACCTCAATATTTTTCAATGTCCGTTCCGGCCGGGCAAATGATATCGATGTCTATACTGAGCCGCCTGCCGCTGCCGAAGTGGAGCATCAGGGACGATCCGCCCTTTTAAGACGAACTTGTCTGCGTATGGAAGGGAGAACACACATCCAAGAATGCCCCAAGGGGTTTGGGGAATACGTTCACCAATACACATATATACAAAAAAAATCCCGCCGAAATTCGACGGGATCCTTTATTATAAATTCTAAATAAATTACTTAGAAATTACACGTGCCATCTCGAGGACTTTGTTAGAGTAACCCCACTCGTTGTCGTACCAAGCACAAACTTTTACGAATGTAGGATCGAGCTGGATACCTGCCTTCTCATCGAAGATAGAGGTGTGAGAATCGTTGCGGAAGTCTGTAGAAACGACAGCCTCGTTGGTGTATCCGAGAACACCTTTGAGTTCGCCCTCAGAAGCCTCTTTCATTGCAGCGCAGATCTCCTCGTAAGTTGTAGGTTTTGCAAGCTCTACTGTAAGGTCAACGAAAGATACGTCAGATGTAGGAACACGGAGAGACATACCTGTAAGTTTACCGTTGAGCTGAGGAAGGACTTTACCTACTGCCTTAGCAGCACCTGTTGAAGAAGGGATGATATTCTCGAGAATACCGCGACCGCCTCTCCAATCCTTCTTTGAAGGACCGTCAACAGTCTTCTGAGTTGCAGTAGCAGCGTGAACTGTTGTCATAAGGCCACGTACGACACCGAATTTCTCGTCGAGAACCTTAGAGATAGGAGCGAGACAGTTAGTTGTGCAAGAAGCGTTGGAGATAATGTCCTGACCTGCATAAGTCTTGTCGTTAACACCGAATACGAACATCGGAGTAGCGTCCTTTGAAGGAGCTGACATGATGACTTTCTTTGCACCAGCCTCGATGTGCTTGCGAGCTTTCTCGTCTGTAAGGAAAAGACCAGTTGACTCAACAACTACATCTGCGCCAACCTCGTTCCACTTAAGGTTTGCAGGATCCATTTCTGCTGTAAGACGGATCTTCTTGCCGTTAACGACAAGTGTGTTGCCCTCTACTGAAACTTCACCTTTGAATGCTCCGTGAACTGAGTCGAATTTGAGCATATATGCAAGATAATCTGGATCGAGAAGGTCGTTGATACCTACAACCTCAATGTCATTTGAGAAATTCTCAACGGCTGCACGGAAAACCATACGACCGATACGGCCAAAACCGTTAATACCAAGTTTTACCATTGTTAATAGAATATAATTAAGTTAAACTTTAATTTCAAACATTAAGTTTCCGAGCGCCTTTGCTACAAAAACGGTGCAAAATTAGCCAAAAATTTGAATATTTACCTATCTTTGTATAGAAATTTTTTCAGACTTCGAACTGTATCGTTTAATAAGATTGCAGGAGGTCTAAATATCTGAAAATATGAACATACTTATCACGAACGATGACGGATATACTGCCAAAGGCGTCCACGCGCTGGCAGAAATTATGTGCCAATTTGGCAATGTGACAGTTATTGCTCCAAAGCATCACCAGTCAGGTATGAGCATGGCGGTTTCCTTGGGTCTCAAGCAGATAGCCTATAAGGAACTTCCAGACGAAAAACCGGGAAAATGGTCATACCTTGACGCTACTCCTGCAAGTTGCGTCAAGTTCGGAATCAACGGGCCTTATGCCGTCAGACCGGATGTTGTGCTCAGCGGAATCAACCACGGTTCCAATGCCGCTACAGCCGCCTGCTATTCCGGAACTTTGGGAGCGGCAGAGGAAGCGGCGCTCAATGGCATTCCAGCTATCGGAGTCTCTCTTGAAGCGATGAGTCCTGACGCCGACTTTTCCGCCGTCAAGAAATATTTTCCGGATATTTTCAAGAAGATAATCTCAAACCTTCCTGAGAAGAAAGGCATATTCTACAATGTGAATTTCCCGAATATTCCTGCAGATGACATCAAAGGAATACGTGTCGGCTACCAGGGATACGGATATTGGACCCGCGAATTCAAGGAATGGGATCCGGAAGCATACAGCAAGTTCGGAATAACCCCGGAGATGCTCGGACAGAGTTCCGTCGCAAAATGCGAAGAAGGAGAAAAACTGTTTATGATGGTGGGAGATTTCATTGACGGCACCACAAATGACGCAAGGGCCGACCACTGGCTCACTGCTGACGGATATATAAGTATAGTTCCGGACAACATCGACGCCACTGACTATGACGAGCATCAGAGATTGCTCAAAAACGGCATCGACGCTGATTTTTAAAAGGTATCGCCCATGAAATACTACATCATTTCTGGTGAGGCCTCGGGGGATCTGCACGGTTCCAATCTTATGAAGGGGCTTTACCTTGAAGATCCGGATGCTGACATTCGTTTCTGGGGCGGAGACCTGATGAACTCCGTTTACAAAGAGCACCAGACAGGCATCGGACTGATTCAGGATTACAAAGATGCCGCAATCATTGGATTCGTCCAGGTTGTATTGAAGGCGAAAACCTATATGAACAGGTTCAAGCGTTGCTTCTCTGACATAATGTCTTGGAAACCGGATGTAGTCATCCTCATAGACTATCCCGGATTCAACTTCAGAGTTGCAGAATTCGCCCACAATAAAGGATTCAAGGTATTCTACTATATCGCTCCTAAGGTATGGGCATCGCGCGAAGGACGAATCAAGAAGCTCAAGTCATTCGTAGATAAATTATTCATAGTGTTCCCTTTCGAGATTCCATATTTCGAGAAGAAGGGCATTGATTTCATTTACAAAGGCAACCCGCTCATTGATGCAATTGACAATTCATCCGCACTGAAAGAATCCAGAAGCGAGTTTTTCGCTCGTATTGGAACAGACGACAAGCCTTTCATCGCATTGATGGCCGGCTCAAGGACAGGAGAAATCACCTCTATGATGCCGGTGTTTATGGAATTCGCCGACAAGATGCGTGCTTTGCCTGAATATTCCGACTACCAGTTCATAGTTGCGGCCGCGCCGTCGCGTTCAATTTCAGACTACGCAGACTACATCAAAGGACGCGAATCATACGTGAAGGTCGTTTTCGGCCAGAGTTACGCCGCAGTCCGGCACGCGGAAGCCGCGGTAATCAACTCCGGAACAGCTTCATTGGAGGCCGCGCTTATAGGTACGCCTCAAGTTGTAGCATACAAAGGCGCGGAAATCAACTTCGTGATAGCCAAGCAGATAATAAAGATACGTTTCATCAGTTTGGGCAACCTGATACTGAACAGGACCTGTTTCAGAGAACTGCTTCAATACTATTTCACCCCTGACAACGTACTGGAAGAAGTCAGGAGACTTATAGAAGATAAGGAATACAGGCAGACAATGCTGGCCGGGTATCAGGAAATACGCGATGCTCTTGGCGGCAAAGGCGCTTCCGCTGCTGTTGCTAAAGCAATGATAGACGAACTGACAAAATGATCATAACGATTGCACGACAGTGCGGATGCGGAGCGCTGCACGTCGGAGAAATATTATCAAAAGACTTCGGGCTAAAGTTATATACCCGAAAGAGCCTGATGGAAAAAGCTTTACGTGAAGGGATGCTTGAAGATATGGAGAATTTCTTTGAGGAACTGCCTGTCGATGACCTGATGGACGCAATCACAGACTACGATAATGACCGTACTGCAGTACGTGAACGATTCCGCAAAGCCTTTAATAAAATGATAGGCTCGGAGGACTGCGTTGTAATCGGCCGTTGCGGTAATTTCATCTTCCGGGATAGAAAAGACCTTACGTCCGTTTTCCTGCACGGTGACATCAGTTCCAGAATCAACAATATTCACGAAGAAGAACATATTCCGATGAAATATGCGGAAGAATTCGTACGCAAGACTGACGGCTGCAGAGTCTCATATCATAAATTCTATACCGGACTCGACTGGGGCAACGCACCAGATTATAACCTGTGCCTGGATTCCTGCCTGCTAGGAGTCGAGAAGTCTGCAAAAATGATTGAAGATTTCATTTCGATGCTATGAATTTCGTAATTCAATTTCTCATAATAACAGCATTTTCATTCGCAGGCGAACTGTTGCATTATTTCATACCGCTGCCTATTCCGGCAAGTATTTATGGAATAATCCTGCTCTTTACCGCATTGGAATGCAAACTGATAAAAATCAGCGACATCCGAGAAGTGAGTTTATTCTTGATTGCGACGATGCCGATTATGTTCATACCGGCTGCGACAGGACTCATCGATTCGTGGAGCATCGTTCGCACATCATTAGTCAAATACCTGGCAGTCACTTTCTTAAGCACATTTGTAGTAATGGGTATTTCTGGACTGGTGACTCAATTTGTTATCCGTAAAAGCAAAAGAAAATGAACGATATACTATCAGGCTCCGTATTTTTCGGTGTTCTGCTCAGTCTGTCCGCCTATTGGGCCGGTTTATGGCTTAGACGAAAAACCGGCTGGTCAATGATGAATCCGCTTCTCGTCTCCATTGTTATTGTCGTGTGCGTACTGCTTCTGACAGGTACAGAATATGAAAATTACAAAAAAGGCACTGAACTTATAAGTTACCTACTCACACCGGCCACTGTATGTCTGGCAGTACCTCTATACCAACAATTGGAACTACTCAAACGGAACTGGAAATCTGTGGTTGCCGGAATCCTCTCTGGCGTGCTGTCAAGTATGATTTGCATACTGGCATTTGCTCTGATTTTCAGATTCGACCATAGTACTTATGTTACATTTCTGCCAAAATCCATTACGACTGCAATCGGCATAGGAGTTACTGAAGAACTTGGCGGCTACGTTTCCATAGCTGTAGTGTCAATCGTAATCACGGGAATCATCGGAAACATATTCGCCGAAAAATTCCTTAAACTCCTGAAAATCAACGAACCGATAGCAAAAGGCATAGCAATCGGTTCATCTTCGCACGCCATCGGAACCACAAAAGCAATGGAAATGGGAGCAGTAGAAGGCGCTATGGGAAGCCTGTCTATTGTCGTAAGCGGTATTTTGACTGTGTTCCTGGCTCCTGTTTTCGCATCGCTTTTAGCATAGCTTCGCACAAAGTCAAACCGCCCGAAGCAACTCATCTGCCCTGTTTTAGCATAGCTTTACACCAAAACTACGAAAACACTATTTCCTGGATGCCTTGTCGATAACAGTTATCAGAACACTGCCCAGGATGCCGGCGCACAAAGAGCCCATAAGGACTGCGACCTTTCCCATATCCCGGAGCCTTGCAGTAACTTCAGGAATCTGGTCTCCGAAAGACAGTGTGTCCACAAAAATGGACATTGTGAATCCGATTCCGCCCAGACAGGCAACCGCAATAAGCATTTTCCACGACGCATTGGCAGGCATATCACCTACGCGGAGTTTTATTGCGATGAAGCTTGCCAGAGATATGCCCAGAGGCTTTCCGATAAGCAGACCAAGGAATATACCCATTCCTACGCTTCCAAGCATCTCGTCAAAGTGGAACACGTTGAAATATGACAAGTCAGGAATCTCAACACCGGCATTGGCAAGCGCAAAAATCGGCATAATCAGGAAATTCACCCACGGAGTAAGCGCGTGCTCAAGCCTTGCAGTCATACTAATGCTGTTAGATGATATAACTGACAACCTTCTGAGACAATGCCTCTGAGGCCCGTTCGGGAATGGCTCTGTAAACACTGCCATCTCGCCATATTTGCTCATCCTCTTCAGATACTGCTTCTTTTTTCTATTGAAATATGCCTCATTGAATCTCGGAGTCATAGGGATAAGGAATGCCATAACCACTCCCGACATTGTAGAATGAATCCCGGAGTAATAGAACAAACTCCAGATTGCCGCCGCCGGAATCAGATAATAAATCATTCTCTTCTCCCCTAACTTATTCATTATCAGCACGACGATTACAAGCAGAGCGGCAATTCCCAAAAGAGTGAAATTCACACTTCCGCCATAAAATATGGCCACTACAAGAATTGCGATAAGATCATCCGCTATAGCCAGAGCCGTAAGGAAAATCTTCAGGGACGCAGGCACTTTATCTCCGAGAATCGAAAGAATGCCGACGGCAAAAGCGATATCCGTGGCAGTAGGAATACCCCATCCGGATGACGCGGCAGTACCGTGATTGACAATCGTGTAAATCAATGCAGGGACAGCCACTCCGCCGAATGCTGCAATTACAGGCATCATCGCTTTCTTCACGCTAGACAATTCCCCGTCACTCATCTCCCTGCGGATTTCAAGTCCCACAGTGAAAAAGAACACAGTCATCAATATGTCATTGATGAAACTCTCAACCGTCAGACCGTGCGGAAAATATATTCCTTCAGACGAGCCGAACTTTATGAATAAGGACAGATTAGTTTCCAGAACACTATGATAGAACTCCTTGGTTGACGGCAAGTTAGCCAACAGCATCGCTATCACTACGCAGGACAACAGGATTACGCCCTGAGCCCAGGGCAACTTGATGAACAGTTTTCTGTTATGGTCAAAATTTCTAATACTCTTGTTCCAAGTATAGATAGGTATCAATCTCATTTTCAAATAATTATAAGTGATTATCTTGCTTTTTTACTTAACATCATCATTATTACGGCGAGCACCGGATATATCTCCACGCGCCCCAGGAACATATCAAATATGAATATGACCTTGGACAATATCGGAACAGAGTTGAAATTACCCAATGTTCCCATTTCGCCGAGCGCCGGACCGACATTGCTCAAACAGGTTATCGATGCGGCGACCGAATCCCCCACCCCCATGCCGGACATAATAGTCAACGCGACAGACACCGCGATTGTCATAAAGTAAAGCCCGATATAAACTATATGAGGATAGATGTCGTCATTTGAGAGAATATGGTTTCCGATATGAACCTGATTGATTGAAGAGGGATGTATGGAACTGCGTATCTGCTGTCCGATTGTCTTGAACATCAACAACATACGGTCAGATTTCACACCACCGGTCGTAGAACCTGCCATACCGCACGGCACCGAAATCAGCACAAGCACTATGGATGCGAACACTGGCCAGGTGTTATTGTCGGAAATCGCGAATCCGGTCGTGGACATCGCACTTACCGTCTGGAAAAGTCCGTCCATCATCGATTCTCCCCAGGAGGCGCATACATCATTGAGCCTTAACGAGAAACTGGTAATCAATGCAGCGATAAGGACGCCGCAGACATAGAATTTCAATATCGGATTATTCAACGGCTTCAGGCTCTTGGTCGCAAACACCATATAGATAATGCCGAAATGTATTGACCCCAGAAGCATAAATACAATAGTGATGATATTTATGAATGTAGAGTTATACGCGGCGATGGACAGGTTTTTCGTACTGAATCCGCCTGTCGCAGTTACGCTGAACGCGTGATTTATCGCATCGAACACAGGCATCCCGGCCATCCAGTAGCAGAGGAATGAAGAGATTGCAAGTCCGAAATATACCGCCGTGAAAATCCACACGGTCTTGTTGGTTCTGGTTCTGTAACCTTCGCGCGAAAGCGACGAAATCTCCATATTGGTAAGCCTCAGACGCACAGGACTTGAAGAAGGGATAATCAGCAGGAGAAAAACGACGACTCCCAAACCGCCGATGAAATGCGTCGACGAGCGCCAGAAAAGAAGACTGTCCGGAAGCATTTCCACATTCGTAAGAATTGTGGCTCCGGTCGTGGTATATCCTGAGACGGCTTCAAACAGAGCATTGATTACCGAGAATGGTCCGCCCCACAACACGTATGGCAACATTCCGAAAACGAATGAAAGAAGCCAGGACAACACGATAATCATATAGCCGTCTTTCAGGCTAATATTCGGCGACTTACGTACAAATATGAAGGGAAATATGCCCACCACGAATGTAATCGTGAAACTGATTATCAATGCTGCGAGAGCACTGTCATTTCCGTTTCCGACTGACACCATAATGGACAGAAACATAAAGAACGCACTGGCCAGCAGTGCGAATCCCACATTTCTGGATATGACCTTCAGATTCATCAGCTGTTTCCCTCCCGATTCGTCTTCTCCACTACTTCGCGCAATGATTTTATGCGCTTTCTCATCTGAATATTCTCCCCTACCACTTCAGTAATACCTTCGTTCAGTTCACAAAGCTGATCATCTCCGTCAAACGTATATGAATATTTGCTGCCGAGCGAACGGTAATTCTTGAGACCGCTCAACATCTTGTAAATAGGGTTGACATAGTACGCCATAAGGAAGAAAAGCAGGAGGAGGACGAGGAGCAGACCTACTGCAACCGCTACCGCACCCGGAATAATACTCCGGTAGAATCCCCTCTCGAATGTTGCCGAGTTCTTCTGCAAATCATTGTAAATGGCATTGTTAAGGACATTGATATCATTCCTGAGACGATTGTACTTAGGCTGCAGCCTGTCAAAATACCATTCCCTCGTATTGATGAAGTCCGACAAAATCGCCTGCGGCAATTCCAATGTCGTGAGCATATAAGCGGAATAAGAATACAGCACAGAATCTGCGAGCGGAAGCATCTTTTCTGAAGTAAGAGATGCCTTAAGACTGTCACAATGGGCTATGAAATCGTTCTGTCTGAGTTCAGGAAGTTTCTTGATGGAATTGTCTCCGATAACGGTAAGTATGCTCAGATTGTATGAGTTGGCCACATCCGCCAATCTCTGTGAGGCGTTTATGCTTCCGATGTTGGCGGCAATAAGTTCTGAAACGTAATTGCTCATTCGGCTGTATTCCATTATGGAAATAAAACTGGATACAAGCAGAATTATGGCGATGGAACTGAGACTCAAAACCAGTTTAAGTCTCATAGTAAGTTTAAAGTTTCGAATATTGTTCCGCAGTTTCCTGGACATTGCTGATATGCATTACAAACCGCGAATATAGCAAAATTTCAGATATACTCAGTTATGAGCAGGGCCATTTCCAATGGTTCAGGAGAGTATTTTTCAGTTGGCGCGTTGCCGGCAATCACTCCGGCTCGGCAAAAATGTATCTTCTATTGTATTCTCTTACCAGCCTTTTCATTCTTGCTTTGGATATCCAAACCATCGGAGCACCTACAATCGTACAGGGAGTTATGACCACAACCGCAGTAAGTGCAGAAAGTATCAGCAGATTTGTATCGGTTATCCCGACATCACTGGAGAACACGGCGACACCTCCCAACACACCGGCACCGCAACCGAAGCCCAGAATTTTTTTTCCGGAATTATATGTCTTGTTGCTGCGCCTGAATTTTTCAACCTCCCCAGGTGTGAAATACTGAAGCAAATCACTGGTGCTCAGCATCTTGTTGTCAGAAGAATATATATATCCCTTATAATAACGGAGTGTACCTTCAACCTTTGGTGCGGATGGAGACAATTTGTAGCTCCCAGTAGTAGCACCGGATGTGACCGCTGAAGCCATATCATCCGAAACCGGTTCAAGAATATTCAGAGAATCAGCCGTGGAAACATAAGTGTTCGCCACAGATGGTATACAAAAAATAAGAAAGCCGACCATAACAGCCAACTTTCTCATAAATATTATCAACGTCAAACTCGCTTTCATTTGCAACTCTTCCTTATTATAAGAAGCATTTTTGAAAAATTCCTCTTTGACCTATGCCACCTCTGTGCAATCCGTTTGCGGCATCTGTCAAATTTGTTATTGTCAATCGTTCACACGACCGCTTCTAAAGATGAGACAACAGCCAAAAATGTTGCATTGGAAAGAATAGTGTCTTACCTCGGAATCCACAAAGCAGATATTCCGGTCGGATTTACGGCGGGACATAACCATTTGCTCAGCAACACGTTGTTTCTCCGTTTCAACACAGCTCCACAAAAAAAAGAAAATGGCAGCTGATGCTGCCATTATTTTAACATATTGAGTCTTAGACTATTCCGGTTTGTAGGAATCTTTAAGTGTGGCAGTTCTGTTGAACACTGGATGCTCCGGAGTACTGTCCTTGTCCTTGAAGAAGTATCCGTCTCTCTCAAACTGAACCGCAATGCCGGAATTGTCCTCTAGAAGCGCAGGCTCAGCATAACCGACACCCTTGACAAGTGACTGCGGATTGAGGAAATCCTTATAATCCTTATCTTCAGGAACCTGGCTCATATCTGCCAAGGTGAAGAGTTTGTCATAAAGCCTGAGCTCAACCTCTTTCGCGTGAGCAATTGATACCCAATGGATTGTTCCTTTGACGCTCCTCCATTCGCCTGAACCAGGACGAGTAGACGGATCGAATGTACATTTGAGTTCAACGACATTGCCGTCAGCATCTTTGACTACCTCGTTACACTTTATAATATAGGTGTATTTCAGACGCACCTCTCCATCAGGTTTGAGACGGAAGAATTTCTTAGGAGCATCCTCCATAAAGTCTGCACGGCTGATATAGAGTTCACCCGAGAACGGAACTTTTCTCTTTGCACCTTCCGGGTCCGCAGGATTCAGCGGACAGTCAAACCATTCAACCTTGCCTGCTTCCCAGTTTGTAAGCGTAACCTTAATAGGGTCTTCTACAACCATATAGCGGTTTGAACGCGCATTAAGATCCTGACGCACACACCATTCCAGAAGTTGAATATCCATAAGCTGGTCGCGTTTTGACACTCCGATCTTCTCGCAGAACATCTTCAACGCTTCAGGAGTATAACCTCTTCTCCTGACACCGCAGAGCGTAGGCATACGCGGATCATCCCAACCGCTTACAAGACTCTTCTGAACAAGTTCCAGAAGTTTACGCTTACTCATAAGAGTATATGTAAGGTTCAGTCTGGCAAACTCGTACTGATGTGAAGGATAGATTCCCAATGTCTTGATGAACCAGTCATAAAGCGGTCTGTGGACATCAAACTCGAGGGTACAGATAGAATGTGTGATATTCTCGATGGAATCGCACTGGCCGTGAGTATAATCATACATAGGATATATGCACCACTTGTCTCCGGTTCTATGATGCGACGCGTGCTTGATTCTGTAAAGGAGCGGGTCTCTGAACATCATATTCGGGCTGGCCATATCAATCTTGGCTCTTAGCACCTTCTCTCCGTCGGCATATTTGCCGTCACGCATCTCGCGGAACAATTTGAGGTTCTCCTCTACACTTCTGTTCCTGTACGGGCTTTCAACACCAGGCTTGTCCACAGTTCCGCGGCCTTTGCTTATCTCCTCCTGAGACTGGTCGTCAACATAAGCCAATCCCCTGTTGATCAATTCTTCCGCCCATTCATAAAGCTGGTCGAAGTAGTCTGAGGCATATTTCTCCTTATCCCACTGGAAACCAAGCCAATTGATGTCTTCTTTGATGGAATCGACATACTCGGTATCCTCTTTGGTAGGATTGGTGTCATCGAAACGAAGATTAGTCTTACCGCCATATTTCTGGGCAAGACCGAAATTTATGCAGATGCTCTTGGCGTGTCCAAGATGCAGATAACCGTTCGGTTCCGGAGGGAAACGCGTAAGTACGCTGTCCACTTTGCCTGATTTCAGGTCTGATTCAATGATTTCTTCAAGGAAATTAAGTTTCTTTGGCTCTGTAGCCTCGTTCTTCACTTCTTCCATATTCCGTTCACAATTAAAATATAAGAATACAAATCGTGCTAATTTAAGAAAAATACTTAAAAAATTCGTTCGTATGACGGAAAATTATGGGAAATGAGGCAAACCTAAATTTTTGATGCGATATGCCGCCGGTAAACATTCATATCCGCATCACTCAACACAGAACTGATATGCTTTATACGTTCACTCTGGCTAGCAGAGCCGGCATCCAAGTCATTATCCTCGTGTATATGGATATGGCCCGTACCGGTAACATCCAGATATTCATCCCAATAGACAGGGACGCTATGAAGTTTCCCGTCTCCGCCCCAGACATTTTCATGGGACACTCTTTTAACTTTGCGATAGCCGTACGCAGTGACGGTAATCAGCGAATCACCATCGGAATTGTCCTTACGTGATGTTTTGAGTATGCAGTCCGTCGCGCAATCGGGATGCTTGAAATAATCGTTGCCCCAGAAATTCGCCAGCGCCTCGTGCTCCCAATATGCGCTGCGGGTCTTGATGTCACGCCCGTATATGGCTTCCTGAGGACGGTTCTGCTGATACATCGGCACACACAGAAGAGGTGCAAGTGCAAAATATATGGCCCTGAAGTACTCCGCATTAAGAGCCAGAAAATCCTGCTTTCCGCGTTCGTAGTCAAATGTACGGTATTGCTCCGGATTCAAATCCAGACTCAGCCGCTGCAAGTGCTGCGGAACAATGACGTTTATCATCTTGCGTTTGCAGAAATCGAAATCATCGCCATATCCCACCTTATTGTCTTTCAAGAGCTGAACCATATTCTCTTGAGCTAGAGGCGTAAACAATAATGCGAACTGCTGGTTGTTGTTCCTGTCTCGCGTGTCGAACACCACTTCGAACTCCTCATTTGTCATCATAGCGTAATCCGACTTTTTCAGGTCGTTTGCCTTGCGTCGAAGCTGACGGCGTGCTCGTCTGTAGGCTGAAGAGCCTTCCCGTGACGCCAGATTGCTATGCGTGCGGTTAAACACAAGGTCCGGCGCGGCAGTGTTGCCGTAAATGAGACGCGTTTTTTCAAAGTATTCAGGATATGGAGCCGTGACCGTTGCTGTAAGTGTCTCAGAATGAGATACTGTATGATATTGCCCGTCGTTGCCGCGTTCGGATGTCGTCCAAGAGATTGTCTTGTATCCGGTATAGGTCTTGACGCCCATCTGCATCATCTTGGTGCGGCACAGCACGAAAGGATTGCCGTTTATCAGCCCCGAATGGGAATAGAGCACAGAGCGGCCGTCATTGAATGAATCATCCCAGCCATAGGTTGCCTGCAAATCGACAAGGCGCTGGACTGTGAAATACGGGTCAAATTCGAGTTTAGGGACGGCCTTCACCATCATACGCGTCAGCACATCCCAATCATACAGACGGTTAAGCGGAGACATCTGCTCCCAGGCTTTGGAGTTCAAATTCTTAAGTTCCCGGCCAAGACGCTCGCGATCGGATTTCAGATTTTTAATCTTCGGATGTACGCCTGCAAAAAGTATAAGCAGCACCAATGCGAAGGCAACTATTATGACAGCCAGCATCGACTCGTCAAGTTCCTTATATTTCAATACTACTGCAACGCCACCACCGACAAGAGCCAGCCACAACAGCACACACAACGTCGTGTTTCGTCTGATGCGGGACTTTACAGATGCAAGATTTTTCTCGTCCGCATATATGTTTCGGCAGGTTTCCTTGTTCGCCTTGACATCTATATTCGCTTCAGCCGCCAGCTCGGCAAATGTGCTTTCCGCTATTTCCTTGAAGCGTACTGAAAACACATCCCGATACTCGGCAAGCGGATTATAGATATCCTGAAACATCCGGAATTCCCGTTAAAAGAACTTGGCGTTTGCTCTCTCCCTGGTTTCCGCTGATGTCGTAAACGGAATGCGTGTGGTATATCCCTGATGAGCTGCGACAATCTGCTTGGTCGGCCAAGAGAAAACGCTTGTATTCCATTGACTTACACGGCTGTTATAAACTGTGCGGGCAGCAGTGATTTCACGCTGGAGATAACTGTTCTGCTGCATCGCATCTGCAATGGCATTGTGTGCCTTGAGGTCAGGATAGGCTTCCACCTGAGGGAAAAGACGACCGAATGCCGCTGTAACCTGCTGATCCACATTGCTTCTGTTCTCCGCGTTGACAGAACCTCCACGCAATGCGGCAACTGATTTCATCACATCCTTGTCCAACTCAACAGCACGTTCCACGAGTCCTGCGACATTCTGGAGAACTACTACTCTCTGCTCGATGAAATTGTCAATATTCGAAGCCGCGGCCTGGATTTTCTGCTCAAGCTGCTGAAAATAGTTCCTTGCGGATATCTTCATAAACAAGAATATCACTCCCGGCAATATACCAGCGGCACAACCGATTATTGCTATCATCCTGGCATTTTCGACACCAGGGTTCACTACATAGACATATAACAACACGAGAATAGGAATTATCACCCAGAGAGCAACCTCGAACAGAAATGAACCGAAGCCAACTTTAACGGGCAACTGGCGTTCTATCACGTGGATATCACGACCGTTTTCATTGACGGGGCCTGTCATTTCATCTAACTGATTTGCCATAGCATAAGTATTTAGAATTGTTTTATAAACTCCTCAAAGATAGTAATTTATTCCAAATTTTGTTCATAGCGGAACATTTTCCGTCTTTGTGCGGCCTGTTTCCACAGATTTGCACCAAAACAAAAGAGAGGAAAGCTGTAAATCAGCAATCCTCTCTCCGATATATTCCGAAACAGAATTATTTCTGTCTGCTCTTGTATCTCTGGTAGAACTTGTCCACACGACCTGCTGTGTCAACGAGCTTGACTTTGCCGGTGTAGAATGGATGAGAAGTATTTGAAATCTCGACTTTCACTACTGGATACTCAACTCCATCGACCATAAGAGTTTCCTTGGTAGTTGCGCAAGAACGAGTGATGAATACTGTGTCATTTGACATATCCTTGAAAGCTACAAGGCGGTAGTTTTCGGGATGAATTCCGTTTTTCATTTTCTTTAAAATTATAGTTATTCCAAAATTGGACTGCAAATTTATCTACAAAATCCCATACTTCCAAAAGATTTCGGCAAAAAAGACAATAAAAATCACGATAATTCACGCTTGCAACCGGCATTTTTCACTAACTTTCGGTACTTAAAACCAAAATTGATATGAGAAAATACATTGCTGAAGCTATAGGCACTGCTGTGCTTGTACTTCTCGGCTGCGGTAGCGCAGTATTCGGCGGGACTACTCTGGCGATTGCTTTCGCATTCGGCCTTTCTGTTGTCGCTATGGCCTATACAATAGGAGGCACGTCAGGATGCCACATCAACCCAGCCATCACGCTCGGAGTCTATCTTTCAGGCAGAATGAGCATCAAAGACGCTGTAGGCTATTGGATCGGACAGGTTGTGGGAGGCATCGTCGGTGCAGCCATCCTTTATTGGCTAGTCGGAATGACCGGATTCCAGATGGGCGGAGCGAACCTCGCAAACACAGCAAACGGCGTGACTGTCGGAGGTGCGTTCTTCACTGAAATCATCGCCACATTCATCTTCGTGCTGGTAGTTCTGGGCACAACAGACAGCAAGGCTGGAGCAGGCAACTTTGCCGGACTCGCAATCGGTCTGTCCCTCGTACTCATCCACATTGTCTGCATTCCGCTCACCGGGACATCAGTCAATCCTGCACGTTCAATCGGACCTGCATTGTTTGTAGGCGGAGAAGCTCTCAAACAGTTGTGGGTTTACATCTGCGCTCCTCTTATCGGAGGCTGCCTGAGTGCTGTAGTGTGGGGCGCCATCGCACCTAAAGAATAATTCCTTGTCAGGTTCTCCACAGGCACAAATTATGCAGTCTATAACTCATCTTAGAAACAACTTCTTAATTCAGTTGAAAGATGAGCAAATACATCATATATCAGATACTGCCTCGCCTCTGGGGTAACGTGAACGGAAAAAACAGGCAGAACGGAAGCCTGAAAGATAATTGTTCAGGCAAGTTCAGCAACATAGACACCAAGACTCTCGAATATGTAAAGAGCCTTGGTGTTTCGCATATATGGTTTACCGGAATCATAAGGCACGCAACGACCGAGGATTCGTCCGGATGCATCCCGTCATCAAAAGACTGGGTGAAGGGACGTGCAGGCTCCCCCTATTCGATAACGGATTACTACGATGTAAATCCTTATCTTGCTGACGTTCCGGAGAACCGGCTTGAGGAATTCAAGGCTTTGGTCAAAAGGACTCACGATGCCGGGCTCAAGGTCATAATAGATTTTGTTCCGAACCACGTAGCCAGAGACTATGGAAAAATCACGGCCGCTCATCCAGCCCCTACCGGAATGGACGCATTGGGTGCAAATGACGACAAGACAGTCCATTGGAAGGCCGAGAATGACTTCTTTTATTATCCTGACAATTCATTGAAACTTCCGATTCAGAATCAGACTTACACGGAATCGCCGGCAATGGCTTCGGGCAACGCATACACCGCAGCGCCGGGCGTAAATGACTGGTACGATACCGTCAAACTGAATTACTGTGATTTCCACACCGGGACTTGGGATAAGATGTTTGACATTGTGTCCTGGTGGGCTTCGCTCGGAGTTGACGGATTCCGCTGCGATATGGTAGAACTTGTTCCGCCGGAGTTCTTCAAATGGATGATAGCGAAGATCAAAAAGGCATATCCGAAACTTCTGTTCATTGCCGAGATTTATCAGAAAAACCAGTACGCCAAATACATACGTGAAGTCGGATTCGACCTGCTATATGACAAATCCGGCATATACGATGTACTCAGAGATATAGTCGCAGCCAACGTGACAGACAACGGAATGCCGATTGAGGACTGGCAGTCAGCCAAAAGGCTCACCTGGAACTGGCAGTCGCTAGGAGATTTGCAGCCGTATATGCTGAATTTCCTCGAGAACCACGATGAACAGAGATTCGCTTCAGACTTTTTCGGCAAGAAGGCAGAAAACGTATTCTCCGCATTGTACGCATCCACATTCTTCAACAAATCCTCGTTTATGCTGTATGCCGGGCAGGAAATCGGGGAACGCGGTATGGATAAGGAAGGCTTCAGCGGCACAGACGGCAGGACATCAATCTTCGACTGGTGGTCACCTTCGAGTCTGAACAAACTGTACAGATTCATACACGGCGAGGAGGATGCTCTAACAGAGGCAGAAAAGAGACTTTTAAACAAATACAGATTCGTTCTGACTACAGCAGCTTCCGATCTGGCAATGTCAGAAGGTATGACTTACGATTTGTGCTACTGCAACCTGTCTTCAGACGGGTTTAATCCGGACAGGCATTTCGCCTTCCTCCGAGACTTCAAGGATGAGACGCTTCTTGTCGTCTGCAATTTCTCCAAATGCGCATCTGAACTGGACATTTATATTCCGGAACACGCTTTCAAATGGATGGAGCTCGCCGAGACTGAAACATTGAATCACAAAACTCCGATCCACGTGAGCGTTCCAGCTATGGACGGCATTATTGTAACGCTCTGCAAATGAGACAATTGCGCTATTAAGGATTACTCCTCGGGTTTACAAATTTTCGTACCTATAACGGCGCGGTTGCTGTTCCTGTCTATGCAGGCGGTCAGTTCAACCGGAGACTCGAGCAACGAGACAAATTTGCGGGATTCAATGCAGTCAAGCGAGTTAAGCGCATCAAAATCGATATTGCCGTCTTTTGCCACAGAATCCACGGACAAGTACCCTACGCCCAGAGACGTTATATTCTGAAAGAAATGAGTGCCCTGGCTTGGTTCGACCTGGAATCCGGGGATACTGTACTCCACAATCATTCTGGCTTCAGATATGTCACTCCATTTCACCGGAATTCCAAGATTAGGGTCTGAAGAGCCCCAACGTCCCGGACCGATCAGAATATATCCTCCATCCTTGTCCTTGAACTGATTGTTGATGTCAGCAATTTCCGACGCAATCTCTCTGGTTCTGCCAGAATCGAATTTTTCAGGCGATATATATATAATATGTCTGATTCCGTGAAGAAATCCGTTTCCAAGTGCCTTATCCGACTCAACATATCTGACGTCCAAAGACTTGGACAGTTCTTCATAATTCACATCCGTTTCATTCTCCAGCATATTCACCGGACGCACCTGCAGAAGTTTAAGTATCAGACGCCCGTCCGGACTCATATCTGCAGCAAACTCCATTTCCACCTCGCACAACAGCTCGTTGCGGCAAATCTCCAGGACATCCGACAGGGCCTGCGCCAGCGGAAACTTTCCATATTTCAGGATTGCGTCAAAAGACACGATACGCGCGCCCTTAACTTCTACTCCAGGCACTACCCTATTGTCAGCCGCATTAAAGGTGGAAAACACCTGGTCAGAATACGGAAAATCCGCAATCGCGTCTGTCACAGGGAAATGAGCCAGGTTAACGCCTTCATTGCGGGATATCTTGAATGCGCCCGGACGCAAATCCAATGCGTACATCAACTTCTGTCCGTCACGCACAGCAAGTTCCGGCTGAGAAAGCTGGAGTATCTTCTTCGGATATTTAGGGCTGAATCTCAATGTCTTGCCTCCATCCACTACTGATTTTCCGAGACCAAACACCATATTGACAATGCCGTCCTCGGTTTCTTCGTTGGCAATCGGATAGAAATTAATGCTCCGTCCTACTCCTGAAAGCATCGGGTAATACAGTCCGTTATGTTCGGAACCGCAGATGTTCTGGATGACCACGGCCATCTTCTCCTCGCTCTGCAGGTTTCCGGTCGTCTGAATATAAGTCCTACTGCCGTTGTAAAACACTGAGGCATAGACACTTTTGATAGCCTTATCCAACATTCTCAGCATCTGATCCCTATTCTTCGTCAAAGGAATCATATATGTTGAATATACTCCGGCAAAAGGCTGATAATTACTGTCTTCCAACTTAGAGCTTGAACGTATGGCCAGCGGAGTCGAAACCGTACGCAGGTAAACCTTAAGGTTGTTTATCAATTCCTCCGGCAGACGTGACGCCACGAATTCTGACAGGATTTCGTCATCGGAGAGTTCAGAGTCAATCACATACTGCAGTCCGTTCTCCAATATGAACTGATCGAAATACTCCGTCGTTATGACTATGCTCTGAGGTATTGAAATAGACATATCCCGATACTTGTCGTTAAGCGAGTATTTGTCTATCAATTTATTAAGGAATGCAACACCTCTCGCCTTACCTCCAAGAGAGCCATTCCCGATACGCGCGAATGAGATGTATCTGTCGTAATTTTCCGGAGAAAATTCGGCGATAATTCCACATCCCATAGCTTTATGGTACGCCTGGACCTCTTTTATCAGAAATTCTCTGGCCTCAGCTGCATTGTCGTGATGTTCTAGCCTGAATATATTCGCCAACGTAAATAGCCCTCTGGCAAAAAACCATTTGGAAAACATATTTCGCGAAGTGTTGCTCACCAAGATATCGTCTGGAACGTGCTTGATAACTTCCTCGAGTTCCTGAAGATTCGCCGCCCTGCCGTACTCCGCTCCTTTTTCATCTTTGAACACAAAATCTCCGAAGCCGAATTCCTCCCTGATATAGTCAGACAACTGCAAGAACAATGTCCTGGAATATTTCTTGAGGAAACCTACGCCAAGTTCCTTTGCTACAGACGATACCGAAGCCTGTGACGACTGCAGCAAAACCGGCATCATCGGGTCGTCGTCGCGTATGTAATCGACAAGCTGGATACCCGCATCAAGTTTCTCAGTGCTTGGAGAATCGCCTTTGTGGACAACCATTCCGACGTCAGAAATCACGCCTAGAAAATGATTGCGGTATTTGTCATAAATCTGACGAGCTTCTTCGTAACAAGTAGCAAGAAGAATTTTAGGTCTTGAACGCTTGCGGTTCTTCTGCTGATCCTCGTTCAACGTCTCCTTCAGAAACTCATTGCTCTGCTTCAGAATAAGTTTATATAACTCTGGCAGATATGTTGAATAATAGCGTATTGAATCCTCCACAAGTAGTATCGCCTGCACCCCCACTCCCAAGATGTCATTGTCCGCGTTCTGCTTATCTTCGAACAATTTGATTATGGCAAGAATAAGGTCGGCATTTCCGTGCCAGCTGAACACGAAATCCACCCCGGAATCCTTTTGAGACGTGATTTTCTTACGAATCTGCTTGGAATAATGCATCAGCAGGACGAAAGGCATAAATTTTCCGTACGCTTTCAGCTCGGCAGCAAGCGGAAAGATATCCTTGTCAATCTCGTTGTACATACAGATAATCATATCTATATCAGGCTCTTCCGCAAGGACATCACGGGCAGCGGCCGCAGATTCCACCCACATAAATTCAGGAGGGTCAGACATATTCAGTCCGACATATTCCTTATAGACTTGAGATTCGATCTGACCGTCTTCCTCCATAATGAACGCGTCATAGTTACTGCAGATCATCAGTATCTTATTGATTCTGAAGCGTATGAGCGAACTGAAATCTGTATTTCTGAAATCCTCGGGGCGTGGTGTATTCTGCATAATCCAAAGTATTGCTTCCAAATTTACTAAAACTTACGCATTGCTGACCAGCCGCCGCTTAATATTTGGAATTCAATCAAAGTGTCCGAGTTCTACGCAATCAACGCGGCTGATGCCCAGAGCGAATTTCCCACTTGCTTTTGAGCGGAGGGCGCAGTTGCGTTGATTGTCCAGTCAACAAAAAAAGGAAGACAACCAATCTAATCGTCTTCCTTAAGCATATATGTAAGAATTTGAATACAAAGCGGGTTCAATGCAATCAACGCGGCTGATGCCCGGAGCGAATTTCCCACTTGCTTTTGAGCGGAGGGCGCAGTTGCGTTGATTGACCAGTCAACAAAAAAAAGGAAGACAACCAATCTAGTCGCCTTCCTTAAGCATATATGTAAGAATTTGAATACAAAGCGGGTTCAATGCAATCAACGCGGCTGATGCCCGGAGCGAATTTCCCACTTGCTTTTGAGCGGAGGGCGCAGTTGCGTTGATTGACCAGTCAACAAAAAAAAGGAAGACAACCAATCTAGTCGCCTTCCTTAAGCATATATGTAAGAATTTGAATACAAAGCGGGTTCAATGCAATCAACGCGGCTGATGCCCGGAGCGAATTTCCCACTTGCTTTTGAGCGGAGGGCACAGTTGCGTTGATTGACGTGTTATAAGAACAACGCTGTAGACCGCTTTTTATTCAATTCCCAACTACCACTCGAGAATCTTCTTAAAATCATATACAGACGGATCTGCAATTCCAAGAGCCTTCACAGCCTCGTAATCCTCAGGAGTTACATAGTGTGCGATATACTTGTAGTAATTCTGAGCAGTACCGGCATTGATATCAACAACGCGAGGAGGAATCTTTCCGGTCTTAGGATCCTGAAGATCTGCAAGATAAAGCGGAGTAACATTACCGTAAGAATCCACATAAACCATACAGCCGGTCTTGCCTTCGCTGAAGAGCTGATAAACGCCCATAGCAAGCTCGGTGCAGTATGTAAGATCATAAGCGACAGGATCCTGGCAACGTACATCGTAACCGATTTCTACCGGACGACTCTTAACCTTGATACCCACTTTCTTGAACTCTTTCTCGAGAAGCTCATTGAACAACACAGCCTTGGAAATCTTTCCGAGCTCAGGATGACCGTGCTCATCGTATGTGAAATGAACACCAGCCTCAGCAGCCTCTTTAGCAACTTCCTCATTGTGGAAGAGACCCTCAGCAGCCACTACAGTACCGTAGTTCACGCCCATAACTTTTCTCTTGAGGATTGCAGAAATAGAAAGTCTGATAATCTTGTCAAGAGTCATCTGGGTCTTGTTGAACATCTCAGGGATAATGGTCATAGGACAATGAGTAGCCTCACCGATACCTAAAGCCAAACTTCCGCAAGTACGTCCCATTGCAGAGATTACCAACCAGTTACCTGAAGTGCGAGCATCCTCGTAGATAGTTCTTGCGATGTGAGCGCCCTCGTTCTTTGCAGAGTTGTAACCGAATGTCGGAGTATTTGCAGGAAGAGGAAGGTCGTTGTCAATTGTCTTAGGGCAATGGATGTTTGCGATAGGATAATTCTTGGCAGCAAGGAACTTGGAAATTCTGT
Source organism: Acutalibacteraceae bacterium (assembly GCA_963636275.1). Classification (GTDB taxonomy): domain Bacteria; phylum Bacteroidota; class Bacteroidia; order Bacteroidales; family UBA932; genus Cryptobacteroides. The sequence goes on along the minus strand of CAVHJF010000006.1, from coordinate 37,140 downwards.
TGGCTGTAGATGCAGTATCGTCACCTCCGATAGTCACGAGAAGTTTGATATTGTTATCCTTGAAAAGGTCGAGATTGAAGTTCTTCTCGAAATCCTCGTCCGTCGGTTTGAAACGGCTCATTTCAAGGTAAGAACCACCTCTGTTGAAGTAACGGTCAGCCTTGAAGAAATCGAGTTCTTCTGTACGTGCATTCTTGCTGAACAAACCTGAATATCCGCCGTGAAGGCCGATCACTCTATATCCCTTTGAAAGGAAAGTTTTGGCTACACTCATTGATACTGAGTTCATTCCCGGGGCAGGACCGCCACCGCACAAGATAATGATTGCGTCTTTCATATTATTTTGAATTATGTTGTAACGTTCGCTTTTCAAACGGGTGCAAAATTATCACATTTCAGCCGATTTTCCACAAAAATTTGGTTAAATTTGTAAGTTATGATTACTCGGGACTCAGATACGCCCCGATAAATGTTTTTTGTATGACGCGCCAACAGGCAGAAGATAGAATTGTTGAACTTCGAAGGATTCTCTGGGAGAACAGCAGGAAGTACTATGTGGACAACAATCCCGTAATCAGCGATTACGAATATGACCACCTTATGTACGAACTTGCTGACCTTGAGAATCAGTATCCCGAATTCATAACTTCGGACTCCCCTACACGGAAAGTCGGAAGCGACCTTGAAAACAGCGATGAATCCGGAAACACTGTCGCGTCATCAAAGAAGGAGTTCGCCCAATATCCGCACAAATATCCGATGCTGTCACTCGGCAACACCTACAACATCGGTGAAATCGAAGACTTCGCATCCAGAGCGACAAAACTCATAGGCAAGCCTTTCACATATTCCTGCGAGCTCAAGTTTGACGGCACAGCTATTTGCCTGACATACAGGAACGGCAAACTTTTCCGCGCCCTGACCAGAGGAGACGGCGTCATCGGCGATGATGTCACGGAGAACGTCAAGCATATCAGCAACATACCAACCACATTGAAAGGCACCGGATTTCCTGACGAATTCGAAATCAGGGGCGAAATCCTTATGCCATACAAAGCATTCGACAGACTCAATGAGGAGCGCCTGCTCGACGAGGAACAGCCGTTCGCAAATCCGAGAAACGCCGCTTCAGGTTCTCTCAAACTGCTTAATTCCGAGGAAGTCGGACGTAGAGGATTATGGTGCACGCTATATCATATACCGAGTCCGAATGTCTCGTTCGCCACACACAAAGAGGCGCTCGATGCTGCCGGTGCTTGGGGACTGCCGGTTTCCGACAAAAGGAAAATATGCAACAACATTGAAGAAATCGAAGCGTACATCAACTATTGGGACAAGGCGAGAAAGTCACTCCCGTATGCAACAGACGGCATTGTAATAAAAATCAACGAACTGCAATATCAGACAGAGCTCGGTTACACCGCAAAATTCCCGCGTTGGGCCGTGGCATACAAATTCAAGGCGGAACAGGCCCTCACTAAGGTCCTTTCGATTGATTATCAGGTAGGCCGCACCGGTGCTGTGACTCCGGTAGCCAATCTGGACCCGGTTCAACTTTCCGGCACTGTGGTCAAAAGAGCCACATTGAACAATGCAGACCTTATGTCTCAGATGGATATAAGAATCGGAGACTATGTCTATGTCGAAAAAGGCGGCGAAATCATCCCGAAAATAACAGGCGTGGAGCTCGGCAAGCGCGGAAACAATGTTGTAAAGCCGGAATTCCCGAAAGTATGTCCGGATTGCGGCACCGCTTTGGTACGGGAAGAAGACGAGGCCAAGTTCTTCTGCCCCAACATTGACGGCTGCCCTACCCAGATCAAGGGACGCCTTGTGCATTTCCTCAGCAGGAAAGCGATGAACGTGATTGCCGGTGACGCCACTGTGGACCAGTTGTACAGCCTTGACCTTGTGAGAACTCCGGCTGATTTCTATGATTTGAGAAAATCTGACCTTCTCCGCCTGGACGGATGGAAAGACAGGTCCGCACAGAGGTTTCTTAACAGTTTGGCAGACAGTAGGAAAGTTTCATTCGAGCACGTACTCTTCGCTTTAGGAATAAGATATGTGGGCGAAACGACGGCAAAGGCGGTCGCCCAGCAGTTCAGAGACATAGAACATATCGCCTCCGCATCAATGGAGGAATTGCTGGCTGTCCCGGATATCGGAGAAGTCATTGCCAAAAGCATATTCGAATTTTTCCGTAACGAAAAGCATTTGCTTGAAATACAGAGGCTTAAGGCAGACGGACTCAAATTCTCGATGGACGCGCCTGCGGAGAATCTGTCCGCCGCATTGGAGGGCAAGACAATCGTAATTTCCGGCAATTTCAGCATTTCACGCGACGAAATGAAACATCTGATTGAATTGCACGGAGGCAAGAACAGCTCTTCCATAAGCGGAAAAACGTCATATCTGCTTGCAGGAACAAAGCCGGGACCGGAGAAATTGAAGAAGGCGGAGGAACTTGGAGTCCCTGTCATCGATGAGGCCGCATTCCGTGCACTGCTTCCGCAAGACATTGAGAATGAAGCAAAAGAAGACGAATCAGAAGATTATATAGAGCCGGATCTTTTCGGCGGAATGGTGTAAGAGAGATATGGGAATAAGATCAGGCATACAAAGAGTAAAGTCATATCTGACAGAAGGAATCTGGAGCGAGGATTTTGAAGAATTGTCCAGAATGCGCTTGCGTATAGTCAAGGACCTGCAAGTGCTTATGCTGACAATCAAAACATTTTCAGCACAGAAAATCGGGTTTCAGGCAGTTGCGTTGGCATTTTTCTGCACAATGGCAGCCGTGCCTTTCATAGCGATAGCATTCGTCATAACCGGAGGTCTAGGCCTGGAGGGGCCGCTGAGAGACGCTCTGATTACGCACATAAGCAACCAGCAGGCAATCGACACACTTTTCGGATATGCCGAGAATGTCATCGACACAGCAAAATCAAGCCCTGTCGGACTCGTGAGCGCAATTTTCTTCGCCTGGCTCGTTATCTGGATGATGATGTGCGTCGAATCCGTGTTCAACAATGTATGGAAGGTGAACAAGTCCCGCAATCTGTTCAAGAGAATGACTTTTTACCTGGCGATAACCTGCATATCCCCGTTTATTATCCTCGTATTCTTCTCAGGTTCAATTATTTATTCAAACGTGTTGGACCTGCTTCTACCTGACAAGATAGCATTCTCAGACAACATAAAAAGTTTCCTCGGATGGGTCGTTTTCGCGATAGTGTCCATATTCACGTTCGCGTCAATGTATAAATTCATTCCAAACCATATCGTCAGATGGAAAAACGCGTTCAAAGCAGCGCTGCTGTCTGGAATTGTCTTTACCATAATGCAATACCTTTTCCTGGAGACACAGATATTCGTTTCCAGACTCAATACTATATACGGAGCGGTCGCAGCGATACCGCTGTTTATGTTCTGGCTCAATTTCGGATGGTTCATAGTTCTCTTCGGAGCTGAATTGTCATACGCTTTCCAGAACGTAAAGTCTTATAATCTTGACAGAAAATGAGCATATCAGAATTCTCACAGAAAGATTTCGAAGTAATAGCAAGAAATTATGCAGATCTGAAAGAGGCTGCAAGGAAGAGATGCGCCAGCGAGCAAGAGCTCGAGGTCGTGCAGAAGGCATTCGACTTCGCCAATGAAGCCCACAAAAATGTACGCAGACGCTCGGGAGAGCCATACATTCTGCATCCGATCGCAGTCGCGAAGATTGTCGTGAATGATATCGGGCTTGGCTACAAGTCCATTGCGGCCGCATTGCTGCACGATGTCGTGGAAGACACTGATTATACAGTAGATGACATCAAACACAATTTCGGCGATAAGATTGCTTCGCTTGTCGATGGATTGACCAAGATGAAGAATGTGCTGGACAACCAGGACAAGAAAAGCAAAGATGAAGGCTACTCCGAGAGTATGCAGGCGGAGAATTTCAAGCGCATTCTCCTGACTTTGAACGATGACGTCCGCGTAGTGCTCATCAAACTCGCCGACAGGCTGCACAACTGCAGGACAATCGAATTCATGCCGGAATACAAGAGGGACAAGATTCTGAGCGAGACAATGTTCATATTCATACCGCTCGCCCACCGTCTCGGTCTGTATGAGGTCAAATCCGAAATGGAGAATATCTGGCTGAGATTCAAGGAGCCGGACGCCTACAATGACATAAGCGCGAAAATCAACCGCGATATGTCTGACAAGGACAAATGTATCGAAGAATTCATCGCACCGCTCAGGCAGGCTCTGGACAAGGCCGGATTCGATTTCGAGATTAAGAAAAGAGTCAAGACTCCTTATTCCATCTGGCACAAGATGGTCACCAAACAAATTTCGTTCGAGCAGGTATATGACTTGTACGCTGTCAGGATAATCTTCAATCCTTCCAGCATAAACGCCAAGGAGAGCGAACGAGACCAGTGCTACCACGTATTTTCCATAATAACAGGACTTTACAGATACAAGGCAGACCGGGTCAGGGATTGGGTTAAACATCCTAAGAGCAACGGTTACGAGGCACTGCACTGCACCCTTATGAGCCAGACCGGAATCTGGATTGAAGTTCAGATCCGCACGAAACGAATGGACGACATTGCCGAGAAAGGAATTGCCGCCCATTGGGCTTACAAGCAGGACGGATACATCAGCGAGAATGACAATGAAATGGACAAATGGCTGTCGAAGGTCAAGGAGATACTCGTAAGTCCAGATGTAAACGCATTGGAGTTGCTCGATATAATCCATAACGACCTGACTACCACCTCAATATCCGTATTCACACCTAAAGGCGAACAGAAGTCGATACAGAAGGGAGCAACCGCGCTTGACTTCGCATATATGATTCATTCAGAAATCGGATGCAAGGCAATAGCGGCTAAAGTGAATATGAAGCTGGTTCCGCTCTCGTATGTATTGAAAACCGGAGACCAGGTGGAAATCATATCAGCGGAAGACGAAAGCCCTAAATCAGAATGGCTGGAATTCCTGCAGACCAGACACGCCAAGAATCTCGTGCTGGATTATTTCCGCCCGCAGAAAGACTTATTCATAAGCCGTGGAACCGATGAACTGAAAGAGCGGTTCAAGGAAATGGGAAGGACATTCAATGAACAGAATGCCAGACAGATAGCCGCTGAACTTGAACTGAACAACGCTGAGGAATTCCTCTACAGATACGGCATCGGCTACGTAAAGTTCAATGACATAGCAGATATTGTCTCCGGAAAACCTCGCAAATCCAAAGACTTCATCATAAACTCATCCGAAGACGGACACAAATACGTAATCGCAGGATGCTGCCATCCTATTCCTGGTGACCCTGTTATCGGATTTCTTTCTCCTGACGGCACCATCACCGTACACAAGAAGTCCTGCAGCGTAGCCGAAAATATGGCCACGAAGCACGGAGATCTGATTGTCAAGACACAATGGGAGTCTTCTGAAGGACAGTCATTCCCTGTCAGAATATCATTGAGAGGAATCGACAGAGTCGGGCTGCTGAACGACATCACCGGATACATTTCTGTAGTGATGGGTATAAATATCAGGAAACTCAACCTCGTCACAGAAGACGGCATATTCGAAGGCTACATCGATATGCTGGTCAACAACCGCGACGTGTTGGAAACAATGATAGATAAACTGAAGGGAATAAAGGGATTGCAGAGCGTAATGCGAACAGAGATATAAGAGATTATGCACAAATACATAGAAAGATTCCTGCCGGCGATTCCGGTTGCGCTGATATTTGGCTCGATGATGTTTTCACATTCGTGCGCAAACACCACCACGCCCCCGAGCGGAGGTGACAAGGACACCATACCACCAGTTATCACGAACATCTGGCCTCTGCCGGGCACAGTGAACGTCCCTACGCATAACACGCAGATAACCATAACATTCAACGAATATGTTACGGTAAAGGATCCGAAGGGCATCTTCCTGTCTCCCCCACTTGAAAAGACTCCGAAGTACAAAATCCGCGGAAAATCCGTGATAGTGTATTTCGAATCAGACCTTGAGGAGAACACCACATATACTCTGGACCTCACAAATGCCATTGCGGACAACAATGAGAACAATATCTATCAGGGTTACACCTTGATGTTCTCGACCGGTTCAACCATCGATTCAATGGCCGTGACCGGAGTCGTACGCGACTGCAACACATTGCAGCCGATTTCCGGTGCCACCGTTATGCTGTACAAGGATTTGTCGGATTCAGCAGTGTTCAAGCACCGTCCAGACGCGGCAGTTAAGACAGACGACTGGGGATTCTTCGCCATAAGAAATATCGCGGACACTCTGTACCGTCTATATGCCATAAAGGATGAAGGTTCCAACAACATATATGACCCGGACAATGATCGTATCGCATTCTGCGACAGCATAATCCGTCCGGTGATGATTGCGTCCGACGATCTTCCGGAACTCAAGAAATACGATATGAAGGACACTCTGAACTGTATGAAGCGTAATGCCGAATACGAATTGGTAATGTTCAGGGAAAAGCCTAGCAAGCAGTTGATAGTTAACAAGGTTCGCACAAAACCACGCGCCGCCTACATAACATTCATGGCATCTGACGCCAAAATAGATTCGATGTGGGTCAGGGGAATTCCTGCGAACAGACTTATTACACAATTTAATATTCAGAGAGATAGCCTGGAAATATGGATTAACGACCGCAAACGTATGCCGGACACGCTCCATCTGTTCGTGGACTATCTGAAGACCGATACATTGGGAGTTCTCGCGCCGTTCACCGAGCACGTCAGGCTTGCTATGGAAAAGACCGGAGGCAAATCCAAGAGCTCCCGAAGAGACATCAAGCACGAAGACACCACCTGCGTAATGAAAGTCACTGCGGAGGCCGAGACTGTCGAGCAGAAAGGCTTCGAGATTGTCTTCGACTACCCTATCATAAATGAGAACTTCGATTCACTGAGCCTCATCTCCGTCAATCCGAGACAGCAGGAGTCAAAGATGAAATTCACGATTGAGCGGGACACATTGAATCTGCGCCGATATACGCTTATGCCGGAAGGAAAACTGATGTCAGGATACGAATACAAGCTCAAGGTTCCGTATCGTAAATTCCGGGATATCAACGGATTCTACAATGACAGCACCGAAGTCAAAGTCTCATTGCCGAAGGACGACAAACTGAGCACTCTGACGCTTAACCTCAGCAATGTGAACAACAAATACATAGTGGAGCTTCTCAATGACAAACGCGACAAGGTGCTGAGAAGCTACATTGTGGAAAAGGATTCCAAGCTTGATTTTCCATATCTCAAGGCCGGCAAATACTCAATCCGAATCACTGAAGACAAGAATCGGAACGGAATGGTGGACACCGGTAACGTACTGGAACACAAGCAGCCGGAGAAAGTCATCTTCTATAAGTTGAAGGACGGCACATACGTCATCAACATCAAGGAATCGACCGAGATGGAGCAGAACATAAACATTTCAAGCCTATTTGCAGAATGAAAAGGATAATGACAACATACATATCGGCATTATTGTTCCTTACCGCTGCAAACGCATTGGCGGCGACAGGACGCGACTCGCTGACTGTAATGCTCAAAGATTCCGTACTGGTGGCAGAAAAACCTGATGGTCACCGCGATACGCTTGCGCGCAAGGTCGAGAAAAAATACTCGGACATCTATCTCGACACAGTCACAATAAATGTGAAGAACTACATCAACGACTACTCGATGATAGGCGTACAGTATGGTGTGTCGCTGAACCAGATGATGTTCAACCCGACGAAAAAGCAGAAGATGCAGTTCAATCCGATAAATGTCGGCATTGTTTACACTAAATACGGCAAGATGTTCGGATATATGCCATACTTCGGATTCCAGACCGGATTCTTCTATGGCAAAGAGGGGTACGAATTCAAAAAAGACAAGAAAACAGGCGAATATACCGAAAGCGTAGATGGCGCCACATCAGCAACTTACGAATATATGGAAGTCCCGCTGCTCGCCCATATGCATCTGGATGTATGGCATCTCAAATTCATTGTAAACGGCGGTTTGTTCGGAGGTTACAGAATGAGCGTGGAGCGTCAGGGGACATTGTCGGATGACAAATATCTGACAACATTCTACGATTACGACAGAAGATTCGAATATGGCGTCAAGGCCGGCGTAGGACTTGGACTTTTCTTCGATCCTATCGAATTCCATCTTACAGCTATGGCGAGATATTCTCTCGGCAGCCTATACAAACCTGACTATAACAGCGAATACTACTACAGATTCGCATATCCTTTCGACATCATAATCTCCGGAGGCATTCATATCCAACTGAGCAGAAGAACAGGAAAGACGAAATCACAACTGAAAAAAGAGGCCAAAGAACTCATATATGAAACAGGAATTGAAAACATTGACGGCAAAAATAGGTAATGTCCTGATCGGTTCTGGAAATGACATTGCCGTGCAGACTATGTGCAACACCCACACTTACAATGAGGAAGAGACAGTTGCGCAATGCAAACGTATGTACGAGGCCGGAGCCGACATTATTAGAATAACCGTTCCTGGACTGAATGATGTCGAGCATATTCGTAACATCCACGACAAACTGCGTACAATGGGCATAGACACCCCTATTGTGGCTGACATCCATTTTTCGTCGGAAACCGCTATCGCCGTTGCACCTTTCGTCGAGAAAGTCCGCATCAATCCCGGCAATTTCAGCAAAGATTTCGATGAGGCCTCCAGACAGTTCACCAGGCTCGTGAATGTATGCTCAGAACACGGAACAGGCATCAGAATAGGACTGAATCACGGCTCGCTGGGAGAAAGAATCACCAAATTATACGGAAATACGCCGAAAGCTATGGCCGAGGCCGCAATGGAATGGCTTAGGCTCTGTGTAAAGAACAATTTCTACAATATCGTAGTGTCACTCAAATCAAGTAACACTATTGTTATGGTGGAAGCATACAGACTTTTAGCCGAATATATGCAGAAAGAAGGCGTAGTTTTCCCTCTGCACGTAGGAGTCACTGAAGCCGGAAACGGAGATTCAGGACGAATCAAATCCTGCGTAGGAATTTCGTCTCTGCTGTCCGAGGGCATAGGAAACACCATCCGAGTTTCACTTACAGAAGACCCGGTAAATGAGATTCCTGTCGGCAGATACCTGGAGCTCAGATATGACGGCAAACTCAATTCCTCTCTGACATCCATAAAGATATCCGGAAAGAATGCCGTTGCAGTATATGACGCACCGTCAAGAGAAAGACTTATATTGGACTACTCCTGTGATTTCGGAAAAAGACTCCTGGACAAAGAACTGGACGAGGTCAAACTTACCGGAACATACCTTGACGATGAAGGCAAGCAAGTCTCAATCGAAGAAAGCGGCATAGGACAATATCTTGAAAATGAACTGCTTCAGGCATCCAGAAGACGATTCTACAAACCAGAATACATAGCTTGCCCGGGATGCGGACGCACAATGTATAATCTGCAGGACACGTTTGAACAGGTAAAGACACGCACAGCACACCTCAAGAATGTGGTCATAGCAGTGATGGGATGCATTGTAAACGGCCCCGGTGAAATGGCAGATGCCGACTGGGGATATGTAGGAGAAGGAAATGGAAAAGTTTCAATCTATCATAAGAAAGAACCTGTACTCAGACACGTACCAGAATCAGAAGCTGTTGACAAACTCGTCGAGTTTATAGAAAAAGACGCCGCAATTAAGACTCAGCAGGGGTAGGCTCCGGAAGTTTCTTGACAATCAACTTGTCAATGCGGGCTCCATCCATATCCGCAACTTCTATCTCAAATCCGTTCCAGGTGATTTTCTCACCTGACTTCGGAACGTGCTGGAGTTTCTCCAATACGAGACCGCCCACTGTAGAGAAATCGTAGTCCTCCATAGTGTCGTCGAGATCAAAGTGAGAAAGAAAATCATAAATCGAGCACTGGCCGTCAACAAACCATCCGTCATTGTCAGCTCGCGCTATGATATCCGGCTCGGTAAGATGGTCCATTGTATTCATATTGCCTACAAGGCCGTCAAATATGTCTTTCAGCGAAATTATGCCCGCAAGTCCGCCGAATTCATCGCAAACGAACGCACGATGGATTCTGCTTTCCTTCATATACTCCAGAACCGCGTAAACATTCATATTTTCGTGCACATAGTGCGGCTCTGTCATCAATTTACGAAGATCCAGTTTACCGCCATTCTCGCGTATAGCCTTGACATAATCTTTAATAGACAAAACACCGACCACGTGGTCCAGATCGCCGTCAACTACAGGATACTGCTCGAAGATGCTGCTTTCCACTGTCTTTGTGACTTCCTCGTCTGACATCTTCAAATCCAGCCAGACGATATCGTCACGAAGTGTCATTATAGTGCTTACGCTCAAGTCACCTAGCGTAAAAACACGCTCCACGATATCCTGCTCCATCGGGGACACTTCCCCTTCGTCCTTGCTTTCCTCAATTATGGACTTGATTTCGTCTTCAGTAATCTTATTATCTCTTTCTTTTATGCCGAAGATCTTGACACACAATGCAGTGCACTTTGCGAGAGCCCAGATTACAGGTGAAGCAATCCAAGACACGAATCTCATCACCCCTGAAATCTTCTTAGCCACCTTCTCCGGATTCGCCATAGCAATACGCTTCGGTACAAGTTCACCCAGAAGGATAGACAGGAACATAACCACGAATACGATTATCGCCTTCGCAACGAACTCTGCAGTCGAGTCTGACATACCGAGTTCAGCCAAAACGGCCGCAAAATTTTCCGCAATACTTTCACCTGAAAAAATACCGGTCAGAATTCCGACGAGGGTTACACCCATCTGAACGGTTGAAAGAAATTTGTCCGAATCCGCTGTCAGTTTAAGTGCTGATTTGGCGCCCGCATCCCCATTCTGCGCGTCCAATGTCAACTTCGATTTTCTCGCAGAAATGCAAGCTATCTCCGCCATCGAAAAAATTCCGTTGACGACAATCAGTATCAGTATAATAATCGCTTCCATTTTCTGTCAAATAAAATCTTGAATTGCCATAGATTTGACAATCAGACACAGCGAAGTCAGTTTAACAAAAGCGTTACTTCAACACAGCGACAATAGTTTCCGCCGCTTTTGTTTCTTCTCCAAGTTTAACTTTTATATCAGCATCCAGAGGCAGAAATATATCCAGACGTGAACCGAATTTGATGATTCCGCACTGGCATCCCCTTTCTTCATCGGAACCCACCTCAGAATAGCAGACAATTCTCCTGGCGAAAGTTCCGGCAATCTGTTTGAAAAATATTTCTCCGTGCCCCGTATCAATTGCCGTGGAAGCGTGCTCATTTTCCTCCGCAGCTTTTGGAAGAAAAGCAAGCAGGTATTTTCCAGGATGATACTTGTAATATGAAACCTTTCCCGAAGCCGGCCAGAAATTGGCGTGCACATTGAAAAAGTTCATATATACGGAAACCTGTATACACTCTTTATGAAGATACTCCTTTTCGTAAGTCTTTTTGATGATAACCACCTTGCCGTCAGCACCTGACGTTACAATATTATCATTACCCTTCTCCGGAGTATGTCTTACCGGCACCCTATGAAACCACGTAACAAAGACCGCAAATAGAAAAAATGCAGTCGCAAGAATATATGTGAATATATGATGACCTAAGAATTTCAGAAGAATCAGGACAACAATTGCACAAAGTAACCACCCGAGAGCAATAGTTCCGTACGAGTTCTTATCTATCTTCATGTTTTTCTGTTCTGAAAATGTTTTATTCCTCAAAGATATGAATAAAAAGACATTTTCCGAAATAATGTTTGCTACAATGCATTGACAAGAATGAGAAACAAGGCGCCGACCGGCATCGCCATAAGCGTGCTGTCGAACCTGTCAAGCAGTCCGCCGTGTCCCGGAATTATTGTGCCTGAATCCTTTACATCATAGTGACGCTTCCATTGTGACTCGAACAAGTCACCATATACACCGGCAACGTCCATCAGCACCGCGAGCAAAATTGTACTCAACAATGAAATCTGCTCAATATGGAAGGCATATTTGATTGAAACCGCAGCCAGGACAGCGCAGAACATTCCGCCCCAGAAGCCTACCCAAGTCTTCTTGGGAGATATCTCCGGGAACAGTTTTTTGTCGAAGAATCTGCCCAGAGTGAATCCGAATACATAACCGCCTATGTCAGAGCACCATATAATGACAAAGAAAGCGAGAAGCACACGTCCGTCAAAGACATTGTGGAAGAAAACTATCAGATTGGACAGCGCAATCGGCACGCCCACGTAAAGCAATCCCGTATATATGTCTGAGAACTTTCCGAACTCTGTCTTGTCCTTCACGTACAGAGAATTGATCATCACAATCAGCACAGGAATGATTGCAAAGGCAACATATTTGACCGGAATTCCGTACGCGCATACGCAGAAAATAAGGATAAACAGAATCATTCCTGACAGAATCGCAAGCAATCTTGAGAATCTGTACCTCTTATTCATAGTGATGGTAAAGAATTCGTGCATCATACCTGCCATAATGCAAAGCATCAGAGCGGCAAAGCATAGTTTATCAACCAAGAGCCCCGCCAACATTACAAGAATGAAGACGACGCCCGATATTGATCTTTTAACAGTATTATTCATTTGTCAAGGGTTTAGTACACGGGGCGCATTCTCCTATCCGCTGCGCCCCATTCATATAGAAATCATTCTTCAGTTCCTGCGGGATCAACGTCCGGAGCAATCACATTGCCACCGGATGCGGAGTCTTCGTTTGAATTTTTGGAAGAATCCGATGATGCACTGTCGGAGGACTTAGCAGTAGAATCTGTTGCTGTGTCATCCGATGGTGTTGCAGATGAATCCGGTTTAGTCTCGGCCTCTGATTCAGGCTTAACTTTAGGACCAAGAATCTTCTCGACATCCTCGGCAAAAATAACTTCCTTCTCAAGCAACAGAGCCGCCATCTTCAGGAAACCATCCTTATGCTCGGTAAGCACTTTCAGAGTACGGTCGTGAATCATAGTCACGATTTTCTTAACCTCCTCGTCAATGACTTCCGCAGTCTTCTCACTGTATGGTTTTGTAAGGTCGTAACCGCGGGAACCTGTTGAATCATAATATGACAGAGCTCCGACGTTATCACTCATACCATAATATTTGACCATACCGTAAGCCATCTGGGTGAGTCTCTCGAGGTCATTCTGTGCACCTGTAGAAGGTTCTCCGTTGACAATCTCCTCAGCCACACGTCCGCCGATAAGCGAACACATCTCGTCAATCATCTGCGACTTCGTCCAGAGTTTCCTTTCTTCCGGCAGATACCAGGCTGCACCAAGTGCCTGACCTCTAGGAATAAGAGTAACCTTGAAGAGAGGATTAGCATACGGCAGAAGCCAACTTACTGTAGCGTGCCCCGCCTCGTGATGCGCAATAGACCTCTTCTCCGCAGGAGTTATTATTGACGCTTTACGCTCAAGTCCGCCTACGATTCTGTCAACCGCATCAAGGAAATCCTGTTTATCGATGGAAGTCTTGTTACGTCTGGCGGCCGTCAAAGCTGCTTCATTGCAGACATTGGCAATATCGGCACCGGAGAATCCCGGAGTGTGCTTTGCCATAAAATCAACATCGAAGTCTTTGGCAAGTTTCAACTTCTTGATATGAACCTTGAAGATTTCTTCACGTTCTTTGAGCTCCGGCAAATCAACGTGAATCTGACGGTCAAAACGTCCAGCACGAAGCAATGCCTTGTCGAGAATGTCAGCCCTGTTGGTAGCTGCAAGGACTATGACACCGGAGTTTGTATCAAATCCATCCATCTCCGTAAGAAGCTGATTCAACGTATTTTCCCTCTCGTCATTTGAAGAGAATCCGACATTCTTGCCTCTCGCCCGTCCGACCGCGTCAATTTCATCTATGAATACGATGCAAGGCGCTTTTTCTTTAGCCTGCCTGAACAGGTCTCTCACTCTGGAAGCTCCCACGCCGACGAACATCTCTACGAAATCGGAACCAGAAATGGAGAAGAACGGCACATTAGCCTCTCCTGCAACAGCTTTCGCCAGCAAAGTCTTACCCGTACCCGGAGGGCCTACCAGAAGCGCTCCCTTAGGGATCTTACCTCCCAAAGCAGTATATTTCTTAGGATTTTTGAGGAAATCCACGATTTCCATCACCTCTTCCTTGGCACCGTAAAGACCTGCGACATCCTTGAACGTCACCTTGACCTGATTCTTGTCTGCAAGTTTTCCGGTTGACTTTCCGACACCGAAAATACCGCCCTGTCCGCCTGGAGCACCGCCGCCCATATTCTTGTTGAATCCGCGGAACATAAACACCCACATCAGAATCAGCAATACCGGGAACAGGAACCAGTCCATCACGTGCCCCCAGATATTGTCGTCATTGTCCATAACAACCTTGAAGTGGCTGTCAGCAGGCAATGCTTCGTTCAAAACTCCGAACTCTGTCTCGGGGTCAAACTTGCTTGACACATAGAACCAGAAATGCGGAGATGAAGAAGGCACCTTTCCGCCGAAGCGCTCACTGTATTTTGCAAGTCTGTCCGGACGTATGGTAACCTCACCCTTATAATCATTCCTGACAAAGACGATGTCCTTTACATCACCTGACTGGATCATTTCCTTCACGTCAGCCCATTCAGCCTTCTGCGGTTTCACAGAACCGTTGTTGAAGAGCATCCATATAATTCCGGAAATAATCAGCAGATAAAGCCACGACAAACCGAGGTTTACCGTGACAATCTTCTTTTGAGGCTTCTTGCCTCCATTGCCTTTATTCGCCATCTGTCAATTTGTTACAAGTCGATATCGACATCTTTTCTCTTGCTTGCGCGACGTGCAGATGCCCTCACCTTTGAAGAAGCCTTAGGTTTAACTCTGGTTGCAGACTCTTCAACTACAGGCTCGTCTGTGTACTCCACCCTATCAGCATCAGCCCACAAGTCCTCCAGACGATAGAATTCACGATACTGTGTAAGGAAAACGTGAACAACTACGTCCCCATAATCAAGGATAATCCAGAAATCATTTTCGAGTCCCTGCATACGCAACACTTTCCTGTCACATTTTTCCTGCATACGGACTATGATATTGTCTGCTATTGCGGCAACTGCAGTAGTTGAATCCGCGTTGCAGACTACGAAATAATCAGAAATGGCTGTTCCTATCTTGCTCAGGTCCAAGGATACTACGTTCTGTCCTTTTTTCTCAAGCATAGCATCGGTTATGGTCTTAAGTACTTTATTTTCCATTATAATACGGATTGTTTAAATTTGTCAATAACATCTGAGAATGTTTGAATTTTGCACAAGACAAAAATCCAAGCATAATCCGCAAAGATAAAACAAAAATCAGTCCAATGAAAGCGCAAACTCCCATTATATGGTATGACACCATCGATTCAACCAATACAGAGGCACGCAGGCACATCAGAGACATTGACAGAATGTCAGTATATGCGGCAAAATTTCAGACAGCCGGACGCGGACAGAGAGGCAACAGATGGGACAGTTCCGCCGGACAGAATCTGACTTTCTCTATTTTGGTAAATCTTGAGCACAAGGATATGCCACATATTTGCGCCAGAGAACAGTTCCTGCTGAGTATAATTTCAGCATTGACAGTATCCGACTTTCTGCGCGAAACAGGGATAGAAAACAAAATCAAATGGCCGAATGACATATATGTGCGCGACAAGAAAATCTGCGGAATGTTGCTCGAAAATATCCTGTCAGGCGATGGTGTCAGCAAATCAATCGTGGGGATAGGCCTGAATCTCAATCAGACCGAGTTTCCCCCGGAGCTTGTCAATCCGACATCAGTTCTGAAAATCACCGGAACTAGACAGGAGCCGGCTATGGCTTTGGAACGCATAGTGGAGATTTTCAACGGCCATATCTCAAGACTCGCGGAGAAGAAAGACAGTCTTACGGCTGAATTCAAAGATAGGATGTATCGGCTCGAGGTTCCGGGAAACTATCACGACTGCATTGACGGATATGACTTTACAGGAAAAATCAAAGGCATTTCCGGCGAAGGGTTGCTTCTGATGGAAATGCCTGATAATACTGTAAAAGAATATAGCTTCAAAGAAGTGAGCTACATCATCTGACCTTGCATTTTTCGGATAATTGAGCCCGGGTCAGCAGATTTGAATACTGAACTCCCCGCAACCAGAATGTCGGCTCCGCACTGCGCAAGCTCATTTGAATTGTCAGGAGACACTCCCCCGTCAACTTCAATACGGCAATCTGCGCCCTGCCTGAAAATCTCGGTTTTCAACTCAGATATCCTTGCAAATGTATCCGGAATGAATTTCTGCCCACCGAAACCTGCGAACACCGACATAACCAATATGAAGTCTGCGTGACGAAGATATGGATACACCTTGCTTACTGGGACGTCGGGATTTATAGCAAGCCCCGGACTTACACCGAGCCCACGAACTTTATCCAGCAACTCCGCAGCATCCAAACCGTCCCGTTCTGCCGCTTCCAGATGAAAACTCATCATAGACGCGCCCGTTGCCGCAAAACGCTCAAAGTATTTCTCCGGATGCACAATCATAAGGTGTACATCCAACGGTTTTGAGGATTTCTTGGAAATTGCTTCTACCACCGGAAATCCGAAAGAGATATTCGGTACAAGCACCCCGTCCATAACGTCAAGATGGAAAATGTCAGCATACTCGTTGACCATTTCCACATCTTTCTCAAGATGCAGAAAATCAGCGGATAGCATTGACGGAGCTACAAGTGTCATTTGAAGTTTGTTACTATGTCAACCAAAAGTTTTACGAACTTCTCGTTCGATGCCAGATCAAGCTTCTCGCCCGGAGTATGCACATTCCTCAATGTAGGACCGAAAGACACCATATCAAGATATGGGAACTTCTCAAGGAAGAGTCCACATTCAAGTCCTGCGTGGATAGCCTTTACTTCCGGTTCCTGATTGAACAGTCTCCTATAAGACTCAACCGTAACTTTCAAGATGTGAGAATCCATATTAGGCGCCCAGCCCGGATATGGCTCAGAATGAGTAACTTCAGCACCTGCCAGACGGAACGCCGCTTCTACTTTATCAGCCATAAACTTCTTTTCCGAGTCGATTGAACTCCTCTGACTTGTAAGCACTTTGATCTCTCCGTCAACTGTCATCTTGACCGCAGCGAGATTTGAGGAAGTCTCAACGAGTCCGTCAATATCCTGGCTCATAGCAAGAACACCGTGGTCAACTGCCATAAGGCTCAGTATAAGTTTCTCCTGAGTCGCGTCATCGATAGGGAGAATATCGGTATCGCAAGATGACACTTTCAGTTTCACGTCAGGATCCGTTCTATGGAATTCGTGCTTAATGTCAGATGCAAACGCCTCAAAATCAGCTTCAAATGCTGAAACCTCATTTTTATTTACATAGACAACCGCCTGGGCCTCACGAGCTATAGCATTACGCTTGTTACCGCCGTTGAGATGAACGAGCTGATACTTTCCGAGATGCGAATAAAGGAAACGCACAAGAATCTGGACCGCATTAGCTCTCTCCTTGTTGATATCGTCTCCGCTATGTCCTCCGACAGCATCAGAGACAGATAATTTCAACGCGACTGAATCTTTACGGACAGGCTGGAAGCTATATTTAAACACGGCTGTAGTATCAACACCGCCGGCACAACCCACAAAAATCTGCCCTTCATCCTCAGAATCAAGATTTATCAGCGTATGCGACTCAATAAAGCCCGGCTTGAGAGCCATTGCTCCGTCCATTCCGGTCTCTTCAGAAATCGTGAAAAGTCCTTCAACCCTACCGGTCTGAAGATCACTTGAAAGCAATGCAAGGGCGGCTGCAATGCCGATTCCGTCATCTGCTCCTAGTGTTGTATCTTTTGCAACCATCCAACCGTCTTCAATGACATAATCTATCGGATCTTTGCTGAAGTCGTGAGTACATCCGGCCTTTTTCTCGCAAACCATATCCTGATGCCCCTGTAAGGCAATAGCCGGAACATTCTCCTTCCCTTTTGAGGCAGGCTTGGTAATCACGACATTACCGGTAGCATCTGTTTTACATTCAAGATTGTGCTCTAAGGCAAACTTTTGAAGATACTCGGTCATCTTCTCTTCATGACCGGACTCCCGTGGAATCTTTGTGATCTCACGGAAAATTTCCAGAACTTTTTCAGAATTCATATCAGAATCTGTTTGTATTTTCTAAAGAGTAAATTAAACAGCATACGGCTGTTTATACACGCGAAGATACGAGTATTTTTTCAATATCGCTCACGTATTGTTTGAATGATTTGTCTGTCGCCATCAGATCGGAAACAGTGTTGCAAGCGTGCAGAACGGTTGCGTGATCCTTGCCGCCAAGTTCGGAACCAATCATTGACAATGAGCATCCCACTAGCGTACGGCTCATATACATCGCAATCTGACGTGCCTGCACGATAGGACGCTTTCTTGAAGAAGAAAGGAAAAGGTCCTTGGAGATATTGAAATATTCGCAGACAGTTTTCTGAACCTTGCCGATCGTGATTTCGTTCTTATCCTCACCTACAATCTTGCCGATAATCTGCTCAGCAAGCTCAACAGTCATCTCTTTATGCACAAGCGTCGCGTGAGCAATGAGAGAAATCAGCGCACCTTCAAGCTCTCGGAAATTGGACTTGATTCTGCTTGCCAAGTAGGACAAAACCTCTTCACTGACATTTACGCCCTCTCTGAAGCTTCTCGCCTTGAGCATTTCAAGCCTAGTGGCAAAAGACGGACGCTGCAACTCTACAGACAATCCCCATTTAAGCCTTGAGAGCAACCTCTCTTCAAAATTCTGAAGGTCAGCCGGAGCTCTATCTGAGGTGAATATCAACTGCTTACCGTTCTCGTGAAGATGATTGAACACATTGAAGAACGCGTTCTGTGAGCCCGGACCCATCAAATCCTGGATATCATCGACGATGAGAACGTCAATCTTCATATAGAAAGCGAGGAAATCAGTCAACTTGTTCTTGACATTCGTCGCATCCATATATTGTGTCTTGAACTCATTTCCTGTAACATACAGGACAACAAGGTCAGGATATTTTTCTTTGATAGCGATACCGATAGCCTGAGACAAGTGAGTTTTGCCCAAACCAGGCCCGCCGAAAAGGAAGAGCGGGTTGAAAGGAGTATTGCCAGGCGCATCTGAAATGCTTTCTCCGGCAGTTATACCCATCTTGTTGCACTCACCTGAAATAAGGTTTCCGAAACAATAAACCGGATTCAATCTAGGATTGACCTGAATCTTTCTGAGTCCCGGATAGACAAACGGTCCCGGATTGTTGCCTGCAGGATAAGAATTGACTGCCATCGGCTTATTCGCCGGCGCTGTGGAATTAGCTGCCGGGAAAGTCATCGGAGGCTGAACTCTGACAGGCGACACCTTATATACCAATCTCGCTTCCGGACCGATTACTCGCTTGAGCGTCTTCTTGAGCACCTCAAGGTAGGTCTCCTCGATGTATTTTCTATAGAAATCGGATGGAACTTCAATGGTTATGGTAGAATTCTGCAACGAAATAGGTTTGAGCGGCTTGAACCAGCAAGCAAACTTCTGCGAGCCAATGATATTCTCAATGACACGCATACACTCGCTCCAAACTTCGTTATATTGTATTTCGCCCATAGATTCCGTCAGCAGTAATTTAGCCAAAAATAGCACCAGGTTGGAAGGATGTCTTCTGTTCTGATGCTTTGCAAAAGTAGGTGAAAAATATTTTATAAAAAATTCTTTTTTCTATTGCATATTAAATTTATTTTTCATCTCATCCGTTTAGGGGTTTCGCAAACGATTAAATGTTAATTGTCTGTTTCTCAAGCGATTATAAAACATAAACTGCAACAGAAAGCGCCACAAATAAGACAGTTATTTTTAATTTTTCTAAACTAACAATTCTTAAGCGCTAACGCATTGATAATGCTTTTATTCGGTGCTTGTGAGGGACTACAGAAGACGTATTCTGATGTATTTCTTAGGGTTCTCCTCAATTTTCTTCACAAGACTGTCAATATCCTTAAGGACAGCGTCCAACGAATCGTATGCACTGCCGTCTTTGGTGAGTTTTCCAATAGTGCCGTCCGGATCGTTAAGGTTATCAACAAGTGTCTGAAGAGAAGCCGCGAGAGCCTTGACATCGACTTCGCCCAAACCTTCTGAAAATTTCTGCACACCGACCATAGAAGTATCAGCCTTCTCAGCCAAAGCCATCAGTTTTGTCGAAGCATCCTTGAGATTGACAATCAAAGTCTCGACATCATCCGAATGTCCTGCGAGTGAAGCGGACAACTTCTCGACATTCTTCATCGTCGCCTGCAGATGATTCATTGAACTGCGCAATGTATTCTCATCAATTCCGCTGAGCACTCTGCTGATTGCGCCGCTTGCCACACCTAGACTATCGATTGCGTCAGTTGCTTTCACAATAAGAGGTCCGATTCTGTTTGTAATGGAGCTCAGGACGTCAGGAGTATAGAAAGGCTCCAGTTCGGCACCGTCATCAATATATTCAGACGAAGTTCCGAGGTCCAGTCGGATACCCTTGCTTCCCATAAGGTCAATGCTGTAAATGGTCATTTTAGTATCGACCGGGATAGCGAATTTCTTCACTATCGAGCAGGTCACGTCAAACAACTGAGTTTCAGGATTATAATTAACTTCAGTAACGCTTCCCGCCTTGTAGCCTTTAATATATACCGGGTTGGAAACAACCAGTCCCTCAAGGTTTTCGTAATGGGAACGGATTTCCATATCCTTGCCGAAAATGTCCTTTCCTCTGAGATAATTGATCACGAAAAACGAGGCGACCAGGACTGTAACCACAAATACACCTATGCGGGTTTCTCTACTTATTTTCATACGATTGCTCAACTATTTTACTAACTTGACATTGTTTCCGTCTATCGATACCAGAAATGAGTCGGGAAACGATTTTTTTATCTTTGCATTCTGTGATTTTGCGCTTTCCAAAGTGTCGGAAACGCCGAGAATATACTTATATATATTACCGCTCTGAATTCTAGTGACCGCAAATCCCTTGAAATACGAATTGCCACTTTGCATCAATTTCCCTGAAGCAAGCACTTGTGTGCCGTATTTTACGCCGGTAGCAGGTTTTTCAGATAAAGACTTGCTGGCCGATGCTGATTTTTCTGTCGAAGACTTACCTGCCGAAGCCGAAGCAGCTGTCGTTGTTGCCTTGCTGGACAATGTCGATTTTTCGTTCGAAGTTTTTCCTGCCGAAGACGATTTTCCGGTTGCTGCGGACTCTTCGCTCGAAGCTGTTGCGTCAGACGCGGACTTTTCTGAAGAAGCACCTGCGTTAACACTGCCGTCGTACCTCTTCTTGAACACGACAAACGCATTGAATATATCCTCAGCGATTTTCTCGCGACCATCTTCAGAACGAAGGACGGCCAGGTCGGTTGCATTTGACATAAATCCGACTTCTATCAAGACTGCCGGCATAGCCGTTTTCCATAAAACATAAAAAGGGTCCTGCCATATACTCCTGCTGGTACGCATAGGTCCGGAAGACATCGCCTTCTCGACATCCTGCGCAAACAGAAGACTCTGCTCCAGATGCGCATTCTGCATCAGATTGAAAAATATGAAAGACTCCGGATCGGTCGGATCAAATCCCTGATATTTCGTCGAATAGTCATCTTCGAGCATAATCACGGAGTTCTCCCTCTTGCAGACATCCATATTATATGCGAACAAATCTCTGTTCTTCTGGGAAGACTGACCGAGAACGTGAATCGAATAGCCGTTTGCCGCTGTCGATGAGGCCATATTCACGTGAATGGAAATGAAGAGGTCCGCGTTGTTCTTGTTGGCGACATCCGCACGTCCGCCCAGCGTAATGAATGTGTCGGTAGATCTCGTCATCACCACTTTCACGTCATTGTAATCGGCTTTTATCTTGCCCGAGAGACGCTTTGCTATATCAAGTGCAATACGGCTTTCATAGGTCTTCTTGTCCTTGCTGACGCATCCGGGGTCCGTACCGCCGTGTCCTGCATCAATGCAGACAGTCTTGAGCCCGAGATTCTTTCCGTCAGCCGAAATGGCGTCCGAAGCATTCAGCCAAAGCACTGAAACAAGGCAGAATAACACCTGGAGAAAAATATGTTTTTGCGTATTCTTCAAAATGGTCTTATATTTGTATTCTGCAAAAATAAGAATTTTTGCCAAAAGGAACGAGTAAAATAAGTATTAACTTAGTTCGACTGACATTGATACGTTCTGCCGATAGACGCAATTATATAAAGAGTATGAAAGACAGGGTCCTGCTTCTGGCAGGTATCCTCGTTTTGTTCATATCCATAGCTTTCCCGGGCGTGTCACAGGACGGCAAAAGGCAGAAGCGTCCGCCGAAACAGACATTCAGTCAAACAGTTGCATACAACAAAGACAGCGTTCCTCCCCTATCAGATTCACTGAAAGCGATTAAAGACTCACTGCATAGGGCGGATTCTCTTTTCAAGATAGATTCAGCCGCGCTACAGAAGAAAAGTTCACTCGACCGCCCGGCATTCTCTACAGCCAAAGACTCCATCGTGGAAGTATTCACGGACGGCCAGCGAAAAATGTTCTATTACGGAGACGTGACGGTCAAGTACGGCAATATGGAACTGACCGCAGATTATATGGAATACGATCTGAAGACAGGAACCGTTTTCGCCAAAGGAACTCTTGACACGCTGACCGGAGAATACAAAGGCCAGCCGGTGATGAAGGAAGGCAATTCGACTTACAGTATGGAAGAGGTAAGATACAACTTCAACACGCGCAAGGCTCGAATTACCAATATGATAACCCAGCAGGAAGACGGTCTGCTTCACGGAAAGAACATCAAGATGCTTCCTGACAGGTCTATCAATATCACAAAAGGACAATATACCGTCTGCGACCTGGAGCACCCGCATTATTATCTGCATCTTACGGCGGCAAAAGTCATCACACAGCCGTCTCAGAAGACAGTGTTCGGTCCGGCCTACCCGGTAATCGAAGATGTGCCGCTTCCGATCGGTCTGCCTTTCGGATTCATCCCGAAAAGGCCTAACAGGGCTACGGGACTTCTGATGCCTACATTCGGAGAGGAAAATTCGCGAGGATTCTATCTGAAGGATCTGGGAATGTATTTTGTTTTCGGAGACTATCTGGATCTGTCCGTGACCGGTGACATATATACGCTCGGCTCTTGGGCTGTCGATGTAAACTCCAGATACAAAGTTAATTACAAGTTCAACGGTAACTTCTCGATGAACATATCCAATGACCAGACCGGTGAACGCGGAAGTACCGATTTCTTCCAGACCAGGAACTTCGGTATCAAATGGTCGCATACACAGGATTCCAAGGCTCATCCGGGTACTTCATTCAGTGCATCCGTGAACTTTTCCAGCCCGTCAAACAGCAAATACAACTCGCACTCTGTCACAGACGCTCTGCAGAACCAGGCATCATCTTCAATTTCCTATTCGAAGAACTGGAACGGAAAGTTCAACCTTTCCATCAACGCCTTGCACAACCAGAACTCCAGAGACAGTTCATACTCGTTCACGTTGCCTAACCTTACATTCTCAGTAACAAGGTTTTACCCATTCAAGAGAAAGAACCGTGTCGGCAAGGAAAAGTTCTACGAGAAATTCTCGCTTGGCTACAATACGACTCTGCAGAACAAGATAAACTTCAAGGCCTCAGAGTTTATGAAAGACGGATTTTTCGACAAGTTCCAGAACGGAATGACACACAGTTTCCAGATTGGACTGCCGAACTTCACATTGGCAAAATATCTCAATTTCACGCCAAGCATAAGTTACGGTCAGAACTGGTATTTCCGCAAGACGAACTATGAGTTCAATCCGGAAACCAACAAGGTGGAATCCCACGACGGTGGACAATTCAGCGCATTCGGAATCTCTCAGACATATTCCGGAAGCCTTTCAATGAGCACCAGGCTATACGGAATGTTCAATTTCGGAAAAGCCCACAAGGTGCAGGCTATCAGGCACGTGGTTTCTCCTTCTATGTCGTTTTCATTCAGTCCTGAAAAGGGAACGTATGCAAACGGTTACAGGACAATGGTTTATCAGGACACTCTCGGCGTAGAGCATTCATACGGCTACAACATATATTCGGGCCAGCTCTATTCTCCTCCGGGAAAGGGAAAGTCCGCGACTATGAGTCTTTCCATCGGAAACAATCTTGAAGCCAAGGTCCGCGACCTCAGGGATACGACTGGGGCAGGTGTCAAAAAAGTCAAACTGATTGACCAGCTCAACCTCAGCACCGGTTACAATTTCCTTGCAGACTCATTGAATCTCAACAATATAGGTATAACAATGTCGACTTCCGTCTTCGAGAAGGTCGGCATCAGTGCCAACGTCAATTTTGACCCTTATGCGATTGACGAACGCGGACGCAAGATCAACAAGTTCAATATCCAGAAGATGGGTTGGAAGCAGCCGCTCCGACTGACCAACGCCAGCGCATCTTTGTCTTATTCGTTGTCCGGCAAGGGAGCAATCAACGGAAATGACGGGGCCAAAACCGCAGGCGGAGAAGGCGGAGGCTCAGGCGAGAATGCGGCAAACTATTACAGAAGAATATATTACCACCCGATAACGGGCGAATATATACCTGGCGGATGGCTGTATTACACGAACCCTAATGTTCCGTGGTCAGTCAATATCAACTACTCGTTCGCATACAGCAAGTCCTACCAGTACACCAACGGTCAGCTCATCACGAACAACCGGTTCACACAGACTTTGGGCTTGTCAGGCAACGTCAAGCTTACGCCGAAGATGTCGCTCAATGCAACCACAGGTTTCGACCTTATGGCTATGAAGATGACAACCACGCAGTTGAGCGCGACTTATGACCTGCACTGTTTCAATATCAGTGTTTCCTGGGTTCCTACCGGAACTTGGCAGTCCTGGAGTTTCAGGATCGCAGCCAATGCCGCAGCGCTTGCCGACCTTCTCAGATTCAAGAAGAGTACAAGTTACTGGGACAGATAGAGTACTCCTATATATTATATAGTACCGTCATATATTCAACCGTACGGCACGATACTCTCCAACGATACTTGCATATTGAATTTTTCTACGTATATTTGCAGAATCAACACGGAAACGACACAGGTTTCCGAATCTTAATCCTCATACAGAATTTCATCACGGACTTTTTGTACAGGTTTAACTGAGAGTTCATCTTCAGACTCCCCTATTCAAAAGTAGATTAAATTTCTGTAGAACAAAGCCACACAGCTTCTTACAAATTATTGAGTATTTATATCGTACTGTTCAGTACAAAATTTTAAGATAAGTATGCCACACACTCTCAAAGAGTTGGAGTCTATGCCCGAGGAGCAGATCCGCGCATTGGGCAATGAACTGAAAATCAAGAAATCAAAAGATTTGGACCTTATGGACCTGAGTCTGGCAATCCTCGACGAGGAAGCAAAAATCGCATCAAAGATGCCGGACCCGGAACCTTCAAAGAAACGCTCCCGCAAGCCAAGAAATCAGGGTGAAAACGAGAAACAGGCAACTGCCACATCTCCTGAAGTAGCAGCCCCTTCATCAAACGGCAATGCACAGCAGCCTGCATCTGACGCTTCCGCAAAGCGCAAAAGAGGCAGACCGGCGAAAGAGCACAATGAAGAATCTGTCGCAAAGGCAAACACTCCTAAGGAGAACAAGTCATCTGACAGCAACAGAAATGCTGAACAGAATCCTAAAGGGACTGAAAACCAGGAACAGAAAAAGCGTGGCAGAAAACCTAAGTCCGAGACTGCCGGAGCATCTCAAATGCCTCAGACAGTTCAAACTGATACTGACAAGGAACGTAACAACAATCGTCCTCAGAACAAGCCGGAGCAATCTGCCCAGAAACTGCAGAACGGACAGGCGGAGCAGAGGAACGCATCCAAGGAGCAGACTCAACAGCAGCCTAAAGAGGAAATCGTATATGCAGACAGACATAAGATTGTTCTTCCTCCGCTTCCTCCAAAGAAAAAGAAGTTCAACAATCAGAACGGCGGCAACAATCCGCAGCAGAACCAGGGAAACAACAATGTTCCTAATCAGCAGAACAATAATTCCCAGCCTCAGCAGGTAAATAACGGCCAGCAGAATCAGCAGAAGGAGCAGCAGAGACCTGCGCCGAAGCCGAAATTCGAATTTGAAGGCACGGTACGCGCTACAGGTGTGCTTGAGATAATGCCGGACGGCTATGGATTTCTCCGTTCATCAGATTACAATTATCTGAATTCACCGGATGACATCTATGTATCTCAGAGCCAGGTAAAGAACAATGCGCTGAAAAACGGTGATACGGTAACGGGAGAGATTCGCCCGCCAAAGGAAGGTGACAAATATTTCCCTCTCGTAAAGATAGATTTCATAAACGGACGCACTCCGGAATTCATCAGAGACCGAGTTCCGTTCGACTTCCTGACACCGCTGTTCCCGGACGAGAAATTCAATCTTCTCGGTCACGGCCACGAGCACGACCTGTCCTGCAGAATTGTGGATATGTTCACCCCTATCGGAAAGGGACAGAGAGGACTTATCGTTGCGCAGCCGAAAACAGGTAAAACAGTGCTCCTCAAGTCAATAGCCAATGCAATCGCTGACAATCATCCTGAAGTATATGAGATTGTCCTGCTCATTGACGAACGCCCTGAGGAGGTAACGGATATGAGCCGAAGCGTGAAAGCTGAGGTCGTAGCATCCACATTCGACGAGCCTGCAGAAAGACACGTAAAGGTTGCGAATATGGTATTGGAAAAGGCCAGAAGACTGGTTGAGTGCGGTCACGACGTGGTAATTCTGCTTGACTCCATCACTCGTCTCGCCAGAGCATACAACACTGTACAGCCGGCTTCCGGAAAAGTGCTGACCGGAGGTGTTGATGCAAATGCCCTGCAGAAGCCTAAACGTTTCTTCGGTGCTGCCAGAAACATTGAAGGTGGCGGTTCGTTGACAATTCTCGCAACAGCCCTGACTGACACGGGCTCCAAAATGGATGACGTCATCTTCGAGGAATTCAAGGGTACCGGCAATATGGAATTGCAGCTTGACAGGACTCTCGCCAACAGAAGAATATTCCCTGCCGTTAATGTGATTCTTTCGAGCACCAGACGTGATGATCTTCTCTACAGCCCTGAGCAGGCACAGAGAATCTGGATTCTCCGAAAGCTTCTTGCAGAGATGAATCCTACAGAGGCGATGAACTTTATGATTCAGATTATGGACCAGTTCCAGACAAACGAGGAACTCCTGGACAATATGAACAAGGTATCGCCTAAGGACGCCAAAAGCTACGACTATTAGAATGACATAGATTGCCGGAACCGATTGACTTAAAGTCCGGTGTCCAACGGAAGTCAAGTATAGTAAAAAAGACGAGATGATGACCAAAATGGTTCATCATCTCTTTTTTTTCAGCTTGAAGCGCAACCGCTGAAGGATACGCAAAACCAATTTCCCGCTACTTCTGAGCTATTTCACTCTTACGTATTTCTCTGTTTCAGGATCTTTGGTGTTCAGCTCAACAAGAACCATTTCCGAATCGGAGAGAGACTGTATTTTATAGGTCTGAGGGGACTTTGCCTCCTTCTTGAATTCTTTTTCCGCCTTGCTCACTATAATCTTGAAAAGCCACTTCGGAAATTTCTCTGAACATTCGCTTGACGGAATGGTTATGCTGTCCGCGTCATATATCTGCGTGAGTATATTATTCTTACATTGCCACGAAGCCTTGTATTTTATAGTCATTGACATTGAGACTTCCTCCCCATCTTTGGTCGTTCCCACTATAAACTTCGTATAGGCAACTCCATCCATCTGTCCATTAGACTTATACGTATCTACCTCGGACATTATCGTATCCGAATCCTTATTTTCGAACTTCCACGTTCCTGTAAGATCCTGTGAAAAAGCGAACACCGATACAAATTGAGCAATCGCAAGCAACAAAAGTTTTTTCATCCGCATCATATTTAAGATCAATTTAAAAGTCATTACAATCTTTCTACGACAATACTTACACTCTTTTTTCGTAAATTGCACAAATTTAGGTAAAATAATAAATATTAACCTTACTGTTTAAATGAAAACGAATAGACTTGTTGCGATTCCTTTGCTGATAGGGGCAATCGCATTCACGGCCTGCAAGCACGAGTCACACGACTCAGCCGTATCTTTGGATGGTGTCTGGGAAGGTCCAATGACCGAGACCGACGGAAACACTTCACTTAGAGTTCTCAGCATTGACGGCAAGACCGCAGAATTCATTGATTACAACTATACCCTCGCTGAAGGATACAATGCGACAGCGAAACAGACTTCGACCGTTGACATTGTTTCAAAAAAGAAAGGCTACACCGAATTCAACGTCAAAGTTGACGGCAACCAAGTAAAAATGGCCCGTACAGACAGCCTTATCCTGGGTCCTTCAGACAATAAGTTCATTTATCATCTTACGAAATACGGCCTTGACCATTACCAGGCAAAGGAAAAAGAGGAAAGACTGATTCCTGGCGAGAATGTCTTTACCGGCCCAAGTGCAGTAAGTTTACAATTCAACTATCCGACCTCTCTTCAGGCATTCGACTTCAATTGGCTGGAGTTCCTCGAATGGGCAGGCAAGACGGCAGCCACTACAGCCTGGGGTAAAGGTGTAGGTGTGCTTCTGGATATGCTGTTCCCGCCTTCAGGTGAGACAACTACCCTGGACGACCTGTTGGACAAGATGAACGTCATCACTGAGCAGCTCAACGCGATGACACTTCTTTACAAGAATACCACCTACGAGGCCAAGCTCAACGAGCGCAGCAAATATGTAAGCGAGTTGACCAACTATAACGCTGAATATTATATCCGTCTGAGCAATGCTGAAACAGAAGAAGACGTCGCCAAAATCATCACTGAATGGGCTTCGCATACCGTTAGTGGCAACCCGGTCTATGTACAGGGACTCAACTTCATAGACTTCCTGCTCAATACGGTCATCGAGCAGAGGGATACCTACAATATGTATGACCTTTATACATATAATACCACAGCTTGGGAAAGTGAAGGATATGCCATAAGAGAAGCTCTTCGAGCAAGCGATATAGCTGTAGCAGCCGAGAATCTCTACTTGACACAGCTCTACTATACTCTGAGAACTGATCTTGACGAGAATTCAAAACAGCAGATTCTTAACAATAACATTGAAAAGTTCAATGCTTTCTCAGAATATATCAAGAAGCGTACAGTCGAGCATCACGACGACAAGGTAATCTGCCAGATTCCTGGAGCACACTTTGTTATGGATGCAGCCAAATATGACGTTACTCTGGCCGGTTTGTACAAGAATCCGTATTGGTCCAGCATCCCTTGCAGATGGATCGAATACGACAGTGATTTTTATTTCATGTTTGGTCCTGATGCGGTTGAAAATTACAACAAATCTCTCACTCCTAACGAGGTGAAGACAATTCTTGATTATTATAACGGTTCTGATTTGACATTGTCCCAAATCTTCAGGAAGGCCGGTTTTAAGCTCAATATAGCTACCCGCCCAGAACAAACGCTAATTCTTACGCTTCAGAGCAAAGGGTATTCTGCTGACAAGGAAATCGTAGGACTTGACAGTTCCGTAAACTACACGGCCAAATCTTCTAGCGAGATAGGACCTAAATATGTAGGAAAGGGTCATTTCGAAATTAAAGGATCTATGTACGACTGGTATCTGCAGCTTACAAGTTGGAGTTCATTCGATGATAATCAGGTCTGGATAAGGACCAAGGTTCTTGAAAGATAATCGGAGATAAATAATAAAATGCGAGATGCTGACCTTTTGGGCCAGCATCTTTTTTATGTTTCCGTGTAGCCTTCCCTTAAAAAAGCGATAGCTATTCTTTTGAAAATCAAAGGAACAGCTATCATCTCTTTTGCGTAGATATTTCGGAAAGTACGAAAACTGATTCTAATACTCGTCCCAGGCCTTCACTTGAATGTCGTCAATGGACATTGTACAGAAGGCTCTGATGAATGCCGTGGCAAGACGCGCATTGGTGAAAAGCGGGATATTGCAGTCGATTGCCGTACGGCGGATATGATATCCGTTGGAGAGTTCCTCTTCGCTGAAGTTCTTAGGGATGTTGATTACCATATCCACTTCCTTATTGCGGATCATATCCATTGCTGACGGGAACAATGCCTTCATTGAAGGATTCTCCGCTTCTGACGGCCAAAGCACTCGTTTGCAAGGCAAACTGTTCTCTATAAAGTATTTATACGTACCGGCCGTAGCGTAAAGTTCGTAGCCTTTTTCCGCAAGCAGTTTGCAGGCTGTCAACATATCCGCTTTCTGAAGAGGGTCACCGGTAGAGAGCAGAATCCGTTTCTCCGGAATAGTATTTCCGACAGAGAGCACTGACTTCAACAATGCCTCATCCAAATCATCACCGATACATCCTACCTCTCCGGTAGATGACATATCTACACCAAGCATAGGATCAGCCTCCTCCAGACGTGCGAATGAGAACTGAGAGGACTTGACACCGACATAATCGAGGTCAAATGCGCTCTTCTGAGGCGCCGCAGGATGCTTACCTAGCATAACCTTTGTCGCCAATTCGATAAAGTTGATCTTGATGACCTTGGATACAAACGGGAAACTTCTTGACGCGCGAAGGTTACATTCAATAACCTTGATCTTGTTCTCCTTTGCAAGGAACTGGATGTTGAAAGGTCCGGAAATATGCAGAGCCCCGGCTATCTTATGCGCAATCTTCTTTATTCTCCTTACAGTCTCGACATAGAGTTTCTGCGGCGGGAACTGGATTGTAGCATCACCTGAGTGGACACCGGCATATTCAATATGCTCTGATATCGCGTAAGCAAGGATCTCACCGTCATCTGCCACCGCATCGAACTCGATTTCCTTGCATCTGTACATAAACTTGCTTATAACCACAGGATGCTCCTGGGAAACGTCTGACGCGAGAGACAGGAAATGTCTCAACTGCTCCTCGTCGTAGCAAACGTTCATTGCCGCACCGGAAAGCACGTAGGAAGGTCTCACGAGTACCGGGAAACCGACTTTTGCGATGAATTTGTCAACGTCATCCATTGTTGTAAGCTCGCTCCATTCAGGCTGATCCACGCCGAGCGCATCGACAATGCTTGAGAACTTGTTTCTGTCTTCCGCGCGGTCAATATCGCTGGCTTTGGTTCCGAGAATAGGAATGTCGTGACTTGCAAGACGAAGGGCAAGGTTGTTCGGAATCTGTCCTCCTACTGACACAACCACTCCGTGAGGCGTCTCCAGTTCAATTATATCCAGGACTCTCTCGAATGTCAATTCATCGAAATAGAGCCTGTCGCACATATCGTAGTCAGTAGAAACTGTTTCAGGGTTGTAATTTATCAGGACTCCCCTGTAACCTTCCTTGCGGATTGTCTCGATGCAATTGACTGAGCACCAGTCGAATTCCACAGAACTTCCGATTCGATATGCTCCGGAACCGAGCACTACAACTGACTTTCCGTCATTCTCAAACTTGATGTCATTGTAAGTACCGTTATAGGTCAGATAAAGGTAATTGGTCGCTGCCGGGAATTCTGCCGCAAGCGTATCTATCTGCTTGACTACCGGGACAATACCGTGTTTCTTTCGCCATTCACGGACCTCATCCTGATGCAGTTTAGAATCACCGGCATCCTTGAATACAGCCCTCTGAATCTGGAAATCAGAGAATCCCTGACATTTAGCGTGATGAAGAAGATCCACAGGCATAGACTCAAGGTCATCATAAGTGTTCATTGAATTGTATGTGGAAACAATGTTCTCCAACTTTTCAAGGAACCATTTGTCGATTTTGGTGAGCTGATGAATCTGATCCACAGTATATCCGGCACGCATTGCCTTGGATATGACGAAGATACGCCTGTCAGTAGGCTCTTTGAGCGCCTCATCGATATCCGCAACTTGAAGTTCTTTGTTGCCGACAAATCCGTGAGCGCCCTGGCCTATCATTCTGAGGCCTTTCTGGATCGCCTCCTCGAATGAACGCCCGATTGCCATCACCTCGCCCACACTCTTCATACTTGAGCCGATCTTGCGGGACACGCCGTGGAACTTGGAAAGGTCCCAGCGAGGTATCTTGCAGACAATGTAGTCAAGAGCCGGCTCGAAGAACGCTGGCGTTGTCTTGGTTACTGAATTCTTCAGATCAAACAATCCGTATCCCAGACCGAGTTTTGCAGCCACAAATGCAAGCGGATAACCGGTAGCTTTAGATGCAAGCGCAGAAGACCTTGACAGTCTGGCGTTTACTTCGATAACCCGGTAATCCATCGCGTCCGGGTCGTAAGCATACTGCACATTGCATTCACCCACTATTCCTATATGACGTACGATTCTGATTGACAGTTCGCGAAGGAAATAATAATCCTTGTTGGACAATGTCTGAGACGGTGCAACAACGATGCTCTCGCCGGTATGGATTCCGAGAGGGTCGAAGTTCTCCATATTACATACCGTGATACAGTTGTCATATTTATCACGAACCACCTCATACTCAATCTCTTTCCAGCCTTTGAGTGATTTCTCGACCAAAACCTGAGGGGAGAATGAGAATGCCTTTGCACAAAGTTCCTCCAGCTGCTCATCATTGTCGCAGAAACCGGAGCCCAAACCGCCGAGAGCGTAAGCCGCGCGGACAATAAGCGGATATCCCAACTCGTGGGCAGCCTTGCGTGCCTCTTCCATATTGGCAGCCGGATGCGACTTGATTGTCTTTACGTCAATCTCATCCAGTTTCTTGACGAACAAGTCTCTGTCCTCGGTATCCATAATGGCCTGCACAGGTGTTCCAAGCACTTCCACGCCATATTTTTCCAATACTTTGTGCTC
The DNA here is from genome assembly GCA_963636275.1 of Acutalibacteraceae bacterium. Lineage (GTDB taxonomy): Bacteria > Bacteroidota > Bacteroidia > Bacteroidales > UBA932 > Cryptobacteroides. Next base: position 4,116 of record CAVHJF010000006.1, on the reverse strand, counting down.
ATACAGCTCGACTCCGCAGTTCAATGCTGTCTGTCCGCCGAAAGAGAGCAGAATGCCCTGAGGACGCTCCTTTGCAATCACTTTCTCGACAAAGAACGGAGTGACAGGAAGGAAATAAATCTTGTCTGCAACGCCCTCGGAAGTCTGGACTGTAGCAATGTTAGGATTGATCAGCACTGTCTCTATACCCTCTTCACGAAGAGCTTTGAGAGCCTGTGAACCGGAGTAGTCAAACTCGCCGGCCTGTCCGATTTTCAATGCTCCGGAACCAAGTATGAGGACTTTTCTTATATTTTGATTTTTCATATTTTCAAAAATTTTTCACGTTCTGTATCCAGTATTTCCAACTCTTTGCAGATTACTTGATCTTGCTGATGAACTCGTCAAAGAGGAATTCTGTATCTGTAGGACCGCTTGAGGCTTCCGGGTGGAACTGCACGGAACAGAATGGTTTGGATTTATGACGGATACCCTCGTTTGTGCCGTCGTTCATATTCACGAACCAAGGTTCCCAGTCGCTGCTGAGAGCAGTCGGGTCAACGGCGTAACCGTGATTCTGAGACGTGATATAGCATTTGTTGGTGCCGACCATACGCACTGGCTGATTATGACTTCTGTGACCATATTTAAGTTTGTAGGTAGTCGCTCCGGCCGCTCTTGCCATAAGTTGATTTCCCATACATATACCGAAAATAGGCTTATCCTGCTGCATTGCCTTGCGCAGGTTGTCCACAGTCTTCTGGCAGAACTCAGGATTACCCGGTCCGTTTGATATGAACAGCCCGTCATATTCCAGCGACAGGAAATCATAATCCCAAGGCACACGAATAAGCTCGACTCCCCTGTCCACAAAGCATCTCAGGATATTGTGCTTGACGCCGCAATCCACCAGCACGACCTTCTTATCTCCTGAGCCATAGCGGATTACTTCCTTACAGCTGACAACATCTATCTGATTGTCGAGATTAGGATCGTGGATTTCTTCTTCGGCCGCTTCTCCGTCCGGAATTATCTGACCGAGCATTGAGCCGTTATCTCTCAGGACTTTGGTGATTTCACGAGTGTCTACGCCATAGATTCCCGGAATCTTCTGCTCCTTCATCCATTCGTCAAGACTTTTCACTGCATCCCAATGGCTGTATTCGAATGAATACTCTGAGATGACCAGGCCACGGACCCATATTTTCTCTGATTCAAAATTCTTGGAGATGCCATAATTGTCAACTCCTTCATCAGGAACTCCATAATTACCTATCAACGGATAAGTTACGCAGAGTATCTGACCTGAATATGAAGGATCAGTAAGGCTTTCCGGATAGCCTACCATCGCTGTAGAGAATACCACTTCCCCATCGCAAGGCTTGTCATATCCGAACGACCATCCTTTCAGTTCCATTCCGTTCTGGAGACGTAGTGTTGCACGAAGTCTTTTTTCCATGTTGCTTTGTCTATGTATGTCGTTTAGTTTGTCTTATAATTGATAATCAAGTATTTCCGCCTAGATTCCGCATCTTTTGCCAACGCCGTTCGATTATATTTCCATGCACATTCATCCGGAACTGGCTAAATTTCAATCAGCGTCTTTCTCGATGCCATTCGCTGTGCTATTTACTCCTAGTTCTCCACACCATTTTCCCGGCAACTCACTTTCGAATTCAATACACAAGCATCGACCGAAAGGCACTGCGAGCAGCAACAAAAAAAATGACCATTCCAAAAATGGAAACGGTCAATCAAAAACAATAGAACTACGGAGACTTGAGCTCTGTAAAAATACCGATATGTTCAAATATGTCGCGAAGTTCATTTCTGAAATACTTGATTTCGGAGTGCGAATTTAAGACAATTTCCGCTAATATGGAAACGGATTTGCAAAAATTATTCGACATTGCACATTGCATAATTCTGCCAAAGAATTAATTTTGCGCCGATAAAAAGAATTCAGAGTGGGATAGCCGGACGGAGAGGCGGATTGCGCATCATAATGTCAACGCGACAGCATCCTGAAAAGCATTTACTTAACGGATAGATATGAAAAATAACGCAGAAAAGGAGACGGGTACCTTTTCAAAATGGCTTCCAGTGATAAGCCTGACATTTTCCGCATTTATCTTCAACACATCGGAGTTCATTCCGATCGGTCTTCTGACAGATATAGCAGACGATTTGAGCATAACCGAGTCCAAGGCGGGACTGCTGATAACTGTTTATGCTTGGGTTGTGGCCATAGCGTCACTGCCGCTAATGATGGCATTCTCAAAGATAGAAAACAAGAAACTTCTCCTTTCGATAGTCGCTTTGTTCACTGCCAGCCACGTAATGTCCGGATTCGCATCGTCTTACGGGATGCTGATGTTTTCCAGAATGGGCGTGGCCTGTGCACACTCGATATTCTGGTCAATGGTAACCCCCTTTGCCGTAAGAGTTGCGCCCGATGGCAAACGCGCTGTCGCACTTAGTCTTATAGTCACAGGATCTTCGGTGGCAATGATTGTCGGACTGCCTCTCGGTCGTGCTGTCGGTCTTCTGGTCGGCTGGAGAGCCACGTTCCAACTCATAGGCGCATTGGCAGCCATTATTTTCATAATTCTGGCAAGTGTACTTCCCAAGACGCCAAGCGACAACGACATTTCACTTAAATCTCTGCCTAAGCTGCTCAAGACGCCGGGACTTATCGGAATATACATTCTTACTGTCATCGCGATCACAGGACATTTCACGGCATACAGCTACATCGAGCCATTCCTTGCGCAGGTTGCAGGTCTGTCTGAAAACCTCATTACAATAGTCCTGGCGATGTTCGGAGTGGTCGGAATTATCGGGAGCATAATATTTTCCAAGTTCTACGAAAGACACTCCATCGCATTCATCAGATTTGCTGTATTTGGAGTATGCCTATTTGTCTTGCTGCTCAGAATCGCGGCAATCAGTCCGGCCTTAGCAGTACTTAACTGTATTATATGGGGCCTTGCGATAAATTTTTACAACCTCGCATTCCAATCCGAAATAATCAGGATTGCGCCACACGGCACTTCCATTGCAATGTCCATATACTCAGGAATTTACAATCTAGGAATCGGTTCCGGAGCTCTAATCGGAGGAATTGTCTGTTCTAATCTCGGAATCGGATATATCGGCTATATCGGAGGCGCAATCGGCATAATCGCTTCTATGTATTGCCTATTCAGATATATTCCCGCTATTACGAAGAAATAATTGAGAAGTTGTTTCTGGCGTTCCATACGCGACATTTCCGGCCATTTCAAAACAACTTCTAAATGTACACTGAAATTTCCGGAGGTTACCACAAAAAGATGATGTTGCTATTTCTGGCGTACAGCCACCGTATTCTTTTAGGGGAAACTTTCATTAGCACAGCAAGTTCCAATAATAAAAACGGGTCAAGACTTCAGTATGAGACAGAATTTTAGTAAATTCGTGGAATGTGTGTAAAAAGGCTCATGGAATTTTAATTTATGCCGCCGGGATATTGAAACGTAATTCGCACGTAGAGAAAACCGAAGCACCTGAGCCCCAACTAGTACAGACAAAACGAGTGTAATATGCTATACCCTATTGGAATACAAACGTTTGCTGATATACGCAATAACGGATATGTCTATGTGGACAAGACTGCCCTTATGTATCGTCTTGCCACTACGGGCAAATACTATTTTCTGAGCCGTCCGCGCAGATTCGGGAAGAGCCTTCTCGTATCAACGATGGAGGCATATTTCAGCGGGAAAAAGGAACTTTTCAATGGGTTGGCGGTAGATTCTCTCGAGAAAGATTGGGTTGAATATCCGGTGCTGCATTTGGATTTATCCGGAGCATCTTACAATAGCTTGGAGATTCTCAATTCCAAACTGAATTCATTCCTCTCTAAATACGAGAAGCAGTACGACGCTCCTAGCACCGAAAAAGTAGATAGTGTACGGTTTGATAATCTGATTGAGAAAATATCCTCAAAGACCGACCGGCAGGTTGTCATTCTGATTGACGAATATGACAAGCCGATCATCGACAATCTCACGAGACCGGAACTGAGAGAGGCGTTCCGTGAGCAGTTGCAGGGATTCTACAGCGTGATGAAGTCCAAGGACGCATTCATCCGTT
>CAVHJF010000005.1:79126-107768 GCA_963636275.1 Acutalibacteraceae bacterium | reverse complement strand
TACATATTGCGAAAGTGTTTTTCGCCGTCCTTGGCAGTAAATCTGGACAATTTACAAAAAAACCAAAACAAGGGACTGGTCGTAATAACACTCCGCTCGCCAAGTGATTCTGGGTCGGTGGTGCTCTAATGCTCATCGTGCTTCATATCAGGCGGGTGTGGAGTACGATCCTATCTTCTTGTTTAACGTTTGTCCAGAACGTGCTGCCGGAATTTAGCGAAAACGGCTCCACACCTTTGTGTTTTGGAACAGACAATACGGCCCGGAGCCCGCCGTACAAAAAATGGCAAACGATGGGCAATTCTATCAAGAAAAGGGGGCTTTTCATTTTCATCTTCATCTTATCTTATGCTTTTACTACAAATGCACAAGAAGTCTCGTATGAAGGAGAAACAAACGGCGTTTTAATGTTGTCTGTTTCCGAGTATAACATAAAGAAACAAGATGCCATTGATCAGGCGATAAAGGATGCATACTTCCAGATCTTATTTCGAGGGATTCCTGGGTCTACAGCGAACAAGAATGCATTATTAGGTACAGATGAAAGTGTAGTCAACACTCATCATCAGTATTATGACAATATGATAACTGGTGGTCGGTTATACTCTTTCATAAATTATAGTTCTCTTAGTTACTATAAAAGAAAAGAGGCTGTCGTCAAATTGTCCATAAATGTGAAAGCATTAGTCGAAGACCTTGAACGAAACAATCTATACCGCAGATTTGGCTTATACTAATCTTTATTCTCCAATAACATGAAAAAAATTTTTCTATTTCTTATGAGCTTATTGCTGAGCTCTAACATTTTTGCACAAGTTAACACCGTGCAGCCCAGTATAATGGTTATACCGTTTGTTCCGGAGGGAGCAGATATCCGAAAGTCGTTGGATGTCTCAAATGAAAAACGACAGGTGATTGCCCAAATTAGCGGCGCATTTGCGGACAAAGGTTTTGCGACCAAAGATTTTTATGCAAATTTCAAGGCAGTCTCTCAAAATGCCGCTTTTGAGGACGGATCCCAAACCGACTTGAAAAGTCAAATTATACAGAATTCTGGGGCAGACATATTTGTGGAAGCAGACATAAATATCAACCGTTCGAATGATGGTAACTCAGTTCGTGTCGTACTCAAAGCATGTGAAGCCTCAACAGCAAAAGTTTTAGCAAGCAAGATTGGTGACAGCGGCAAATTTTATACAAATGATATCGGCAAACTCGGTTCCAAAGCCGTTGAGAAATCAATGGAGGGTTTTCTTGCTACGATGCAGCAATCATTTAACGACATGGTGATTAATGGAAGATCTATTGTTGTGAACGTTTCTTTTGACGAAATGTCGGAATATGATACATCTTCTTCGATTGGCGCATCTGGCGATGAACTAAGAGATCTACTCGAGGAATGGATGGAGCAGAACGCGTTCAAGAACTATTATCACATACAAGGAACGACTGCAAAGAAAATGATTTTCGACGAGGTACGTATCCCTCTTAAAGACCCTACAACTGGCAACAATTACAATATTAACAAGTTCGCCCGCTCTTTAGCGAATTTCTTTAAAACAAACGGGATGACCGTAAGTCGTGACTTAAATGGAGGAACACTTTATATAGTCGTTAAATAATATCATGAAAAAGGTTATTTTACTTCTTTTAGTAAGTTTTTTCGCCATCTCGTTAAGAGGTCAAGAAAGCATTACCATAGGATTGGTTATGCCGCATGAAGAGTTTAACGGCATTAACCCAAACGCGTTTGATTTGCTGCAGACGAAACTTGAGAAGATGTTAACTATGTCTGGAATTTCTTCCTACGGCGGGGATTTCGTGTTGTATCCAAAAGTGAATATAATTGAGGAAGACCTTATTGAAGGAGGTATTAAAAATTTCTTCAAAGTCAAAATCGAGCTGACTTTAAATATCGCAAATCTAACGTCTGAGACATTGTTCTCCAGCGAGACATGGTCACTGGCCGGAACTTCTGAACGCGTTAAAAGTGATGCCGTCAGAAATGCCTTTACGCAGTTAAAGGGTACCGACCCCCGTTTCAAGTCCTTTATGGATCAAACAAAATCTAAAATTTACAGATACTACGAGGACAATAAAGATGCAATATTCGCAAAAGCTAACACACTTTCTTCAACAGGAGAATATGAGGAAGCGATAGCTCTTCTTTCCTGCTATCCTTCGCAGGTGCCAGGGTATAATGAAGCTCAAACAAATATTTACAAAATTTATCTTAAATATATAAACGTCAATGGTGCCAGGATATTAAGTGAAGCAAGGGCGGCTTACGCGACTAAAGATTATGAGGGAGCAGTGAATCTAGCCGCCCAAATAGATCCTGAATCCGCTCATTATAAAGAAGCTAAAGCTATAATAGATCAAGTTCGAGCCACAATTAATAAAGAGCAAAAAGAGTCGAACGAAAGGGCGATGAAAGCTCTTGAAATTGCGGCAGATGTTGAAAAAACAAGGATTAACGCAACGGCGTCTGTTGCAAAAGCCTATTACAACAGAAGAGTAGTGAACTATAATATCGTGCGATTGTATTGATAAATCTTATACTATCCCAAACTTTTAGAACATAAATAAACGAATATTATGAAGCCTATCACAAGAATTGTACTAATTGCAACTGCACTTGTTTTAATCTCATGTTGCAATGGATCTTCTTCTAAGAAAGAATTGACCATAAATATGGTTAAGGATGTTTGTACTGCTATTTTTGATACGAAGGGTGATATGGATAAAGTGGAAGAAACTTACATCCTGTCGTTTATGACGGAAGATATGAAGAAAAGCATCTATTATGATGCAAAAATATCTTCCAGACCAGAATTAAATCATTATGATTTGACCGATTTCAAACAATCATATCAACTCGTTTACGATAAATATGAACTCAATGTAGTACCTTCCTCTGAAGAAAAAGATGCGTTCATCGTAACTTGCATTATGAATCCGGATATGAAGGATGGTGAGCTAATCGAAATAGGTGAAGGTTATGAGTGCAAATGGAAACAAATCACTACCAATCTTGTGAAAACCATAAAATGCGAAGACGGAGAAATACGGATTGACTCGTATAAACTTCTTGAGTCAAAGGGTATATAAGCTCTTACGTAAAAGTATGTATTCTAAATCAACTAATATTTTTTTTGCTCAAAATGTTATGAGAATCACAAAACCACTCCTGCTGGCTATTGTTTCATTAATGGCCTGCACATTAAACGCTCAAGAATTAAAGAAAACAGTTCTGGGTATTGAGAACTTCTCCTACTCCTCATCATTTTCCCCTGCTGATGTTGAAAACGTTCGCAACCAAATAATTGCTGCTCTTAAGAACACAGGAAGAGTGATTGTTGTAGATCGTAGTTCTTCTGCAAGTAACGCTCTGGATGCAGAATCAGAGAGGAGAAAGAGTGAAGCAGCAATGGATGCTAACACCGTATCTGACATGGTTTCATTAAATGCCAATAGCATACTGTCTGTGAATCTTGATCAACTGTCAATAACGAAAGAGATATATGAGGAAAAAGAAACAGTGAAAGTCGGAGACAAATACGAATCACGAGTTAAAGGGAGATATCCTTATATAAAAGCGACTATTTCATACACTGTTAAAATTACGGATTGCGCCAATGGTTCTGTGCAGGCTCAAGAAACATATACAATATCAGATGGCAGTTATAGTACATATAACCACAAAGCAGAATATGAGACAGCAGAGGCGGCGCATCTTGGCATTATGAGGAATTGCGTTAATCAAGACAAATTCACACTAATGATTCTAAACACATTTAAGGCACAGGGAAAGATCATTCAGATAGAAGATGGTACTGCAAAAGCCGCGAAAACCGTATACATAAATCTCGGTTCAGAAGATGGCGTGCAGGTAAAGCAGATTCTTGAGGTCTATAAAGAGATTGATATAGCGGGTGAAATATCAAAGAAATTAGTAGGAGAAGTAGAAATCGTCGAAATTCTTGGTGCATCTCGTTGTTTAGCCAAAGTTAAAAAAGGTGGCGATGTTATTCAACAAGTTCTTTCTGTGTCTGGCAACCTACCTGTACAATCTAGAGATGTAAAGGAAAAGTTCTTTGGGGGAGTTAAGTAACATAAACAAGTTCTTGTCTTACCTAGGAAAATAGAATAGTAAGTAACTCCGGTGCGAACACTGCATCGGAGTTATTTTTATGATAATTATCGTATTTACAGGTCCGTTCATTCCCCCCCCCCCTCCGATACTTCCCGTGTATTCGACTTTCTCGAGTTTGACAAGTGGTCGAAGACCACGCAGGAAACGTTGGGAGGGTCCGGAGTGAGCAAAGCGAACGAAGTCCTCTTCAATCCCTATCTTCCTCCCGACGTATCTTCAGTTATCTGTCCGCAAAAACTGAATTTTTAAGGTCAAAATTTCGTCCCGTACGTGTATGTACAGGACTTTACTAGAAAAGGCTGAAAATACTTTCTGAGCAACGCGACCCAAGGGGTTTGGGGAATACCAACCCGTGCGCGACGACAGAACAAAGTCGAACCTATATGTCCAAAAAATATAACAGCAGTTCTAAACTTTAGGGCAGTGACTGCTGCGCGTGGTTATTCGCTGATTATTTACTATATATTTGTTGTATCGGAAATAACGCTGAAACTACAATAACACAATAAAACAAAGCTACAAAAATGAAAAAGCATCTTGTATTTATGGCGGCCATATTGGCATCAACGTCTCTGATGGCTCAGGGGTGGCATCGTCAGCCTACTCCTAACGATACTCTCCGGAGCACAGTGGTTCTTCCTGACGGTGGGGTTGTATTCCAACTTTACGCTCCGGAAGCGAAGACGGTTTCTGTGTCAGGAGACCTTCCTTGGGACAATCCGGTCAAGTTTGTCAAAGAAGAGAACGGAGTCTGGAAAGGCCGCTTGGCTAAGATAGAGCCGGGACTGTACAGATATTCTTTCACTGTGGACGGACTTTCTGTACAAGATCCGAAATCCGAGATTGCCGGGGAGACAAGGGCACTTCTCACTGTAGAGCCTACCGGAAATGAATATTTTGCTGCGAAAGACGTTCCTCACGGGGCGGTTGCTCAGCGGTGGTATTATAGCCGCACAATGAAATGCTTGCGCAGAATGCACGTCTGGACACCTGCAGGTTACGAGAAAGGCAAGGCGAAACTGCCTGTGTTCTATCTTATTCACGGCGGCGGTGATAACGATGCGTCCTGGCCTGGTGTCGGAGCTGCAGGTTGGATTCTTGACAATCTGCTGGCCGAGGGTAAGATGGTTCCGATGATTGTTGTTATGCCTAACGGCACGGTTGAGAATGTTCCGGACGAGGTTCCGGTCTTTGCCGAGGATATGGTGACAGATATTATCCCATTTGTTGAAAGTAACTATAGGGTGCTCACCGACAAGGACAATCGCGCAATCGCCGGTCTTTCAATGGGCGGAATGGAGACTATGGAAGTAGCCTTCAGCAATATCGATATGTTCTCTTGGGTCTGGGTTATGAGTTCGTCATTTATGCCGGGCAGAGATTATCAGGCTGAGGCTAGAAGGCTGAAAGTGTATGAGAATGCCGAAAAAATGAACAAAAGCTTCAAACTTATGGGATTTTCGCAGGGCGGCCCTGAGGATATTGCCTACCAGAACTGCGTCAGAGGCAGGAAGGTGCTTGATGAGGCCGGCCTGAAACACGAATATACAGAAGGTCCGGGCGGCCACAGCTGGTACACTTGGCGTCGCGACCTTCGCGATCTCGCTCCGCGTCTTTTCAAGTAATCGGATGTCCCCGTAGACCAAGTCGATTCACGGCAGATTTTCCAGCTTAGAACAAAAAAAGAGGATGACCTTTGTCACCCTCTTTTTTTAATTTTTCTGCAATTCCTTCTTTATGATTTCTGCCTTTGCATAACCGTCAGCAGGGGCGTTCCACATAAGACCGATTACGACAGCGCCTATTGTGCCGATAATGATGGCAACAAGGAATGCGGAATCCCATCCGAAATGGTCGGCGAGATAACCGAATGTTACGCCTGAAATGGCGGTACTTGCATATCCGAATACTCCGAGGATGCCGTTGGCGGTAGCGCAGGCGTGTTTGGTAGCCTGTTGTGATGCAGCTGCGCCAAGCAGGGCCTGAGGCCCGTAAATGAAGAAACTGGATATGCAGATGAATGTGGCTGAAAGCCAAGGCATATTGTCCGGGGTTTGCCAGAACAGCAGGAATGACAGCGTAGCGCCAATCGTGAAGATGAGGCAGGTCCTGTGGGCCCTGCTTTTCATAAATTTGTCTGTAAACCAGCCGGCAATGAGCATTCCTGCGATACCTCCGACAAGTTCAGATACAGCGACAATGCTTCCTGCCGTTGAAATCTCAAAACCTTTATATTGGGTAAGGAAAGTCGTGCCCCAGTCCAAAATCGTGAACCTGACAACGTAAATACAGAAATTGCTTATCGCCAGAATCCAGATGAGCGGATTTGCAAACACCATCTTGTGGATATATGCCTTGAATGCTTCTCCCGTAAGAGCTTTGTCTTCAGTATCTTCCGCCTCCTCTTTCTTCACTTCATCCTTGTCCATATCTTCGATTTCCGGAAGTCCTACGGATGAAGGCGTATCCTTGAGTGTGAAGAACAATGCGACCGAACCTACGATGGCTATTGCCGCAGGCACTGCGAAACAGAGCTGCCACGCGCTATATCCGTAATGCTTAAGCAGAAAGCCGCATATTACGCTGATGAGTCCGGCTCCGATTGAGTGGGAAGCGTTCCAGATGGACTGCTTGGTTGCAAGTTCAGACGGCTTTATCCAATGGCTCATAAGGCTCATGCAAGGAGGAACTCCCATACCCTGGAAATATCCGTTGAGAACCCAGAGCGAACCGATTATATAAACGAGAGTCATTGTCGCCTTGCCGTCGGTGTCCAATACATTTATTAATGAATTCATAGAAGGACTGAAGCAGATGACGAGGTTGGTTAACGCCGAAAGCAGAAGGCCGATACTCATCAGTTTGCGCCTGTTGAACCTGTCTGCGACAAATCCGTTGACGAATCTTGAAAAACCGTATATGATTCCGTTCAGCGTGAGGAAAAGTCCGAGTTTGACTTTCGAGATTCCAAGTTCGGCTTCAAGCGCCGGCATTACTACGCTGAAATGCTTTCTGACAAAATAATACAGCGCGTATCCTATCATAAGAGTGATGAGAGTGCGCCACTGCCAATAGTTGTACTTCTTTTCTGTCTGTTTGTCCATTTTATATTTCCTGTTTTGTGTCGGCAATGATTACCTGCGTGCCCAGGTCTTCGATTTTGTTCTTCAGAGATTCCTGAATGCCTGAGTCAGTGATGATTATGTCGATATCCTCGATATTGCAGATTTTGCCGAATCCGCGTCTTCCGAACTTTGACGAGTCTGCGAGAATGACAGTCTGCGCGGCTACCTTCATCATTGCATTGGTGAGCCTTGCCTCTTCAATATTCGAACAAGTGATTCCTGTGAGAAGGTCGATTCCGTCGCAGCCGATATAAAGTTTTGAACAACTGACATTTGTCAATCCTGCTTCCGCATATCCGCCTCGAACTGAAAGCGAATTCTTGTACATATTTCCGCCCAGCATAAACACATTCACATTTTCCTTGCTGTTCATCAGGACGGCAATTCCGATTGCAGGAGTGACCAGATTGATGGTGTTAAGCGGGTGCAGAATCTCTGCGAATGCGGTGATGGTGGACCCTGATGCGAGCAAAATGGAATCGTCTTCGGTGATGAGGCTCTGTGCCGCAAGTGCGATGGCCTTCTTCTCAGAGCTGCGCTGAAGACTTTTCTCATCCACGCTCAAATCCATTACTCGGGGCAGAACCGGAGTTGCGCTGCCGTGTGCGCGGTAGAGCACGCCCTGGCTTTCCAGGACTCTCAGGTCCTTTCGGATGGTCGCTCCTGTGACTCCCAATTGCTCTGACACGTCTTGTACGCGGATGAAACCATTTTTAGACAGTTGTTCTTTGATATATTTATACCTTTCAGCTATGCTTAACATAAATAAATTAGCGTTTCTATGAGGTTATACCTTGCAAAGATAGCAATAAAATCCGTATGGCTTCCTGTAACGAATTTTTAATTTTTCATTTTCTTTCGATGTGTGCATAATGGAAAGAAATATTGCTATTTTTGTAAGCGTTTTGCTTTTATCGTGGCAGAATATGAAATTTTATGAAAAGTAATTGATAACAATATAATTTAATAAGCAATGAAGAGATTTTTGCTGATTCTGGCTCTTGCCGTAATGTCATTGGGCGCGAGCGCTCAGGTGAAAGTGCAAGGTGGACCTTACCTTCAGAATGTTACTGAAAATAGTTTTACGGTAGTCTGGACTACGACCGGACCTGCAATCGGCTGGATTGAATTGGCGCCGGCTGACGGAACCAATTTCTACAATGTCGAAAGACCGAAGTATTATGATCAGCGGGCTATGGGACGTCTTCCGATTGGCACACTTCATAAAGTGACGGTCAGCGGTTTGCAGCCGGGAACAACATATCGTTATCGTGTTATGTGCAGGGGAGTGATCAGTCAGAATAATCGTGAGAGTATCATTTATGATTCCGGTTATGGACTGGATCTCAAGAAGAGACCTACTCAGGTGACAACCAAGGCATTGGACTACAAGGAAGTCAAGTTTGCAGTCTGCAACGATATGCACGAGCACGATTCTGTGCTTCAGGTTCTCTTCAAAGATGCGAAGCATAAATACGATTTCGTCTGCTTCAACGGGGATATGACATCGTCGGTGGACAGCATCCAGGTAGTGATGAGCCAGTATATGAAGAGTGCGTCAAAATTGTTCGCTTCTGACACCCCACTTTATCTTTGCCGTGGTAATCACGAATATAGGGGTAACGATGCGGTGAAATATCTGGATTATTATTGCACACCTACTGGAAAGACTTACTATACTGCATCTTACGGTAAATATTTCTTTGTCTTCCTTGATTCGGGTGAAGATAAGGCTGATAGCGATATCCGAAATCTCGGCATAATGTGCACTGAAAGCTACATCAAGGAGGAGGCCGAATGGCTCAAGACTGTAGTTGCCAGCGATGAGTACAAGAATGCCGAGGTGAAGATAGCGTTCTGCCATATACCTCCATCTCCTAAAGGTTGGCACGGTAACGTGATGGTCAGCAAGTATTTCGTTCCGCTTCTGAATGGAACTGGACTTGATTTGATGCTTTGCGCGCATATTCACAGATACAGATTCGACAAGCCTGACACTGTCGGTGCGGACTTCCCAGTGCTTTGCAATCCTAACCAGGTGCGCCTGGACGGTGTTGTCAACAGTGACGGTATCAAGGTGGATATTTATGATGTGACGGGTGCGAAACTCCACAGCCTTAAATTTGATAAAAAATAGGCGTTTGGGGCTTTATGTGGTCGGCTTTAGACGTTTGCATTCGATGACCATAGAAAGTTCGATGAGCTGGGGCGACAAACAGTAGCAAACTTTGGGTAGTCCGCTTTGAGAGTTGGTTCCTTAACGGTTTGATATAAAATATGGCAGAGATTAAAGATTTGAAACTGGTAGTCTGCGATGCGGATGATACATTGTGGAGCAACGAGCCTTTATTTCGCAATGCGGAGCGTGAACTGGCGGAGATTCTCAAAGCGTACGGCACTGAAGATGAGATAAATGCCGAGTTATTCAAGACGGAAATGGATAATATGTCCGAACTTGGCTACGGCGCGAAGGCGTTTATCTTGTCAGCCATTGAGACTGCTGTCAGGGTTAGTGGGGAGCGGGTAAGTGCAAGTGATGTATTCCGCATTGTGCAGGCAGGACGGAAAATTCTGCGAAATCCGGCTACGCCTCTCCCGGGTGTGGAAGATATTTTGTTGAAAATCAAACAGTCCGGCAGATATAAGCTTGCGATTCTGACGAAAGGTGAGCTTTTGGACCAGAATAATAAGATTGACCGCTCAGGCTTGAGAAAATATTTTGATTATATCGAAGTGCTCAGGGATAAGACTCCTGAAGTTTATCACAGGGTCTGCAATCTTTTTGGCATCAAGACATCTGAGATGCTGATGGTGGGCAATTCGTTCCGCTCTGATATTGATCCTGTCCTCAAGGTTGGAGGTTATGGTGTTTATATTCCGTCAGACTATACGTGGCAGCACGAAGTTATCGAGGAATATGACCATTCGCATCTTTTCCGCGCTCGGAAATTTGATGAATTGATAAGGATTTTAGGGCTGTAGAGACAAGTCACGCACTTCAAGCATCGGCTTACGAGGTCGCAGACGACCGCGTTCTGGCTGGCTCGAACTCTCGTTGGAATGGATTGTATTCTGGTCCTGAAGGAACTTGGAACCGGATATGCTCAATGAAAAATCAGAAACTATATATTACAAAAAAAGCTCGGCAAATGCCGGGCTTTTTTTATGTATGTGTTTCAAGATTACTTCCTGGAAGCTACAGGGCGGATTGAGTTGCCGTTGTAACGATCAACACCGCCACCCATGCCTGACCAGTCTTCTCTTCCCTCGAAGTATGTTGCGAGGCTATAGTCCATAGGACCTGATACTGGTACAGTCATACTTGCTGTCCAGTAATCGCCCTGCTTGTGTGAGTCATCGTATTTGGTGGCAGGAAGGAAAATAGAATTACTGTTTGTCTTGCTCTTGAACTCATAACCTTTTACGTCGTTCTTTGTGGTCCAAGTTGCTGTTGTATTTTCCAAAAGTTCTTTGAACTCGCTGTCAAGTGGCATACGGCATGGTTTCTTCCAAGCAGCTACGGCAGCATCGTCAGATGACTCAAGTGTCTGTTTTCCGTCAACGTCGCTGTATTTGGTGAAAGAGTCTTTGCCGAATTTGTAGTTGTCTTCTGTGAAGTTGGTTTTTGTTGCGGTCTCGCCCCAAGCGAAATAGTCGCCGGCAGCAGTAGCCTCAGAAGCACCGAGGTTTGTCTCAGCCCAAAGCAAACCGCTAGGAAGTCCGAGGTCAACGAAACGGTGTCCGTTTACTTTGTAGATACCGCCACCGAGGTCCTCAATTGAACTGTCTTTCTTGTTGTCTTTCTTGCAAGATGTAGCTGCCATTGAGAAGCACAATGCGATAGCTACCAAATAGAAAATTTTTTTCATCGTTTTCTGCTCTTATGCGTGTCGAGCACAACTTTTATTAATGAATAAAATACAATCCTCTGATTTGGTCGGCAAAGATAGGAAACTTTTTTAATTATCAACTATTCTTTTCTGTTTATTTGTTTGATTTTTATGAAGATAGTGATTTGATCTTGTTCTGAGCAGGGGCGTGAGGATGGTACAAAACGGTGGTGGATTCGTCGGTCCAAAGGAAAACGATTTGGGGCTATATTTCAGTTGCTCTAAAATTCGAATATGAAAAAATATAGCTATTTATATATTGTTAATTGTGCGGGAAATGAAAATATCTTATATTTGTAATGAATGTTGCAATTCAATATGAAAAGATTTGAAATAATTTGAAAATTTGAGATATGAATGAGATTAAAGAAGCCCTGGAAAGGGCCAGAGACACGAAAGCGCTTGAATTCGGTGGCGGTGCGATGAAGAAAGTTCCGGAGATGTTCCGACAGCTTTTTCCGGGAAAAACCGCAGTAGTGGTCGCTGATACAAATACTTACAGAGTTGCCGGAGAAACTGTTTACGGTTATCTGAAAGGCTCTGGGGTTGAGACGATAGAGCCTTTCATTTTCTCGGATCCGGAACTTTACGCGGAATGGTCCTATGTGGAGCAGTTGGAGGCGTTCCTGAAGGATAGGGATGTAATCGCAGTTGCCGTAGGCTCAGGCGTTATAAATGACCTTACTAAACTTGTGTCAAGCCATCTTGGACGCAGATATATCATTGTCGGCACCGCGGCATCTATGGACGGATATACCGCTTATGGTGCTTCGATTACATTTGAGGGCAATAAGCAGACTTTCGACTGCCCGGCTCCTCTCGGAATGGTGATGGATCCGGCAATAGCGGCCAAGGCTCCGGAGGGGATGTCTGCATCGGGTTATGCTGACCTTATGGCGAAAGTGCCTGCAGGCGCGGACTGGATAATCGCAGATGTTGTCGGCAGTGAGGCTGTTGAGCCGTTTGCTTTTTCTCTTGTGCAGAAGAATCTTCGTGATGCGCTTTCTTGTCCGGACGCGGTTGCCGCAGGTGATGTTGAGGCAACGGGCAAACTCGCGGACGGATTGATAATGAGCGGTTTCGCTATGCAGGCTATTTCGTCGAGCCGTCCGGCTTCCGGTACTGACCATCAGTTCAGCCATTTCTGGGATATGGAAGGGCTTTGTTACAATGGCAAGCACGTGTCGCACGGATTCAAGGTTGCTATCGGTACGCTTGTTTCCACGGCCTGCCTGGAATATCTCCTGACGAAGGATTTGTCGGCACTGGACGTTGATAAATGTGTAGCTGCCTGGCCGACCTGGGAAGATCAGGAAAAGTATATTAGAGAAATCTTTTCTGGAAAGCCCGGACATCTGTCTAGGGCGTTGACCGAGAGCAGGGGGAAATATATCGATGGGGAAGGCGTCCGCAATCAACTCGAAGCGGTGAAGAGTAATTGGCCCGGGCTTCGCGAACGCATCAGGGCTCAGATAATGACTTATGATGAGGTTTACGACAGTCTTAAACGCGTGCGCGCGCCGTATGAGCCTGAAATGATTGGCGTCAGCCGGGCGAAGCTCAGAAGTACATTCAGATGTATTCCGTTTATGAGAAACAGGTTCACGGGAATCGACCTGATTTATCGCGCCGGTCTTCTTGACGAAGTGGAGAACGCTCTGTTCGGCCCCGGCGGCAAATGGGAATGCTAGCGTGGAAGCCGCTAACGAAGCCGTGGCCGGCTACGCTCTGGTTGAACCTTCTGTCAACTACGCAGGTGGCCTTGCGGTAAGTTTTCCAGTAAAAGTCAAAATAATCGGAGTATTGCGAATATTCGGAGCAACGTAACCAAATTCGGAACTTGTGACTCATTCAGAGCGTAGCGACTCAAGGGGTTTGGGGAGTACGCTCCCCAATAAAACTTCAGTTCGCTCCGGAGGAGCGAGTGAATGACTGAAAAAGAATATTGAAGTCTCAGGCGAAGAATGCTCGAAAGTGGTTTTGAAAAACACCCTTGGGGAATACGCTCCCCAATAAAACTTCAATCGCACGTAAGTGCGGGAAATTGCTCAAACTGAGAGGTTGAAGATTTTGGAACCAAACGACTGAAAGAGTTTTTGAAAATACTTTTGGGGAGTACGCTCCCCAATTAAACTTCGTTTCGCTCCGGAGTGAGCGAAGCGAATGAAGTCCTCCTTAATCCCTATCATCCTGGGCGATATCCATTATAAACAAAGAAGCTGGCCTTTTTTTGGGGGCCAGCTTCTCTTCTTTTAGATTCTATCCGAAGGAACTATTCTCCGAATGTTGTTATAAACACGTGATTTGTAGAGTTGTAGTTCTTGCTTCCGTGCAGACATTCGATGTAATTGGCCTCAGTCAGGGCTGCACCGTTAATCGAGCCGGAAACCTTGATAGGAGCTGACTCTGTACCAAATGTAACCGCGGATGAGCCATTGAACAGACCTATAATCATTCCGGAATTTGTGGAATTTCCGCCGGTAATTGAACAGTTGACTGTACATCCATCACCTGTGGTATGCTTAGCATTTCCAAGGTTTCCGATAAGACCACCCACTCCGCTTAATGTGCTTTTTGCTGTCACTGAGCCGAGAGCCTTGCTGTTCGTGATCTTAAGTCCTCCACTATGGAATCCGCAGAGACTGCCGGCAACGCTGCCTGAATTTACTCCCTCTTCTGTGACAACTGCACCTTCGTTAGTACAGTTCTCCATATTGCCGGCACCGCCATGAACTCCACCGACTCGACACTTTCCCTTGCCTGTGAATGCTACTGCTCCCTTGTTTACACAATTTTTTGTATAAGTTGTCTGGGCTGAGCTCTCGATTCCAGGCCAACCGACGATACCGCCTAATGCGCTGTTCGCTTTGGCTGAGTCGTTGTAGAGAGTGACTTCGCCTTCGTTCGTACAGTCTACAATGTTTGTTGCGTTTTGGTTGGTAGCATAGAAATCACCTCCGGAGATGCCTCCTACGATAAGGAGGTTGCCGACTGGGGATTCTACGCCTGTACTTGTAGCGCATTTGGCCAAAACCTTTCCGTAGTTGTTGGTATTGGTAATGTCTCCGTCAGGAGCTCCAGCGATACCTCCGATGCTGATACGCTCCATATTCGACGGTGTGCTTTCCATCTTGTCTACCAAGAATGTTACCGCGCCGTAGTTCTTGCCGTTTTCAATCTTGAATCCGGTGGCTCCGAGTCCTGCGATACCTCCCACGCAAGGAAGAACGCTAGACTTGCTTCCGATGGATGATTTTGCGGCTATATATTTTCCGCTCAGATTGACAGCGCCGTTATTGGTGCAATCCTTGATCGCGCCTGAAGCATATCCCGCAATGCCTCCGACAGCGGCGCCCTTCATGGAACTTGCTGATGCGAGGCGGATGTCGCCGTTGTTTGTACAGTTCGCGATTGTGCCTGATGACTGGGCTGCTATGCCGGCCACACATAATGATGACGCGAATTCGTCAGCGGAGTATATGACGATGGCGTAGTTCTCGATATGCTCCAATGTTCCGGCGTTGTTCAAGGTGACAGGCGCAAAGGTTGCCGCTTCTGGAGTGAAAGTGCAGGTTGCGTCTATCTTGAGATTCTTCACGGTTCCGAGTACTTTGTCGAAAAGCGCGTGGTTTGAAGACCAGTTCTTGATCGACTTGCCGTTACCGTTGAAGATGCCGACGAACTCTGAAACCGCAGGAATGTCCACATCCTTGAGGTCGAGGTCGATAGCAAGGGTGATTTCATCGGTTGGTGTGGTCCACTCTGCACCGGCCTGCATCCACTCTGCGAATGTCTCAACATCTGAGATTGTCATAGGATAGGTGTAGTTGATGCTCTCCGTTGTGAATTCCTCGTAGAATGGAGTCTCGGATTCATATTCTCCGGCCAGTGCGGTTACCTTGATTATGTACTGTGTACCGTTTGTCAGACCGGTCAGGTTGAATTCCGGAGTGTCGGATTCCATATATGTATATGTGGCATCTCCGTTTTTCTTGTAGCCGAGTCTGTAGCTCTGGGCCTGGCTCTGTGCCTCGAATACGAACGAAGCCTTGGTCTTGCCGATTTCCTGGCTCTTGAGCACAGGAGTTACGAGCTGAGGAATGCCGTATGATACGACTTTCACTACAACCTCTCTCAAGAGGAAACGCTGGTTGCCAGTCTTTCCGTCAGGACGGATAGCTCCGATACCGATACGGGTGCCAGGTGCCACGTTGCTGATGTTGATGCTTCTGGTCTCCCAAGTAGGAGTCGTTACTGTCGTGGAAGGACGGTCGAGTGTGCCTACGTTCCTGACAGTTGCGCCTGTCATAGTGGCGTAAGAGGTGCTCTTGCTGGTGTTTACGGTACCGCCAGTCGCAGTGTAAACTCCCAACTGTGAGAAGTCAGATGTGGTGGCTTCTTTAATCACGCCCTTCTCCCACATTGAGGATACCGTGTAAGTGACATTGACGGTAGCCAGGCTCTGCAAGTTGTTCAACTCAGGAGTGAACACGATAGGCATACTTGAAGATGCGCCGACCTGAAGCATACCTGTACGGATGCACAAGTCTCCAAGTGTTGTGGCTACTTCGTGGGTAACAGCCCAGTCTTTGAATCTGGATGTCTGAACGCCGCCGGTACTTCCTATGGTGTTGAAGAATCCGTGGTTGAATGTGTCGGCTGCAAGAGTTGCGCTGTCCCATTTGCCAGGAGTAGGGTAAACGTATCCGTTTTTGCTGTTCTGTGCGGATGGGGTTACTTCCATACTGTTGCTGCCGAAGTAGAGTTCTCCGCAGTCCTCCGCGAGGATAGTTTTGCCTGCAGCTGCTTTCTCGCTGCCGACCATAACGATATCGAATGCGGCTGTCTCAACTTCGAGAGGGTCTGAAATAAGCCCTGTGTTCATATCCTGACAGGTGAACCAGTATTTGGTGGATGGAGTCAGGTTTGCAAATGTCATCGTAGGCTGCTTGCTCAGGAAGATGTCGCTAGTGATGGTCCATCCGTATAACAGATCCTTGCATTCAGCGTCTTTGTAAAGCGCAATCTTTACAGGAATTTTGAGGTCTTTGGCGACATTTGAGAAGCCATATTCAGACCATTGGAATACGAGCATTCCTGAGTATTTTGCCTTGAGCCTGGTTGTAGGAGGTATTCCGTTTACGATTACGAATCCCTTTCCGCTCTGGATGATATTTGTCTTGACTTTCTCCTCGTCTTCATTCTCTACCTCACCCTCGGCGTATGTCCACTCTGATACGTGGGCGGCCTCACCGTCAGCGGAGTCATATTCTGCGAGCATTTTCACCTGATAGAGCTTGCCGGATCTCAAGTCTGTATAGGTGTTCTCGAATGTGCTTGTTTTTGAAGGATCCACGGTGATTGTGCTGACCGCTGTCTGGCTTGTGTAATCCATAAGAATCACGAGGACTCTTGATGCGGAAGCCACGGCTGAAAGGTCTGCCTTGACGGTGAATTCTGTTCCTGTTTCAGGAGCGTCTGTCAGCGCGATGCTTTCAACTGCAGGTTTGCTTGTGTCCTTGATTCCGTGTCCCGTGACGAACAGGGCAGGGTTGCCTTCTGAATCTTTGGCGAATGTCCAGGCTGAGAAAACAGCGCCGTAATTGACGCGGATTCTCACGTATTTCTCTGTGTATTCGCTTATTCCTTTTGTGAATACGGCTCTTCCGACAAGGTCATCCTTTGAGATTTGAGAGACTTTGATTGTCTGAATATCATCATCGTAGGTGTTGACTGCGTCGTCAGGTGAGTCGCATACCTCTATACCGTAAGACGTAGCTCCGGCATTTATTGTATTCGTCGCGCTCCAGCAGAATGCAAGTGTATCAGCCTTGCTGTTCTGGACATCGTAACGAAGGTCTGTTGCTACCGGTTTCGAGCTGTCTTCTCCGGACTTGAATTCTTCCTGGCATCCGGTGAGGAAGAACGCTGAGCCTGCGAAAATACCGGCAAGTAGCTTTATTGATTTCATTTTATGGGTTGTTTTCTTTGATCTGTTGAACTGAAGAATCAAACAGGAATTTGCATCAATGCTATAGTAAGTGAAGTTCGATGCAATAAAAAAAGACATATAGAGACTGTTAATCATAACATTCCCTATCTTGCATCAAAGTATTTCCGGATGATCCTGACGATCTATCTCTGCAAATCCGTCACAAATGTAGTGAAACTTTTTAAGTGTGCAATTCTTTTCGCGAATTTTTTATTTTGCGCCCATATTCGTTTCTGAATCTTTCTATTTTCGCCCGAAATGTTACAGGTTTATGACGAAAATGTTAAGAAATGAAAATAAAAACGTTGCAATACAATTTTTTCGTGTATATTTGTCAAGAAAAATGAAGTTTAGTTTAAGTTTAACGCGTAAAACGTTTAATACCTATGTATTATAATACTTGATAGTTATGATATAAAAACTAGTACCTGCAGCATCATTATTCCAAAGAGATTGGTCTTGAGCGATATCTTTAAGCAAATCCACATTAAGTAATCCTCAATCAAATTTTTTGAGAGAAGCTAAACTTTTTGGAAATATTATGAATCAATTATTTAAAAGAATATTGTTCGTTGTAGTCGCCATCCAGCTGGCTCTCTGCGCTTCATTCAATGTCTTCGCGCAGAAGGTGTCAGTCTCTGGTGTCGTGAAAGACGCGGTTACAAACGAACCTCTCATCGGGGCTACCGTGATGGTCAAGGGAACCACAAACGGAGTCTCGACGGATGTCAACGGAGCTTACTCTATTCAGGTTGCTTCCACAGATGTCCTCGTTTGCCAGATTATCGGCTACAAGAATCAGGAGACTACGGTCGGGACGCGTTCCAAGATTGACTTCGCTATGGCGGAGGATAATCAGATGCTTGAAGCGACGGTCGTTGTCGGTTACGGTACATTGAAGAAGACTCAGCTCGTGGGTTCAGTCGAGAACCTTGACGGAGATGCAATCCTTGACCGTCCGAACGCTAACGTTACACGTTCACTGCAGGGTCAGGTGGCCGGTTTGAACATCGTCCAGAGTGACGGTAAGGCTACTCACTCGGGTAGCGTATATATCCGTGGTAACGGAACTTCCTACAATACCAGAAAGAACTTCAGCGGAAGTGCCGCTGGTTCCACTCACTCTATCGGAAATGAGGGTTCGGCTCTCGTTCTCATTGACGGTGTAGAGGGAAGCCTTTCACAGGTGAACCCTTCTGATATCGAGACTGTCGCAGTCCTCAAGGATGCTTCTTCTGCCGCAATTTACGGTGCGCGGGCAGCTTACGGTGTCATTCTCGTTACAACCAAGAATGCCGACACTGACAAGATTACTGTTTCATATAACGGTTCATTCTCATTGAACAGCCGTATCGTGAAATGGGAAGACAATATCATCACTGACGGTCTCGAGTGGACTGAAGCTTTCTATGAATTCTATCAGAACGACTCCAGAGTGCCGGGCTCTTCAGGAAAAACTCCTACCACTATCAACACCAATAATGTGGCAATGTCAGGCACAACTTATCTCGAGACTTTCAGAGCTTTGAGAAAAGCCGGCTGGACATCTCCTTACGGCGGTGTCGGTTCATCAGGCCAGTACCTATACTTCGGCAGTTACAACTGGCTCGACCACGTTTACAAGGATTATACTACTTCTACAACTCACGACATCAGCGTGAGGGGTGCTACCAAGAAACTTACTTACAATCTCACCGGACGTTACTTCCATCAGGGCGGTATCTATAAAATCGGTGATGAGAATTATAACACCTTCAATATCAGGGCTAAAGCTAAGTTGCAGATAAACAAATGGTTGTCAGTGGACAACAATACATCCGTATTCAGAAGCAAATCCACCCAGCCGATGTTCTCAAATTCATCTGCAATCGGTCACCAGATTGACCAGCACGGTCAGCCGGTTGTCGTTCCTCAGAATGAAGACGGCACCTGGACACTTTCCGGTATCAAGACCGCTTATGCGGCTTTCTTCGAGGGTAATACGGGTCAGGACGATGCAAACCTCGTTGTCAACTCAACTCTCGGTCTCACAATCGACATCGTCCCTGAAGTGCTGAAAATCCGCGGTGATTTCTCATACAAGGCTAACAGAAGATGGAGAGAGCGTTATCGTGCACCTCTTTCATTCTATTCAAAGCCTGATGTTGCCACAGAATATGTGAGCCAGGCAAGTTCTTATAAGAGCCGCTGGACATACGACACAGACTACATCGTTGCGAATGCGGTCCTCACCTGGACTCCGAAACTCGGCAAGAATCACGACCTTAACGTGGTCGCAGGTTGGAACCTTGAAAATTATCAGTACAACAGATTTTATCTGAGCAGAACGGGAATGCTTTTCCCTGAAAAGTATCAGTCATTCGAACTCTTTGACGGTGAAATCAAAACCGAGCAGAATGACAGCAGCTACGGTATCGTAGGTTTCTTCGGAAGAGCCAACTACACATTGCTCAGAAGATATATCTTCGAGGCTTCTGCACGTTATGACGGTTCTTCAAAATTCCCTACAAACTCACAGTGGGGTCTGTTCCCTTCATTCTCTCTCGGTTGGCGTCTTTCTGAAGAGCCTTGGATGGAATGGTCCAAGAGCTGGCTCGACAACTTCAAGATTCGCGGAAACTACGGTTCTCTCGGAAACGGTACCATTTCCCCATATTCTTATCTTGAAACAATGGGTATCAGCAAGTCTTCTGTAGTGTTCGACGGCGGCTATGTGAATTACACCACAAACCCTTCTGTAGTGCCTTCTTCACTTACTTGGGAAACTGTTACGACTTACGATGTCGGTCTTGATTTCGATATGCTCAAGAGCAGACTTTCATTCTCAGGTGACTATTATGTAAGAAATACTACTGACCTTATCACCAACGGATACGAACTCCCGCAGGTTTACGGAGCAAGCGCACCTAAAGGCAACTACGGTGCTCTCCAGACCAAAGGTTGGGAGCTTACCCTTTCTTGGCGTGACTCGTTCAAACTCGCCGGCAAGGACTTCAACTACAGCATTAAGGGAAGTGTTTGGGATACAAGAACTTGGGTAACTGAATACACTTCAAACTCAGGAGATATTCTCGACTACTATAAGGGTAAGGAGCTCGGTGAGATCTGGGGATTCCGTACAGCTGGCATTTTCCGTGACAATGCGGAGGCAAATGCTTGGGCTACTGATTCTTATCACAAGAACGGAAGTAACTTCCGCGCTTACGCAGGTGACCTCAAGTTCCTCGACCTCAACGGTGACGGCAAAATCGATTACGGCAAGGCTACTCTGGATGACTGGGGCGACCTCGACAGAATCGGTAATACGACTCCACGTTATCAGTACGGTGTAAACCTTGACTTCAAGTGGAACGGAATAGGACTATCAATGTTCTTCCAGGGTGTCGGAAAACGTGACTGGTATCCTATGGTCGAGACTGCATATTTCTGGGGTCAGTACAACAGGCCTTACTCCGCATATCTTATGAAGACACAGTCCGGAAACAACTATGCTCATATAGATTACAGCACTGAGAACTGGACAGTGACCAACTACGACAAGAATCCTTACTGGTCAAGACGTGTCGGATATAGTGCGAACAGAAATGTGGGTCCTCTTACTGTTGAGAACGACCATTATCTGCAGAATGCGGCTTACATCCGTCTGAAAAACCTCACGGTGGATTATACTCTGCCTAAGAAGATTGTAGAGAAGATAGGAATGCAGGGCGCCAGAGTTTACTGCTCTATGGAGAACCTCTGGACCTGGTCTCCGATGTTCAAGCATACCGATATGTTTGACCCTGAGGTGATTGGTGTGGGTGACTCCGATTTCGACAGTACTTCAAGCATCGGTCTTGACGGTATCGGCGACGGTATGTCATATCCTATGCTTAGAACTTTCACATTCGGTATTAATTTAACATTCTAAGGTTCTGTCAATGATGAAAAAAGTTATTTATATATTAGCCGGATCACTGATGCTGTCAGGACTGACTTCCTGCACGGACTTTCTGTCCAGGGAGCCGATCAACAAGTTCAGTGCGGAAACATATTTCAAGAGCGAATCGGAGCTGGAGATGTATGCCAACGGTATGGTGCAGTCTTGGTTGCCGAATTACTCGACTCCTGTCGGCGGTGACGCATACAATGATCTTATCGCGACAAAGACGGGAGCGGATTTCTTTCGTCCGAGCGCGAACTGGGACTCTTCAAAGCAGACTGGCTGGTCAACAAGCGACTGGGCTTTCTTGAGAAGGGTGAACTATATGCTGAACAATATGAGCAAGGCAAAATCCAATGTCAGCTCTGATGTTTACAATCATTATGAGGGTGTCGCAAGATTCTGGAGGGCGATGAAATATGTCGACAAAGTGCGAACATTCTCTGATGTTCCGTGGATTGAGGAATATCTTCAGCCTACTGATACGGCAGTTCTCTATGGTTCTAGACAGGACAGGGAATATGTGTTCCACAAGATAAGGGAAGACCTCGAGTTCGCCTGCGCGAATTGTATGGCAGGAAAATTCCACACAGATGGACGTGTCCGTGTTGACAAATATGTTGTCAATGCGCTGGCATCAAGATATTTCCTTTATGAGGCCACGTTCAGAATGAATGTGAAGAACAATCCAGCTACAGGCAAGCCTTGGACTAATGATTACGACACGGTGGACGAGTTGCTCGAACTGGCTGCCAGCTGTGCGAAGACAGTGATCGATGAAGGCGGATTCTCTTTGGCAAGCGATTATTCTTCATTGTTCACAAACAACAATCTGCAGAAAAACGAGATTATCTGGGCGCGTTCGTATTCTGGCGACCTTGGTGTCCGCCACGGTTTGACAAGATATTTCCACTCTTCAACTTTGGGACAGCAGTATTCCGGCACCAAGGAACTTGTAGATATGTTCCTCAAGATAGACGGTACTCCTATTGATGTCAAGTCCGGAGAAGATCAAAAGTCTATCACAGAGGAGTTCAGTGGTCGTGACCCGCGTCTTGGTGTTACTGTTCTCGGCCCCGGACACGCTGTTGCCAACTCTTCAAGTCCTAACGAGAGAATTGACTTCACTTTCTGCAAGACAGGTTATATGATCTGCAAATGGAGTGTTCCTGATGAGACTCACTTCCAGAACAGTATCGATGAAAACCCTCTTTCAATCGTCCGCTATGCTGAAGTCCTTCTGAACTATGCTGAGGCGATGAATGAACTCGGAAAGATGACTGAGGCTGTCTGGAATTCCACTGTCGGAGCTTTGCGCAAGCGTGCCGGTGTGCAGAATATTTATCCTGAAGGTGCCGGTTACTCACGTGACGAATGGCTGTATGAATACTATAACACTGGTTTGAATCACGGTATGTACACCAAGGGAAATGTTGATGTCGCTCTTGAAATCCGTCGTGAGAGAGTAGCAGAGCTTACATTCGAGGGTGCTCTCCGTCAGGCTGACGTTTACAGATATGGCCAGGCAGACCTCATCGCACGCAGATATGACAACAGCGGCTGGAGAGGCATCTATGTCGGCGACGGTGCTGATATGGATTTCGAGGAGCAGACTTACACGTTCAACAGTTCTAAAGTATCTACGAACAGCACAACCAATTATCCAATATCGGACAAGGCTTCTGCAAAAGATACTGACTGGTACATCGAGGACGGGTTCCTGGTTTACAAATATGAGCTTCAGTGGGATGAAAAGATGTATGTCCGTCCAATCCCGACAACAGCCATCACTCTGAATTCCAAGATTGGTCAGAACCACGGTTGGAATTGATATGGTTCCAAGTAATACTTGAAAAATTAGTTTCGATATAAAATGAAAAGAATCACTTATATTTTTTGTTCCGCTTTGCTCGTGGCCGGTTTGTGCGGCTGCGAGAAGAGCGAGAGCGTTCCGGAAGGCGGAAAGTCTTCAACCCCTGTTCTGAAGGAGTTGACCGTCAGTGAAATAAACGGTACGGTGCTCGGATTCGGTGTCGATCTGGCGGGACTCGTGTCAGACGCCAATACCGGCAAGGGAATCGAAGGCGTTGCCGTTACGGACGGATATCAGTTCGTGAAGACTGACGCCAACGGTGTCTATCAGATGAAGAGAAACTCATTGGCCCGCAAGGTTTACTATACTTTGCCTGCTGATTATCAGGTAGTTCTCGACAATGTATATCATCTTCCTATGTTCTATTCTCCGGGCATCATGTCCAAGAATACGTCATACAGATGTGACTTCAAATTGAAGAAGCTCAGCGCTCCTGAGACGGATTTCACGATGATTATGATCGGTGACCCTCAGTGTCAGACTATTGACGAGGTCGCAAGGTTTATGGGCGAGACGATTCCGGATATCAAGAAGACATTGGAAAGCGGCGATTATTCGCAGAACGTGTATGCGCTCACCCTCGGTGATGTGACATTTGACTCATACTACACTTTCAGCCCGATGGTTCAGGCTATGAAGAATGTGGTTGCGAACAACAGGTATCTGCCTATTTTCAACAGCGCGGGTAATCACGACCACAACTCTCTTGTGACGGCAACCGGTGACATTGAGTCTGACGACTACAACTCGCTCGAGGCTTACGTGAAGTATTTCGGTCCGACTGATTATTCATTCGACCGCGGAAACGTGCATGTCGTGGTTATGGACAATGTGCTTGTCTCCACTATTTCGACTAACTCGTCTCCTAACGCACGTACTTGGAATTATACGAATCAGTTGACTGATACTCAGATGGAATGGCTAAGGCAGGATATCGCCAATGTCGCCAACCCTGAGTCCAAGATGATTTTCTTCTGTACTCACCAGCCAATAAGGTCAAATGATACGAAGGGCAACTATGCTGAGGTTATGAAACTCATCAGCCAGTTCAGCGAGGCTCATATTATGGTAGGGCATACCCACTATACTCAGAACTACATCCACGACTACTCAGGCAAGGAAATCTATGAGCATATCCACGGAGCTGCCTGCGGTGCCTGGTGGGCTTGCAACAGTAATGTGACCGGAGCACCTAACGGATATAACATCTTCACTGTCAAAGGTAATAAGGTTCAGGACTGGATTCTGAAGCCGACCGACAGAGATGCTGACTACCAGTTGAGAGTGTACGACGGAAATCAGGAGTTCGGCTCCGAGACAGACCCGGCCGCCACAAAATATACTGTCACCTGGTCTAACCCGAGCTTGAAAATCGGTAGTTTGACTCTTAAAGGCAGTGCCAATTTCAAGGACAGTTTTGTTGCTGAAGTATTTGATGACGATGCTAAATACTGGACTCTCGAGATGTGGCAGAATGGACAGAAGGTGGGAGATTTCACCAGAGCCGCTGACAGCGGAATTTGCAATATGGCATTGTGCGCATATTGGTTCAACGATAAGGGCAAGAGCACTGATACTTGGAATAGTACCACTGCGAGCCACTATTGGTATTTCACGCCTGAGTCGAAGAATCCTTCTGCAGAAGAGAACTGGGAGGTACGTGCGACACACAAGTTCCCTAACGGAGCAAGCAAGACGTTTGTCTGCAACAGGCTTACCGTTGATTACTCTGAATTTTAGAGCATTTTCTAATATTTTGTCAGGCTTTTGCGCCTGAGATTGGTTTGTATCGTTCGGCAGACTTCCCTCTACACGGTTGTCTGCCGAATATTTTTACGAAAATTCGGGGCAATGCGCCCCTTTTGAACTTGCGCCTGTCGGAGCAACGTGGCTTTTGGAGCGCAGCGACTCAACTCTCGGAGCATCGCGACCCAACTTTCGGAGCGCAGCGACCCAACTTTCGGAGCATCGCGACCCAAGGGGCTTGGGGAGTACGCTCCCCAATAAAACTTCAGTTCGCTCCGGAGGAGCGAGGATTGCTCGAAGCCGGAATGCTGAAGATTCAGGGAAGAGTGCCCGAAAGCGGTTTTGAAAAACACTCTTGGTGGAAAAAAACAATAACTTTTGTCCGGAAAAACGGCACTTTTCGTGGACAAAATGCAAAAACGACAACGTTTGTCCGGAAAAACAGGGGTTTTCGTGGACAAAATGCAGAGTTCGAAGCGTAGCGACCCAACTTTCGGAGCGTAGCGACTCAAGGGGTTTGGGGAGTACGCTCCCCAATAAAACTTCAGTTCGCTCTAGAAGAGCGAGGATTGCTCGAAGCTGTAAGGCTGAAGATTAAGTGAAGAACGCTCGAAAGCGGTTTTGAAAAACACTTTTAAGGAAAATTTTACGAAACAATACAAGATGAAATCCCTCTATAGCGAAAACGAAAACCCCTTGCACGCATTTAACGCCATTTGATTGTTAAATGAAACATTTGTGAGTATATTTGTAAGACAAACGACTAATAACGCATTGAATAATGACATCTGAACAGAAAAAACGTTTCCAATACTGGCAGTGGCGTACCATCATAGGTACAATGATAGGTTATTCGATTTTCTATCTGGTCCGCAAGAACTTCTCTTTTGCAATCCCGGGACTGACGGTCGAATACGGAATCACCAAGGCGACTTTCGGTGCAATCATAGCCATCGCAAGCTTCATCTATGGCGTGTCCAAACTTGTGAACGGCTTTCTTGCCGACCGTCTTGACGGACGTTGGCATATGGTTACCGGACTGTCAGTCAGTGCATTTGTCAATATTCTGTTCGGTGCAGGAGCAATGATCTGCGCGTATTTTGTCGGTACAGACCACGGGCCGGTATTCGTCCACTATCTGGTGGTGCTGTTCGCAATACTTTATGTCATCAATAATGCGTTCCAGGGTTGCGGATTTCCTCCTTGCAACCGATTGATTACCCACTGGGTACCGCCATACGAGCTTGCGACCAAGATGTCTATCTGGAATACATCGCACTCTGTGGGTGCATTCATCGCGGCGATTCTATGCGGTTATATTATGGGGCACACGGGTATCGATATGAGCGCAAATGCAGAGATGCGTGCTCGCGTGGTGGAGAATACCGCTAATGTTACGTCTTCAATGGATCCTGCGGCCGCTCAGTCTTATGTCGATAACGCATTGCTGAACATCGGCTCTTGGCAGTGGGCATTCTGGATTCCGGCGATAATCGCAATCTTGGGTGTGGTGTTCATTATCATCACTTTGCGCGATACGCCGAAATCGGTAGGTCTTCCTGAACTGGAAGGTACGAAATCCACCAAAGTCCAGTCTCCGGAAGAGAAAAAGGAATTCAATAAATTCATATTGAACAAGGTGATACTTAATCCGGTCGTATGGATTCTCGCTCTCGCCATATTTTTTGTCTATATCGTGCGTCTTGCAGTGCTTGACTGGGGCCCGTCATTCCTTCAGGAGAGCAGGGGATTGTCGCCTGAACTCTCTGCTTGGACTGTAGCTATATTCGAGGCGTTCGGAGTGGTCGGAATGATTGTGGCCGGAGTCGTTTCGGACAAATTGTTCAACGGAAGGTCTCAGCGCACCTGTGTGCTCTGTATGGTAGGCGTTATCATATTCCTTTGTCTGTTCTGCCTGCTTCCTAAGTCAACAAGTCCAGTTATTCTTATGCTTGTGCTGGCCTGCATCGGCTTCTTCCTATATGGCCCGCAGGCACTTATCGGCGTCATCGCTTCGAATCAGGTGACGCGTCGCGGTGCTTCATCCGCAACCGGTATCATCGGATTCGTAGCGTACCTCAGCCCGATTATTTCCGGATTCGTATTCGGACATATCGCTGATAATCCGAAATTCGGCTGGGAAGGCGTCTTCCGGATTATGATTGTTGTCGCCGTTCTCGGCCTGGTGACATTGCTCACCCTATGGAACAAGAAAACCGACGGCTACGAGTCTGAGGATGTAGAATAAAAACTTCAATCGCACGAAAGTGCGGGAAATTGCCCGAAACAGTACAAATTTTTTGCGCGAGAGGATGATAGGGATTGAGGAGGCGTGTCCACCCGCGGACACGGGTAGCGGGAGGGTGCCCGACGGAGACAAGTGGTCGAAGACCACGCAGGAAACGTTGGGAGGGGCCGGAGTGAGCGAAGCGAACGAAGTCCTCCTCAATCCCTATCATCCTCAGATACATTTTTCATAAAAAAAGAAACTGGCCCAAAAGGTCAGTTTCTTCGAGATTGTTATCGGAGTGTATATCGATTAAGCGTTTTCAATCTCCAACACTCCGCCCTTGCCGAAAACGCGGTCGAGAAGCGTGTCGTAGATGCCGGCTCTCTTGCAGAGGTCGAACAGATTTATTCTCCATCTCATAAGCTGCACGTAATCCACCATCTTGCGGATCTGCTTGCGTGTCAGTCCTATGCTTTCAGGCCCTGTAGGTGCTCCGACGCTCCTCATCAGGGATACCATCTTGTCGTAGGTATAGACCTGATTCTGGATTCTTGACTTCAATTCAGGCCACTGCTCCTTTACTGCCGTGAGTTGTTTGCGGACCGTTTCCTTGTCGCTGTATTTCTTTGTAATTTCAGTATATCCCAATTTTGGAATAGGGAAGTCACTGAAGATTTCCAAAGCGCGTTTCTGCTCCTCTTCAAGTGAAGGCCAGGCATTTACGCACTTGTCAACGTCAAGAGTGCTCAAGTCCATTTTGAGGAACTCGTCGAAGCAGGCGCTCATAATGACAGTCCCCATTGCGCACTGGAATCCGTGAGACTGGAATCTGCCTTTGTATCTGTATTCAGTCATATCCAGGTAATGGCTGAAAAGGTGCTCGGAGCAGGATGCCGGACGGCTCGTCTGGGCAATCTGCATTGCGAGTCCGGTGAATGTGAGCCCCACGAAAAGGTCTCCCACGGCTTCAGGCTCTCCTGCGGCAATCCTTTCGTTCTCGGCCAGAATGCTGTTCAGAGTGTCATTCACCAAATGCCAGGCGACCGGGATAATCGGTTCTGTGCCGAACAAGTCGGCAATCATCCACTCGGCTCCGGAGGTTACTTTGGCCGCGAGGTCACCATAGCCGGCAGCCGTCATCTCTTTCGGTGCATTGGCCAGAACTACATTGTCGGCCAAAATTACTTTCGGCGCGTGTGCGTCCAGTGTCATCTTCGAACCTTCTACAATTATGGAAGCACCTGCAGAGGCATATCCGTCAACCGATGCAGCGGTGGCGACAACCATATATGGCGTATTGTGATGCGCTGCGGCAACCTTGCAGAGGTCGTTTATGACTCCCGAACCGACTGCGACAGGTATGGCGTTGAAGTCATCCAGGAGCACGTCAATCCTTTCAATGAATCTGTATTCCGCGTGGAATTCCTCCTCTTCGAAAATATATGTCCTGCAAGCTATTCCGGCATTTTCCAGATACTCGGCGATGACCTTTCCTGCGGCCTTCCAAGTGTTTCGGTCAGCCACTATCAGGGCTTTTGCGTCGTTGCCGAAATTGTTCTTGAAGAGTTCCGGGGCAAGATTGAGTATATTATTGCCGAATTCAAAACATTTGGTGTCCACAGCCATCTGCAAGGCATCGTCCAGTTGTTTTCTGAAGTCCATAGTTGGTGATATTAGTATGTTCAGTATATTGATATTCAGTGAATTT
>CAVHJF010000005.1:77479-78867 GCA_963636275.1 Acutalibacteraceae bacterium | reverse complement strand
CGGTCTGCCACCATTATATATTGGGTGAGGTCGTTGGAGCCGATGCTGAAGAAATCGGACTTGGCGGCGAAGTCTTTGGCTTTCATAACCGTTGCGGGCGTTTCAGTCATTATGCCGACCGGGATGTTCTCGTTGAAGTCCAGATGGTCATTTCTCAACTCTGACTTGCATTCTTCTATGACCTGATAAGTCTGCTCAAGTTCCGCGACAGTGCATATCATCGGAATCATTATCCGGACATTGCCATAAGCGCTGGCGCGAAGAATGGCGCGAAGCTGCGGTTTGAAGATTTCCGGATGAATAAGGCAAAGCCGTATGGCCCTGCATCCGAGGAAAGGATTCTCTTCTTTTTTCTGCGAAAGGTATGGCAGTGACTTGTCTCCGCCGATGTCCAATGTGCGGATTGTAATCTGCTTGCCGTTGCATATCTCCGCGGCAGTTTTGTAGATTTCGAACTGGGCGTTTTCATCTGGCATTGACTCCGGGTGAGCCATAAACAGGAATTCACTGCGGAACAGTCCTATTCCGGCGGCTCCGAAGTTGATTGCGCGGCGAACGTCTTCCAGATTTCCGGCATTCGCGAACACTTTCACTCCCGCTTCGGCGTAAGTCTTCATAATCCTGGCTACGGAAGGGGATATGCCGGATGAATATTTCTTGCCGTATGATTGTGCTTCCGCCAATGTCTCAGGGTCTGGATTGACAGTTATTCTACCGTTGTCGGCATCCAGAATGACCGTGTCTCCGGTTTTAATCGACTTTGTACATCCTTTGATGCCTGTGAGCATCGGTATTCCCTTGGACTTTGCGATGATGCAGATATGTCCTGTTCTGTTGCCCAATTCGGAAATCAGTCCGCCCACCCGCGTGAAGTCAATGTCCGCAGCATCGGACGGGAAAAATTCGTCGGCTACAAGGATTTCTTTCTCGGGGCTGCCGTTTTGTGAGCCGGTGCATACCTTTGACCCGCATTCCTCAGACTGATTGTAACACGTTCCTGCAGAATCGCTATCTTTCTCTGCTGAACCGCAAGATGCCAGTCTTTTTCTGCAGCCGTCTGGGTTGGCAATTATTTTCTTCAGTTGTCCGAAAACATCCCTCAAGTCATCTTTTCTGGCACGGAGATATTCGTCATCTATTTGCTCGAAGAGAGCAGTAAGGTCAGTGCAAGCCTTTTCTGCGGCATCATAAAGCTTCAGGCCTTCATTCAATGCTGATTCGATATGCTCGCGCAATGCAGGGTCTTCTGCAATCTCAGCGTGAGCCAGGAAAATTTCGTCCTTTTCAGACAGGGCGGCATATTCTTTTTTTAGAAGTTCAAGAGCTTCTTCCAAGCTTATGCCGGATTCTGCCAGAGCGCTTTCCTGTATAACGTCTCTGTTCCATAC
>CAVHJF010000005.1:0-77201 GCA_963636275.1 Acutalibacteraceae bacterium | reverse complement strand
AGTACTGAAATTATGCTGGCGCCGTTGGCGCTTTTGCCGTTGGCTTTCAATGTGACCTTGGCCGGAGCAAAATTTTTGATCATCTTGACAAGATCCGTTGCCGGTCTTGCGTGTATACCGTTTTCTGCGTCTACAGTAACGTTGATGGTAGTCATATCTTTATTGTAAATTATTATCTGTCAATATATTGAAAATTATATTCGGATCATTGGCCGTCATAAGCGTATGCAGCTTGTCTTCATCCTCAAATGCTTCGCTTAAAGAAGTCAGAATGTCAATGTGGTCATCACCTTTTCCTGCGATGCCGACGATGATGTATGCTTTTTCCTCTCCGAAATCCACTCCGTCAGGATATTGGAGTACCGCTATGCCCGAGGCGCGTATGTGTTTCTTCGCCTCATCTGTTCCGTGCGGAATGGCAATGCCCATTCCCAAGTATGTGGAAGTTAGTTTTTCTCTCTCAAGCATCGCGTCCGCATAACCGTTCTCGGCATATCCGCGGCTTTCCAGCAGATGTCCTGCGCGGAGGATTGCGTCTTCTTTGCTTTCCGACTGCAGGCCTGTGAGGATGTTGTCTAAGGTAAGTACTCTGGTTTTTTCAGGAATGCTTGCCGGGATGTTGCCATTTGCCGATTCAAATTCAGAGTGTGGGGGTATTGTGCCGGAAACTACGTCTTCATCTCGTGTTTCCGTTCCGTCGGTTGTCGTATCTGCAGGCTTGAATGCTGCGTGAACGTTTAGCTGGGAATCAGCATTGTCTGTTATTGCGGGCTCGGCTTCCGACAAGCAGTCGGCTGTTCGATGGGCAATGGCGTTTAGCAGTTTGTCAAGATTCGGGTCGGAGATGAAATTGTCGATTACAATTATGGTTGCAGCTTTCCCTCCGTAGGTTGCATTTGACTTGTTCCGTTGCTCCGCCCTGGACTGTAAAGTCCTCTGGCATACGACAATATCCGTGTCGTCCGGTATGGAATCGACGGCACAGTTGCTTATCAGTGCATCCGAGCCGGCACGCTCCGCTCTTTTTCTGAATTTTGTGGCACCCAGAGCGCTGGAGCCCATTCCTGCATCGCAGGCGAACATAATCTTCAAAGTCCCGGTTCTGTGGCTCAACTCAGTTGCAATATCGTTGGAAGCGTCCTCTTTGTTAGTGCTGCTGTGATTCCCGCCGTGTCGGATGATTGGGAGCGCCACGATAAGAGATACAATCGTAGCAATCAGGACTCCGCAGAGGACAAGGAATGTCTCGCCCTTTGGTGCCATCGCCAAGATTGCGATAATGCTGCCCGGTGATGCCGGGGCGACCAGACCGACTCCGAAAAGGCTGAAAAACAGCAGACTGGCTGCACTTCCTGCAATCAGCGCCAGCAGCAGAAGTGGTTTGGCGAGAACATAAGGGAAATATATTTCGTGTATTCCTCCGAGAAAATGGATTATCGCAGCTCCGGGAGCAGAACTTTTGCTGTTGCCGTTACCTGCAATCCAATACGCGAGAAGGATTCCTAAGCCTGCGCCTGGATTGGCTTCAATGAGAAACATTATGGATTGCCCGAATTCGTGCACTTGTTCGATGCCGATAGGGGAGAAGATTCCGTGATTTATGGCGTTGTTGAGGAACAGCACCTTTGCAGGCTCTACGACTATGGAAATCAGCGGCAGAAGTTTATGTGAGATTACAGTCTGGGCTGCGGCACTGAGAATTGCTGTGAGCCATTCGACTGCACTTCCTATTACGCAGAATCCGAAAATCGCGAGCAACATTCCGATGATGCCGATGGAAAAGTTGTTGACCAGCATCTCGAATCCGCTTTTAATCCGTCCTTGGACGAGATGGTCGAATTTCTTGATGGCGATTCCGCCGAGCGGACCCATTATCATTGCTCCGATGAACATCGGGATATCTGTTCCGGCTATGACTCCTATTGTTGCGATTGCTCCCGTGACGCCGCCTCTGTCGCCTGCGATATTTTTACCGGCGGTGTAGGCTATGAGAATAGGCAGAAGGTAGTTCAATGCCGGGGCTACTATCTTTGCCAGATGTTCGTTCGGCAACCATCCGGTCGGGATGAAAAGTGCGGTTATGAGTCCCCAGGCAATGAATGCCCCTATGTTCGGCATTATCATCGCGCTCATCGTGCGCCCCGTTCTCATCAGAATATCCTTGAGTCTCATATTTCCCGTCCGTAAATTTTACTTCGGCAATATAGCTGATTGCATCTTTCAAATTTACACAAAAACGGGCGTTTTATCAATGCGCAAAAGGAGTTTGATAGCAAGATGGAAAAGCTGGAAGCGGCTTCGGATGCTACTTCGCCCGTTAAAATAAAAAACAGGGCTGAACTATAAAAATTCGAGCCCTGTATACTATCAGCTTGGAGTTGGCACTACCTCGAGAGAATGTTCAACGGCTGCTGCAACGCGAACAGATTGTTGGTCTGGGTGAACGATGCTTTTACAACAACGTCTGCAGAACATCTGATGTCACGTGAAGATGCGCCGATGAGGAACTTCCAATTACCCTCGGAAACAGACCAGCCTGCTTTCTCCGTATCATAAGATGCCAGATCGGCAGCGTTGACCTTAAGAGTTACCGTGCAAGCCTCACCCGGCTGAAGCACCGGAGTCTTGGCATAAGCCTTCAACTCTTTCTCAGGCTTGTCGGCAGTCTTGCTGTCAGGGCAGGAAGCATAAAGCTCAACGACTTCGCGACCTGCTGTCTTGCCGGAGTTGCGGACGTCAACATTGACTGTATATGTGCCGTCAGCCTCTTTGACTGTAGGATTTCCATACTCGAAGGCGGTATAGGACAGACCGTAACCGAACGGATAAGAAACCTCTTTACCGAAGCTGTCAAAGTATCTGTAACCTACGAAAATGTCTTCTTCATAGTTGGTGTAATCCCAATTCTTCTTGGAACCGTCACCCTCTTTCATATTCTTGAAATCCATACTGCTCATAGCTCCGTCAACAGGGAAATTGTTTGAAGACGCGGCATCCTGGAATCTTACCGGGAATGTCATTGTGAGCTTGCCTGAAGGGTTGACCTTGCCGCTGATGACGTCAGCAACGCTGTTTCCGCCTTCCTGTCCGGCCTGCCAAGCGCAGAGGATTGCATCCGGTTTGTTCTTCCAAGATGATGTCTCAATTACGCCTCCGATGTTGAGCAGCACGATGACTTTCTTTCCTGCAGCGTGGAATGCGCCACATACCTCGTCAATGAGTTTCTGCTCGTTTTTGGAAAGATCGAAGTCTGCAGGTGTCCTGTCAAGGAATTCGCCTGAGAGTCTTCCGAGAGTAATGACAGCGAAATCATTCTCTGCAGCATTCTTCCTTAAAATATCAGAAGAGAGAACAAGTTCTTCAGGTCTGCTTATAGGCAGGAATTTAGCCATCGGATTGTCTTTGATCTTATCCAGTTTCTCGGCTCTGTCTTTCTCTATATATTCGCGGTATGTGGATTCCAGAGAGTTGTCGACATTGAATCCCGCATTCTTGAATCCTTCCGGCAGAGATACGGTGTAGGCCCTGTTTACATTGCCGGAACCTGTGCCGCCGGCGATGAAATCATAAGATGTGCATCCGTAGAGCGATACCTTCGCGCCGGACTGAACAGGTAGTGCATTGCCTTCATTCTTAAGCAGAACCATTCCGTCCGCACCGGCCTGACGTGTTACAAGCGCGTGTGCTTTGAGATCCGGTTTGTTGGAATATTTGTAGCCTTTGAAACGTGGCGATTTGACAATCAGTTCAAGTGCTCTCCTGACATTTCTGTCAATGACTGCCTCGTCAAGAGTGCCGTCGTTAAGAGCATTCAGAATAGTCGTGTATTGTTTTTCGTAACCGGGCTGGAGCATATCGTTACCTGCATTCATCTGAGCTACAGGATCTTTGCCGCCGAACCAGTCAGTCATGACCATTCCCTTGAATCCCCATTCGTCGCGGAGGAGAGTGGTGAGAAGCTCTTTGCTTTGAGATGCATACACTCCGTTAATTTGGTTGTATGACGACATTACGGTCCACGGCTGGCTTTCTTTTACGGTGATTTCAAATCCTTTCAGATAAATCTCTCTCAAAGCCCTCGGGGAAACCCTGGCGTCATTGTTCATTCTGTTGCTTTCCTGGTTGTTCACGGCGAAGTGCTTGATGGACGTGCCGACTCCATTGCTCTGTACGCCATTGACATACGCTGCCGCTGTCTTGCCGGCGACAACAGGGTCCTCAGAATAATATTCGAAGTTTCTTCCACACAGAGGGTTCCTGTGAATGTTCAGAGCCGGTGCGAGATATACGTCAGCTCCATATTCGAGAACTTCATTACCCATTGCCTTTCCGACCTCTTCCACGAGCTCGGTATCCCACGAACTCGCCAGCGAAGTTCCGATAGGGAAGTGCGTGCAATAATATGTGTCGGGATCACCTTCTCTTGTAGGATTGATTCTGAGTCCGGCAGGGCCGTCAGCCAGAACGATTGCCGGAATCCCAAGTCTTGGGATAGGATATGTGGTGCCGGCCGCACCCGGAACAATACTTTTGCTCTCTCCGACTACAGCGCTGTCTCCGGAGTTGATGCCTTCCATTCCTGTTCCTATCAGAAGGCGGACTTTTTCTTCACGTGTCATCGCGCCGATGACCTTGTCAATCGATGATTTGCCAAGCTGCGGCGTCTTTGTATTACAAGCGATTACGCTAGCTCCTGTCATAAGCAGTAAGCCGATGTTTCTAAAACTCATACTATCGGTAGATTAAAGTTAAAGATATGCCGGGAGATATCAAAATATCCCCGGCAAAGGTTAGTGTCCGTTATTTGAATAGTTGAGGTACAAATTCTGTCAGGTAGATTCTCCAGTTCTTCCAGATGTGGCCCTCTCCTGTCTCGTAGTAGGTATATTTGTATCCTGCATTGTCAAGTTTCTTGCGGAAATCGCAGTTGGCGTCATACAGGAAATCCTCTGTGCCGATGCCGATCCAGTACAATGCAGGTTTCTTTGAGAACTGCACTTTGAGTTTCTCGTCAAGATTTGCATAGATTTCTGACTGAGCGCCGTCGCGTGGAAGAATAGCTGCAGAGAACAAACCTACATAATTGAACATGTCAGGATACTGCTTGGAAATGTGGAGAGAGTGGAATCCTCCCATTGAAAGGCCGGCGATGGCGCGTCCTTCTTTCTTCTTGATTGTGCGGTAGTGGCTGTCGATATAATTCACAACGTCAGGGAAAGCCTGCTCGAATGCGCCGTCCATAGTCTTAGGCTGCTGCATATTAGGCTGTACAAGTCCGAGGGATGACTGTCCAGGAGCTGCTTCCTGAGCCGCGTTGCCGTTGGTCATAACCACAATCATCGGTTTTGCCTTGCCTGATGCGATCAGGTTGTCCAGAATCTGGGAAGCACGGCCGAGGTCCATCCAGGCCTCTTCGTCTCCGCCCATTCCGTGCAGAAGGTAGAATACCGGATATTTGGTCTTGCCGCTGTCCTCATAACCTGCAGGAGTGTAAACTGTCATTCTGCGCTTCATTCCGAGTCCCGGGCTGTTGTACCATACCTTGGATACAGTTCCGTGAGGCACTTCGTGCACGCCGTATAAGTCGGCACGGTCTCCGCCGATGATGAAAATGTTGGTGACGGAATTTACGTCCCTGTTCATGAATACGTTGGACGGGTCTCTGACCATAAGTCCGTCAACAATGAACGAATAGCTGTAAAGTTCTGGTGCAAGCACGTTTGAGGTGTATTCCCAAACTCCCTTCTCTCCTTCTGTCAGGTCGGCTACGCCCGGGCCGCTGAATTCTCCGAAAGGAGTCTTGATTTTCTGTGCCGGGAGGAAATCTCCGGTTACCTGAACTTTGATTGCCTTGGGAGCAACGAACCTGAATGTCACGGTGTTGTCTCCGTTGATTTCCGGGGATACGATTTGAGAGCCTCCCCAAAGAGCCTGCTGGGCGAATGCTGAAATTCCGATCAGCATTGCCGCTGCCAATGAAATGATTTTTTTCATATTTTTTGTGTTGTTGATTATCAGTTTAGTAACCTTCAAGAACCGTCAATGTTATTTCAATTCTTGAATATGTTTGTCAGACGATGTGCAAGGAGCCCATTCCGGAAGTCCTTCTCCGTTAGGGTTGCCGGTCTTGGCGAAGTTGGTCCAGTAGCTGACCATCTTCTCGCTCAACTCATAGTCGTGGGCTTCCATCGGTCTCCAGCATCTTCCGAGTGTTCCGAATACGTACCACAGCTCGGCTGAATGGAACGCTCCCTTCATATCTCCGAAACCTCCTGCCTGCATATTGTCTTCGCCGGGAAGGTCTCTGCTGAACAGATACACGTATGCAGGTTTTCTGCCTTGAGATTCGAGAAGAAGACTCCAGTCTATTGCCGCCTTGTTCATAACATCCGGTGTGATGTCTTCGGATGTGTATCCTATCATATAAGGAATATCGAGTTCTTTTCCGCTTTCAGCTACCTCGTCGGTAGGGGCTGTAAGAAGTGTTCCGTCAATGCAAGGTCCGTAAGGGAATCCGCCGAAGGACTTCTGGCTCTTCATATAGTTTCCGAGCACTTCGTTGAATTTATCTGCCGGGCAGGCACGCATCTGTTCGAGAGTTGTCATTCCGGACGCATCCCACATTGCTTTGCCTTTTGCCTCGGCACTCTCAAGTGTGGTGTCACCTATGATGCCGTTAAGGCCGCCTCCGCTCTGGATTATGGCTTTGCTGATCAGGCCTTTGGTGAGCGGTGAACTGATGAGGGTCTGTACGCTTCTGGCTCCTGCGCTCTGGCCGAAAACGGTGATGTTGTCAGGGTCGCCTCCGAATGCTGCAATGTTTTTATGCACCCATTTGATGGCTGCGATCTGGTCATAAAGTCCGTAGTTTCCAGAACCTTTTCCTCCGTTTTCTTCATTGAGAAGAGGGTGAGCCAGGAATCCGCACATTCCGAGACGGTAGTTGAGCGTGACGAGAATGACATCTTTTGCCGCCATCGCCTCGCCTCCGAACTCGATTTCATAGCCGTATCCGTTCATAAAGGCGCCACCGTGAATCCAGACCATTACCGGCAACTTCTTGTTTGTTCCTGCGGCAGGTGTCCAGACGTTGAGGTACAGGCAGTCTTCGCTCTTTTCAGGAGCTCCGCCCTGATAAAATTCTTTCCAATAGAAAGAACCTTCAGCGGAGCCGCCCTGCAGTGAGGCCGGACCGAATTTGTCGCAGGCTTTCACTCCTTTCCAGTGCTTTACCGGCTGGGGCTGTTTCCATCTCAGGTCTCCGACGGGAGGGGCGGCGTAAGGAATACCCTTATATACGCTGACGCCGTTTTCTGTGACGCCTGAAATTTTACCGCTTTCAATCTTCAATGTCGGTGTCTGAGCCGTGGCCGTAAGCGCTGCAAGCAGCAGTGAAGAAGCCAATAATGTGAGTTTCATAATGTGCAAATATATTTTCTGCTCTTTTGTTGTTTTCCAACTCCTGCGGACGGGTGTCCGTCATTCGCTTGAAAATCTCAAGCGGGAGGTTCCGCAGGTGCTGAATTTCAACTACAAATTTATCTCTCCGATGTATTCTGCGAATACGTCATCGTTGTTTATCGTTATCGTATAAATATTGTCCTTTTTCTTTACCGTTATGTCTCCATTTTCAATGTGGATGCCTGTGGTTGAGTCGTTTACAACTGTAAACCAGCAGCTGCCCCAGTTAGTCATGACCATTCCCCACATCTCAGTGTCATATCCCTGCACGTAATTCCCTGCTGTTGCCGCACCGTTCGCGGCTGGAGTGTACGTCCCTTCTGCAAGGGCGAAAGTCGAACTTACAAAGTCAATGGAAATGTAGTTTCCGTTTCCTCCGATAGTGACTCCATACATTCCGCTCTTTGCCGTGAGCCCTGAAGTTCCGGCTTTGACGGTAATCAGCGTAGTTCCGTCAGCCTGAGCCTGTGCACTGGCATAGAGCAACTGTGGCAAGTTCAATGCTTCCACAATTTTTTCATAAATAATTTCTCCTGAGAAATGGATTCTGATGACCTTACCGTTGTCAAGTGTAAGCGCTCCTTTGAATTCGTAGTCGCTTTCATTGTTCTTGACCTGGATGCTTCCGCTCTTTACTGCTGCAGAACCGTCAGAATTGGATGTCCATACAGCGTTCGTATAAGTACCGTTGTTCCCGGTTGTTTCAGAGATGGTGTAAGTCTGTGGTACCAAATAGTATTTGTCCGCAGTGAATGACACTGAAAATGATCCCTCAGTGCTGTTCAACTTTACCGTGAATACTCTGGTGCCGTTGTCCAACTTCTCTTCATTCTTATCAGTAAGCGTGGTCAGTTCAATGCTTTCAGGTACAGGATATTTGCCTGTGAGCGGATCAATCGCTCTCTCATCGCACCCGAAAGCCATAAAGCAAATCGTCGCTAATATAATGATTCTTTTCATATTGTCAAAATTTATTTACCAGTTAGGATTCTGTTTCACATTCTTGTTCAATGTGACCTCAGTGTCAGGGAATGGCAGGAGCTCGTGTTTCCCGGTTTTGTATCCATACACGGTCTTGTTGTAAGTTTCCCATCTCACGGTGCCGTTGGACGAGAACCACGGAGTCTGTTTGCCCTGGTCCTTGAGTTTGTCAGCGGCTATGCCCCATCTCTGCATATCCTGGAATCTCACACATTCTCCGCAGAGTTCCAGCCTCTTTTCCAGCATAATATCATTCATATCCACACTGCTCAATTCTGAAAGACGTGCGCGGGTCCTGACTTTGTTGATGTATTTGAGAGCCTTGGCCTGGTCTCCTCCCTTCACGTGTGCCTCGGCTGCAAGCAACAGGACCTCGGCGTAGCGCATATAACGGTAGTTGTTGTGTGATGAATACCATCCGCCTGAGATCATCTCGTCTGCGACGACCCTGCTCTTCCACCAGAAATAGCCTTCGTGGTCGTACATCTCCTTTCCGTCAATGATCTTGTCTCCCTGGGCGAGGACCTTGTCGTATGATTTTATTGTAGAATTCAGCCTGTAGCCTTCTGTGCCTTCTTCTGCAACAAAAGCATCATAGAGGTCTTTCTGAGGATTCGCAAAGCCCCAGCAGTTGTTGTATATGCCGGATGTGATTTCCATACGGTCTCCTCTCCATCCCAACATCGCCGAGAACAGCGACCAGTTGGTGAACGCGTTGTTCGGGTCATTCAGACGGTTGATTTCGAACAGTGATTCGCAGTTGTTCTCCGCGTTGTACATCAGGAGGTCCTCATATTTTCCCTGATACAGGTCATACTTGCCGTCGTCTATCATATCGTCCAGGACGGTGCAGGCTTCTGACCATTTCTGCTGGAATACATAAGCCTTGCCGAGGAGAGCCTTCGCGAATTGCAACTTGACGTTATATGTCGTATTGTCATCAACGCCGCTTTTTTCCATCAGGCTGCCGGATTCGATTGCCGCCTTGAGGTCGGACTCCACGAAGCTCCAGAGCTTTTCAGGTTCGCCGTTGGCCATTTTGTATTCGGACGGCTCAAGCGGATGATCCACGAGAGGTGGAGTTCCCCACATTGAAATGAGGTCTATATATACGAATGATCTTAAGACGCGTGCCTCTGCTCTTGCTCTTTTCTGAACCGGAGTCTCGTCCGGAACATACTGAAGGACAACATTGCTCAGATAGATTACCTGATAATAGTTCTGGAACAGTCCGAGAATCATAGAGTGGTCGGCACTGAATGTGAACTCGTTGATTTTTTCCATATCAGCGTTGTCACCGCGTCCGCCGCCACCGCACCAGAAGTCATCGGACAGCATATTCTTCAGAAAGAAGTAGTTGTAGTAGATGCCTGCGAACTGGGCGTAAACTGCAGTTATGGCTTCCTCCGCCTCTTCATCTGTCTTGTAGAAGGTCTTAGGAGACGTTGCGCCGTGCTGCTCTATGTCAAGCATACCGTTGCAGGAGCAGAATATCCCTGACGCAACAGTAATCAGGCCGATTATCAATCTATTTATATGTTTCATAGCTGTATGTGCGTTAGAAGTTCAGATTAAGTCCAAATACAAGTTTTCTTGCAGACGGATAATATCCCTTGTCGATACCGGTAGCATTGCCGACGCCCGTAACCTCAGGATCAAATCCCGGATATGAGGTGAATGTGAAGAAATCGTCAAGTGAGCAGTAAACTCTCACATTGTTGATTCTGGCTTTCTTCAGCAAGGCCTTAGGAAGAGAGTATCCCAACTGTATCTGTTTGATTTTGAAGTATGAACCGTCGAATACCATACCGCTGCTCAGCCAATATTTGTCAATATCGGTAGCGCCCGGACGAGGCCTGGTGGCGTTGGTGTGGGTAGGAGTCCATCTGTCAGTGTACAACAGTTTGAGTTTGTTTGCCTGGAGTCTGTCTCCACGTCCGCTGCAGCTCATAATGTCATTTCCCTGAGAGCCGGTTCCGAAGATTGTGAGGTCGA
The DNA here is from genome assembly GCA_963636275.1 of Acutalibacteraceae bacterium. Classification (GTDB taxonomy): domain Bacteria; phylum Bacteroidota; class Bacteroidia; order Bacteroidales; family UBA932; genus Cryptobacteroides. The sequence goes on along the minus strand of CAVHJF010000005.1, from coordinate 66,764 downwards.
ATCCTTTGAACGACGCGTTGAGGGTGATTCCGTAGGTGAAGTCAGGAATGCCGCTTCCGATCATCATCTTGTCGGCATCGTTGATTACGCCGTTCTGGTCTTTGTCAACGAATACCGGGTCTCCTGTCTCTGCATCGATATGGTCAAGTTTATATCCGCGGAAATACCAGGCAGGATAACCTTTCTCAAATACCGTCACACCGCTGGCCGTATGGTAGCTGGCTCCGTTGATGCGGTCCAGTGATTCGTGGATATAGGTCACTTCATTCTTGAGGGTGGCGATGTTGCCGCGGATGCTGTAGTTGAAGTCTCCGATGTTGTCTTTCCAACCGAGTTCGAGCTCAACGCCCTTGTTCTCAATGTTTCCGGCATTTACCGGTGATGCGGTATTTCCCACGATGGTGGAAGGGGTGATGCCGGTCACGATGAGGTCTTTAGTCTTTTTGGTGTACCAGTCCGCAGTCAATGTGAGCCTGTCTCTGAAGAATCTCGCGTCAATACCGAGGTCGAGCTGCTCGGAGGTCTCCCATTTCAACTCGTTGTTTCCGGTTGAGGACGGGCTTGAACCTGTGTTGTAAACGAGCTCGTTGGTGTAAGGGTATGATACGCTGGAAGATATTGAAGACAAGTATGCGTATGAGCCGAGACTTGATGTGGTTCCGTTCTGTCCCCAGCTTCCGCGCAGTTTGAGGTGTGAGAGCCAGCTTTTAGCGCCCTTCATAAAGTTCTCCTGCGAAATTGTCCAACCGAGAGATGCGGCAGGGAAATATCCCCATCTTTTCGCAACTGGAAGGACTGAAGAGTCGGCCGCGTCAGCTCTCAGTGAGAATTGCGCCATATATTTGCCGGCATAGTCATAACTGAGTCGTCCGAAATAGGCGAGCTTCCTTCCGATGATTTCCTCTCCGCCATAGACTGTCTTTACTGCAGTTGCAGTCGCGTATGCGAAGTAGGCATATCTCGGGTCGTCTTTCTTGAATCCGAAGTCTCCGTCACCTCCGGTCACGTTGCCGCTTACATAGAAGGAACTGTTGTCGATGAATGATGTTCCGACCATTGCTGTGATGTTGTGCTTCCCGAAACTGTGCATATAGTTGGCGAAGTTCTCCCATTGCAGATAAATCGGAGTCGATGCTGAGGCATTGACGGACATATAGTTCTGGTTGACGGTAGTGTTTACGAAAAAGTCGTTGTTGACAGTGTAGCTTCTTGCCGCTGAAAGTCTGTATCCGAGACGGCTGGTAAGCACAAGCCCGCGTACTGGTTTCAAGTTGGCGTAGATGACACCGTTGATATTGTATCCGCTGCTTGTGGACTGGCTCTTGTCCCTCATTATATAAGGGTTGTAGTCCTCTGTCTCCAGAAATGCTGAAGTGGAGTAATAGTTGCCGTCCTTGTCTGTAAGATAATGTTTGCCGGCATCCACCATAGTCTGCATATGCTCAGGAAGATTGTCCGGAGAATATTTGACAGGGGTGAGAGGGTCGAGCTGAATGACTGAAGAAAGAAGGCTGCCGTATTCGGAACCCTCGGCCACAGCCTTACGGGTGTAGTATTCAATCTGGTTGTTGGTGCCGACCTGCAGCCATTTCTTGATGTTGTAGTCGGCGTTGATTGTGGCAGTGAAACGCTTGTACACGTCGGCGTCGCCCACTACATAGCCGTTGTTGTCAAGATAGGAGAGTGAAAGGAAATATGTGCCTTTGTCATTTCCTCCCTGGAAGGCGAGATTGTGCTTCTGCATAATGGAGGACTCGAATGCTACCTTTGACCAGTCGGTGTTTGTCTTGAAGTCCCAAGTCGAGTTGATCTTGTCCATAGAGATATAGTTGGCCTCGGTCATATACTCTATATATTGCTCGGCATTCAGGACTTTAGGGATTCTGGCGATATTCTGGATTGACAGCTGGAAGTCGTAGGTGACATTGCCCTGGCCCGCCTTTCCTTTTTTGGTGGTGATGAGGATGACGCCGTTACCTGCCGCCGCACCGTAGATTGCTGCTGAAGCGGCATCCTTGAGGACTTCCATTGATTCGATGTCGTTAGGATCGATGCCTCCGATGTCGCTGGCGATTCGGCCGTCAACAACGTAAAGAGGGTCGCAGGAGCCGTTGGAGTTGATACCGCGGATTCGTACTGTAGGAGATGCTCCCGGAGAAGCGGAAGACTGGAAAATCTGCACGCCTGCAGTCTTTCCCTGCAGAGCCTGCTCAGGTCTTGTGATTGTCCTGTTCTGCATATCCTCTGATTTGACCTGGGATATTGCACCTGTGACAGAACTTTTCTTCTGTATGCCGTATCCGATTACGACAACTTCATCGAGGAGTTTCTGGTCCTCCTCCATAACAATGTTAAGAGTCCCTGCAACGGCTTTTCTCTCCTGAGTTGTGAAGCCGATGCTGGAGAATACCAGGACGGAACCTTCCGGAAGGCTGATTGAATATTTTCCGTCCGCGTCGGTGATGACACCGTTTCTGGTGCCTTTTTCGAAAACACTCGCGCCAATCATCGGCGCATTCTTGCTGTCAGTAATTGTTCCGCTGACCTTGATGACATTCTGTGCGGACAGGATGCCTATAAAGCTGAACAGAAACAAAACGGACAAAGTGAATTTACATATTGCCGGTTTCTTCATAATATGTGAATTGGTTATTAGTTTTACGGAAACCGCTAGTCTGCGATTTTCCGACGACAAAGATAAAAACGATTTTATAAAAGAAATTTGTGAGGTGTCTATTCTTTTGTTTATTTGGCCAAATCGCGCTTGCCGTTATGTTCTAAATTTTGTTTTTATGTTCAAAAATGTCGTTGTACGTTATGCAGTGTGCGGTATAAAGCGTATTTTTGACGAGGAGGGAGAATTGAGGAATCTCCTGACGACACTGAAACAGACCAACATTATGAAGTTCAGACAAATACTGATTTTGCTCGTGTGCTTATCCTGCAGCCGTAGCGAAATTGCGGATATCCCGGCGGCAACCAGTCCGGTAATTTCCGAGGACATTTCCAACAATAAGATTAACGCCATTGTGGAGGACTCAGACGGCCATATCTGGATCGGGACATTCCGCGGTCTCAATAAATATACCGGACGCGAGTATCATCAATATTACAGGGATGACACGGACTCGACCAGCATATCGGACAATCAGGTGCTTGACCTGCTTTGCTCGCACTCCGGAGAAATCTGGGTTTCAACGATAACAGGTCTGAATGTTTACACGGACCAGGATAATTTCAGAAAAATCCGCTGCGAGTCAAAGGTGTATGCGAATGAACTGAAAGAAGACAGCCAAGGACGTATATTCGCTTACGCATATCCTTCTGTATTGATGTATGATCCTGACGCGTCGGAGTTGCGTGTTGTCATTCCGGACGTGGACAAGTTCAAGACGTACAACTCTAAGCTTTTCATTGATGAGCACGACAATCTGTGGGCGGTTGACTATCGGCAGATAAAGTGTTATAATACAGATAATTTTAATCTGGAATTGGTTGAGGAACAGTCCGGAATGCCGATGGTGTATGCGTATGATTCCGGAAAAATCTGGTGCACTTCATCCGTTGCGATCAAAATATACGATACGGAGACGCATTCGGAAAGTCCTGTTCCGGATGCGCTGACAAAAGATGACAGATTCCATATCGGGGAGATCACGAATATATTTCCTTATCCGGGTGGTCTAGTATTCTCGACTTTGGAAAGCGGGCTGTTCTATTACAACTATGCTTCCGGGAAGTTGTACCATCAGTCCCAACCGGAGTTTCCGTTTGAGGCGCCGGATTTTAGGGTAAGTAAACTTTATGTCGATTCAAACAAGAATGTGTGGCTCGGGTCCTCTGACCAGGGGATTTTTGTAAGTTCCCATTACAAGGACAGGTTCAATGACGACAAATTGCTGTGCAAGGCCCTGGAGGGCAAGTCCGTTTCAGCAATGGCGGTTGACAAACAGGACAATCTCTGGGTGTCCACATTCCAGGACGGCACTTATCGGTATTCGCCGGAGGATGGCACTGTCCTGAATATTCCTTGGAGGAAAATCAACCAGACAATGTGGAATTCGTTGATGAGTGTGGGCGGTATTCTGGCTTCCCGAGACGGCAGTATATGGCAGATTGCATACGACAGCAGCGTGCGTAAAGTCCACATTGAACACGGACGGGAGGTGCTCGACAAATCGTGGTTTGTCTTTCTGCCGATGTCCATATATGAATGTGAGGATGGGACGATAGTCGTGACATCCGCGCTTCCTTATCTGTACTGCCTGCGCCCGGGACAGACTGAATTCGAGCCGTTGAAACTCTTTGACGGATATGGATTTGTGCCGTGTGCCACGACGTTCGACAAGGACAATCTCCTGGTGTGTGCGTTCGGCAGAAAACCGATGCTGGTGAATCTCTCGACTTCAGAGATGATGGACTTGCCGATATCGGAGGAAGACTGGCAGGATGCAACCAGACATTCAGGCCTTATTCCGGTGTCCGTATGCAATGACAATAAGGGTAATTTCTGGATAGGGACCGTGGCTAACGGACTGTTGTGCTACAATGTTGCAAGTGAACGCCTGAGGCAGATCCCCGGCATTTCCTGCACGGATGTCTCGTCCGTAATTGCGGATAAATCGGGAAATCTGTGGATTGGTACGCAGTACGGATTGTCAAAATACAACACGTCGGACTCGACTGTCATCAATTACTTTGCTTCCGACGGAATCGGAGGAAACCAGTTCTATGACAGGGCTGCCTGTATGATGGCTGACGGACGCATTGTCCTGGGCGGAACTCACGGCGTGACGGTGTTCAGTCCGGAAGACGTTGGCTACAGAAATAATCTCCGTATAGTTTTCGAAACGCTAAAGGTGCACAATCAGGTGGTCAAGCCCTCTGAAAAAGGATGTATAAAGAAACGGATGTCGCTCGGGCCGGATATTAATCTGAAATATTACCAGAACGGATTCAGCATATCTTATTCTGCTCTGGATTACGGCAAATTCAGCAGGGTGAAATTCCGTTACAAACTTGATGGTTTTGACCATTATTGGATAGATGCAGGAAGCAACAGGGAAGCGTATTATGCCAATCTTCCTGCCGGAAAATATAAATTCCGGGTAAGGCTTGGGAGTAATGACAGCAATATAAATGAAACGGAGTCATCTGTAAATGTGACAGTGCATCCCGCACCTTGGGCTTCGTGGTGGGCCTGGCTCAGCTATGTCCTTATCCTGTCCGGCGCTGCAGGTTATGTCCTGCTGCTGGTTATGAGAATACGCAAAGAACGTCAGATTGCGCAAAAAGCGGAAATGGAGAAGGCTCAGGAACATCATATCAATCAGATGAATATGAATTTCTTTGCCAACGTCTCCCACGAATTCAGGACGCCGCTGACACTTATTGCCGGCCCGATATCGCAGATTGCATCTGACAAAAGATTGGATGAAGGTACCAGAAAACTTGTGGGCACGGTTCAACACAGCGTGGACAGGATGCTGAAACTGGTGAACCAGATGCTTGATTTCAATAAGCTGGAGGAGGATGCGCTTCATCTCCAGGTACATACGGTAGATGCTGTCGAGACCCTGCGCTCGTTGTTGGAGTCATTCTCCGCCAGTATCGCCGGTAAGAATATTTCATTGCAGACTGCAGGTCTGGAGGATACCTGTCTAACATTGCTGGATGATGACAAGGTCGATAAGATTTTCGGAAACCTGCTGTCCAATGCCTTGAAATATACTCAGGAGGGCGGTAAAATCTCTGTCTGCTTTGATGTGCTGCCGGCTTCTGAACTGGGCGGCAAGTTTGCCGGCTGTAAATTGGAATGGAGCAGATATATTAAGGTGTCTGTCGCAAATTCCGGAAAAGAGATTCCCGAGAGCGAACGCGAAAAGATTTTTGAAAGGTATTATCAGATACGCGGCGATGCTGAACGGGTGAGCAATATGGGCACGGGCATTGGCTTGTATTATGCGCGCAAGCTGGCAATGCTGCATCACGGTTATTTGTTCTGCGAGAATCCGGTGCAGTGGACAGGAGCAATGTTTACTTTTGTGATACCTGTGGATGAGGGTGCTTATGCTTCAGATGAGAGGTCGATATCTCAGAAACAGCAGAAAGAAGTGTTCCCTCTGCCTGTTGCCGTGAGCGGAAATGTTGAGGAAAAGAGTGAAAAGCGGACGGTGATTGTAGTGGATGACGATACGGAGATTGTCGCTTACCTCAAGTCTCTCCTTTCTCCATATTATAATGTAATATGCCGCTTCGATGCGGACAATGCCTTGACGGCGATAAAGGATAATTCACCGGACTGCATCCTGTGCGATATAGTGATGCCGGATAAAGACGGATTTGAATTGTGTGCCGAGGTTAGGGGCGATATGCAGATTTGCCATATTCCGTTGATTCTTGTTACGGCAAATACGGCTATGCGAAATCAGGTGAAGGGCCTCAATACTGGCGCAAATGCCTATGTTACAAAGCCTTTCGATCCGGAATATCTGCTTGCTCTGATTAATTCGTTGATTCAGACTCAGGATAATGTGAAGAAACTGCTTTCTTCTGCAACTCAAACTGATGCTCTGGATGAGAATGTGCTGTCTCCTCAGGACGGCAAGTTTATGAGCGAACTGTATTCTCTGATGGAGAAGGAACTTTCCAATCCTGAGTTGAATGTGGTCGCTATCGCGGAGCGGATGTGTATGTCCAGGACTAAATTCTACTATAAAGTAAAGGGACTTACCGGCGAGAATCCTGCCGAGTTCTTCAAAATGTATAAACTCAACAGGGCGGCACAGCTTCTTAAGGAAGGTCAATATACCATATCGGAGATTGCGGATCTTACCGGCTTCAGCACCTTGTCCGTGTTCTCAAAGGTGTTCAAGGCCAAGTTCGGCGTCTCGCCAAGCAATTACCGGTAGCGGGGCGGAGCGCCTCTACGGCTTGGCGTTGTCCCGATATTGCTTCGGGGTGACTCCGTATTTCTTTGCGAATTCCTTGTAGAAGTATGTCTTGCTGTTGAATCCGCAGTCGTACATTATCTGCTGCACAGTCCGGGTCGTGGTTTTCAGCAGCCTTTCCGCCTTTTCCAGCCTGAGGGTCTTGATATATTCCACAGGCGTGATATCAAGGCAGGCCTTGAACTTGCGATATAGCTGCATCTTGCTGATAGACAGCTTCTCCGCGATGAAATCCATACAGAGCTGGTCGTTGTCGATGTTGTTGCTGATGATGTCCGTGATTTCCGTGAACAGTGCCCGGTCATCCTTGGATATTTCGACACCGAGGAATCTGTCCATAGCGCTGTATGCGGAGTTGGAGTAGTCCTTGATTGCTTCATCGCGTCCGAGAACATTGGTTATCACGGACTGGAGCATATCGGGATTGAACGGCTTGCCTACAAAAGCGTCAGCTCCGCGGTCCAGGCCGAGCTTGCGGTTGTCATCGGAATTGCCTGACGTGAGAAGGACCACCGGTATATGCTTGTACTTTGGATTTTCGCGTATGGTCTTAAGCAGCTGGAATCCGTCCATAACCGGCATTACGACGTCGGAAATCACCAGATCCGGCAGATTGCTTTCGATTTCCTGTAAAGCCTCGCGCCCGTTTGTGGCTCCGAATACATTGTATTTGTCGGAAAGCAGCCCTTTGATGAAAGTCCGTATGTCAGCGTCGTCGTCCACAATCAGAATGCGCTTTTTCGACGGGATAGCTTCTTCAGAATCTTGTGCGGAGGTGTCCTGGGCGGCATCTCCGTCAGGCACCGGAAGTTCTTCGCTGTAAACAGGAGACTGCCCGGTCGAGCCCGCTTCCACCTTATCCGCGGAGATTTCCAGCTGCGGAATCTCAAAGCAGAATGATGTGTAACTTTTCCCGTCGCTGTCAATCCAGATGCGTCCCTGCATAAGTTCAACGAGGTTTTTGCACATTGAAAGTCCTATTCCGTTGCTGATTTTTCCTTTGCGGATGTCATTCTCGAATTTGTCGAGCACCTCGAAACGGTCGAATATGGAGGTCCTTTTCTCTTCCGGGATGCCTATCCCGTAATTTGTCACTGAAATTTTCAGCCTGTCATTCTCCTGCGTGCATTTTATGCTGATAGTACCGCCGTCAGGGGTGTATTTGGTGGCATTCGAAAGCAGGTTGAAGATGATTTTCTCTATGCTGTCCTTGTCTGTGACCCATCTGATGTCATCCCGGTCTGTCTCAGTCTTTATCTGCAGAGATTTTTCCTCGAATTTGCCTCTGAAATATTCCTCATCGTGCAGGATTATTTCGTTTATGCAGACCTCTTCGGGATGCAGTTTCAGGTGACCGGTCTCAGTGCGGCGGAATGCGATGATCTGCTGGATTAGGTTGAGCATCCTTGAACTGTTGGTCTCGATGTAATCCAGATATTTGCGGCTTGAAGACGACAGTTGGGTGCTCTTCTGGAGCTCTTTGCACGGGCCGTATATCAATGTGAGCGAGTTGGAGAACTCGTGGGCTATATTGGTAAAAAACTGCAGTTTGGCTTCGTGGATGTCAATCATTTTGACTTTTTCGTCCTCCTGCTCCTTGAGCTGTCGACGCTCCTTCTGCCTTGAGATGAAACTCCACACTATTGCGCCGCAGAAAAGCAGGAAGCAGTTGAAGAACAGCAGCATAGCGTACCACGTCTCGTACCAGTGGGGGAGTATATCTATGTTTATGGAGTAGATGTCGTCGCTCCAGACCTTGTCCGCGTTAGTGTGCCGTACGTCAAGCCGGTAGTGCCCGTGAGGCAGGGACGAGAATGCGATATTCTTGGACGTCCCGAGATAAATCCAGTCTTTGGAATGCCCGCTCAAGTTGTACGCAATCTCGCATCTGTCCGCGAAAGTGTAGTCCATCGTCGCGAATTTCAATGTGAATGACGAATTCTGAGGCTTGATGATGATTCCCGTCTGTCCGTCTTTCTCGTCAATGCAGTCCGTGCGTCTGTCGTTTCCGATATACACGCCCTTCAGATGCAGTTTGGGGAAAGTCTTGGACTGCCCGGTCTCGTCAGGGTTGAAGTATGTGAATCCGGATATTCCGCCGAAGAAGATTTGTCCGGAGAAATTGCTCAGCAGGCAGGCTCCGTCAGAGAACTCGTTGCTCTGGAGTCCGTCTTCCGCCGAGAATCTGGTCTCGGCAACGGAATTGCTCCCTCTGTTGATTCTGATGAGACCGTTGTTGGTGCTGACCCAGAGTGCTCCGTTCTTGTCCTCGATTATGCCGTGCAGGCTGGTTCCGTCAATGTGCTGCGATTCGATTTTTCGTATCTCTCCTTCCGCATTCCTGGAATACAGTCCCAGGCTTGTGCCAAGCAGCAATTCTCCGTTCCTGTCCGTCAAGAGATAAGTTATGTCGTTTATGGCTTCGGCAATGCCTTTGTCAATGTCTATTGGTGAAGGAGTTCCGTCTGCTCCGAATCGGCTCAATCCTCCGCCTCGTGTCCCGGCCCATACATTATTGTCGTTGTCAAGTACAAGAGAATACACGATGTTTGACTCAAGTCCGTTGTCGATAGTGAACTGCTTGTATGCTACGGCTTTATATGGTTTCTTGGATCTGTCGATTTCAATGCGTAGCAGTCCGTGTCCGCTTGTCCCCAGCCAGATGACATTCCTTTCGGTCTGCAGAATCGAATACACGGAAGAGAAGTTGAGGCTGTCCGGGACGGAGAGACTGCAGATGTTTCCGGTGCTTTTCTCTATGTAGTCAAGTCCTTTTCCGTCAGTTCCGACCCAAATCACTTCGTCGCCCTCATAGAGCGAATATACATTGTCGTCGTTCAGTCCGTTATGCGAGTCATATCTGCGGATTTCTGAATTGTCGGATAGGTCCATCAGTATCAGGCCGTTGCCTTTGGTGCCCACCCACATTCTTCCGGGCAACTCTTCATAGAAAGAGCGGACCGCACTGTTGGCGAACATATTGTGCCTTTTCCCGCTTACGGAATGGAACGGCGTCTCCATATTTGATATTATGGCAACTCCCAGCATATCCGTGCCCACCCAGATTATGTCATTGTCGTCTCTTGACAGCGACAGGACCGGTATGTTGCCGTAAAGTTCGTGCGCGTCGTTCTCGGAAAATTCCAGCAGACGGTTGTCGGTGCCTACTAACACTGTAGAGCCGGAGTTGTCAAGGCAGGTAACCTTCTTCGTTTCCCTCGGCAGGGTCAGCTGTCGGATTGTGCTTGCGGTGGACAGCTCGATTCCTTTGATGATGTTGCTCCCTGTCGGCTTGTACCACAATGTGCGCCCTTTCACTCCGAGAACAGCGAAATCAACGTCCTTGTCGACCAATGCCTCAATCGGGAAATAGGTTCCGTCAACCGACTTCGGGATTCTGAAAAGTCTGTTTTCTGAAAGAACCCATATGCAGGAGGAACTGTCGCACCATAGTCCTGACAGCGGTTTGGAAGTCCGGTACTTGACATCGAATGTGTCTTTCTCTTTATTGAACTGGCATAAGCCGTAGCCTGAGACTGCGGCATAAAGATTTCCATCCCGGTCTTTTGTGAGGAAGAAGGAATGCTCCGAAAACATACCTTTCTTTGCGATATCGGAGAAATATCTCGTGAAACTGTTGTCTCTTCTGTTGAATTTGTCGATGCCCCTGTCAGTGGCAATCCACAGATTGTTCTCGTCGTCCTCCATTATCTGACGGATAATGCTGCTGCTCAGACTTCTTTCGTTGAGGGAAGACCTGAAAATCTCGAATTCGCTGCCGTCATATCTGTTCAGCCCGTCCCAGGTGCCGAACCACACGTAGTCTTCGCTGTCCTTGTAAATGCAAGTGACAGAGCTGTTTGATAGTCCGTTTCTGCTTGAAATGTATCGAATGTCGGCAGACATTCTGACGGAAGATGCCAGAATCAGCAATAAGCAAAGCACAAATCTTCGGAACGACATAATTTCTGTTTCTTTTCGGCAAATGTAATAAAAAAACACCTCTTTGTAAAAATAACACACTGGGTGAACTAATCTAACATTTACCTTTGCAAACGTTTTAAACGCGGTGCGACAGCATCCGTATAAATACACACTAGAACAGATTCATATTATGGACATAGCAAAAAGAAACATCAACAATCCTATTCTCAGACCATCTGATCTCAAGGCCTGCATCCCAGGAATGGAGATAACTTGTCTTCTCAATCCGGGAGTATTCAGAATGAACGGCAAAACCTGGCTTCTCCTCAGAGTTGCGGAGCGTCCGGTTCAGCAGGAAGGCAAGATCAGTTTCCCTATTTATAATGAAAAGGGCGAAATCGAGGTCCTTACTTTCGACAAGAACGACCCTTCGTTGGATGCGTCAGATGCCAGAGTCATCAAGTACAAGGGCAATGATTATCTGACGACATTGTCTTATCTGCGTCCTGTATGCAGTGATGACGATGTGCATTTCACCGAGGACCCGGAAATCAAGCCTATTTTCGGCAAGGGATTCCAGGAGTCATTCGGAATAGAGGACTGCAGGGTGGCTACTATGGAGGACGGCTATTTCCTGACATTCACTGAAGTATCTCCGGTCGCCGTGGGTGTCGGCCTGATGGAGACCAAAGACTTCAAGAACATATCAAGACACGGGATGATTTTCCCGCCTCACAACAAAGACTGCGCATTGTTCCAAGAGAAAATCGGAGACAAATACTACGCTTTCCACCGTCCGAGCAGCCCAGAACTGGGTGGCAACTACATCTGGGTGGCTGAGTCTCCTGACCGTATCCACTGGGGCAAACACGTTTGCATCGCTACGACAAGAGAAGGCAAATGGGATTCCGCAAGAGTTGGCGCAGGTGCAGCTCCGCTCCGCACAAGTGAGGGCTGGCTCGAGATTTATCACGGAGCCAATGCTGAAAACCGCTATTGCCTCGGAGCCCTTCTCCTTGACATCAACGACCCTACCAAAGTCATAGCGCGCAGCGAGGAGCCGATTATGGAGCCGATTGCTGATTATGAGAAGACAGGCTTCTTCGGAAACGTGGTGTTCACAAACGGTCAGTACCTCATAGATGACGATACAATCCGCATTTTCTACGGCGCATCCGACGAGGTAATCTGCAGCGCGGAATTTTCAATAAGCGAAATCTTGTCTTCGCTCAAGAAATAGAGAGTAGGTCTCTCGTAACAACAGTGATTTGACAGAATGAAAACAGTAGGTGAAATAAAGTTTTTCCTTTCTCAGCCAAAGAATATCAAGACTCTGCTGCTTACCAACTTGCTATTCGCAATGGTGCTGCCGATTATCGAGATATTCGCAGGAGCCTATATAATGAGAAATACCGGTGTCGCTTCGATGGTGATAATCTATCAGCTGTGTATGTACATCGGCGTAGTCATCTCGGCGGTAATCAACGGTGTCCTGCTCAAGAAAGCCAACGTGAAACTACTTTACAGCTTCGGCATCATGTTTTCGGCCGTGGCTCTGATGGTTATGATGTTCATCAAGCAGGTGGATGTCACTATGATTTGCGGAACCGGGTTCTTCCTCGGTCTTACAACCGGCTTCTTCTGGACCAACAGATATCTTCTAACCCTGTATTCAACCAATGATGAGAACAGAAACTACTTCTTCGGTTTCGAGTCATTCTTCTTCTCCTTCTGGAATATCGTGATTCCGGTGGCAGTCGGAGCATTGCTCGCAAACATCGAAGGTAAAGAGTTCTTCGGCCATCTGTTGAGTATTCAGAACGGTTATCAGCTGGTTACAGTGTGTGCGCTGGTAGTCTGCATATTGGCTTGCATAGCGCTTTATCAGGGCGACTTCCCGCAGCCTACAAACAAAGATTTCTTCCATATCAAATTCCACAAGCTCTGGAATGAGATGCTCTCGCTTGCCTCCCTCAAAGGTATGGTTCAGGGTTTTCTCGTGACAGCTCCGTCGATCTTGATTATCAAGTTCATAGGCGGTGAAGGCGAGCTCGGACTGATTCAGGGAGTCGGCGGTGTGCTGACAGCGATAGTCGTATATGTGTTGGGTCGTGTAGCTAAACCGCAGCACAGAATGGCGATTTTCGGTGTCGGACTTTTCGTTTTCTTCGCCGGAACGCTCGCCAATGGCATACTTTTTTCTGCAACCGGCGCCTATGTGTTCATACTTTGCAAGATATTCTTCCAGCCATTGCACGACTTGGCTTATTTCCCGACAATGATGAAGACTATCGATGCAGTTGCGGCAATTGAGAAGAGAGACGGTTATACATACATTCTTTCTCACGAGGTCGGCCTGTTCGCCGGAAGAGCCCTCGGAATGATTCTTTTCATTGTGATAGCAAAAGTGTTCTCCGAAGATATAGCGCTCCGTTATGCGCTTCTGATCGTCGGCGGGCTGCAATTGTTGTCACTTCCGCTCGCGAAGCATATCATCAAAGTTATTGACCGCGATTATTCAGACGTTAAGTAATGAAAAAGTCTCTTATGATATTTACCGCAGCGCTTTCGGCTGTGGGATGTTGCAGGAATGCCGTGATAGGAACTCCTGTCGAGCAGGCGGAAATCTCCCGTGTGAATCTTATGGCTGATTTTCCTCAGCCTTACAAGATGATGGACTGGAAGCAGAAAGCTCTGGATTTCGAATCTTATGCTTTCGATTTCAATTCGACTTTGCCTGCCGGCCCTGTCATCTGGATTGACAATGCCCAGAGGAATTTCCCGCAGGCGACATTCGGACTATATACCGCTATGGCGGATGACCGTCAGGGACCGAACCGCAACAACGGTGAATTTCACGAGAGCCTCAATACTCTCCACGCACTGTTGAGCGCTGGTCTTCTCGGAATCGACAAGACTACATCTCCTGAGGGATACAACTATGTGAAGATGGTTCAGAACTATTTCAACAAGGACAACGGTTGGAATATCGTGATGAACAACACCTGCCCTGATGTGGCTCTGCTCGGTGGCGGATATGGCCGCGACTGGTGGTATGACGTGTATCCGAACGTGCTGTACTATGCTGTAAGTGAGCTGTTCCCGGGTGTGGATGGCGCTGATGCCATTCTCCGTACTGTTGCAGACCAGTTTGCAAAGGCGGATGAGGTGCTTGCCGGAAACTATGATTACTCATACTTCGACTATTCCAAAATGCAGGGTATGACCAACTGGATTCCTGAGCAGCAGGATGCCGCAGGTGGACACGGTTGGGTTCTCCTTGCAGCATACAGGAAATTCGGTGACGCACGTTATCTGGAGCACGCAAAGAGCGCGATTGCCGCCCTTGACTCTCAGAAAGAAAGCCGTTTCTATGAGATTCTGCTGCCGATGGGTATTTATACGGCGGCCAGACTCAATGCGGAATACGGTACAGACTATGACCTTGCAAAGATGTTCGACTGGGTTTTCGACGGATGCAAGAATCCTGAAAGAAGCCGTACAGGCTGGGGAATCACAGCCGGCAAATGGGGAGATTATGAAATCAGCGGTCTGCAGGGCAGCCTGACTGACGGTGGCGGATTCGCATTCCTGATGAACAGTATCGACGTTGCTTGGCCGTTCGTTCCGGTTGTGAAATATCAGCCGCAATATGCAGAGGCAATCGGCAAATGGATGCTGAACCTTGCGAACAACTGCCGTCTGTTCTTCCCTGACCAGATGCCGGACGACCATCAGTGTCTTCCTGGAAGACAGGACTATACCGACGGCATCGTAGGCTATGAGGGACTCCGCTTCGAGAATGTCCTCGGCGCAACGAATGAGAAATATGCAGAGGGACCTGGCGCAGGCGTTCATCCTGTAGCGCTCGGTGACGGACCGCTCTGGTATCCTACGAACCCTAAGGAGAGTATGTTCTCTCTTTACAGCACTTCCGCTTGCGGAATCCTCGGTGCAATCGTGGATACGACAAATGTAGAAGGAATCCTCAGATTGGATTGTAATGCTACTGACTTCTATGCAGACAAGCCGTATCCGGAATATCTCATCTACAATCCGTTCGATGAGGAAAAAGTAGTGGAATATACTCTCGGAGAGGACAAGAAGGACATCTTCGACATCGTATCCAAGAAGTATCTCGCAAAGAACGTCAACTGCAGCGCCAGGATACGTCTGGCAAGCAAGTCAGCCGTTGTCGCAGTGGAGCTGCCTGCCGGCTCCCGCATCGGGAATGTTGACGGTAAACTGATGATTGACAATAATATAATTTCATACAGATAGTAATATGAAGAGGTTTATATCGCTCATACTTCTCCTGCTTCCGCTGTCTTCTTTCGCTCAGGTGAAAGTAAGCGGAACGGTCACTGACTCATCCACAAAAGAATCTATGATCGGTGCAGGCGTGCTTGTAAAGGGCACAACCAACGGAGTCATTACCGATATCGACGGCCATTATGAAATAACCGTCCCTTCCGACGACGTTGTTCTTGAGTTCACTTGTATAGGATATTCCACCAAATCTGTCCCTGTTTCGGGCAGAAGCGTGATCAATGTCGCTATGGACGTTGATGCGACCGTGCTCGACGACGTAGTGGTGGTAGGTTATTCAGTACAGAAGAAAAGAGATGTGCTTGGCGCTGTCAGCAAAGTCGGCGGCGAGGCCCTGACAAAAGTTCCGGTGGCATCTGTGTCACAGTCTCTCCAGGGACGTATCGCAGGTGTCGAGGTTACATCGCAGACCGGTGCTCCGGGTTCTTCAATCTCGGTGCGTGTCCGCGGTTCAAGCTCAATCAGTTCCAGCAACGACCCGCTCTACATTGTGGACGGTATCCCTGTCGAGTCAGGTCTCAACAATATCTCTCCTAATGATATTGAGAACATTACAGTCCTGAAGGATGCTTCTTCAGCAGCCATCTACGGTTCCCGTGCGAGCAACGGTGTCGTTCTCGTTACAACGAAATCCGGTCAGAAAGGCTCTGCGAGAATCAGCTACAATATGCAGTCCGGCGTACAGTTCCACGGTCATCTGACCCCAATGACGAACACAGCCGAGTACATTCAGATGTACAACGAGGCTGCTACTGCTGACAACGCAAGTTCAGTAGTCAAGCGTCCTCTGATAGAGGGTGAGTACCTCAAGGATTTCGCTGACGTGAATCACGTCAAGGAAATATTCCAGGTCGCTCCTATCAACTCTCACGAACTTTCAGTGAGCGGAGGAAATGACAAGACACAGTATCTGGTCAGCGGTTCATACTACGGCCAGAGAGGTATCATCCGCACTACAAATTACCAGCGCGGAAGCTTGAGGTCCAACATCACTTCTCAGGTGAAAAACTGGTTGAAGGTCGGGCTCAACATCAACGGCTCGCTTTCAAGCCAAAGAATGGTTTCCAGCTCAGGAGACGGCTACGGCTCAGGTGAAGGCGGAAGTGTTGTCCGCTATGCTTTCTTCCGTAACCCGGCAATCCCGGTTCGCGACTCAGAAGGAAACTATGTCGATCTTCCTAGCGAATACTATGGAAATTCATCGTACAATACTTTCTTCGGTGACGGTTACAGCCCTGAAGGCTTGATTGACAATACCGACAGGACAAGCAAGACAAAGTCCTTGCTCGCTACGGGAAATATCCTCATAAACTTCACTAAGGACATATTCCTCAATACCACAGCAGGTGTCGATTACCGCGACTATACATTGCGCGTATTCAATCCTACCTGGGGCAGCAATAACCGAATCAACAGCTCCAACAATCTGGATATCAATAAGGTGAATGACCTTAACTGGACCGTGAACAGTACGTTCAACCACCGTATGGCTTTCGGTAACCACTCGTTCAACTACCTTGTCGGTACAGAGTTGATCAAGAATCACGAAGAGTCTGTAGGACTGTCAGATACACAGTTCGCGGACACCTCCAAGAATCTTGTTTATGTGGGACTTGGAAACGGCATCAACCGCGCTACTCAGGGTGAGTCCGGTTCAGCATTGCTGTCATTCTTCGCTTCGGCAAACTACAATTATCAGAGTAAATATTATGTTTCAGCAATCATCCGCGAGGACGGTTCTTCAAGATTCAGCAAGAAGAACCGCTGGGGTACATTCTACTCAGTATCAGCGGGCTGGAACATGGAGGAAGAAGATTTCCTCAAGGGGCTTGAGGCGGTCAACAAATTGAAAATCAGAGCCGGTTACGGTGCGATCGGAAACCAGAACATAGGCCTTTATGCCTACAATGACCGCTACACCCCGAATTATTATTACGCGCTCGGCACGGGCGTAGTGAACGGCTATGCCCAGACAGCGCTCGCAAACGAGAACCTGAAATGGGAAACATCCAACCAGGTCAACGTCGGTGTGGACTATGAAGGTTTCAACAATACCTTCGGCGTGTCCGTGGACTACTATTACAAGGTGACAAAGGATATGCTTGTACAGGAATCCGTTCCGCTTTCTGTCGGCAACTTGAGCGCACCGTGGGTGAACAACGGTTCCGTACTCAACACCGGTGTGGACATCGAGATGTTCTATCGCCGCAACTTCAAGGACTGGGGATTCGACGTGACCCTCAACGGAGGTTACCTGCACAACGAGGTGCTCTCGCTCAATTCACCTATCCAGAGCGGTCGAGTTGATTCCGGAGTCTATGCCACCCTTACCCAGGTCGGACATCCTATCGGTTCGTTCTACCTCTATCAGATGGAAGGCATATTCCAGAGCAATACTGAGATTATGCTTCACGCCAACCAGGGCGCAGCCGGCACAATCGTTCCGGGTGACGTCAAGTACAAGGACATCAACAACGACGGTGTAATCGATGAGAAGGACCGTACATTCTGCGGCTCTGCAATTCCTAAGTTCACTGCCGGCCTGAACCTTGCGCTCAACTACAAGAATTGGGATTTCTCAATGTTCTTCCAGGGAGCGTTCGGACAGAAAATCTTCTCCCAGATCAACTATGACATCGAAGGATACTACAGAGGATTCAATCTTACAAAGCGTTACTACAAAGAGCATTGGACAGAAACGAATCACTCCAATACACAGCCTAGGGCTTCGTGGAGCGGCAAGACAAACAATGTCAAAGCTTCCACAAGATTCCTTGAGGACGGCTCTTATGTACGTCTGAAGAATGTCCAGCTGGGTTACAACTTCAAGATGAAAGAGAATTGTCCGGTGTCATCCTGCAGACTCTATGTCGCAGGCTCCAACCTCCTGACATTCACGAAGTATTCCGGACTTGACCCGGAGATGACCGTCAGCACCAACTCCTCCTCAGAGGGCGACAGGGCGAACGGAATTGACTGGGGTACATATCCGGTGGCAAGAAGCGTGACATTGGGTCTCAATATCACATTCTAGAAACTTGCAAAATGAACGTGAAAAATTTTGATTGTATGAAACCGAGTATGAAAAATATAATATATGCAGGCCTTGCAATAGCGTCTGTCTCAATTTCAGCAGTTTCCTGCGGTTTCCTTGACGAGGAACTCAAGGGCGGTTTTACTTCCGATACTTTCTACAAGAAAGCAAGCAATGCTGAGTATGCCGTGAATGCCGTATATAACTCAATGTACGACCATAAACTTTGGATTTTCACCGATGTCGCTTCTGACGATTCAGTGAAGGGCGGCAATGCCGGTGACCAGGCCGACATCAACAGCATCGACAATTTCACCGCGACTGCAGACAACGGTCCGATCAGCGAATATTGGCAGCATACATACGAGACTATCACACGTGCGAACAATGTCATTACCTATGTCGCTGCGATGTCAAATCTCGATGCGGACAAGAAGAGCGACTATGTCGCACAGGCCAAATTCTTCAGGGCATATTCATATTTCAATCTTGTGAATATCTTCGGCCGTGTGCCTCTGAAGCTTCAGCCTCAGAACACCAATGCTGCCATCCACGTGGGTCTGTCGTCTGTTTCAGACATTTATGCCCAGATTGATAAAGACCTTACAGATGCTGTCGATGGACTTCCTGCCACAAGAACAGGCGAGAATGTCGGCCGTATAACCAAAGGTGCCGCGCTCGCGATGCTTGCAAAGAGCAAACTCTATCAGCAGGATTATTCATCTTGTCTTGCGGCGATTGCCCAGATTGAGGAAATCGGAGGATATTCACTAGAGCCTAACTATGAGGATTTGTTCAAGAGAGGTGGCGAGGACAGCGCGGAGAGTGTGTTCAGCCTACGTTATGCCAACAACACGACAGCTCAGCTCGGAAACAATCTGAACGTATGGTTCGCTCCATCTCCGGAAGGCGGTTACTATTTCAATGCGCCGACCCAGTCTTATGTGAACTGCTTCGACGAAACCACTGTCGATGGCGAGACCGACCCTCGTCTGGATGCTTCAATCGGACGTGACGGTCAGCCTTGGTTCGGAACAACATTCTCCTCAAGCTGGTCAGAAGCAACAGGTTATCTTGTGAAGAAATATCACGAGGCGCTGCCTGAAGGTGAGGCGATATCACAGAGCACAATACCTCAGCACATCATCCGTTATGCAGATGTGCTTCTGATGAAAGCCGAGGCTCTCAACGAAACATCAGCATCCGGCGTGGAGATTCCATTGAACACAGTACGTGAGCGTGCAGGACTTTCCGCAGTCAGCGGACTCTCACAGGACGCTTTCCGTACACTTATCCGCAAAGAGCGCCGCAGAGAGCTCGGATTTGAATTCCAGAGATTCTTCGACATTATGCGCTACGGCAAGCAGTATGCGGCATCAGTGCTTCCAAGTCTTCCTTGGGACAGCGAGAGGTACTATTATCCGCTCCCGCAGTCCGAGACTGACATCAACACAGCAATAAAGTAATATTACAATAACACTTAAATCAAAACAAATCATGAAACTTTTAAAATCAATCGCAATTCTTGCAATTGCAGCCATTTCATTTGCTGCTTGCTCGAAATCAAACGACAACAAGCTTGATACTACAAGCTACGATGCAGTTATCGCAGAGGCTCAGGCACTCGCATCTTCAGCTACTACAGCTGACTGGTCAGAGGAGGCTATCGCAACTCTCAACGCATCAATCGCTACAGCAAAAGAGGCTTATGCGCTTGTAAAAACTCAGACAGAGCTTGACAACGTAGTTGCAAACATGAATGCTGCCATCGCAACTTTCAATGACTCAAAGTTCCAGAGCGTTCCTGCATCTGCTCTTACATTCGAATGTAAGTTTGACGGTGAGGCGACAAAGACAACCGGTTCAAACGCGTGGACACTTGTTCCTGCCTGCGGACCTGCTACAGTGTTCCCTACAGCAACATATCCTACATACGTTGACGGAAAGGTAGGCAAAGCTGTCAAACTCGAGAACGGTGCAAACTTCAACATTACAGGATTCAATCCTTCATCTCTTGCCGGAAAGGAACTTTCTATCGCAGTTTGGGTTAACCCTTCAAGAGTTTATGCAAACAACTACATCGTCTCATTCAACCGTTGGAGCTCTTGGAAACTCCAGCTTCAGGACGCCAGCAAGCCATTCATTACCGTTACCGGTGACTCTTGCGTTGATGCTGACAACGAGACAGACAACAGCTGCCCTGCCAACGAATGGCACCACGTGGCTGTCTGCGCCAACTTTACAGCAGGTACATTGAATTTCTATGTTGACGGCAAACTTACAAAGTCTTGGACAAACAAGATTTCAGGAACAATCCCTACCGCAACAGATGGAAACGACTATCTTACAATCGGTCAGCAGTGCTCTTGGGAAACAGCTTGCCAGGACGACTGGTTCAATCCTGAGAGTGTAGATGAGAATTCTTGGTCTAGCTTCTGGGGCCTTCTTGACGAGCTCAAAGTTTATAACACGGCTCTTACAGCAGGTCAGGTTGCTAAGATCTATAACGACGAGAAGTAATTAGAGGAATCCCTCTACATTATGAGATAACAAGAGGGATGCCTCTAATGTCTTTCAGGCATCCCTCATTAAATTGCTCTGTGGCGGGTGATACTGCCACAGAGTGCCAATAACAAAACAAGATGAAGCACATAATCCCAATGCTAGCAGGTGCATTGATTCTCGCATCCTGCACTTCTGAGTCTCACGACAAAGTGAAACCTGTCACTTCGACTGATGCCATAGCTCAGAAACAGATTGACAAAGTCCTCTATATGCCTTTCCTTTCAGGGACTTACGAGTTGATTGACTGGTACACGCTGGCCAGGGATTATGATGCGTTCGTCTTCAATCGCAACGCAACAGGCGATTATATGCCGCTTATATGGACGGACAAATCGCACAGGAACATTGACTTCGACGGATTCGGGCTATATACCACAATCGGAGATGTCCGCCAGGGACCTGACAAACAGGGAGCCCACGAGGGAATAAACACGATTGCGGCTGTCCTCGGAGCCGGCCTTGTCGGAATCGACAAAACCAATCAGGACGGATACAACTATCCGAAAATGCTTCAGCAGTATTACGCGAAAGCAAACGGCTGGAAAATAATGTTGAATACGACGAGCGGATATGCTACTGACTGGTGGTATAATATCCTCCCGAATGTGTTGTACAGTGCGGTGTGTGACGTGTTTCCTGACGTGGAGGGTGCGTACGACATTCAGAAATCCATAGCCGACCAGTTTGTTCTCGCGGAGAATGCACTCGGCGGCAACTATAACCATTCCGCATTCAACTTCGGCTCGATGGCTCCTATCGAGAACAATATCCCGAAACAGCAGGATGCTGCCGGCGGACACGGCTATGTACTGTTCAATGCCTGGCGCGAGTTCGGTGATGAAGCTTATCTGAATGCGGCCAAGAGCGCAATCTCAGTGCTGGATTCCCAGACGGAAAGCCGTCTTTATGAAATACTTCTGCCTTACGGTGCTTTCACGGCGGCTTGCCTGAATGCCACGGAGGGGACATCTTACGATGTGCTCAAGATGCTCAACTGGACATTTGACGGATGCAAATCAGGCAGCGGACGTTACGGCTGGGGCGTGATCAACGAGAAATGGGGAGACTATGACGCTTATGGTCTGCAGGGAAGCTGGAGCGACGGTGGCGGTTACGCCTTCCTGATGAACAGTTTCGAGCTTGCTATGCCGCTTGTCCCGATGGTCAAGTATGCTCCTGAGTTCGCTTCCACAATCGGTCATTGGATGTATCACGCGGCCAGCGCCACACGTCTCTTTTACCCTTATCACATCGACGATGCGCATCAGTATGCGCCTGAACTTAAGGAATATACCGGCGGAGTCGTTGGTTATGAGGGACTTAAGAAACGCGACAGATACAATAAATATGACTCTTCGGTCTGCCCGATAGCGGAAGGCGACGGCCCGACTTGGACCTCTTCAAACGGCACGATAACAATGTATTCCCTTTACAGCAGTTCTCCTGTCGGAATCTTCGGCGCTCTTATCAGCCCGACCAACGTTACCGGCATCATACGTCTGGACTGCAATGTGACCGATTTCTATGCCGAGCGCAAATATCCTGAGAATCTTTATTACAATCCGTTCAGCAACAGTTCTGATGTAGTGTACTCCACATCGCACCTGACTTACGGCAATATGAGTTATCAGTCCGGTTCCTATGACTTGTATGACATAGTATCCGGAAAATACATTCAGACAGGCGTTTCCGGCGACTGCACCATAACCATTCCGGGACGTACTGCAATGGTGCTCGTTGAACTTCCTGCCGGCACAGTCCTCCACAAGAAAAACGGCAACCTCGTCGATAAGGACGGCTCAGTCATCCTCTACGGCGTCTCGAAGAAATAAGCGCTTCTCGCTGAAATACAATCTAATAGGCGATTTATCAGACTAATCACGGCAACTGATGTCAGGAACGAATTTGTTCTGAGTGAAGGGCACAGATGCCGTGATTGTCTTAATAATTATGGTATCGTCTGTCCGATAAGAACTTCAGAAAATCACGTATGGTGTTGAACGGATAAAATGCTCCGTCGTTCCTGTTCGAGGGTATGATTGGGAGTAGTTTATCCCCATTGATGACGAACCTGTCAACGTATTGTTCATCAGTGTATTTGAATATAAAGCTGGAAGGGTCGTCGTAGTATTTGTCAACGGAATTTTCGAAATATATGGACTGCAACGTCAAGGTGTCGTTCCGCTGCGTCCAGGTCCCGTTGCCTTTCATTTCAAAAAGCGCATTCTCATACTCGAAATTTCCATTTTTGAAGAGCTTTAGTTTATATTCATAATTATCAGATACATAGATTTTTACCTTCTTGCTCAAATTGATTCTGAAACTTACCTTTTCATTGTTTTTGTGGTCTGCAGGTTCTTGAGTTTTTTTTGCTTTATGAGCCTTATTTATCATAAAAGGAAACTGGAAAGTTATTCCTTCCAAGCCTGTTTTATTCTCCAGATATTTGGTGAAATAGCCGAGTGCCATCAATGCGGTCTTGTCCAGGATGTCTTTGTCGATTATATTCTTTGAAATTGCCTCTTTGGCCGATAAAACCCTCATATTTCCGTTCCGATAAACATGGGTATGACTGAAGTTAAAGGGGGGCATATTTTCAAGAACAGTATTGACATTTGTTCCAATCTTGATGTCGAAAAAAATCCTGATGCTGTCCGCCTGAATGCTTTTTGATTCATAATGAGGAGTCTTGAAATCCTCAAGACGATAATATGAAATCGTTGGAACACTGTCTTGTGGACAGGATGCCAATAATGATATTATGATTGCCAGAAGTTTCATATATTCAAGTCGTTGATTTTAAATATCTTCATTGCTTTCCGATATTTTATTCCGGATAGTATTTCATTGTAAGCTTCAGAATATTTCGCGGCGACTCTTTTGCCGTTATGGTTTTTGCCATCATTGTTTGCATTGACTTTACGCATTGTTATCCGGTTACCGTCAGGGTCGGAGTAAAGCATAGAATTTCCGGCGCAAAATGAATATGGGGAAATACTATAGAATGATTCTGAACACTTGTCGAGAGTGAGCCAAGAAAGAAGATATTGGGAATCATACATTCTGGCGCCATAGTCAAGATATGGTATTCCCAGAAAATTCTGTTCTTCTTTTCCGTTGAATCTGAACCTGTTGAATGTACTGGAAGGAAGGTCTGGACTTGTCCATCTGACCCCTGACGGGTAGTATTCATTCGCCTCGATCATATTGCCGTCATAATCAAGTATCACCCTTATGCTTCCGACATTGTCTTCCAGATAGAATACAGGCTCAATGCCGGTCTCTCCACACTTAAACCTTCCGTCGCAGAAAGGAGCACTTTCCAGGCTGAGAGAATCAGAGATCTTCTTGTATGTGAAATTTCCAATGTAAACCAGTCCATTGCCGTCTGCATCTGTAGCGGACAATTTTGTCCCATCCGATGTGAACACATAGTCAGCCAGTTTAGAGCCGTCACTGGATACGCTTCTTACCTGATTCAGATAATTGTATCTGATGTTCAAGTTGTCTGCCCCATCAAAAGTCATATTGCCGTTCCCGTCGTATGCATAATGTACTGCGGCATCGTCATTTATGAAGGAAAGCAGTAACTGATTGCCGTGATATTTGTGCTGAATGTTAGTGTAAGTCTTATTTGGGCCAATCCGTAATACGCTATAGATGTTTCCGTTACGATCGTAAGACAGAGTCTCATTGTGGACTTTGTTCATATTGTAAGTGCGTCCTGCTGTCAGGCGGGAAAGAACGTCATATCCGAAGATATATACCTGAGGAATTGTTCGAATCTGTGGAAAATTCCATTGCACAGCGGACACCAGACCTGAATATCTGACATTATTGGTCAGCTCCGAACTTTCATAGTCTATCTTTATTTCAAATTCTTTTGATTTTCTTGATGTGAGCCAACCTCTTATATTGTACGTGTCTGCAATGTCGAATGTGCTGTCATTCAACTGAAAAACAGTCTGTCCATCAAGTCCGCTGTCTCCGTAACTGAACGAAATTACTGCTGGCCTTGAGTCGTTCAATCTTGAAGTTTCTTTAATTAAACGTCCTGCGATATCATATTCCATCTCTTTGCACAATATGTCTGTGCGCCCGTTTACAGTTGCCGTTTCAATTCTACTTTCTATGTCTCCGATAAGATTATAACGAGTTTCAACCTTATCTGAATAATTGTTGGAGATGGATGAGGTCGTCTCTATGATTCTGCCTCGATAATCATATCGAAATGATGTATATACCGTGTCGTCTGAAGAAACCGAGGCGCGGAAAATTCCGGTAAGCAGGCCGTGTGTATCTGCGTCTGAACTGCTAGGACTCGATAAAGGCTCTGAAGTATATGCCGGATTCTGATAGGAGTCATAGAAATTCATTGAAACTAGGTTCCGGATGTCTTTTATTTCAGGTATCTGATATTTTTTGTATTCAGAGGAACTGGCCCAAATATAGGACTTGCTGACTGCATCGTAAGTTGCGCGTAAGTCGACACATTCCAGGCTGTCCGGGAAACAATCGTCCACGACAACTTTAACTGCTTCTCGTCCGAAGTCGTCTGGAACCGTCAATTCAAAAACCCCGGAAACTCTCATCAGTGAGTCTTGACGCCCGATTATGTCATTGTGCTTGTCGTACAGGTATCTTGTCCATCCTGCGCCGGGAATCTTTTTCCAAGTGAGCCGCCCTGTTTTTCCGTATCTGTAGATGAAAGCGTAGTCGTCGAGGGCCAGGGATATGTTATCTATATCGGACGCTTCGGGCGGCAATACAAAACGAAGCCTCCCCAAATCATCGTAAACATAATATGTGTCAAGATTTATGTCGTCGATATAATCATACCGTTCTCGCTCAAGAATTTTGTGACCCCTGCCGTCATAGTACAAGGTTGTTTTATGTCCGTCTTCATTAAATGTCGTTTCGACTCTTAATGTGCTGTCTTTATAGTACCCGGCTCCGATGATTGTGCCGTCATTCCCAATAATAAATCGACGGCATCCCGTACTGTTGAAACTATATGAACTCTGAATGCTTATTTCATTGTCTTTCCAGTTCTTGCCGGGGCCAGAGGAATTCTTGACCCTGTCAAATATGTCGTATTCAATGTCTGTGTAAGCAGTGGAATCCTTGAGTGTTTCTTCTGCAGCCCAAGCCATTGCCGAAGTTGAAACTATGCCTCCGTCTTTCAAATACGGGATGCTGCGCCATCTGCGGGATATGCGTCCTGTCATATCATACTCAGTGCCGGATACAAGATCATTTCCCTCTGGCGATTGCTTGTGCAGATTGTTCTGTATGCCTCGCCCGAAATGATCATAATAGCGGATGTTCATCAGCGAATTGTTTGACGACAGCTCCGTCCTGTCCTGTATTGGCGCAGTCGGGGAGTAACTTACAATATAATTGTAGTCTTGAGAGAAAGACGAAGTGCCTGTTAGCACTTTGCCGGACAATGTTATTGCCGCATAATCTCCGCTTGATGAGCCGACGTTGATATATATGATATATGTGCCGGTATCAAGAGCCCTTATGTCTATTTCTCTGCCTTGAGTACTGTACAACTTGACCTTGTTGTGAATGATATGTAATTGGCAGGTATCAGATGAGTGTGTCGTATTTTTAACGCAAAACGACATTGGCTGTTTGACGCTGAAGGAGAGAAAACTTGGCCTTGTCACTGTCAAGGTCTTGCTGAAGTCGCTGCTGAATGTCCCTATCTGGAGCGGAGCATCGATGCAATCTCCAGTACGGATAATGCTGTGAGCGGAGATATGAAGGATGACAATCTCATCAGAATCTGAACTGTATTTGATTCGGATAAAATATTTCCCTTTCTCCAGTTCGGAAGTGAAAATATCATCCGGCTTTGTTGCGTTATATAGATTAAGACCTGAACTGTCCTCAATGGAGAAAATTCCGATTGTGCCTGTAATGTTGACTGCAGAATAATTTTCCAACTCGAATGAAACGAAAACTTCATTTCTCAGATCTTTCATCTCGGAAGATTTAAGTTCTATTACAGCTGTCGAGTCAAAGCTCTCTGATATGGCTCCCAAGCTGATAGGATTATCGATACTTGCCCCATTGACGGAATGAAAATGAAAATTGGTCTGGATTATCGCACCCTTTCCGCCGGCATTGGAAAAAGCCCTTTCGCATATTACATAGTAGATGCCTTCATCAAGAAAGTTATATGAAATGCCGGTTTCTTTATTTTCTGTTGAATATGCTGCCCTTTCATACTCAAGACAATCAAAGTTCTTCAACGCATAATCCCAGTCCTGTCCGCATTCTACATCTTTCAAGTCGATATCGAAATCTTCTGTAGTGCCGAGTTTTACGAGAAATATGTTTGTTCGTGAAACGGAAGAACCGAGATTGTCGAATACCACGGCCATAGGACGGTCCAGTTCAAATCTGTAAAATACATCGTTGGCAGAAGAACCATAATGGTCAAAGGAATATGCCGTGTTGAAAGTATGTGCGACATCAGTCCCACTTTTTATGGAGCCGAAATCGAAGGCCCCGGAGAAATCGATGCCGGTACCTTGCAGGAATCTGGCGGAATCCAATGGCTGGACTGCAGGAGATAGTTTTTCAGTGCAGCTTGCTTGACAAATTTCTGGCAGACAGGACAGGACTGCAAGTAAAAATAATACTGACAGCTTTAGCCCGAAATGTGTATATATTTTCTTCTGAATCATTGATTTACAAGATGATATTCGTATGCTTCAATAATCTCCTTCTTGCCGGTATGCAGAATGTAAACTTCTGTAAGGCGCCCGGTCTCATCGTAGTCATAATATTTGGTGAAGCCGTTCGGACTTGTTTCTGAAATCATTCCTACAAGAGGCTTCCACTTATATGTCCAAACCAACGAGTTGCGCAATTTTACTCTTAATGAATCCAGTTTGTCGCAGTCAGGCTCCAAACTTTCTGAAAATGTTTCCGGTTTGCAGTCAAGTGCCTCAGCAACATCTTTATATGTGGCATTCTCAATCTTCGCCACAAGATGCTTCCCTAAGTAGCTCCATAGATATATAGTGTTGGAGATGCTGTCGGTCAAGACATGAATAGGGTTTGAATATTTGTCAAACTTAAGATACTTCACAGATGAAGTCTTATTTCCGTTGATGAAGTCTGACTCGTCAGAAAGTACTACACTGCTGCTGTCCGCCGCATTCACTTCATAAGCGTATGACTTTTCAGTACATTCGGAACTTATGTTCAAAGTGGAATATTGGTTTTCAATGCCGACCGGATATGATCGGACATTCTGAAGTTTCAATATGTCGTCATAGGAAGAACTCTCGTCATCAATATATCTATACTGGCTCAGGTCTTCAGTTCCGTCAGCGTAGCTAGTCCTGGCGGATGACAGATATCCATTCTTCTGATAAGAGTATTCTGTCGCAATCGAGTTTGAACCTGTGCTGTCGCTTTCTGTAACAATCTTTGAAACAGGAAGATACATATACATCGGGACTCTGCAGAGCTGGAAATACTGTGCGGTCGGAGCACCGCAGGCGGGAGCAGCTACATTGATGTACAGATTGGTTTTGTCCGGACTTATTCGGCTGTACGTATAGTCTTCAATCAGTTTCGTTGAATCGGAAGAAGAAAGCACGATATGCCTTTTCAAGAGTCCGCGTTCTTGCGAATGGTCAATCGGTTTCAGAAATGCTCTTTTAAGATATGAAGAATCAATTTTCGGAGATGGCATAAGAGATGCCAGACTGAAGATTTTGTTCCAATATGAATCGGCATCGCTGAAGATGTCCGGATTGCTTTCAATGTCAGTATATGTGTTGATGGTGATGCGCCCTTCTATATCATTGACTCCCGACCCCGGGAACCGTTCCCTGAAACCTGCGAGCGCGTTGCCCACCTTCTTAAGCGCTATAGTGTAATCTCCTGCCGCAATGCTGTCCGCCGGAGAGAAAGAAATGCTGTCTGTCGTATTCGAACTGAAGGTGTATTTCTTGATTTTAGTCTTTGTCGTGCGGTCAAGAATGTAGGCTGAACACGTACCGCCATTGGAAGCTTTACCATAGAATGTCCAGACCTGTTTTGTGTTTGCGCAAACAGATACATCCTTGAATATCGGTTCTTTGTCCGGGATGTTCGGGGATAATACGAGACGCGAAGAGGAATCCGGCCGATAGGTCCTTGACGATTCTTCTTGTTTTATGACAGAAGAATACATAATATGGTCGGTATCGTAATCTCTGGCGTTGAATCCGTCGGAGTTTTCAGTCACGAAATACTGGAATCCTTGTTTTCCGGAGAAATTATGCCGCGACCTGGACTGGTGAATGTATCTTGGTTCAAACAGAAGGATTCCGCTGCTTTTTTTGTCTGAAAGATGGGTTTTATAACTATACCAAGTACGCTTGCATAGCTTCGGATTAGCTGCGGACTGTCTGTCATACAACGAAATGCAATGGACTCTTGCTCCTCCTGCAAGCTTAGGCTCATCACATAATGCGAGGTGCGGAAACCAATCCATTCCATACGTATATTTTCTGGAGTAGGAGTTGGGTTCATAATCGATGACTTCGATACCGCCTGTCGGGAAAGTTACAGAAGAAAGCAGTCCTGCATCATATAGAGAACCGGTAGCTTCTCTATTGTCTGAAGTGTAAAAATACCAGTTTGGACTGTCGTAAGTGCCGATAGACAAATTGTTTGTCTTGGGAATCAATTCGGAGTTCCGCCTGTCATTGACCGTCCGGTTGGAAATATCACCCCTCCAATATCCCCAGTGGTCAATGTTTGTCGTCTGTGGCTCAGGAAGGCTCCCGGTCGAGTTGTAACTGAATGAGAATTTTCCGCTTCTTGCGTTTTGAACGGAAGAAAGAAACATTCTCGGACAGTTGCCGGAGGTGTAGGAATAACTTAATCTTGTAACTGAAATTGCTGGCTCAGAGCAGCCGCTCCGCTGGAGGACTATGGAATCCAGTACGGTACCGCAATACTTTCCGTTCAGAAAAAGGTTCTTGTCATTCTCAAGCGTAGTGTGCTTTCTTGCCGAATAGTGGAAGAATATGTCTTTATCATCAGTCGTAATCCTTTCAGGTACAACAGCCTTTATCATTACATAATTATTGCCGTAATGAATGTTGGCGCTGGCTTGCCCGTTGACGAAGAATTGCCGGGGAACTCCTATATAGTTGGCTGAGTCAATAGAAGCGATGCGATATGGCGAGGACGTTATCGTGAATTCCTGACAATATTCTTTCGCTCTTGAAATCTTGTTGTTTATCAGCCTGTACGGATAGCTGATGTATTCCTGGGGAAGATTACCTCGATATTGAATAGTGAGCTCACGCCCGTTCGGAGCAATTATTCTGGAGAGATAAAATCCGGTTATCCATCCTTTTTCCGGAATGGATGCAGGTACGGTCGTTTGAGCAGATGCTGCAGGAACCAAATCCGAGTTGCTCCAGGAATGTGCAACGTATTCCAGAGACTTGTAGTTTCCGCCGAAGAAATACCGATATCCGTCATCGGTGGAAATGCTGATTTCGCAGGAAAATCCGTTCTCATTGTTGTTGAGAGGGAAGAATTTGCTTAAATCAACACTGTACGAGCCTCCGTCATAGCTGATGATATTGACTGTGCCGTCAAAGTTTATCATAAACTTTCCGGAGTGATTCCCGAAGCTGAAATGGTAAATGTCGGATGAAAACTCGTTATGTTCATTTCCCCTCATCGACGGAACTTCTGAAAGTTCGGAATAGCCCAAGATGCTCCAGGGGGTTGTCAAGACATTGTCGTAAATGGTCCGGTTGTCATATTGTCCGAGTCTGACGGTCGTAAGAAATCCGTTCAAGCCATATTCTCTAAGGTTTGCGGTCTCATCGGGGACGCCCCTCACTTCTCTATAAATCATACCTCCGAAATCAAGAGTCCAGTTTCTTCCGACAAAATTGTCCGGTTCGGATGGCTTGAATCCGGCGGAATTATATGTAAGCGAAATAGGAAAATCAAAGTCGGGATCGTCAAAATCGAGGACGGGAATTGACAAATCCAATCTTCCGGAAGTTTCAGTGACGGATGTGTTGTCGTATTTGACAAAATCGGCAGTCTGCGGACTCATTGCCTGGGTCCTTGACAGGTCGCGGGCAACGCTGTTCGGCAGTGGAGATGTTTGCTGACCGGACACTGAACAATAAATGAAAAATGTGAGTAAGGTCAGTTTGAGTTTCATTTTCTTATCGTACGATAAAGTATGCGGTTATCAGAGGAAGGTAGTCTTTCAATGTGGTCCGCAGGATTTTGAGAGCCTGCTGGATTCTGTAATCCACGGTCTTCGGCGACAGGTCCAGAAGCTCCGCGATTTCGTTGTAGGTCTTTTTCTCGTAGCGGTTCATCTCGAATGCCTGCCGGTAAGTGTCCGGCAGCTGGGCTACGGCTGACTGGATTCTCGATTCCAATTCCTTCACTATGTAGAAATCAGGGGATTCGAACTGCCCGTGCAATTTCTTGTGCAGTTCGTCCAGAATCTTGCGCTCGACCATCTCGTGGCTTATGTGCTTCAATGAGCGGTTCCTGGTCGATGTGAACAGATAGCTTGAAAGCGAGCCGGTGATATGCAACTCGGAATGATGCTCCCAAATCCACAGCATCAGTTCCTGGACAACATTTTCGCAGATGTCAGAACTCTTCAGAAACAGTTTCGCATATGCACACAATGTGGAGTAATATCTGTTGAATATAGCCTCGTAAGCAGAGATGTTGCCCTGCTTAAGTCTCTCAAGAAGAAGAGTATCCGTGCTATTGTCATTTATGTGCATACGCAAATATATAAACTAATTCAAAAAAAGACTTATAGTTACTGGTGTCTCAGGTTGAATTTTGTACCGTTTTGTTACTAATAATTATGGTTTTAGAAAAAATTGCAAAAAAAAATATCAAAAAATCTTTAGGAGATTTTCATCGGGAGAGGTCATATATCTGTGAACGCTGTTAAAACGTTTGCGATATTATGATGGATAGTCAGATTGAGAGCAAGCTGGTCCGCTATTACGAAGGCGAACTTGATGCTGAAGAAATAAAAGAAGTTGAGGCCTGGATGAAGGCTTCTCCGGACAATATGAAGTTGGCGGAGCAGGTATATTATATCTGTTTTGCCGCCGACGCGTATGAAATGAAGACCACGGTCGATACTCATAAGGCATTCGAGAAGGTGCGCAAACAGATACTGGCCGAGAAGATACGCAACTCGTTCCGTTATTTCGAGCGCGTCGCCGCCATACTGCTTATTCCGTTTATCGGACTGACTTTCTATCTGCTCTTCAATCTCTCTCAGCAGTTCAATCCTACGCAGGAAGTGCGTTCAGCCGCCGGTATGGTAAGCTGCGTGACCCTTCCTGACAATTCCAAAGTTTGGCTCAATTCTGATTCGTATCTGCGTTATCCGTCCAGATTCGGCAAGGAGCGCAGAGTTATATTGTATGGCGAGGGCTACTTCGAGGTGTCCAAAGATCCTAAGCATAAATTCATCGTGGAAGCGAAATCATCTGAAATCGTCGTTCACGGTACAGAATTCAATGTGGAATCCTACGATGACGAATATGTTCGTACGACATTGGTGTCCGGAGTAGTGGATATGTGTTACGATGACCAGAACCATCACCGCAAGGCGTTGAGGCTTATGCCGTCACAGCAGGCTGTTTACAACACCAAGACAGGCCTGATGCACTTGAGCGAGGAAAATGTACGCTGCAACACATCTTGGAAAGACGGCAAGATTGTCCTGGACAACACATCTCTGGATGATGCGCTACGTCTGATAGGCAACAAATATAATGTGCATTTCATTATCAGCGAAGAATCACATAAGCACTACAAATTCACGGGAACATTCTCAAATCAGAGTCTGGATGTCATCCTGCACTATTTCAGCATTTCATCGAATATAAGTTTCAGACAGATAGATTCAGCCTCTACCGGTAAATCCGGAAAGTCCGGCAGAAGTGTCTATGAAGTAATATAACCATTTGATCAATAACCCTAAAAACTGCCGCGTAATAATGTAAAACGTTAAAACACAAGAAAAATAAAAACGGAGACACCTGAAAGCATCTCCGAAAACCAATCAGAAATACACGGAATCTCCCAATACCGTGATAAATCCAACAATATTTTCTAATTTATGAAAAAAAATAACCACAAAGAAATTTTTCTGTGGAGATGTTGCAAGTCGATTGCCGGGAATATCCTTTCCTGGTGTCTGGCGCTTGCGCTTTTGACATCTCCGGCATTCGCGCAGGAACAGAAAAATATCAGCATCAAGGCTGATAACGTTCCGATTACGTCTGTTATCAAGCAGATTGAGCAGCAGAGCGGTTACACGTTCTTCTACAACAATGACGTGAATGTGAATTCAAATGTCACAGTGTCATTGCAGAACGCTGACCTCAAGTCTGTCTTGAATCAAGTTTTCAAAGGCAAGAACGTGACTTGGTCAATAGAAGACAAGCACGTCATCCTGTCGAAGCAGCAGGTAGTTGCGAAAACTCCTGCAAGCAACAAACTCGAAGGTACTGTGCTTGACAGGACAGGTGCTCCTGTGACAGGCGCTGCCGTAGTCGTGAAAGGAAATGCTTCTCTGTATGCCATTACCGACATAGACGGACGCTTCTCTCTTCCGTGGAGCAGCCAGATGGCGGACGCTACTCTGGAAGTGTCATTCCTCGGCTATGTCTCACAGTCAGTTGCAGTAAACGGCAGAAGCAATGTCGAAGTCGTCCTTCAGGAAGATACACAGCTTCTTGAGACTTCAGTTGTAACAGCCCTCGGCATCAAGAAGTCCGAGCGTTCCGTGACTTACAACGTGCAGACAATGGACGAGAGCATATTCAAGACACGTGACGCTAACCTCGTCAACAGTATTCAGGGCAAACTTGCCGGTGTCCAGGTAAATACCACCGGTGCAGGTCCTGGTGCAGAGACAAAGGTCGTGATGCGTGGTGCGAAATCCCTCACAAACTCCAACAACGCACTTTATACCCTCGACGGAATTCCTCTTCCGACACTTTCTATGACAACTCCTGGAGACAGCTACTCCATCTATGTCGGAAGTGCTATATCAGGTGACGGTATCTCCAACTTCAACTCCGATGATATCGGCAGTATGACAGCTCTTGTAGGTCCTTCTGCAGCAGCCCTTTATGGTTACAAAGCCCAGAACGGTATCCTTATGCTCACTACTAAGTCCGCAGAAGAGGGAGTGCACGTTTCATACAGCACAAACACCACATTCTCTGACCCTGTGATGCTTCCTGAACTTCAGAGCTCTTATGGCGCCAAGAGCGGCGTATATGCTTCCTGGGGCAACAAACTTCTGACTCCTCAGACCTGGTCAGTGAAGGATTTCTTCCAGACAGGATACAACACGCAGCATACGATCAGTCTCGGAATCGGCCGTGAAAACAGCCACACCTACATTTCTGCAGGTATCAATGACGCTCAGGGTGTCATCCCTAACAACGATTACAGGCGTTACAACTTCACCGCCAACCATTCAGAAGACTTCTTGAACAACAAGATGCACCTTTCACTTCTTGCTATGTATATGAATGTGAAAGAGCAGAATATGCTTGCCGGCGGTCAGTATTACAACCCTCTCATTCCTCTTTATCTGATGTCTCCTAGCGATGACCTCGAGAAATATTCAGTTTACGAGCGTTACAGCGCCGAGAGGAATTTCCCTACACAGTATTGGGATTGGGGCAGCCAGGATCTCCAGATGCAGAACCCGTTCTGGATTGTGAACAGGAATATGTTCAACAACAACAAGAACCGTTTCCTCGTCGGAGCTTCGCTCAAATATGACATCACTGACTGGATGGACATTTCCGCACGTGCCAGAATGGATTACAACAACACATTGGCAGAGCAGAAGAATTACGCTTCCACCAGCGGTCTGTTTGCAAGCAGCAAAGGCCGTTATATGCACGACCAGAGCACTACTTGCCAGACTTATGCCGATGTTCTCCTCAATATCCACAAGACTTTCGGCGAGAATCTGATTCAGCTCAATGCCAACGTCGGTGCTTCAATTGAAGACTACAACTACCGTCAGACTTATGTTGCCGGTGACCTTCTCGGAGTTCCTAACCTGTTCACATTCACCAATATGAACACTGACAAGGGATTCTACAAGAACACTTACAGAGACCAGAGCCAGTCACTGTTCGCAACAGCACAGCTGGGCTTCAAGAATATGGTATTCCTCGATGCGACAGTACGTTCTGACTGGAACACCCAGATGGTCAACACACAGTCTCTTCCGATTGTCTATCCTTCTGTCGGTCTTTCAGCCATCCTGACTGATATCTTCAATGTCAAGTCTAACTGGTTCACATACGCCAAGATCCGCGGTTCTTACGCTGAAGTAGGTAACCCGATTATGCGATTCCTCACAGTTCCTACATATCCTGTGACAGCAGGTTCTCCTACCGAGAACACTTATGCGGTTTCAGACGACTTCAAGGCTGAGCGCACACGTTCATTCGAGGTCGGTGCTGATGTGAGACTCTGGAACGGCAAGGTGAATGCCAGTGCGACATATTATCACTCAATGACATACAATCAGGTGTTCACTCCTGAGGTGCCTTCTTCATTCAGATATAGCACCATCTATATGAACTCCGGACGTATCGACAACAAGGGTGTTGAACTTTCACTTACCTTGAACCAGAATCTCGGACCAGTGGAATGGTCATCCAACCTTATCTACTCAAGGAACAAGAACAAGATTGTGGATATGCTCGATGCTACATTCAACGGCACCAGATTCACAAGTGACAAACTTTCTGTCGGCGGTACAACAGGCGTTCAGATGTGGCTCATCAAGGGACACAGCATCGGTGACCTTTATGTCCGCGGCCTCAAGACTGACGAGCACGGCTATATCTGGGTTTCACCTACAGCTTCAACAGTTGTTCCTGCAGATGTCACAGGCGGTCTTGAAAGCCTGATTTATGCCGGAAACATCAACCCTAGCTGGACAGGTTCCTGGAGGAATGACTTCTCTTGGAAAGGCATAAACCTCGGCGTAATGATTACAGCCCGTGTCGGCGGTGTCGGCGTATCACTCACTGAAGCCGCTCTGGATTCATTCGGTATGTCACAGCGTACTGCAGATGCCCGCGACAACGGCGGTGCTCTCGTGAACGGACAGCGTATTCCTGCACAGGCATACTATGAGACAATCGGTGGCAAGGGCTCCAGCGCTCTGGGTGCATACTACACTTATTCAATGACAAACATCCGTCTCGGAGAGGTTTCTCTCGGCTATGACATCCCTGTTCAGAAATGGCAGAATGTGCTCAAGGGACTTAACGTGTCGTTCGTGGGCAAGAACCTCGCGATGCTCTATTGCAAAGCGCCGTTCGATCCTGAAGTCGCTTCCGGTACCGGCAACTATTCTACAGGTATCGACTACTTCTCAATGCCTTCTACAAGGAACTTCGGTTTCTCAGTGAAAGTTACCTTCTAATCGTTTACAGTTATGAATAAATTGAAATATATATTTATAGCAACAGCAGCTCTCGCGGCAGCATCCTGCACGGACGGTTTTCTGGACAGGAATACCAATCAGGAGGAAGCTACGGATGAGATGCTTGAAAGGGACAACCTGCGCACCGGTTCTGCTTTCGCGCAGATGACCCGAAACATTATCCCTACATATCAGCTCATAGGCACTGAAGAATATGGTAGCGCTAATTTCCAGGTTGTCCAGGACCTTACCGGAAACCTTTTCGCAAACTATATCGGTGTCGTGAATGCAGGTTTCAATGCGAACAACATCTACAACATCACTGCAAGAGACTGGTATCAGGCAATGTTCAATGACGCTTATGTGCGTGCTACAGGTTCCTGGGAGACATTGAATCTCCTCAGAGAAACTTCTCCTGAGGCAGCCGCTCTCGGCGATATCCTTAAAGTCGCTGTTATGCACAGAGTTACCGATACCTATGGCCCTGTACCTTACAGCGAAATCGGCTCAGGCAATGTGACTCTCAAATATGACTCTCAGAAAGACATCTATACAAGTTTCTTCTCTGAACTTGATGCTGCGATTTCTGTATTGACCACATTCTGGCAGGCACAGCCTGATACGAAACTGCTCGGTGACTACGACAATATCTACAGCGGTAACGTAGGAGAATGGCTCAAGTTCGCCAATACACTCCGTATGCGTCTTGCAATGCGTGTAGTATATGTTGACGAGGCTCTTGCAATGGCTCAGGCAGACGCCGCTCTTACAAATCCTGCAGGACTTATGACAGCGTCATCTGACATCGCAATGTACAACAAACCTAATTCAGGTGCCTGGGAGAATCCTCTTTATGTGATTCAGTACAGCTTTGATGACGACAGGGCAGGTGCCACCATCGTTTCTTATATGTCCGGATTCAATGATCCTCGTCTGTCAAAATATTTCACGGCAGGCTCTGACGGAGAATATCACGGTGTGCGTAACGGTATCAGCCTGACATCAGATTATCAGAATTCAGGACTTCTGTCAAGGTTCAACTGCACCAACAACGACGGTCTTCTGCTTATGAATCCTGCAGAGGCTTGGTTCCTCAAAGCAGAGTACTGGCTTCGTAAAGGTGACAAGACACAGGCTCAGCAGTGCTATGAAAGCGGTGTGAAAGTTTCGTTTGACGTATGGGGTGCTTCCGGCGCAGACGACTATCTTGCAGATGACACCAGCACTCCTGAAGTGTTCGAGGATGCTGTCAACGGTGGCAATTCATACAATGAGGCATTGTCAGACATCACTCCGGCTTGGGACGAATCTGCTGCCTTCGAGAGAAATCTTGAGCAGATTATCACTCAGAAATATATCGCAGTGTTCCCTGAGGGACAGGAAGCCTGGTCTGAATTCAGAAGGACAGGTTATCCGTCAATCGTTCCTTATTCACGCAACGAAAGTGGCGGAAAGATTGATACTGACCGTCAGATCCGCCGTCTGAATTATCCGGCATCTGAGTACAGAACCAATCCTTCTAACGTGAACGTTGCTGTCGTGACTATGAACAACGAATCTTCACTCGGAACCGGCGACAATGGCGGTACCCGTGTATGGTGGGACAAAAATACCAGATTCTAATAATAGATGACATTGAAAACTATGAATATAAAATCAATAATACTGGCTGTCGCATTTGCTGCGGGTACTGTTGCAGTTTCCTGCACCAAGACTGAGGCTTTGAACCTCCAGCCTGAATACAAATACACAGAGGCTTACTACGAGGCCCTGCGTGCATACAAGAAGAGCGACCACTCTATCTGCTATCTCTGGTTTGCGGACTACGGCGTGCCTTCAACTCTGGCTTACCGTTTCGCGGGTATTCCTGACAGCGTCGATGTCGTGTCTCTCTGGGGCGGTATTCCTAAAGAGGGTACTCTCGACCGCAAGGAAATGTATGAAATGAGGGAGAAGAAAGGTACCAAGATTGTCGGCGTGAAGATTATCCGTCTTGCACATACGACCTACCTTCCGTCCTGGGCTCTGGAAATCCAGGTTCCTTCCTATATGAACGGTTATGGCGACAACAAGGGCTATAACGACACTTACAAGACTACTTACGATGAGCGCATCGCGGCCGGCGACAGCGAGACAGTAGCTGCGGCTGCTGCGGAATCTGCAGCAAGACTGGCAGGTACGATTGCCCTCCGTGCTGATATGCAGGCAAATCCGTCCAGAACTCTCAAGGAAGGCACAACCGAGGAGAATCCGGAGTGGGAATATCCTGAATGGTGCGTATATGCCGCAGGTTCAATCATCAAAGAAGTTCAGGACAATGACCTTGACGGTTATGACCTTGACTATGAGCCTGAAGGAGATGCACTCAGCGGAGAATGCCTCAATACATTCATCTACTACCTCTCTCAGTATATCGGACCTATGTCTCCTAATCCTGAGACCATCCTTGCCGTGGACGGTAATTCACCGGGCTCTGCAATGGCTCCTTACTGCACTTACCACATCTCGCAGAGCTATGGCGCTACTTTGTCCGACAGCAGTTTCAACAGGGACGGATGGAAGAACTCTCAGCTCATCTTTACCGAGAATATCGGTGATGCCTGGAAAACCGGAGGAAATATGGAGCAGCAGGCTGCTTTCCAGCCATCCACAGGCGGACGCAAAGGCGGTTTCGGTGCTTTCCACGGTCAGCGCGACTACAACACATCCGATTCAGGTGCTGACAAGGAGATGCCTTATGGTCACCTTCGCCGCGCAATCCAGCTCCAGAATCCGGCTGTAAATTATTAATCAGGAGGATACGAAATATGAAAAATATATTGAAATATACTGCATCAGCCTTTATAGCAGTCCTTGCTCTCGCTTCCTGCGAAGAGATGGAGGACTATCAGAAGACTATTGATGCCGCCCCTAAGCTTGCGTATGTGCATCCTAAAGGCGGGGATACGTTCTCTACACTCATCGTGCATCGTCCGACAGGCTCTACAGGCTCGTTCCATACGGAATTCCAGCCAAGTTGCAATACTGTAGACCACGGCGACGTCAATGTGACAATTGAATATGATGCAAGCCTTGTAGCTTCGTACAACGAAAAGCACGGAACATCTTATGCTGCACTTCCGGAGGAATATATTTCCCTCACCAATGCTTCAGTAGTGATTCCGGCCGATACGACAGCATCAAGAGATACTGTAAAGCTTGATCTCAATACGGAAAAGGATCTTGCAGCCCTCACAGAGCGTACTTATCTCGCTCCGCTCAAACTCGTTTCAGCGGATCTTCAGGCAAGCTCGCAGATGGGCAATCTCTGGTTTGTAGTCAATACTGAGACCAATCTCATACGTCCGATCGAATCGGCTGACGATATGGTCGGATTCACAGCAGGCGGTACCTCAGAATGGACAGCGGACTGCGGTAACTCTGCAAATCTGTTTGACGGCAACAATTCCACAAGTGTCCAGTTTGAAGAGGCGGCTGACAATGTCATCACAGTCGATATGAAGAAATCAATGATGGTGACAGGTCTCAAACTCAATACATATCAACTTTCATCATTGTCCATAGAGTACAGCGAGGATGCTCTCGAATGGAAGCAGGCCGGTACACCTCTCAGCAGTGAGTATGTGTATGACGGAAGCTCTTGGAGCGCAGGAGATTTGTATGTAGCTGTATATAATTATTTCACAGCTCGTTACATCAGAGTTACTCTCAATATGGGAAGCCGCTATTCATCATATTGGAAGATCAATGAATTCGGTGTCTATGTCATAGAGAGCACAGAACCTACAATCTACACCACAACCGGTTCAGACAATGTCGTTTCCGGAAAGATTGTACACGTGAAAGGCTCGGCATCGATATCCAAGTTCTCTTCATCATTCAAGGTTTACTCTACCATTTCTTCTGAGAACGGATATGAAGTGAAGGCAGGCGTTGACAATTCTCTTGTTGAAGCATATAACACAAAACACGGTACTTCTTATGCTGCTATGCCAGTTGAGAATGTTATGATTGACAATTCTTCAATCTCAATCGCTGCCGGTGAAAATGCTTCAGCTGAAGAGGTTACAATATCTCTTGAGGGAGACCTCAGCAAACTGACAGATGAGAACGGTTATCTTGTTCCAGTAAAACTGTCTGCATCAGGTGCGGTTACAAGTGAGAGTCGAGGCGTCGTTTATGCTGTCATCAAGACCGAGACCAAGATTATCAAGCCTATAGAATCAGTTGATGATATCCTCGGTTTCCCTGCAAGCGGCAGAAGTTCTTGGACGGCTGATTGCGGTGATTATGCAAAACTGTTTGACGGTGACAATAGTACATCGGTAAGGTTTGCCAATAATCCTACTACCCTTACGGTCAATTTCGGACAAGTACATCTGATTACCGGTCTGCATTTATATGCGACAGGTTTGAGAAATGTGAGCGTAGAATACACATCTGACGGAAGCAAGTGGCAGTCTGCAGGAACAGCTGATGATTCTGATGTCATCTGTAACGGTGGCTCTTGGTCTGCTGGCGACTTCTATATGGCATTCGGTGAAGCTCTTGAGGCTAAGTCGATGAGAGTGACATTCGAATTTACCGGCTCATCTTATTACTACTGGTCGATGTCTGAATTCGACGCTTACGAAATTGAAAGTTTGGATCCTACAATCTACACCGTGACCGGTACAGACAATGTGGTTTCCGGAAAGATTGTACATCACGAAGTTGCCGGCTCAGTGGCAAGCGTGAACGCATCGTTCAATCCAATGTCAACGGACAATTCAGGCTATTCTGTAAGCGCTTCAGTTGATGCTTCACTCGTGGACGCATTCAATTCTGCACACAAGACAAACTATGCGGCTCTGGATGCTTCATACGTTCAGATAGACGGCATCCCTTGCGAAATCGCTGCCGGTTCAAACAAATCTGATGGACAGATCACAGTAAGCCTTACAGGCGATATGTCTAAATTGACCAACAAGAACGGCTATCTCGTTCCGGTGAAACTGTCTGCTGACGGTGCTGTGACAAGTACAGGACGCGGAGTTGTGTATGTCGCTATCTCAGTAGAGACAAGCTCGGCAGTATTCCAGTCCAGCTTCGATGTAAACACAATCGCTGGAACCCAGGTGGCTGACAGAAGCGGTTGGAAGATTCTCGAGTGTGATGAGGACGGTATATACAACGGTACTTATGCGGAACTCTTTGACGGCGACACAGAGACCTACGTCAGAACTTGGGGCGGTCCGGTTTCATTCACAGTTGATCTCGGCCAGGAATATGATATGACAGGTCTTGTCATAACGGCGAGGACAGACAGCGGCTATTCAAGATATCAGCCGACTTCAATGCAGATTATGACGAGTCTTGACGGTACTGCCTATACGGATTTGGGTACGGCTACCAGTCCGGAGAAAAACCTTGTGTCCGTTGTACCGTCATCGTACGTGTCGCTCTATGGTTCGAAGAAAGTGAGATACCTGAAGATCGAGGCCGGCTACGGCTCCAATATGGGTACTTCCGAGTTCAACATCTATGTGAAGTAGCATTTGCGTAATTCAATGAAAACATACGTTAAATTTTTTGATAGTATGAATCTTAATAAAATAACATCACTTTTTCTGGCAACCGCTGCTCTTGCAGCGGGCGCCTGCCAGAAATCGATAGAATACAAAGACGTGGTATATTTTACCGGAACTGAGAGCAGCGCCGTCACAAGTATGTATGTGGAAGGTCCTACTTCACTCGGTCTCACGGTTACCTCTTCAAACAAACTCGAGTCTGATATGTCGGTAGGCGTAAAGATTGACCCTTCTGCGCTTCCGCTCTTCAGTGAGTCTCAGGGTATTGACTACAAGATGCTTCCTGAGGGAAGTTACAAATTGGACGAAAGCAGTTTCAAGATTGAAGCAGGCAAGAATGTGTCACTTCCTGTCAAATTCGAAATTCTTTCAATGGATGATTTCGAGGACGGAGCTATGTACTGCGTTCCTATCACATTGACAGAGACTTCTAACGGAATGTCTATCTTGAACGCGTCAAAGACGACTTATGTGGTTATCAACCAGATCATTACAACTCAGGGCCCAAACCTCGGTCAGCGCTACTACATCAGCTTCCCTACAATCATCAACAATTCGCTGTACAACAATATGTCAGCTTGTACGATGGAAATCAGGGTATTGATGAACGCGTTCTATTCAGCAAGTTCAAATCCTGGAATCGCTTCCGTGATGGGTGTCGAGGAGAATTTCCTTCTCCGTTTCGGTGACATCTCCTGCGACAAGAACCAGCTGCAGTATGCAGGACGTGGTGCGTCAATCACATCTGCAAGCCATTTCAATACAGGTACCTGGTATCATATTGCGGTAGTTGACGACGGTTCAACACTTACTCTCTATGTGAACGGAAATGTTGAGGGTACTGTCGATTCTTCAGGAAAGAGCGCAATCAACCTCGCCTGGGATTATATGGACGGTTTCCATATCGGACGTTCTGAGCGTGGCCGTCTTATGAACGGTGTCGTCAGCGAGGCCCGCGTATGGAACAGAGCCTTGAATTCAATCGAGCTCGAGAATAACCAGTGCTATGTTGATCCTGCATCTGAAGGCCTTATCGGCTACTGGAGACTCAACGAACTGGTTGACGGCAAGTTCAAGGACCTGACTGGTAACGGTAATGACGGTGAACCTACCGCAACAATCAACTGGTACGAAGGACTTAAATGCCCTGTAGTTGAATAATTTGATGCGAATACTCTTTATTGCGTTGGCGTTGTGCTTTGCCGGAGTCCATACTCTGGCAGGGCAGACGCCACGTATTTTATCTTTTGAATCTCCGGTGATGGAGATTGACACTGTCCGCTATGATGCGGGGCCGGTCACAGTCCGTTTTGTATGTGAGAATATCTGCGACAAGCCGGTGACGATTCTTGATGTTCATTCGCTCTGCGGTTGTGCCAAGCCGTCTTTTTCGCGCTCGGAAATTAAACCGGGAGGGAAATCCGTGGTCGAGGTCATTTTTGATCCTTCATCTTTGTTTGCGGAACAGAACAGGCATCTCACTGTCATTGCGACAAACGGCGATTACCGGAAATTCAATACAATCACAGTTCACGGTTACGTAAAAAGGGATGTTACGGAGGCAGAGGCGCGTTATCCTCACGAACTTGCTCCAGGGCTGCGCTCGGAAGTGGATGTTCTGGGAATGAGGCTCAACAAGAAAGGTGAAGTGTCGGAGAAGGTGTTTACCATCTACAATGATTCCAAGTCCGCAATGTCTCTGAAATGGTCGTCAGACTACAAGGGTGTCAATGTGACTGTCCCTTCGAAATTGGCCGCAGGGGAGTCTGCAAAGGTGAAAGTACTGCTGGATACGGGCGCACTTCCTGTCGGTGAATTTATCAAAACTCTTTATATATATGCCGACGGCGTCAAGGCTGAAGTCAAGCTTAAAGGCGTCGTAGAATAACGGTAAGGCATATTTTGAAACAAATGTCAAACAAATTCTGAATGCAACGCAAGTACAACATATCATTTTTATATCCGGGAAGTTGTTTTGGAACGCTCTCCAAACTCATCGTGCTTGCGATGGTCTTGGCCGTGTGCTCCTGTGCGGAAAGCAGGAGACCGGAGCTTGATGTCATTCCAGCTCCCCGGGAGATTGTTGCAGGAAGAGGTTCATTGGACCTGAAAAGAGGACTGGAGTTCATTGCTCCCGATTCTGCGCTCACGCCCGCTGTCTCTTATCTGAAGAAAGCGCTTGCCTCTGACGGCATTGACGTGAACGGGACTATTCCGGTCTCAATCGCAAACAATCCGGCCATAAGCCCGGCCGAGTACAGGCTGGTAGTCAATGGCTCGGGAATTGAAATTACGGGCGGCTCGTACGAAAGCATAATATCGGCGTCATCGACATTGCGCCAGATGCTTTGGTCAGACAGCAGCCGTCTGCCTTATATGAAAATTACGGACGCTCCGCGGTTTGCCTGGCGTGGAGTGATGCTGGATGTTTCCAGGCATTTCTTTACTGTGGAGGAAGTCAAGTCTCTGATTGACGAGATGGCTCTCTACAAATTCAACAAGCTCCATCTGCATCTGACCGATGACCAGGGATGGAGGCTCGAGATTAAGTCTCATCCTGAACTGACCCTGAACGGGGCCTGGCGAACTCTTGACAAAAATGACAGCACTTGTCTGAAGCTCGCTGAAGAGACGAAGGATGCCAAGTTCCTTCTTCCTGCGGACCGTATGCGTGACAGCCTGTATGGCGGATATTATACTCAAGATGAGATGCGCGGCATTATCGCTTATGCAGAAGAACGCGCTATAGAGATTGTTCCGGAGATAGATATGCCGGGTCATTCGCTGGCTGTGCTGAAAAGTTTTCCGGCATTGTCCTGCGACGGCAAAGGGGGCGCCTGGGGGCAGAATTTCTCCACACCGCTCTGTCTGGGTAATGATGACGTCTTGTCTTTCTGCAAGTCTGTTCTCGACGAGGTGTTTGAACTTTTCCCTTCCGAATATGTCCATAT
Source organism: Acutalibacteraceae bacterium (assembly GCA_963636275.1). Taxonomy (GTDB): domain Bacteria; phylum Bacteroidota; class Bacteroidia; order Bacteroidales; family UBA932; genus Cryptobacteroides. The sequence continues at coordinate 21,933 of CAVHJF010000005.1, read as the reverse complement.
CGGGGGCGATGAGGTCGAGAGGACTGCCTGGGAACATTGCAACAAGTGCAAGGCAAGGGTTGAGAATGAGAAACTTGGCGGAATTGAGAATCTTCAGGCGTGGTTTACCCGGCAGATTGACGAATACTGCACCTCGCGTGGCAAACGGATAATCGGCTGGGATGAAGTGGCTTATGACGGATTGTCGGCCGGAAGTATAGTTATGTGGTGGCGCAGCTGGAGTCCGGCCTCACTCATAAAATCCATTGTTGACGGTCACCAGGTCATTATATGCCCTAGCGAATATTATTATCTTGTGGATGAGCAGGACCGTAATTCTCTTGAGAAAGTCTATGAGTATGAGCCGGATGACGGAAGAGCGGATAATTATCCCGGAAGCGTTGCCGGAATCCAGGGCAATCTCTGGTGCGAGAAGTCCACGACAATCGAACGATGCGGAGAACGTATGTTTCCACGGCTCTTCGCCATTGCGGAGAGTGCCTGGACTGAGCCTGAAGCAAAGGATTATGGATCATTTCTCCATCGTCTTCCGGTTCATCTGAGGAAATTGAACGAAGCGGGGTGGAAATACCGGATGGCCGATGTGAACGGAGTTTATGACAGGAATGTGCTTGTCGGTGAAACGGCTATCAAACTGTCGGTTCCGGAAGGTGCCGAGTTATATTACACTCTTGACGGAAGCGTTCCGGATACGTCTTCATTGAGGTATAACGGCTCTATAACGCTGAAGGACAGCTGCCTGATGAGATACAGATGCTACAATGACAGGTCCGTGGCTGATGAACTCAATGAAGCCCTGTTTGTCGTGAAGGAGTATCTGCCGGCGATTTCAAATGTCACGTCAATGTCTCCGGGTTTGCTGGTGAGATGGTATGATTTCAAAGGCGACACTTGTGCTGATATAGATTCTGCGCCGCTTAAGGACAACTTCATATTGCGCGGCATCGCGATTCCTGAGGATGTCAGCGGGGATATAGGATTGATTTTCAACGGCTATTTCCAGGTTCGCAAAGACGATGTCTATGCCTTCTATACGTATTCCGATGACGGCAGCACTCTCTCCATCGACGATTATCTGGTCGTTGACAATGACGGACTGCATTCGAGAACGGAGAAGACGGGTTCTGTCGCCTTGCGAAAGGGATGGCATAAGTTTACATTGAAGTATTTTGACTCGAACGGCGGTGTGCTGGAGGCCGGAATGGCCGATTCTGATGGCCGCCACCTCCCCTTCGCCTCAGACAGTTTTAAACATTAAAAATATAACACTATGACACCAACTGCATTAGGAATCGACATCGGTTCATCCTCCGTCAAAGTCTCCTTGCTGGACATCGAGACAAACACGTGCATAGCTTCCGCCACGAACCCGTCGGTAGAGATGCCTATCGATGCGCTGAAAAGCGGTTGGGCTGAACAGGACCCTGAAATGTGGTGGCACTATGTCTGCGAAGGGATACGCCAGATAAGTGCCCAGCATCCTATGTCGGATGTCGCAGCAGTCGGCATCACATACCAGATGCACGGCCTTGTGGCAGTTGATGAAGCAGGAAAGCCGTTGCGCAAATCGATTATATGGTGCGATTCGCGTGCAGTTGAGATCGGAGACAAAGCGCTCAATGAGCTCGGGAAAGAGAAATGCCTTGAACATCTGCTCAATTCTCCCGGGAATTTCACCGCGTCAAAGCTGGCTTGGGTACGTCAGAATGAGCCCGACATATTCTCTCGCGTACATAAATTTATGCTCCCCGGCGATTACGTGGCATACCGCCTGTCCGGACAGATTATGACATCCGAAAGCGGACTCTCTGAGCAGATTCTGTGGGATTTCAAGGAAAACGGCAGGGCTGATTTTGTCGCAGATTATTACGGAATACCTGAAGAGACGATTCCTGAAGCCTGCAAGTCAATAGGCATCCAGTCCGAGACCACGCCTGAAATCGAGTCATTGCTGGGCATACCGGCAGGCACACCGATTTCTTACAGGGCAGGCGACCAGCCGAATAATGCGTTCTCGCTCAATGTCCTCGATGCCGGAGAAATAGCATCCACCGGTGGTACCAGCGGAGTTGTCTACGGCGTTACGGATACGCCTGAAGCCGACCCTCTGTCCCGTGTCAATACTTTCGTCCACGTGAACCATTCGGCAGAGACACCGCGTTACGGTATCTTGCTGTGTATCAACGGAACAGGAATTATGAATTCCTGGGTGAGAAAGAATGTGATGCAGTCCGGTGTCGATTATCGCAGGATGAATGAGATGGCTGCGGAAGTCCCTGCAGGTTCCGAAGGCCTTCTGTCCATTCCTTTCGGAAACGGGGCGGAGAGAGTGCTCGGAAATGTATGCCCGGGAGCAGGCCTTGCCGGCATAGATCTTAACCGTCACACGTCCTCGCATATCCTCAGAGCGGTGCAGGAGGGAATCGCATATTCCTTCAGATACGGAATTGATATTATGAAAGATATGGGCCTGCAGCCTAATGTTATACGCGCAGGCTACGCAAATATGTTTCTGTCCCCGGTATTTACGCGGACTTTGGCCACATTGACAGGGGCGAAGATAGAACTTTACAATACCGACGGCTCACTTGGAGCCGCAAGGGGAGCAGCCCTCGGTGCCAGACTGTATAAATCCAGGGAAGAGACATTCTCAGGATTGACATTGAAAGACACAGTGGAGCCGGAAGCCGCTGATGCAACAATCCTTGAAGACGCATATGCGCGCTGGAAAGGCCTCATCGGATAAACGAGCAGCCCGCCTCAACGGCATTGATATGACAAAACAATAAAACAAGATACAACACAAAACTGATTGATATTATGAGTACAAAGTCTTATTTCCCGACAGTGGAAAAAATCAAATTCGAAGGTAAGGATTCCAAGAATCCTATGGCATTTCATTATTATGACCCTGAAAAGGTTGTGAAGGGCAAGAAAATGAAAGACTGGTTCCGTTTCGCGATGGCTTGGTGGCATACTCTCGGAGCTGCTGGTGCTGACCAGTTCGGAGGCGGCACAAAGGAGTTCCCTTGGAATGAGGCAGGTACTCCGCTTGAGAGAGCGAAGGCGAAGATGGATGCCGGATTCGAATTTATGCAGAAAATCGGCATCGAGTTCTATTGCTTCCACGATGTTGACCTTATCGACGAGTCCCCTTGCCCGGAGGAATATGAGAAGAATCTCAAGGAGATTGTCGCTTATGCCAAGCAGAAACAGGCTGAGACCGGCATCAAACTGCTTTGGGGTACTGCAAACGTGTTCGGTCACGCGAGATATATGAACGGCGCATCCACAAACCCTGATTTCGATGCCGCTGCAAGGTCTATGCTGCAGATAAAGAATGCAATCGACGCTACAATCGAGCTCGGTGGCTCGAACTATGTGTTCTGGGGTGGTCGTGAGGGCTATCAGTCATTGCTCAATACCGATATGAAACGCGAGAAAGAGCATATGGCTACAATGCTCAGAATGGCCCGCGACTATGCACGCGCAAAAGGCTTCAAGGGAACTTTCCTTATCGAGCCTAAGCCGATGGAGCCTATGAAACATCAGTATGATGTTGATACCGAGACGGTTATCGGATTCCTTCGCGCTCACGGACTTGAAAAGGATTTCAAAGTCAATATCGAGGTTAACCACGCTACATTGGCCGGACATACTTTTGAGCACGAACTCCAGTGCGCTGTAGATGCAGGTATGCTAGGAAGCATTGATGCCAACCGCGGTGACTATCAGAACGGATGGGATACTGACCAGTTCCCTGTTGACCTTTATGAACTTGTACAGGCAATGCTCGTAATCGTGCGCGGCGGCGGATTCACAACCGGCGGTACAAACTTCGATGCCAAGACAAGACGTAATTCCACTGACCTGGAGGATATCTTCATCGCACATATTTCTGCGATGGACATTATGGCAAGGGCTCTTCTCGTAGCAGCCGACATTCTTGACAATTCTCCATATCTGAATATGCTTTCCGAGAGATATGCTTCATACGACAGCGGTGAGGGCAAGGCTTTCGAAGAGGGTAAACTGACTCTGGAAGAGGTAGTTGAATATGCTAAACATCACGAGCCTCGTCAGATAAGCGGCAAACAGGAGCTCTACGAGACATTGATAAATCTTTATATCTAAACAATCAGGACTGTACCGGAGCCGGAGCGGGTTCCGGGCAGTTCTTTTAACACTGAAACCAATGACGAAAGATGTTCAACAAGGCAGCAGGGGATATCTGCTCTCGATAGTGCTGGTCGCCGTGATAAGCGGTCTGCTTTTCGGGTATGACACTGCTGTGATATCAGGTGCCGAACAGGCCTTGGATAAATTTTTTCAAGGAGCTAAGGACTTCGTATATACTTCGTGGCTGCACGGATTTACAGCGTCAAGCGCCTTGATCGGATGCGTTATCGGAGGCGCGATTTCCGGTTTTCTTGCATCGGGACTGGGCCGTAAATGGTCGCTGGTTGTGGCCGCGTGCCTTCTGTTCATATCAGCGGTAGGCTCCTGGTGCCCTGAGAGCGGGATTCTTCCTTATGGTGAACCGTCGCTCGCTCTGTTGATAGCATTTAATTTTTACAGAATCCTCGGTGGCGTCGGAGTAGGTCTGGCTTCAGCAGTCGGTCCTATGTACATAGCGGAGGTGTCTCCCGCGCGCATCAGAGGAACTATGGTTTCCTGCAACCAGTTTGCGATAATCTTCGGAATGCTCGTAGTATATTTCATCAATTATATGATACGTAATGACTTGGGCGAAACTTCCGAAGCAATACAAGCGGCAATGGTGGAAATAGGATGGCGCAGGATGTTCCTCAGTGAGGCATTCCCTGCCGGAGTATTTCTGGTGCTGATAACTCTGGTGCCAGAGACGCCTAGACTCCTTGTGCTAAAGGGTAGGGATACAAAGGCGTTTGCGGTGCTTGAGCGCATTAACGGTACGGAAGAGGCGAAAGGCATTCTTGCGGAAATCAGGGAGACGATGCACGAGAAACGCGAGAAATTGTTCTCTTATGGTGCTGCTGTGATTGTCATTGGCGTTCTTCTCTCGTTTTTCCAGCAGGCGATCGGTATAAATGTGGTTCTGTATTATGCTCCGCGCATATTCCGCAGTATGGGCGCTACGGGTGATGTTTCTATGCTTCAGACAGTTGTGATGGGTATTGTGAACATCATATTTACAGTTGTCGCAATCTTTACCGTGGACAAGATAGGCCGCAAACCTCTGCTTATAATAGGCTCGACCGGAATGTTTGTCGGAATGTTGGCTTTGTCCGTGCTGTCGTTCACCAATGCCATCGGATTCGCGGCGCTTGTGTTCATAATTATTTATACGGCTTCCTTTATGATGTCCTGGGGACCGATTTGCTGGGTGCTCATATCGGAAATCTTCCCGAATACTATCAGGTCGCAGGCAGTCGCAATCGCAGTTGCGGCGCAGTGGATTTCCAATTTCCTTGTATCTTCGACTTTCCCGTCTCTCAGCGAATGGAGCGTTGGCGGAACATACGCAATCTATGCTGTAATGTCTTTGCTCTCAGCTGTTTTCGTGCTGAAATGGGTCCCGGAGACTAAAGGAAAAAGCCTAGAAGAAATGTCAAAACTTTGGACGAAATAATTGTCTTACAAAACGCTTATTTCGGAAGCATACATATATTCGGAATATAGAGACCTAATTCGGCTAAACGCGAACTTTTGGAATTTGCTAACTTTCTGAGCGAATCTTTTGGCGTGAAGCAATATTAGTGAAGCAACTGTTCGGTGCGTAGCGACCCAAGGGGTTTTTAAAAACACTTTTGGTGGACAAAAAACAATAACTTTTGTCCGGAAAAACGGCACTTTTCGTGGACAAAATGCAAAAACGACAACGTTTGTCCGGAAAAACAGGGGTTTTCGTGGACAAAATGCAGAGTTCGGAGCGCAGCGACCCAAGGGGTTTGGGGAATACGGTCTCCAATAAAACTTCGGTTCGCTCCAGCGGAGCGAGAGTTTGCTCGAGTCGCAAGCCGGAGAATTCAGAGGAGAACACTCGAGAGGAGTTTTGAAAAACGTTCCCTCGAAACTTGGAGGTATTGAAACAGAATAAATTAGAAATTTAGTGACTAAATTTTCAATGATGAGTTTGAATATGAAAATTAATAGGACCCTGCGCAATGTTGCGCTCCTGGCCGGATTGTCATCTGCCGTGGCATGTTCTTCACCGGATTATAAAGATCCGTCATTGAGCGCAGAAGTGCGGACAGAGGCTTTGCTCAAGCAGATGACACTGGAAGAGAAGATCGGTCAAGTAATCTGCCCGTTGGGCTGGCCAATGTACGAGAAGTTCAATTCAGACTCAGTCGATATCTCCGAAAAATATAAAGATTTCATAGACAACCGTCACGGTGGAATGATGTGGGGCGTATTCAGGGCTGACCCGTGGACGCGCAAAACTCTGGAGAACGGACTTGCTCCGCATCTCGCTGCAAAGTTGTATAACAAGATGCAGCGCTATGCTATAGAACAAAGCCGTCTCGGGATTCCTGTGATTCTGGCGGAGGAGGCCCCTCACGGCCATATGGCAATCGGTACTACGGTTTTCCCGACCAGCATAGGTTTGGCATCCACTTGGGACACAACGCTTATCACTCAAGTGGGGCATGTCATAGCGCAGGAACTTCGGGCGCAGGGCGGTCATATCGGTTACGGCCCGGTAATCGACCTCGCAAGGGAACTCAGATGGTCCAGGGTTGAGGAAACTTATGGCGAGGACGTCTTTCTGAGTTCGGAAATGGCTTCGGCGATGGTACGGGGTACTAGTCCGAAGCACAACGGATATGACAAGGGAATTGCCTCGACTTTGAAACATTTTGTCGCATACGGAATTCCTGAAGGCGGGCACAACGGCAATCCATCCTTTGTGGGGGAGCGTGAATTACGGGAGAATTTCCTGCCACCGTTCAAAGCTGCCATAGATGAAGGCGCATTGTCCGTGATGACCTCGTATAACTCCCTCGACGGAATTCCAAGCACTTCCAATTCGCATCTTTTCAGAGATATTCTGCGTGACGAATGGGGCTTTCAGGGATTTGTCGTATCCGATTTGGAAAGTATTGACGGATTGGCGGGAAGTCATCACGTTGCTGCGACCAAACAGGAAGCCGGAGAACAGGCGCTGAATGCCGGCATTGACGTGGACCTTGGCGCAAACTGCTATTCGCAGCTTGCCGAATCTGTCAGGTCTGGCAGGATTTCAGAGAAAGTGCTGGATGATGCAGTGCGTAACGTGCTTCTGTATAAGTTCAAGTTCTGTCTCTTCGATCATCCTTATGTGGACGAAGAAGCAGTCTCGTCTGCTGTCCGGACTCCGGAACATATCGAGTTGGCAAGAAATGTTGCCCGTGAGAGCATTGTGCTGCTGGAAAATGACGGTGTGCTTCCTTTGCGGAAATCGGCCAAGGTTGCAGTCATCGGGCCTGATGCGGACAATATGTATAATCAGCTTGGAGACTATACGGCTCCTCAGGACAGGTCCAATGTCAAGACGATGCTTGACGGAATCAAGTCGAAGATAGGGGAGTCCAATGTCATTTATGCGAAAGGTTGCGCTGTCAGGGATATGAATTCCGCTGATATTCAGGCGGCTGTGCGTGCGGCAAGGGCGGCTGACGTGTCTGTTGTCGTAGTGGGCGGCTCAAGTGCCAGAGACTTTAAGACCAAGTATATAGACACTGGTGCGGCAGTCGTTGACTCGAAATCAGTGAGCGATATGGAGTCCGGTGAGGGCTTTGACCGTGCATCCTTGGTGTTGCTCGGACGCCAGCAGGAACTGCTCTCTGCAGTGAAATCCGTCGGAAAACCTATGGTCGTAGTGTATGTGGAAGGCCGTCCGTTGGACAAGCGTTGGGCGAAGGAGAATGCAAATGCTTTGCTGACAATGTGGTACCCCGGCCAGGAAGGCGGAAATGCACTCGCGGATGTGCTTTTCGGGGATTATGCTCCGGCAGGCCGCTTGCCGGTGTCTGTGCCGCGGGAGGTTGGGCAGTTGCCTGTTTACTATAACAAGAAGTTCCCTGCAGGTCACGATTATGTGGAAATGCCGTCCGCTCCGCTTTACGCGTTCGGTTATGGCTTGAGTTATACCAAGTTCTGCTACGGCAAGTTGAGTACCGGGCTCGCTACCGCAGAAGCCAAATCTTCCTGCGGGAAGTTAGCTCCGTCTTGTTCTGCCACAGAATCGGCTAATGGTTCATCTTGCGACAAATCCGCTTTGTCTTCTTTGGACACGGGCTCAGTCCAGTCCAATAAGGCTGCTTCCGGGAAAACCGTTGTTGAAAATGCGACTGGACAAACTTCCGCGTGTGTTGATGCTGCTGACGCTATTTGCGATACATTGATAGTGTCGCTCGCCCGCAAGTCTATGACTGACAAACTCTTGAGTATAACGGTTCCGGTGTCTAATGTGGGAGTAGTTGACGGAGACGAGGTTGTGCAGTTGTACGTAACTGACCTCGTCGCATCAGTAAGCCGTCCGCAGAAACAGCTCAAGGCCTTCAACAGGATTAGTATCAAGTCTGGAGAAACATCAAGTGTGACATTCACTTTGCGCAAGTCAGATTTCGCGCTGTACGACAGAAATATGAACTACGTCGTAGAACCTGGCGACTTCCTGATTTCCGTAGGTGCATCGTCAGACGACATCCGCAGAAAACTTATTGTCCGCATAGTGGAATAAACAGTGGCTTGAAGATTGGCCATAGAACTAGGTGTAGAAACCACATCGCCCGCTCAACGGCGCGTCCCCGTGTAGCCTTCCCTAAAAATGTAAACTTCTTCTTTTGATTCCCGCCTGCGGCGAAATTTTGCCGCAGGGGTATGCGAGGCGCAGTGCAGGCCCTTCGTTGTCGAGCACTCACTTCGGGCTTAAGCCTTTACGCGGTGCGAAGGTAATAATTCGTTCCGCCCTTCATCGCCCCGTCACTTGGGATAACCGCCAGAGATGGCGACCCCCGGTGACTGGGCTTTGGTTTTCTGGGGAGACATCAAAGCTACGATAAATATTTCTGGCCCTTTATAACAATTTGTCAGATAAGCCATTAGCTCAAATTATAGGGTTAAATTCCGGATTTTTCAGCCCTTTTTCCGGCCCTTTGATATCTTTCTAATTTCGTTCAATCCTATCTCCACGGCCTTATTGATCAAAGCCATTTCATCCTCATACCTTCTACTGAGCGAATATGAACGCGACTTGCCATCTCCCTCATACGTCAGCATTCCTCTTTTAACCAATCTGTCAATAATGTTACGGATTTGTTTCCGCGAAAGATGACCGGCGAAAGATGACCGGCGAAAAGATGACCGGCGAAAAGATGCCCGGCCACGATCTGGCTGAATCTTCCACAATCCCTACTATTCTTAAGTTACCTTCCTTGTACAAACATAAATAGAGTGCAACTACAGGATTCAACCTGTGTTGCACTCTATTCGTATCTATTATAAGAGATTAACTAGAAAATCTCTTCGTTGCTGTTTTCTGAAGTGAAGTCTGGAGCATCGTAGTTCTCATTGCTGTTGAAGTTCTCTGCTCCTTCTGCGTTCTCGTCAGAGAATTTCTGACCGAACGGCTTTCTCGGACCTCTGTGGTCATCACGGAATCCCCTTCTGTCATCACGAGGGCCTCTGCGATCGTCGCGTGGACCTCTTCTGTCATCACGTGGACCTCTGCGGTCGTCACGGCGGTCACCTCTGCGGTCATCGCGTGGGCCTCTCGGTCTGCGCTCTGGCTCAACATAACCTTCCGGCTTCTCGGTAAGAGCACGCATAGAAAGTCTCATCTTGCCGGTCTTCTCGTCAACTTCAAGAAGCTTGACATCAACCTCATCACCTACCTTGAGCACGTCAGCCACATTCTCTGTCTTTGTCCAGGCAATCTCAGAAACGTGGAGCAAGCCTTCCTTGCCAGGAAGAATCTCTACGAACGCACCGAAATCAAGGATGGAAACAACTTTTCCGTGATATGTAGCGCCTACCTCAGGTACTGCGCAGATGCCTTCAATCCATTTGAGAGCCTTCTCGAGAGAATCCTTGTCAGAACTGAAGATATCGACAACTCCCTTGTGGTTCTCTGTATCCTCTGTAATGGTGATTGTAGTGCCTGTCTCTTTCTGAATCTTCTGGATTGTCTCACCGCCCTTTCCGATTACAGCACCGATAAAGTCAGCGTCAATGATAATCTGTTTGATTCTAGGAACAAACGGTTTGTAGTCAGCACGAGGCTCGCTGATGCATTTCATCATCTCGCCCATAATGTGGAGACGTCCCTGACGGGCCTGTTCCAAAGCTTTTGCAAGCACCTCATAAGAAAGACCATCAACCTTGATATCCATCTGGGTAGCTGTGATACCGTCTTTAGTACCGGTAACCTTGAAGTCCATATCTCCGAGGTGGTCCTCATCACCGAGAATATCGGTAAGGATTGCATATCTTTCGTTAGGTCTGTCCTTATCGGTGATAAGACCCATTGCAACACCTGCTACAGGTTTCTTGATCTTGACACCCGCGTCCATAAGAGCGAGACATCCACCGCAGACAGAAGCCATTGATGATGAGCCGTTTGACTCAAGGATATCTGAAACCACGCGGACAGCATAAGGATTTTCAGGAGCAAGAGGAACTACTGCCTTCAATGCACGCATTGCAAGATTTCCGTGTCCGATCTCACGACGGCCTACGCCTCTCTGAGCCTTAGCCTCGCCTGTAGCGAACGGAGGGAAATTATAATGGAGAACGAACTGCTGAGTTTCGCGAACGAGCACCTCGTCCATTTCTTTCATATCGAGTTTAGTTCCGAGTGTAACGCTCGCAAGAGACTGAGTCTCACCACGGGTGAAGATAGCGGAACCGTGTGCGCAAGGGAGATAGCCGACTTCGCACCAGATAGGACGGACCTCTGCGGTCTTACGTCCGTCGAGACGGATGCCTTCATCGAGAATCATATTTCTCATTGCGGCCTTCTCCTCGTTGTTGTAATATCTGGCAACCATTGCAGCCTTTGCCTCCTGGTCTTCCTCTGACAATGTAGCGAGGAAATCAGCCTTGATCTGATCGAAACCGTCAGCCCTTTCCTGCTTAGGTTTTGCGGATTTAGCCAAAGCGTAGCACTTGTCGTAGCAGAACTCGTGAACGGCTTTCTTGAGATCCTCATCCTCCTCATCGTGCGGATAATCCCTCTTGACGTCTTTTCCGAGCTCCTTGTTCAGTTCAACCTGTACAAGGCACTGCTTCTTGATTGCCTCGTGAGCGAATTTGATAGCCTCGAGCATATCTGTTTCGCTTACTTCATTCATCTCACCCTCGACCATCATAATGTTGTCGTAGGTAGCGGCAACCATAAGTTCGAGGTCGCTGTCCTTCATTTCGCTGAAAGAAGGGTTGATACGGAATTCACCGTTGATTCTTGCGACACGAACTTCTGAAATCGGGCCTTCAAACGGAATATCACTGCAAGCGAGTGCAGCAGAAGCCGCAAGACCTGCGAGAGCATCAGGCTGAGTGTCCGCATCAGCGGAAATAAGGTTTACATTGACGAAAACCTCGAGGTGGAAATCCTCAGGGAAGAGCGGTCTGAGAGCGCGGTCCACAAGACGTGAGATGAGAATCTCGTAGTCTGAAGCCTTTCCTTCACGCTTCATAAATCCGCCGGGGAATCTACCTGCAGAATAGAATTTTTCTTTGTAGTCAACCTGCAAAGGCATAAAATCAGTGCCTTCCTTGACCTCTTTTGCGCAAGTGACAGTTGCGAGGAGCATTGTGCCTCCCATCTTGACAACTGCTGAACCGTCTGCCTGTTTTGCAAGCTTGCCGGTCTCGATCTCGATTACCCTGCCATCGGATAATTCGATTTTCTTGTTGATGATATTCATTAGTGTTTCAATGACCTGCCTTCCCCAATGGAAGTAAGTTTCTTTTCAATTTCATATATCGTCTCCCATCCTGCCGCAGGTCACGTTATTTTGCAGTCTGGGAATGCTATATTCGTTTTAATAGCAAAGGACTAAAAAGACCGGAACCACAAGCTTGGCTCCGGTCTTTCCATTTCCTATCGGTTATCGACGGAGACCAAGCTCCTTGATGATGCTTCTGTATCTCTCGATGTCAACTCTCTGGAGGTAATCCAGCAACTGACGTCTTTTACCTACGAGACGGAGAAGAGAACGACGGGTAACCACGTCTTTCTTGTTCTTCTTAACGTGCTCTGTGAGGTGATTGATACGGTAGGAAAATAGAGCAACTTGACTCTCTGGAGAGCCGGTGTCTGTATTAGACTTTCCGTACTTCGCGAAAATCTCCTGCTTCTTTTCAGCTTCTAAATACTCAGCCATTTCGCAAAAAATTTTGTTAATAAATCAATCCCGATACCGCACTGTGCGATAACGCGCTTTTCAAAGCGGGTGCAAAGATAGAGAAATTTTCCGAGTTTCCAAACGATTGGCGGCAAGAAACTGTTTGAATTTTATCCGGTTAAAGGGCCACCAAACAGCCTGCTCAGGCAGGGTCTCCGAGCATAGTCTCACCATTTACTCAAACAGGGTCTCCAACTACAATCTCCAACTCGTCCCCTATCTATTATCTCCTGCAATGCGACTATCTTGTCTCGACCAAAGCTCTCAGGCGAGTCTTGAATTCGGCAGGTATCTCATTCATCGAGTCAAACTCGTCCAACATAGACTTGACATCTATATTCTCGAGATACTTGCCGGTATTCTGAGGATCTTCGCTGATGAAGCTTGAGCACTGAGCCAGAGCCAGGAATGAATCCGGAAGCATCCTGTAAGCATCCACATACTTGCCGAAAAGGAGTTTCATTTCAGGAGTGAAGTCCATCATCCTGTGCATCAACGCCTTCTTGCCGTTCAACAATTCTCTGTTGGCAGCGGCATAATCACTGAACACACATTCCACCGTAACTTCTTCACCGGCAGAACTTTCAGGAAGATAAACCACAGCAGTCAGGTCTGCACCGACATATCCCCACTCAGCCTCGGAAACTTTGTTCTCGGCGTCGTGAGCGGCAAACCTTGAATACGGAACCTCAACGCCGTTCACATACACTTTTTCAGGCGCGAACACACCGGCGAACGCAAACTCCAATGTCCTGTTCGGGTCCATTCCGGCATAACTCCCCTGCCTTGCGCTTACGGTAACCTTTACGCGGTTCGCATCAGCCTCCTTCCTCACGGCCGTAGTCGCATATTCCGACTTGTAAGCCTGGGTTTCTCCGTCATCCTCATAGACAGACAGCTCGGACACACCATCGCCCGGAGTCACATAAAGTTTGAGGACATTGCTCTTTTCCTGAAGAGAATTTATACGGCTGGAAGCCATCGGAATGACAGCGCCCGCCTTGATATAATAAGGATTCTCATTGACCGTATATGAAAGAGTGTCAACCTGACCGCCCTTGATCAATGTTCCTGTAGCGACATCGTACCAGTCATTGCCTTCAGGGAACCACATTCCGCGACGTGCGAGACCGGTCGCCTTGTCCACAGGTGAACTTATCGTAGTGGCGAGAATGTCATCACCGAACATATACTGCTCCTTGTATTCGTATGCCCGCGCATCTTCCGCGTAGTCATAGTACATTGGACGACACATAGATATGCCGGTATCATAAGTCTGTCTTGCCGCATTGTAGATGTATGGAGACAGGTCATATCTGAGTCTGACAGCATCTCTCATCGCGTCGAAATAATCAGGGAACACCCAGAAGCGCTTCTCCATCGTCAAATCCTTGGTCGAATGCGTCTTATATATAGGTGTGAACACGCCGGACTGAAGCCATCTTGTATATAGCTCCGGATCAGTCTCGGTAATCCCTTTCGGCTGCTGATGTCCGCCGATATCGTGTCCCCAATAGCCGTATCCTACATTGGATGCTGTCGAGGTAAAGTATGGCAGATAGCCCAGAAGCTGCCAGGACGCATAAGTGTCACCGGAAAATCCTATCTGATATCTGTGGCTGCCAAGTCCGCCCCAACGGTGATAAATCATCGGACGGCGGGCATATATTCCCTGGCTTTCGGACTGGCGCACCATATCGTTGAAGAACGTATAATTGAGCCAGAAAGTATTATTCAGGTCCTTGGTGTATTTGCTGAATTTCCATTGCTGCCAGTCAAGCCACCAGAAGTCAACTCCCTGTTTTTCAAAAGGACGGATCACCGAATTGAAATAAGCGTTCGCCCAGTTTTCGTCATCGATTCGGAACGGCACGGGAGCCTTGCTTCCATCTACATTCACATATCCCTTCGGCCCGTCATAATCAGAAGTTCTTGACAGATAATCCTTTACAAATCTATCGTACGGTTCCTCATACGGCTGGATACCGGATGCAGGGTGCAGGTTCAATGTAGTTTTCAGCCCGAGATTATGCAAGTCCTGAAGACAGTTCGCAGGATTAGGGAACAGTTTTTTCTGCCAGGTATAGCCTGTCCAACCGATACGCTGCCCGAACTCATCCTTAGGCGCGTTCTTTTTGCGGAGTGTCCAGGTCTCGTGCCAGTCCATATCCAGCACCATTACGTCAATAGGAATACTCAAAGAACGTATCTGCTTTCCAAGTCCGACGAACTCAAAATCAGAATATTGCCAGAAACGGCACCACCAATAACCGAAAGCATATTTCGGAGGCAGAGGAATCCTGCCGCCAATCTTCACAAAATCAGAGACTGCAGACTTGTAATCGTGACCATAAGCGAACATATACAGGTCCTTCCTGTCTGATGAATCCCTGTTTGACACCCAATTTTTCCAATCGGTATCTTCCGGGACAAACACTTGTCTGTCAGACTCGTCTACGATTGCCCAGCCGTCAGTTGAGACTACTCCTTTGTCGTAAGGCTCCTTAGTCTTTACGCCGTCGCATCCGTCAAGCGTTCTTGTCGTTCCCAACAAGTTTCCGCTGTCATCCATTCCCGGATGCCATACGACTTTCTTCTTGCCGTTCTTGGATGACTTGTCCGCCATCATAAACGATACCTGAAGATTATTCTCGTTGAATTTCTCGTTTCCGGTATATGTGAGGGTAAGGTCCGATGTCTTGATAGTCAGTTTCTTACCGGAACGTTTAGCCGTAAAGGCTGGGACAGGGAGATTCCTGTTGACAACACCGAGCGTTGCCCTGTCCTCAAATTTTCCGTCTTCGGCCCACTCCATTCTCACGAGACGGCTTCCGAGAACAGTAAAACGCGCCTTGCCGAACACGACTTCCGCTTCAGGGTTAGCCTTAGGATTGTCCTCCTCCGGCCTTCCAAGCCTTAATTCCTTGAGCCCCAGCATACTGCGCACAAGGAGAGGTTCGTTGGTCGTAATGCAGTCAACGCCCAAGTCAATCATATCCCTGATATCTTTCTCTTTGTTGACTGTCCAAGCATTGACGCTCATTCCAAGTTCGTGCGCCTGCTTCACCCATTCAGGATGTCCCCGAAGCACATCATATTGATAGTCAATACCGTTGATCCCATCCTTGAACAAATCAGACGGAGCGATATTTCCGCTCAGATACTGGTTCGTGAATTCCGGGGCATCTTTTGCAATCTTCTTGCAGACATTGAGGCTGAAAGAAATGAACATAACCCTGGACGGGTCATACAGACCGTGTTCTTTCAGCTTCTTGAAAGACAGATCTACCATCTTGTTCTCGCGCTCCGCATTGTACTGAGACTTGAATTCAAGCACAAGAACAGTCGTGGCGCATCCTGAAGCCAGAGCCAGATATTCGTCAAGAGTTGGCAATGACTCCCCGTTCGCAAGTTTGAACTTTTTGAGCGATTCATAGGTACTTGTCTGAATGTCAGTTCCTTCGATATGTCTGTCGTGATGCACTACTATCTCGTCATCGGACGTGATGTGCACATCGAACTCGCTTCCCCACAAGTCATTATCTTGAGCGGTTTTCAGGGATGCGAGCGAGTTCTCGGCAAATTGAGTCGCCTCGCACTTCCAGAAGCCGCGGTGAGCGGCAATTTTTATCGTGCCGTTCTCCTGGGCGTTGATTGTCAACGGCAATGCGGCGCAGAGCACAGTCAGCACGATGCCGAGTAAATTTCGTTTCATACTTTGTTTTGTTTTTTAGTATCAGTTTATAATTGTTTTCATTATTTATGCAGTCATTCGGCTGTTTTCATCTGTGGCATCGGTCACGTAGTTACCGCCACGCTTCCGCTTTCAAATCGAAAGAAGCACAGTTTCATTCAGCACAAAGTTAAACAATACCGCCCGCAAAATCAAAATTTCATAAGGCTGTTATTCGACAAAATACATTATATTTGCGAGTTGTCCGAATGAGCGTCGGCGTTTCATAAAAGCAGCGGCGACGCAATGGATTCGGAGGCCCGGCCAGGCGCATATATAGCCTCCGGACATTGGAATGAATCATAAAAATGAACTTAAATAACAAGACAATGGTAAAAGTTAATGTTGGAGGTTGTTCCTCCTTTGTTAAAGAAGCCGAGTACAATGCTTATGTAGAGAAAGCTCTCAACGCTTTCGATGTACTCGAGGCTGAAAATGGTGCCGGAAATGATTTCCTGGGCTGGAAACATCTTCCTTCTCAGACACCGGAATCCCTGATCAAGGCTTGCGAAGATATCCGCGACGACTGGAAAGCAAAGAATGTTGATCTCGTTGTAGTAATCGGTATCGGAGGTTCTTATCTCGGAGCAAAATGCGCAATCGAGTCTTTGTCACATAGTTTCGCCAAGGAATTGGGCAAGGAAGGCGCTCCTGATGTTGTATTTGCAGGAAACAATCTTTCAGAAGAATATGTAGCCGAGCTTATCGACCTTATGAAAGTAAAGAATGTGGCTTGCGTTGTCATCTCAAAATCAGGTACAACCACTGAGCCTGCAGTTGCTTTCAGAATCGTAAAACAGCATATTGAGGATACTTACGGACGCGAAGAAGCCGCAACACGTATCGTGGCAGTTACAGATGCTCACAAAGGTGCGCTCAAGACTCTCTCTACACAGGAAGGTTACAGGACATTCGTTGTTCCTGATAATGTCGGCGGACGTTTCTCAGTTCTCACTCCGGTAGGGCTCCTCCCTATCGCTCTCGCAGGCTTCGATATCCGTGCACTGCTTGCCGGCGCCATCGAGGAAGAGAAGAAGCTTGCTGTCAAATCAGCTGACAACGCAGCTGTGGAGTATGCTGCAATGCGTAACTGCCTCCACTCTGTATATGGAAAGGCTGTTGAGGTCCTGGTTTCTTTCACTCCTAAGTTCCAGTATCTCGGAGAATGGTGGAAACAGCTCTACGGCGAGTCTGAAGGAAAAGATCTCAAAGGTATCTTCCCTGCTTCAGTGGTTTACACTACAGAC
Organism: Acutalibacteraceae bacterium; assembly: GCA_963636275.1. GTDB lineage: Bacteria > Bacteroidota > Bacteroidia > Bacteroidales > UBA932 > Cryptobacteroides. The sequence continues at coordinate 4,579 of CAVHJF010000005.1, read as the reverse complement.
CTCCACTCTCTCGGCCAGTTCGTTCAGGACGGTGCAAGAGTAATGTTCGAGACTGTCGTAACAGTTGAGAAGAGCAACAGAAGCGTGGTAATCGGCAGCGACGAGCAGAATCTCGACCAGCTCAATTACCTTGCAGGCAAACACGTTGAGCATTGCAATGCTATGGCTCAGCTCGGAACAAAACTCGCCCACATCGACGGCGGCGTTCCTCAGCTTGAGGTTTCCATCGAGAACATCAACGAGAAAACTCTCGGTTCACTGTTCTATTTCTTCGAATTCGCCTGCGGAATAAGCGCTTACGTTCTCGGAGTGAATCCGTTCAACCAGCCGGGTGTCGAGGCATACAAGAAGAATATGTTCGCACTTCTCGAGAAACCTGGTTATGAAGAGCAGACCAAAGCCATCAAGGCCCGTCTCGCAGAATAATGCGGCTCGCATAATTTAGGAAAGCAATAACAAGAGGGTGACTAAATAGTCGAAAGACTGATTAGTCACCTTCTTTCATATTATACTTGGTACTCTTGGCCTCTCAGACAGCGGGCCTCGGAGAGACTCCGTTCCGCAAGGCTGCGAGCCTATGACACAATCCGTTTAGTCCGGACAACTAGCGTCTTGCGAGTTCCCGTTTTATTTCCGCTCAGGGATGAAGATTGAGGCGCAGACGCTTACGAGAAGGACGGAAAGGATGAATATGAGGGAAGCGACTGCATCGATTGCGAAATAATTGTGGATGAGCATCTTGACACCGATGAATACAAGCAGCACGCTGACTCCGACTTTCAGATAACGGAATTTGTCGGCAATGGCGGACAGGAGGAAGAACAATGCCCGCAGGCCGAGGATGGCGAAGATATTGGAGAAGAACACCACGTATGGGTCAAGAGTCACGGAGAACACTGCCGGGATACTGTCAAAAGCGAATATCAGGTCGCAGAACTCTATGAATATCACCGTAATGACCAGAGGGCTCAAACGGAAATATTTGTTGAGAAACTTAACCACCGGATGATCAAGAGTATTCATTGTCTCCTCTTTGTTGCGGTCAACGAACATTTTCACACCGCTGTATAGCAGAAATGCGCCGAACACAAGAAGTATCCAGTCGAAACGGCTGATAAGAGCGGCGCCCGCGAATATGAAAACGAAGCGCAGAACGATTGCGCCGAGAATGCCCCAGTTGAGTGCGTGCTGATAGTCCTTCTTGTCGATTCCGAACGATGCGAATATCATCATCATCACGAATAGGTTATCCACAGACAACGTCTTCTCTATCAGGTAACCGGAGATATACGAAATCGTCATATACTGACGATACTGCTGAAGTCCGGCCTCAAAATCATTGGGATCGAGTTTAAGATGCGCAGCATAGCGTGATGATACTGCCACAAGATCCTCGTAATTATGGATGCCGTGCACCATATCGCCGTGAAAATACAGGAATCCGGCGAAAATGAAGGCAAGAATTATCCATACGCACGTCCAGGCACAGGATTCTTTAATCGATACGATATGCGCCTTGCGGTCGATGACCAGCATATCCAACACGAGTATGGCCGCGATGAATATCACAAACCCCACCAGGAACATTGCTTCAGTAGTTATCATTTCTTAACACTCCGATAATCCGGGCGCAAAGATGAGCAATATTCTTCTTTTACACAACTTTATCAGCCATAACAACAATTGACATCAAGCCCACTATCTGAAAGTATACTTTCAATTATTTTCATCTTAGCATTGTTCTCCCGCGTTGGCAGGATGCCTGCCTTTTCTTCTCCATTCCGAACCTAACCTCCACCATTGGTGAGAGGGCGACAATCCAGAAGCGTTATCTTGCCGATCAAGGACTTCTGATTTGTAGCAACTTCCTCCCATCGAAGAACTGAAGAAGAAGTTGCCGGCCAGAAAGTCTTGGCGCTTGTCAGTGTCTGGGATGAAGCTATATTTTTTTGATTTTATTTGTTATGATTAACAAAATGATTATCTTTACCAGAAGTTTTAAACACGATTTAAAAAATGGCAGACATTATCTACCGCCCTGCATATACAGACGCAATTATCCCGTTTATTGGAAAGAACATAATAAAAGTACTGACAGGGCAACGCCGAGTGGGGAAAAGCTGCATCCTCAAACAGATACAAGAGTATATTGACAAGACTATGCCGGAAAGCAACACCATATTCATAAACAAAGAGTTTGATGAATTTCTGTCTATCCGCACAAATGAGGATTTGTCAAAGTATGTATCAGATCATATTAAACAGGGTGTACCGAATTATCTATTTATCGATGAAATTCAAGACATACAAGGGTTCGAACATACATTGCGCAGCCTTCAGGCACAGGACGCGTGCGACATATTCATAACCGGCAGTAACGCGACAATGCTCTCCGGAGAGCTTTCCACTTATCTTTCAGGAAGGTATGTAGAATTCCATATACACAGCCTCTCATATACCGAGTTCCTCTCTTTCCACTCGCTTTCAGACACGACTGAAAGCCTCCGTAATTATCTGACTTTCGGAGGGCTTCCGTATTTGCACAACTTGCCGCTCAAGCGTGATGTTGCTTTTGAATACCTGAAGAATGTCTATTCTACGATTATTCTGAAAGATGTCATCAAGCGTGAGGGTATACGCAATGTTGATTTTCTTGAGACGCTGGCAGCCTATGCGGCCGACAATGTTGGCAATCTATTTTCGGCAAACAATATAAGCCGCTATCTTAAATCACAGAGGATTAACATTTCTCCATTGCAGGTAATTAATTATCTCAAAGCCCTCCAGAATGCTTTTCTTCTGCATAAGGTAAGAAGGATTAATGTGAATGGTCTGCAGACTTTTGAAATAGGAGACAAGTATTTCTTTGAAGATTTAGGATTGCGCAACTGTCATTTAGGTTTCAACCTACTGAACGACATCCACAAACTGATCGAAAACGCGATATTTCTTCATTTGAAACAGAACAATTATGAAGTCTTTACCGGTCAGAATTCTTCGGGAAAAGAAGTCGATTTCGTAGCACGCAAAGACGATGAGATGATTTATGTCCAAGCCTGCTACCTTCTATCTGACGAGTCCACAAAAAAACGCGAGTTCGGCAACCTCAGTGCAATTAAAAACAACTATCCCAAATATGTAGTCAGTCTAGATGACTGGACTAGCGGTGGAAGCATAGAAGGAATACGGCACATTCACTTACGAGAGTTTCTGCAAATGAACTTCTGATTTATAGAAACGTCCTCTACGTTGACTGCGAACTCTCCGACAAGCAGTTCCAACTGCGCTATGGCGACCCCGACACCAACACAAGTCACATCTTTCCCGACAAGCCGCTCCGTGCCGAAGTCAACCCCTATGCCGTAGGAGCCGACGGCTACAATACTCCAGAGAACTCCCTCAGAAGAACACTTTTGAGAACAGACCCCTGACTACTGAACCCTAGTTCGTCCAGAAGAGACGGCAACTCTCTGAAACTAAGGACTCTCCCGAGTCCGTATCTACTGACGGAAATTAAAAGGGGATACTGAGAGTTAACCCTGATTTTCAATGGAATCTACGGTAATCACGTTCCCAATTATCTCTTTCCCAATCACGTTCAGTATAAATTTCATGTGGATATAGTTCCTCATCGTATTGTCCTATTTGAGCCATGTCAAGAGTTTCTACTAATGCGCTAAAAAAACGTCTGAACATCCATTTTTCTCCATTTTTTAGTTTGTCCTCTTCTGTATCTCCTATACGAATGTCTTTGCGATGTACAACATTGTATCGTATTAACTCGTCTATATATATTGGATGCGGAGAGGGGCCAGCATTTTCAGTGTGGTCAACGTCTAAGTCATTGATGTCGATGTTACGTGCTTTACAATATGTAAACAATGCATAATAAGCGATATTTCTCCAAAAATATGGTGCAGAGATTTCGATTTCTTCATGGTAATTTTCTCTCTGTCTCGCCACATCTAATTGTGGCTCCAATCTCTGCTTTGATATTAAGACGATGAGCGCAGGTAGCGAGTCAACATAGTGATTTATAGCCAAATCACGAATTATACTATATGCCGCTGCAACTGAAGTTACAGAATCCCTCCTCTGTAATCCAATAATAGCAAGGGCATATCCGAGGATACCATAGTATTTGTGGCAGTCATCAATTAATATCCACCAACCAATATATACTCAAAATGTCCGCAGAAAGTGTCAATCAACGAATCTGGAATAACCTCATTCTCTATAGAAAGCTCTGCTATCTCTTTTGCCTCTTTTACTATAGATTCAACGAAATCTTTATTTTTTTCGTCATGATCGGGAGACCATTCATAACGAAAGAATGCGTCCGCTCGTGGCTCATTCTCTATGGGGTCCTCCTCTTCAGAATACACATCTTCTTGATATTCTTGAAACTCTCGCTTAGCTTCAAGATAGTCCATATACTCTTCAGGGTCATCAAACCCATTTTCATACATTGAATCGTAAAAATCCGGCATGTCTAGTTATATTGTGTTGTTGTGATTTCAAAGTTAAATATATTATTACATTTACCTTGTTCGTAGGGAGAGAAACACCCGAGGACAGG